>CAMSZT010000001.1 GCA_947066815.1 uncultured Lachnotalea sp.
AACCTGTGACCCTCTGCTTGTAAGGCAGATGCTCTCCCAGCTGAGCTAAGACCCCGTAAATCACTCTTTCAGTTTTGTCCAGTTTTTTCGACTGCTTAGCCAGTATACCCTGTATTGTTTCAATTGTCAATACTTTTCCCACGATTTTTCTTCAGAAAATTTTTCGGATGTATTTCTGAAACCGTTCCAGGTCTGTGTTGACAATCAGCTCCTCCGGAAATCCGGTCTCCTCCAGAAGAGCCCGTGCCTCGTCAAACCGTCCCACGGAGGAAGGGAAATGGGAATCGGTATTGACGATGACCTCCTGGCCGTACCGTTCGCAGAGCCCCAGGATCTTTTTGAGGTTGGAAAGGGAATTTTTCCTGCAGGCGCCGGCCGTCAGGGAACTGTTATTGAGCTCGATGAGTACCTTACGCGCTCTGGCCCCTTTGACTAAAGCCTCGTAGTCTATGTCGTAACGGCCGTCGTCCGGATGGCCTATGATCCGCACATAGGGATTTTCCATGGCCCTCAGGAGTGTCCTTGTATTTTCCGCCTTCGTGCCGGGCCGCAGGCAGACCGTATGGAGGCTGGCGATGCAGAGATCCATCTTTCTCAAAAGGCCCTCCTCCATGTCCACGGTCCCTCTGTGATCGATGATATTCAGTTCCACGCCCATGAGGAGCTTCACTCCGAACATCTCCCTGTCGATCACCTTGAAATTCCGGAAGTACATCTCGTGGGGAGCTCCGGGCAGCTTCGGCGCATGGTCCGTGACGGCGAGGAGCCTGAGCCCCGCCTCGGAGGCCGCCTTCGCCATCTCCGTCACTGTCCCGTAGGCATGTCCGCTGGCAACGGTGTGGGTATGCGTATCCAAAAGAAATCTTTTCATATCCGTTCCTCCCCGAGTACAAATTTTTCGATCACGGCGGCAACCCCGTCCTCTTCATTGGAACAGGTGATGTAATCCGCCTTTTCCCTGATCTCCTGACAGCCGTTTTCCATGGCGACCGAAAGGCCCGCCGCTTCATTCATGGGAATGTCGTTGTCATAATCCCCGCAGGAAACGGCTGCCTCCCGGGGTATGCCGAGATACTCCAAGGTCCTGAGAAGGCCGCTCCCCTTGTCGACGCCGGCCGGGAGGATCTCCAGGTGATACGCCTCCGAACGGAACACGGCAAATTCCGGTCCGAGGGCCTTTCGCACGACGGGCTCCATCCGCAGGATCTTCTCCTCTGTCCCCACCATCATCAGCTTGACAATGGGAAAGGTGATATAAGAGATGAGATCCGGGACCTCCTTCACTTTCATCCTGGTGTTCCTCGCCTCTCCCTGCACGTAAAGATCGCCGCCGCTCTCGGTGATCACAAACTCTCCCTCGTAAGTCAGGATCGCCGTCTCATGCTCCCTCGCCAGCCGGACGATCGCAGGGATCTTCTCCGGCGGTATCCTCACGGAAAATTTTGCCTCCCCGTCCTTACAGTCCAAAAGCTCTCCTCCGTTGTAGGCCAGGATATAGCCGCCCATTTCAGGGAGAGAAAGCTCCCTCGCCACATGCCAGACACCGTAACTGGGCCTTCCCGAGGACAGGACCACCGTACCGCCCCGCCGGATCATGGCTTCCACCGCCCGTTTTGTCCTCTCTGTGACCCTTTTGTCATCCGTCACGAGAGTCCCGTCCAAATCTGTCGCCAGTAATCTGTACCTCATAATACCTCCGCCAAGATCAATATACCCAAAAAGGCTGGACAGCCTCTTAAACCGCCCCGCCTTTTTGTGTTTTTCGTCTCGTCATTCCTTTTCTGTCTTTTGACGCGCATCTTCTGTCGCCTACGATGTCCGCTCCGCTGTCGCCTCTGATGTCTCCTTCGCTGTCACCTACGATGTCCGCTCATGCTGTCCCCATGAAGCCCGCCTGGATGCATCTGTTCCGTCCGCACCGGTGTCTTCGTCCGAGTCCGCATTGATGTCGCCTGAGATGTCTGTACCCTGACTATATCATGGCCTTTTTTAGAAATCAAGAGGGTTTTTACGGAAAAAAATACATTTCGGCACATTCACAAAAAACCGTTCTGCTTCCCCGTTTTTTCTCTGTGCATTTTGCATGCCTAACCGGGAAAGAGGTATTTCGCGTAGGCCCGGAAAGCCCCCGGAAGCGCGTAAGCTTCCCGCGCTTCCTCCCTCTCCGCAAAAAAACCGGCCCCTGTCTCCGCCTCTGCCTTTAACCGGATATGATATCCTTTCATCCGCCATTCCACATGGGAAAACACATGCTTTGCCTCCGGAAGCGGCTCCAAAAGCTCCACTTCCTCCTCTTTCACTCCAAGCCAGTCGAGGGCCTCGGCGGCTCCCAGATATCCTTCTGTTCCCGGAAGCTCATAGAGCCCGGCCAAAAGCCCTTTCTCCGGACGCTTGCGGAGGAGCACCTGCCCGTTCCTCGAGACGGCAAAGATGGTCCGCTCTTCGACGGTCCTCGCCTTTTTGGGCGTCTTTACCGGGATCTCCTCCGTAAGCCCCTCCCGTCCGGCCAGGCAGAGCCCCTTCAGGGGACATTCCGCGCAGTGCGGCATGCCGTTTGGCACACAGACAAGGGCTCCGATCTCCATCAGGGCCTGGTTGAAGGCGCCGGCCTCCTCCTTTGGCATGGTTTTCCGCAGGAGCTCCTCCATGTTCCGTTTCACCGACTGTTTCAGGATATCCTCCCTGGAGGCCAGAAGCCTGGATATGACCCGCAGCACATTCCCGTCCACCGCCGGCTCCGGGATCTTGCAGGCGATGGAGGCGATGGCCCCCGCCGTATAGCTTCCGATGCCCGGCAGAGAGAGAAGCTCCTCATAGGAGGCCGGAAGTTCCCCCCCGTAGCGGGCGAGGACTTCCCCGGCCGCTTTTTTTAAATTTCTGGCCCGGTTGTAATAGCCGAGCCCCTCCCACAGCTTTAAAAGCCTCTCCTCCGGCACCTCGGCCAGGGAGCGGATATCGGGAAGGGCTTCCAGAAAGCGCAGATAGTAGCCCTTGACCGCCTCCACTCTGGTCTGCTGGAGCATGATCTCCGAGATCCACACATGGTAGGGCGTGGGCTCCTCCCTCCAGGGCAGGACCCTGGCATTTTGCCGGAACCAGAAAAGAAGGGGAGGTACGGCCGCCCGCACCCGCTCTTCAGCCGGCAAAAGCTCCCCCTCCCGCTCAAACACTTCCAGATCTTCAAAAAGCCGGCTGCTCCCGTCTTCGGGATGCCGGGGATTATTTTGCCGCAATGGCCTCAACCTCCACCAGCACGTCCTTGGGCAGTCTCGCCACCTCGACGCAGGCCCTGGCCGGACACTCGGACTTAAAATATTCTGCGTAAACCGCATTGACCTTTGCGAAATCGTTCATATCTTTGATGAACACGGTGGTCTTGACCACGTCCTCCGGCTTTGCCCCGGCCGCCGCAAGGAGATTCACCACGTTCTCCATGGACTGTCTGGTCTGCGCCTCGATGCCCTCGGGGATCTCACCCGTGGCCGGATCCACCGGGATCTGGCCGGACGCGAACACAAAACCGTTGGCCTCTATGGCCTGGGAGTAAGGCCCGATCGCCGCGGGCGCCTTGTCTGTGGAAATCACTTTTTTCATGATACGTTACCTCCTGATCATTTCTATGGTGTCTGCTTTCGCATTTATCTGAATCTTCCCCTCCTTCAGGAGATGCCCCACCGCCCGCTTGAAGGCGTTTTTGCTGAGGCCCGTCTCCAGACGGATCAGGTCCGAATCGGATTTGTCCGTGAAGGGCAGCTTCCCGCCATAGTCTTCTATGAGGGAATACACTGCCTCTGCGTCTATGTTCATCTGCTTGTAGGCTTTTTTCCGGACGCTAAGGACCAGCTTTCCGTCGTCCCGCACCCTGGCCACCCTGGCCTCCACCGTCCCGCCGGCTTTGAGCTCCCGGTCAAGCTCCACCGCCGGGATCATGCCAAAGTATCTGCCGTCCACGGCCACAAAGCCGCCCAGCTCCCGGTTGATATCGTAGAGGATCCCTGTTACCGTATCGTCCTTTTTATAGGAAGAGTCCGCTTTCAGGTAACGCTCCACCCGCATGGTGGCACAGAGCCTTCTGCTCTTGTCCAGGTAGAGAGCCACGTACACCTGCTCCCCCTTTTTCACCTTCCATTTCTGCTCCTTAAAAGGAAGGAACAGATCCCGCTCCAGGCCCCAGTCCAGAAAAGCGCCGATATCTGCCGTCTCCGCCACCGTGAGGACTCCCAGCTCCCCCAGAGTGAGAAGGGGCTCGTTCACTGTGGCGATCAGCCGGTCCTCGGAATCCTTGTAGAGAAACACCTCCAGCCAATCCCCCGGCTCTGTCCCCTCCGGCACCTGCTTTTTGGGGAGGAGGACTCCGGTCTCCGCCTCCTCACTCTCCCCCAGGTACACGCCGTTCTCCCGTTTCCGGAGCACTTTCAGGGTCTGTTTTTTTCCCAGTTCTATCATTCTCTTTTTATCCTCTTCTATCTGTGCGCCTTTTTGTGCACACCTCTTATACAAACTTCCGTATTTATGGTTTTTGCCGGCTGTCCCTCCGGCCCCTTTACGGCTTTGCCTCCACCACCGCGTATATCCGGCCCTCCACGCCTTTCAGCACCACCGTATGGCAGTCCGCCCCGCGGTGCACGGCCGGTATGATCTGATCCCCGTACCTGGCCGCATGCTGGTAAGCCACACGAAGCTTTCGGATCCCGTTTGGCTCCGGAAGCCATTCCTCTGCCATCTCCACGTACTTGGCATTGTTCACGTGGCCGTTGGTGTCGATCTGGGACTTCCTCACCGAAAAGGCCGGATACTCCGTGAGCTCCTCCGGGATCCGTATCTTCCTCCCCATCTCCTCCATGGAAAGCGGGGGCTCTTCCCCGTAAACGGCCACGGTCTCTGCCGTCACCCGCTCCGGCCGCCCCTTCTCCACATTCATGTAGACCCAGGTGGAAGCCGCCCGGACGAGGTCGTCACCCGCCGGATTTTTGATCACAAAATTCCGGTAGCCGTACATGGCCTTGAAGCCGCTGGCCCAGGTGCCTATGGTGATCTCCTCCATGAGCCTCGGCCTTCTCCTGACCTCGATCTGCCAGGCGGAAAGGAACCAGGCCCGCCCCATCCGCTTCATGGCCTCCACCCCCACCCCCAACTCCTCCGACTGGAAGGTGCTGCAGTCCTGCATATAATGGACAGCGCTGCTGAGGCTCAAGATCCCGTCCTCCCCCGTCTCGCTGTATCTCACCCTGCTCTTAAAAGAATACATCTGTTTTTCTCCCGGTGTCTTGACGGTGTTCGCTTTTCCGTCTATAATTCTCTGGACATTATAGCACATCCAGACAGAAATTGCTCTTATTTTTTCATTTTCGGAGGATTTTATGATTCGGCTCATCGCAAGCGACATGGACGGTACCATTTTAAGGGACGGGGCCCAGACGCTCCCGCCCCGCATCATCCCCATCCTGCACGGCCTGATCGGCCAGGGCTTTCTCTTTACGGCGGCAAGCGGACGCCAGTACGCCAATCTGCGGCGGCTGATGGGGCCCCTTTCTGACGATGTGGACTATGTCTGTGAGAACGGCGCCTTTGCGGTCCACAAGGGCGAGATCATCTACAAGGCCGTCCTGGACCGGGAGCTTGGACAGGAACTGATGGCGGACATCCTGGCCGTCCCCGACTGCGAGGTGCAGCTCTCCGGCGTGGACACCGCCTACATCCAGCCCAAAAGGCCCGCCTACACGGAGCATCTGAGATATGTCCTGAAAAATAATATCACGGAGGTGGACGACATTTTCTCCACCTCCGAGGATTACATCAAGATCTCCGCCTACGTCCACGGGGACAGGACGGAAGAATATCTGGAACGGTTCAAAGCCCGGTGGGGCAGCCGCTTCACCCTGGCCTCCACCTGCCCCCACTGGATCGACTTCGTTCCGCCAAACATCCACAAGGGGCGTGCCCTGAAAGCCCTCCTGGATACCCTCGGCATCCCCCAGGAAGAGGTAATGGCCTTCGGCGACAATTACAACGACCTGGAGATGTTAACCTTAGCCGGGGAGAGCTACGCCGTCTCCACCGCAAAGCCGGAGGTCATCGCCGCCTGCCTCCACACCTGCAAGTACGTGGAGGACGTGCTGGAGAAGCTGCTCTGACCCCTGGATGCCGCACTTTCCCATTAGGGAAACGCTGATTAAAACGTTTCCTTAGTTCAGGAAGTCTCCGTCCTGCGGACGGTTTCCAGCAGTGGAGCCAGGTACTTTTTGGCGGAAATATCATAGGAGCGCCGGATCATCCGGGCCATGGTCTCCTCCTCCGGCGTCTTCCCCTTCTTTTTTCCCACCAGAAAGGCAAACAGCCTCATCATGGCCTTGGAGACCGCGCCCATCTGCTCATAGCGCAGTCCGCCCGGCAGGTAGAAGGCCTTCACGTCATCCCCCGTCTCTTCCAGTTTTTCCAAAAACGCTTCGATCTGGGGGCTTCCCGCCGGGGAGGCCCCCACGGCAAACAAAAACTTCCGTTTCCCCTTCCACCCAGACAACATGTCCCGGAACCATTTAAACTTCTTTAGCTTCCCGGCATGGCACCAGCTCCCGAAGAGGATCGTATCATACCGGGAAAAGTCGACGGTATCCCGCTTCTCAAAAGAGATACAGCCGCAGGAAAGTTCTTCCGCCATCCACCGGGCGTACTGCCTGGTAAAGCCTGTTTTTGAATGATAAACGATCACCGGTCTCATCTTGTCTCCTCCTCCCGGAAAACGCGGTACAGTCCGGCAAACTGCCGGATATGGTTTCTGAGCGGCTCTTTCGCTTCCTCCAGACCGTCGCAGGTATGGAGCAGCAGGAACACCGGGCCGTAAAATTCCAGGGCCGCCGTCTCCGGATCCGCCTTCCGGAACTCTCCCCGCTCCATCAGCCCGGCGAACAGCCCGCTCTGGAACCTTAAGGGATAATCCCGGTAAAGGCTCCTGTAGATTTCCTTCGCCCTCTCATTTTCGTACTGGTTCACCATGAGAAGCCTGCGGAAGCGCACGTTCCAGGGGTCCTCAAAAAAATATCCGAAGGTGGAAAACAGAAGCTCCTCCAGGCGTTCCGGTCCCGCGTCCTGATACATGGACACATCATCCCCCCGGGCAAAGGGCAGGCCGCAGGCCCGGAAATAAGTCTCTGCCCGCTCAAAGCAGCAGGCCACAATGGTATCGAAAATATCCTGCTTATTCTTAAAATGATAGTACAGGGAACTCTCCCGGATCCCCACCTCCCCGGCGATATCCCGGACCGACACGGCCCCGTACCCCTTCTCCGAAAACAATCGGAGAGCTGTCCCGACGATCCGCTCCCTCGTGGTCTGTGTCTCTGTCTTTTCCTGTGATCCTGTCCTTCCCGGTCTTTCTTCCATCCTCTTCCCTCCCCGGCATGATCCCCTCGGCGCAGTATGTCTAAGGAAACGCTTTGATCAGCGCTTCCCTAACAATCGTTAGGCTCATTATACCTAACAATCGTTCGTCTGTCAAATGGATTTTTTCGACCCGTGCGGTTGGATGTTCTGCCTGTCGTCTGCTGCAAAAGGCAGTTCCGTGACGAATGGATTGACAATTCCGCATCTATCGGATATGATAAAAAACATACGTAGCGCTACGCACGTTTCTTTATTTAAGGAGAAGAATATAATGCCAAGGAAATTTATGTTTACGAGAGAAGAGATCCTTGCTGCCGCCCTTGATCTGGCAAGGGAACAGGGGATTGCCGCAGTAACCGCCAGGAGATTGGGTGAAAAGCTTGGTTCCTCTTCGAAGCCGGTCTTCAGCTTGTTTGAGAACATGGAAGACGTATTGAGCGCTGTCATGGAAGCTGCCGACGGATTATATCAAAATTATCTGAAAGAGGATATGGCAAGGGGGAAATATCCACCCTATAAGGCAAGCGGCATGGCGTATATCCGTTTTGCAAAAGAAGAAAAGGAACTTTTCAAACTGCTCTTCATGCGTGACCGTTCGCAGGAAAGCATAGAGGAGAAAGGAGAAAACAAACCCCTGATCGAATTGGTACAGCAGGATTTAGGCATCAGCGAGGAAGATGCCCGTCTGTTCCATCTCGAAATGTGGATATATGTCCATGGTATGGCCACTATGCTCGCCACATCTTATCTGGAATTGGACGAAGGATTGATAAGCAGGGTATTGACAGACGGATATGAGGGGATGAAAGTCCGGTACATAGGAGGAGGATCGATATGATATCGAAACACATTTATAAAAAGCAGGGAATAGAACTGAATTACTATGAAATAAGAAATACTTTGCAGCCATTGGTCCTCATCCACGCTCAGGGGGTGGATGCTGCAAGTTTTGAAAATGTCTGGGAACCTTTATCAAAACAGTACCATGTCTATTCGATAGACTGCTATGGGCATGGAGAAAGCCTGCACAATGCGGAGCGATACAACGTGGAGGACATCAGTAAAGCGATCATCTGCTTTTTAGAAGATGTAGTAAAAAAGAATGTTTTTCTTCTGGGACATTCTTCGGGAGGGTTGATCGCCGCTTATATCGCATCCAAAACAGAGCTCTGCAGTTATCTGATCTTAGAAGACCCGCCGTTCTTTTCGTCGCAGGGAGAAAGGCGGAAAAATACGTACAATTATATGGATCTGTCTACGGTCTGCCACAATTTTATCAATCAATCGGAAAGCAAAGATTTTGTGCTGTACTATTTCAGCAATCAGTATGCGTGGAATCTTTCCCGGAAAGACCAAGAGAAAAGATAAAAGATAAAATGACAGCCATGGCATCAAAATACAGAAAAAAGCATCCCGACAGAAATCTGAAAGTAATGTTCTGGCCGAAAGCCGCACTCAGCGGCTTTCAAGGCATGAATAAATATGACCCCTTGTTCGGAGAGGCATTTTTTAATGACAGCTTTCATAACGGAATACCGCACGAAGACATATTGAACAATATCAAGTGCAAAACAATATTTATGAAAGCACAGACAAATATCAGCGAAGACGGTATTTTGATGGCGGCATTAAGTGAAGAAGATCTGAAAAGAGTTTCGGAGCTCATTGCCGATCTGCAGATTGTCCGTTTTGATTGCGGCCACGGCATACACATAGAGAAGCCAAAGAAGTTTCTTGAATGTCTGACAAACCTCTTACATACGAAAGCGCCGCACTGATCTCTCAGTGCGGTACCGTTTCGCTGGGCTACAAGGATTCGAACCTTGAAATGCTGGAGTCAGAGTCCAGTGCCTTACCATTTGGCGATAGCCCATCGATGCATCTCTGCAACGAAATATAGTATACACGAAAGTCTCTGATTTGGCAAGCCCTTTTTTTAATTTTTTTAATTTTTTCCTTACAAGGCACCGGATCACTGGATGGAGATCACCTTGTAATCCTGGTCCTCCACCGCCTTCTTCAATACGTCATCGTCCAGTGCCTCTTTCAGGGTGACCACAGCCGTGCCGGCCTCGTGGCTGACCTCCGCTCCTTCCACCGCCGGGAGGGCCTCCAGGCATTTCTTCACCCTCGCCTCGCAGTGTCCGCACATCATGCCTTCGATTTTCATTGTCTTAACCATGGCTTCGTTCTCCTTTTTCTGTTTTATTTTTATTTTCTTATCTTTAGCCCCGTTCCGGATGTTGAAAAAATTCAGCCGGAGGGCATTGGATACCACGCAAAAGCTGGACAGGCTCATGGCCGCCGCCCCGAACATGGGATTTAGCTTCCAACCGAACACCGGGATCCAGACTCCCGCCGCCAGAGGAATTCCGATCACGTTGTAGAAGAACGCCCAGAACAGATTTTCATGAATGTTCCTCAACGTGGCCCGGCTTAAGCGGATGGCCGCCGGGACGTCACTGAGCCTGCTCTTCATCAGCACCACGTCGGCCGCATCAATCGCAATGTCGGTGCCCGCCCCGATGGCGATGCCGATGTCCGCCCTGGTGAGGGCCGGGGCGTCGTTGATGCCGTCGCCCACCATGACCACCTTGCCCTGTTCTTTCAGGGAACGGATCACGCTCTCCTTTCCGTCAGGAAGAACGCCCGCGATCACCTGGTCCACGCCGGCCTGTCTGCCGATGGCCTTCGCCGTCCGCTCGTTGTCCCCGGTCAGCATGACCACGCGGATCCCCATGTTCTGAAGCTCCTTCACCGCCTTCGGGCTGTCCTCCTTGATCACGTCGGCCACGGCGATGATACCGAGAAGCTTTCCCGCCCTCGTAAAGAGCAGGGGCGTCTTCCCCTCCTCCGCCAGGGCTTCCGCCCGCCTTTTTAATTCCTCCGGCACCTCCGTGCGGCTTCCGATATAGCTCATGCTCCCGCCAAGAAGTTCTTCCCCATCCAGTATAGCAGAAAGACCGTTGCCGGGTAAAGCCTGAAAATCAGAAACCTCGCCGGGTGCCAGGTTCCGTTCCCCGGCCAGGAGGAGCACCGCCTTTGCCAGCGGATGCTCGCTTTTTGCCTCCAGGGCGCAGGCCGCCAGAAGAAGCTCCTCCTCCGAAACACCCTCTGCCGGAAGGACGTCGGTGGCCTTCGGCTCACCGCTGGTGATGGTCCCCGTCTTGTCGAGGGCCACGATCTGGGCCTTTCCCGTCTCCTCCAGAGAGACAGCCGTCTTAAAAAGAATCCCGTGCTTCGCCCCCATGCCGTTCCCGACCATGATCGCCACCGGCGTGGCAAGTCCCAGGGCGCAGGGGCAGCTGATGACCAGCACGGAAATGCCCCGGGCCAGGGCATAGCCGAAGGTCTGCCCGACCAAAAGCCATACGAGGGTTGTCACCACCGCAATGGTGATAACCGCAGGGACGAAAATCCCCGACACCTTGTCGGCCACCTTCGCAATGGGGGCCTTGGTGGCCGCCGCATCGCTGACCATGCGGATGATCTGGGAAAGAGTGGTGTCCTCCCCCACCCTGGAAGCCTCGCATTTGATAAAGCCGGACTGGTTCACCGTGGCCGCCGACACCAGGTCCCCCGGCGCCTTGTCCACGGGGATGCTCTCCCCGGTGAGGGCCGACTCATTGACCGCACTCATCCCTTCTATCACAATGCCGTCCACCGGGATGTTTTCCCCGGGACGGACCACGAACAGGTCCCCTTTTCTCACCTGGGCCGCCGGGACCGTCACCTCCGCCCCGTCCCGGATGACCGTCGCCGTCTTGGGAGCCAGCTTCATCAGGCTTTTCAAGGCGTCGGTGGTCCTCCCCTTGGAGCGGGCCTCCAGCATCTTCCCCACGGTGATGAGAGCCAAAATCATGGCCGCCGACTCAAAATAAAACTCATGCATATAGGCCATGACTCCCGCCATGTCCCCCCGCATCTGAGCGTCCGTCATGGCGAAGAGGGCGTAGGTGCTGTAGACAAAGGAGGCGCCGGACCCCAGGGCCACCAGGGTGTCCATGTTGGGAGCGCCGTGGAGCAGGCTCCTAAAGCCGCTGATAAAGAACTTCTGGTTGATCACCATGACGATCACCGTCAAAAGGAGCTGCAAGAGCCCCATGGCCACGTGGTTCTGTGCCAAAAACGCCGGGGCCGGCCAGCCCCACATCATATGTCCCATGGAAAAATACATGAGGACGACCAGGAAGCCCAGGGAAGCGATCAGCCGCCGCTTTAACACGGGAGTCTCCCGGTCCTTTAAGGCATCCTCCGCCCCGCCGCTCCCCAAAGCCGTTTCCGTTCCGCTTTCTGCCGGGGCCCCCTCTCCCTTGAGAGCCGCACCGTAGCCAGCCTCCTCCACTGCCCGGATGATCTCAGAGGAGGCCGCCTCTCCCTCCACCCCCATGGAATTGGTCAAAAGACTCACGGAACAGGACGTAACGCCCTCCACCTTTGACACGGCCTTCTCCACCCTGGCGCTGCAGGCCGCACAGCTCATCCCCGTCACCCTATACTGCTCCATCTCTCATTCCTCCGTAAGCTGGATTTTTTTGCTCGCATAACCTTCTTTTTCTATATCATATACCCCCTACCGGTATATGTCAAGCGCTTTTTGAATGACCCTTTCCATCTTCCCCGACCTGTGGTATACTTGCTTAGGTAATTGCAAGACATGAAATCGCGGAAATACTGTCAGAATATTCAACAAGTTTTTGAGTTTCGCAATCACCTGATATACTTGCTTAATGTGAGAGGGAGATCGATCATGAATACCAATGGAAAAAACAACCAGAATACTGCTCCACGCCATCTTTTGTCCACGCTGCTTTTTGTCGCCGCCGGCAATTTCCTTTATGCGCTGACCGTCAGGCTGTTCCTGCTTCCCGCAGGTCTTGCCACAGGCGGCGCCACAGGGATCGCCCTGGCCGTCCATCATTTCTCCGGCCTCCCCGTTTCCCTTTTTATCCTGATCTTCAATGTCCTGATGCTGATCCTCGGCTATGTCTGCCTGGGCAGGCAGTTTGCCGTGACGACCGTCCTGAGCACCTTTTTCTATCCTCTGGCCCTCGGCCTTCTGGACTGGCTCTTAAAGGATCTGACGCTCACGAAAGACCTCCTGCTCTGCACGGTGTTTTCCGGGATCGGCATCGGCCTTTCTTTAAGCGTCGTTATCCGCGCCGGGGCCTCCACGGGAGGGATGGACATCCCGCCCCTCATCCTGAACAGATATTTTAAGATCCCGGTCTCCATGGGGCTCTACCTGTTCGACATCCTGATCCTTCTCGCCCAGGCTTTCTTCCACGCTCCGGAGGAGATCCTCTACGGCATCCTCCTGGTACTCATCTATTCCGCCGTGGTGGACAAGATGCTGTTCATCGGCGCCTCCAAGATCGAAGTTAAGATCATCAGTGAGAAGTCCGACGATATCCGGGAGGAGATCCTGCAGCAGCTTGACCGGGGCGTCACCATGCTCTCCGGCGAAGGCGGTTACCTCCATTTCAGCACCCAGATCATCATGACCGTCGTCTCCGGCAGAGAACTTCCCAAGGTGGAAAAGCTGGCCCGCTCCATCGACCCGGAATGCTTCATGGTCATCACCAGGGTCAACGAGGTCAGCGGACGGGGATTTTCCCTGAACAAGGAATACCGATGACCTCCCGTCTTCTCCGACTGTTTTTAATATGCGCCGTTCTATGTGAGAATACCCGTCCTTTCTCCAAAATGTCCATGGTTGGAGGGGACGGCGAGGCTTTTCCGATATTTTAGCGGCGGAACGCCGTATTTTTCCCGGAACCGCTTTACAAAATAGCTGGTGTCCGCAAAGCCGCAGGCGAAGCAGATCTCAGTCACATTCTGCTCCGTCCCGGCTAGAAGGCCGGCCGCCTTCGCTAGACGGTAATCATTGAGATAGGCCACGGGGCTGACCCCGGCATACTGCTTAAAACACCGGAACGCCTCGCTCCGGCTGATATTCGCCGCCCCGATGAGATCCTCCACCGTAATCCGTTCCTGAAAGTGCTCGTGGATATAGGAGAGGATCTTTTTTACGCCCCCGTTGTGGGATTTGGTCCGGCCCCCCGCAAGCTCCCTCTCCATATAAACCGCCGTGTGATACCAGATGCCGCCAAGCAGGGACAGGCAGCGAAGCTCATATCCATATTCCGTCCGGTCCAGCCCCGCAAGCTCCCGCAGCATGTCCGCCACTCTTTTTCCCTCTTCGGACCGGGCATCCCACTGAAACCCGTCCGCCTTTCCCTCAAAATATTTGAGGAAGGCCGAACCGGCATAGCCCTTGGTGAAGATCTCAGCCTGAAAGGTGATCCCCAGCACTCCCGCATTCTCCGTGTCCTCCCTCTGTCTTGCCGTGTGAAGGATACCGGAATTGATAAAAAGACACTCCCCCGTCTCGAGGGAGATCGGCGCCCCGTCCAGATAAAAATCAACCGTCCCGCAGAGGACCAGAACGTACTCATAATCCCTGTGCCAGTGGCAGTTCAACGTGTGATCCGCCAGCTTCCCATAGTCATCTATGAAGATCTCCAGCGGAAACGACATGTCCTCATATCGGATATTTTCTTTCAGACTCCCGTCCACCACAACCTGATAGGTTTCCATTCTCCCGAACACCCTTCCCCGGCCGCTTTCGGCGTTTTCCCGTTATGATATTATTCTTATATAATTTCGGATTTTTATTATATAATATAAGAATAGTCCGTATTATAATTACATCTCGGAATGAAACGGCCGACTGCTCTGCGGAATCTTCCTCCGCATGGGCCGCGGCCGCAGCACACAGAAAACAGACTGAAATTCGGAGGCTTTACCTGTGAAGAACGAAAAAAACATGACCGTCGGAAGGCCGGGACAGCTCATCCTCTCTTTTGCCGTCCCACTGATCATCGGAAATCTCGGACAGCAATTTTACATGATCGTGGACTCCATCATTGTCGGCCAGGGCGTCGGTGTAAAGGGGCTCGCCGCCGTCGGAGCCACAGACTGGACCTACTGGCTCTTTCTCTGGACCGTCCAGGCTCTGACCCAGGGGTTCTCCATCCCCATCGCCCAGCAGTACGGCATGGGGAATTCCCGAGGCGTAAAAAAAGCCGTCTCCATGTCCCTGCTCCTCTGCGGCGTCCTGGGGCTGGCTCTCACCGTCCTCGGCCTGGCCGGCCTCTCCACGCTCCTGCATCTATTGAAGACTCCCGGCGATATCTATGACGGCGCCGTCTCTTACCTTAGGATCATGTTCGGCGGCCTCCTTGCCGTCATGGCCTACAATATGGCCTCCGCCATCCTCCGGGCCTTCGGAGACGGAAAGACACCCCTGATCGCCATGGCCATCGCCGCCGTCACCAACATCGCGCTCGACCTTCTGTTTGTCATGGTATTCCGTTTCGGCATCGCCGGAGCGGCAGCCGCCACGGTGATCGCCCAGGCCGTCGCCTTCGTCTACTGCTTTTTCTTTCTTTTCAGGCATGGGATCTTAAAATTCGAACGAAAAGGCTGGCAGCCGGAGGGGGCGGCCATCCGGACCCTCTGCAAAAGCGGATGTTCCCTGGCCTTCACCCACATCCTGATCGCCGTCGGAGGAATGATCCTCCAGTCCGCGATCAATCTCCAGGGGGCCGCATTTATTGCCGCCGCCACGGCCGCAAACAAACTCCTCGGCCTTCTGGAAAGCTCGGCCATTTCCCTGGGCTACTCCGTCACCACCTATGTGGCCCAGAACTGGGGAGCCAAGCTCTATGACCGTCTGAAAAAAGGACTGCATACCTCCATTTTTATCGCCGTCGGGATCTCTCTGTTCATCACCGCCGTCATGATCTTTGCAGGAAAGCCGATCCTGAGTCTTTTTGTCAATCCGGCAGATGAGAATGCGGAGGCGGTCCTGGATATTTCTTACCGCTACCTGTTCCTCATGAGCTGCTTTTTAAGCTCTCTGTACCTGCTCCACGTCCTGCGCAACGCCCTGCAGGGGATCGGCTGCGGCCTGGCCACCATTCTGTCCGGGGCCGCGGAATTTGCGGCGCGGGTCTCGGTCGCCCTGTATTTTTCCGCACAGTTCGGCGAAACGGCCCTCATGCTTGCGGAGCCCCTCGCCTGGGTCGCCGCCGCCGTCATCCTCGCCGTCATGGCTGTTCTGAGGTTCGGGCGGCGGCTCCAGGGCCGTCCGGCAGACGCCCTCTGCGGCTGCAGAGCAGGCGTCCGCCAGGCGCCTTAGAAAACAAGACGGACGGGCACATGCCCGTCCGTCAACTCAGGCGGCCCCGGAGCTTACACCCGCTGCCAAAGCAGCAGGCTGTCCTCAAATCCCGCTCTCACCTTTCCGCCGTCCTTCAGCCAGGAGAGATAGGAGCGCACCGTGCTGCCCACCAGGACATACTGCTCAAAGTTCATAGTGAGCCCATACCCTCTGAACACCTCCTGCAGGATCTTCTCGAAAGTGGCCGGCTCCCCGCAGATGGATAAGATCCTCTCCGCAATGCTCTGCACCTTGTCCCTGTTACAGCGGACAAGCTCCCCCACGTCGGCGCAGACTTCTGCATGGGCCGGAACAAATACATCCGCCTTCATCTTTTCTACTCTGTCCAGTGTTTCCAGATAGGCCCCCACATCATAGATGAAAGAGACGGCATACTTTTCCAGTGTCTCCCTGCTGCTCACGCAGTCCGCGAGAAATACGACGCCGTCCGGCGTCCGAAATCCCGCCATATCAAAAAAATGGCCCGGCAGGGGGATCACTTCGACCTCCTTCGGAAAGCTCTCATCGGAAAAATCGGTCACGTCGCTCCCCTGCGCCATCAGGAACTTGTGCCGCAGGTCCCGGCAGGGATATCCCCCGTAGAGGAAGGACGGCTCCAGCACGGGATATCTCGTGAAAGCGGCTTCCACGCCGCCGCAGTAGACCCTGCACCCGGTCTGCCCCTGGAGATATTTATTGCCGCCGATATGGTCCGCGTTGGAGTGGGTGTTCAGTATGGCCGCCAGCTGCCAGCCGTTCCTGTCCAGGATCTGCCGGACCTTCCTCCCCGCATCCTTGTCGTTCCCGCTGTCGATCAGATAGACCTGATCTCCCTCCGCAAGATAGACGCCGATCTTCGCCGGACAGTTTATGTAATAACATTTCTCACTGATCTGTACCAATTCATACATGTCCACGTACTCCTTTCTGGCTGTCATATGCAAATAGGTGATCGTGAAACTCAAAGGCTTGTCGCATATTCTGACAGCACTTGTCCAAAGAGGCTACAGCGCCGTCCCCTTCTTAGGCAAAGACAGCCTGCTCACATCCACGCCCTCCAGGGTGAGCAGCGACCGCTTTTTCTCAAGGCCGCCTGCATAGCCGGTCAGGCTGCCGTCTGAGCCGACGACCCGGTGGCAGGGGACTATGACAGAGATCCCGTTGTGTCCGACCGCCCCGCCGACTGCTTGGGCGGACATGTGCGGCAGACCTCTTTTGTCGGCAAGCCGCCTTGCGATCTCCCCATAGGACATGAGCTGCCCATACGGGATGGTGCAGAGGATTTCCCATACTTCCCTCTGGAACTGCGTACCTCTAAAATGCAAAGGCACCGAAAAATCCGGCTCTTTTCCGGAAAAGTACGTGTCGAGCCAGCGTTTTGCTATATCCAATAAAGGAACTTCTTTTTCCTCATTGGCCTTGTCCAGGTGGAGGGCAAAATACTTTTGCCCCTCGAACCACAGTCCGGTCAGACCCATATCGTCTGCCGCCAAAAGGATGCCGCCCATGGGGGATCGATAATGGCTGGTGTACTGCATAGATGCCTCCTTTTAAAATATTCAGCTGTCCGGCCCCTGTCTGGATCATCCGGAAAAAGCTGTATCCAGTTTACCACAGGAACTCTCCGGCGTCAAAAAAAATGAAATTGGAACTACCTCTTCCCCTCCTCTAACATCGTCTCCAGAAAGATCCCGTACCCTTTCGTGGAATCCTGCACGAACACATGGGTCACGGCGCCCACCAGTTTGCCATTCTGGATGATGGGGCTTCCGCTCATCCCCTGCACGATCCCCCCGGTCAGGGCGAGGAGCTCCGGGTCCGTCACCTGCACTACCAGACCTTTATTGCTGTCGGTGGTGACATCCGCCTTGATGATCTCGATGTCGTAGTCTTTGAGGGTTCCGTCGGCAGAGCAGCGGATCACGGCGGGGCCAAGCCCCACATCCTGCTTATAGCCCACAGGTAGGGATACCTCCTCGGAGAGAAGGTCCTGGTCCTCCAGGCGGCCGAAAATGCCGGATTCCGTATTTTTCTCCACCGTGCCAAGGACGCCGTCTCCGTAGACGATGGTTCCGAGGAGCGAGCCGGGGGAGCCCTCCTCCCCCTTTAACACGTCCTGGATCTCGGCCCGCTCCAGAGTTCCGCCGGAAGCCTCCAAGCGCTGTCCCGTGTCACTGTCGCTCATGGCATGTCCCAGTGCTCCGAAGCTTCCGTTCCCTTCCGCATAAGTGAGGGTTCCGATCCCCTGGGCGTCGTCCTTGACCCAGATACCGGCCTTCACGGTCCCGTCCTCCGTGAGGACCGGATCCACCTTTGCATCCATGATCTCTTCGTTCCGCCGGATAGTGAATACACAGGGATTCTCCCCGTTTTCCGAAATGGCCGCGATCAGATCCTCCTTATCCTCCACCGCCCTGCCCGCAGCCTCCAGGATATAATCCCCGGACTGGATGATCCCGTAGGCCGGCTCCACCACATTTCCGGAAACATCCGTCAACTCACTGGTACCGACCACCATGATCCCGTCCATTTCCAGATAGATGCCGATGGGCTCTCCGCCGGGAAAGACGGAATGCTCCTCCACCACCTCCACCTGGACGCTCCTTAGGGGCAGCCAGCCAAAAAGCTTCAAATCCATGGAATAGTTCCCGGTCTTCATCCCCTGGACCGTAAAAGAATCTCCCGTGTAAATGCGGACCGCACCCTCCGGAATGTTGGATTCACCGCCGATAAGCACCTCCTCGCTCTCCGTCTCCAGGGTGCTCCCCCAGGGCAGGGCAAAGCGGAAGGTTCCCTCCTCGCCCACCACAACATGGATCTTTCCGGGAACCTGGTTTCTGATGTAATAATAAGAGAAGATACAGGTAAAAATGATCATAAGCCAGATCAAATGGATCAAAAACCGCCTGTATTTCTGTCTCCGCGTCATGGTGCGCCTCCTGTCTCAAAATTTTTTATCTCATTCCTATCACACTCCTTTATTATGGGACAAAAAAACGAAGCCCATGCAAAAAGAGCCTCATTCCCTCTCGGTAATTTTTCCCTCGAGGAAATAAAGCTCTTCTATATTAGAACGTGTTTGAGAATTCGTTTCAGGCTTTCTGCTTTTTTGCCAGTTCCTTCATTTCCCTGGCATTTTTTTCCACGGTTTTCGTGATGGAGACGCCGCCGAGGAGCCTGCCGAGCTCTTCGATCTCCTCCTTCTCCCCTAATCTCGTCACTTCCGTGACGGTCCTGCCGCCCTTCACCGTTTTTTCGATCTTATAATGGCTGTCGGCCATGGCCGCGATCTGCGGCAGGTGGGTGATGCAGATGACCTGATGGCTTTTTCCGATCTCATTTAATTTTTCAGAGACCTTCTGGGCCGTCCTGCCGCTGATGCCGGAGTCAATCTCGTCAAAGATCAGCGTCGGAACATCGTCGCTGTCGGCAAGCACCGCCTTGATGGCCAGCATGATCCTGGAAAGCTCGCCGCCGGAAGCCACCTGGGACAGCGGCTTCAAAGGCTCGCCCGGATTGGTGGAGAGCAGGAACTCGACTTCATCGATCCCGTCTGCCCCTATGCGGGGAAGCTCCGTGAACTCCACAGAAAACCGTACTTCCAGGAAATTCAGGTCCACCAGAGCCTCCCGGATGGATCCCGTGAGCTTTTCCGCCTCCTCCTTCCGGATCCCGGAAAGCGCCTCCGCCAGGCAGTACGCCTCGCCTCTGGCCGTCTCGAAAGCCTCCTTCGCCGCCCTCTTCCGGTCGTCGAAATCTCTGAGCGCTTCCAGCTTCTCCCTCCGGTCCTCCAGGGCCTGTACCATTTCCCCGTAAGTCCCGCCGTATTTTACCTGCAGGCCGTGGAGAAGATCCAGGCGGCTTTCCAGCTCGGATAGCTCCCTGTCGTCAAATTCCAGCCCTGCCGCGTGGTCGGCGAGGGCCCGGCCAAGGTCGTTCACCAGCCCTTCCGCCTCCTCCGCCTGGGAGAGCAGCTCCGAAAGGCTCTCGTCGTAGTGCGCCGCCTCCGAGAGCTCCCTGACCGCACGGCTCAAAAGGTCCCCGGCGCCCGTCTCGCCGCCCGCATATTCCATGGCCTTTGAAAGCCCCTCCAGGATCCTTGCACCGTTCACCATCTGCTTATGGCGAAGCTCCAGCTCCTCGATCTCCCCGTCCTTAAGTCCCGCCTGCTCCAGCTCCCCGATCTCATAGGAGAGGAAATCCATTTCCCGGATCCGCTCTTCCTCCCCCATTTCATAGGAGGCAAGCTCCTTTTCCGCCTCCGTCAGGACCCGGTATGCCGCTCCCAGCCGCCCCTTCACCTCCTGCTCCCGAAGCCTCGCATAGGCGTCCAGGATCTCCAGGTGCTTTGCCTTGCGGAGCAGGGACTGATGCTCATGCTGGCCGTGGATATCGATGAGCAGCGCCGTCACGGCCCGGAGCCTGGAGACCGTCACCGTCTCGTCATTGATCCGGCAGACGCTCCTCCCGCCGCTCATCCTTCTGGAGATGAGGACGGAACCGTCTTCCTCCGCCGCCACGCCAAGCTCCCCAAGGGCCTTTTCCTTCTCCTTCCCCGATATCTGGAACAAAAGCTCCACCCCGGCCGGCTCCCCGTTTTCCCGAAGGAGCCCCCTGGCCGTCTTCGCCCCGAGAGCCATGTTCACCGCATCGATCAGAATGGATTTTCCGGCGCCGGTCTCACCTGTCAGGATATTGAGCCCGTCCCCCAGGTTCACATCCGCCTCGTCGATCAGCGCAAGATTTTTGACATGCAGATTTACGAGCATGAAACTCCTCCTTTTTTGAAAACCTACAGGGAAGCCGCCATGATCCGGCGCAGCTTTTCCATGACAATGATGGTATCGTCCACACTGCGCACGGCGCACATGATGGCGTCGTCCCCGGCGATGCAGCCCACGATCTCGTGGAAATGCAGGGCATCCAGAGCCGCCGCCACCGCCATGGCCATGCCCGGGACCGTCTTGACCACAAGGATGTTCTGCGCCATATCCATGGAGGCAAAACCGTCCCGCAGGATACGGATATATTTGTCATTCAGATTGTTGTCCGTCTTGTGGAGCACCACATATTTCTGCCCGCCCCGCTCCATGGGCACCTTGGTCAGCTTCAGCTCCCGGATATCCCTGGACACGGTGGCCTGCGTCACCTTAAAGCCCGCCTCCCTGAGCCTGTCCGCCAATTCCTCCTGGGTTTCGATCTCATATTTTCCGATCAGTTCCACGATCTTGCTGTGGCGTTCCAGTTTCATATGCCTTTCTCCCCCTGTCCTATTCCGCCGACATCTTATGGCGGAGCGTCTCTAAAAATCCGATGCGGGAAAGCTTCAGGATCCTCGTGGTCCTCTCCGCCTTCTCGATCTCGATGAAGTCTCCCGTGAGGAGCGGAAACTGGCTGTCGCTGTCAAAGCCCACCAGGGCCTCCGTCTCCGGCCTTCCGGGAAGAGATGCAAGCTCCAGCTTGATCCTGCTTTTATCGGAAAACACGATGCTCCTGTCCAGCATCCCGTGGGGCGCCACCGGAGTCAGCACAAGAAGGGAAGCCGTCGGCTCCACAATGGGGCCGCCCGCCGACAGATTATAGGCGGTGGAGCCTGTCGGCGTCGCCACGATCAGCCCGTCCGCCGCATAGGCGCCCAGAAATTCCCCGTCCACGTAGACATTGAAGCGGACGATCCGAAAACCGGAGCTCCTGCCCACCACAATATCATTGAGCGCAATGTCGGAGCCGACCGGCCGGCCCTGGCGGTAGAGGGTCCCTTTTAGCATCATCCGTTCTTCGATGACCTCCGGACCGTTTTCCAGCAGGCCGGAAAGCCCGGAAAGCGCCATGTGCACATCCAGCTCCGCCAGGTAGCCGAGGGTTCCCAGGTTGACTCCCAGGAGCGGCACATCCTTCTCCCGCAGCTCTCTGGCCGCCTGCAGGAGCGTCCCGTCGCCGCCCAGCACCAGCACGCAGTCGCACTGCTTTGGCAGCGGCCCCTCGTCCCCCAGGACACATTCTCTTCCCTGCTCTTTTAAAAAATCCCGGATCTTTTTCGTCACCAAAAGCTCCGGATCCTTATCCTTGTTGGTTATCATATAAAACCGTTTCATCTCAGCTCCTCGTGGGCCCTCGCCACCACCGTCTCCGGCCTGATGTCCGGAGCGTCCCCCCCGTCCTTTTGCAGATGGAGCAGGTACTCGATATTCCCCTCCGGCCCCTTGATGGGTGAAAATTCCAGGTGTCTTCTCCCAAAACCCAGTCCCTTTGCATGATCCATCACCTTTTCGATCACCTCCAGATGAGTCTCCGGCTCCCGGACCACGCCCTTCTTTCCCACCTTTTCCCGCCCCGCCTCAAACTGGGGCTTGATCAGGCAGACCACCTCGCCCTCAGGCGCCAGGATCTCCCGCACCGGCCCCAACACCTTGGTCAGGGAAATAAAGGATACGTCAATGGAGGCAAAGGAGACCGGTTCGCCGATATCCTCCGGAGTCACATAGCGGATGTTGGTCTTCTCCATGCAGACCACCCTCGGATCCTGCCTGAGTTTCCAGGCAAGCTGCCCCCTGCCCACATCCACGGAAAACACCTTTGCGGCGCCGTTTTGCAGCATGCAGTCCGTGAAGCCTCCGGTGGAAGCTCCCACGTCCATGCAGACCCGTTCCGAGAGGGAGAGGCCGAAACAATCCATGGCTTTTTCCAGCTTAAGCCCTCCGCGGCTCACATACCGCAGCGTCTGTCCCCGCACCTCGACGGATGCGTCTGCCGGAAACGAGGCCCCCGCCTTGTCCTCCCGTTCCCCGTTCACAAATACGATCCCCTCCATGATCATGGCCTTTGCCTTCTCTCTGGACTCCGCAAAGCCTCCGGACACCAAAAGCACATCCAGCCGTTCCTTCATCTCTCATTTCCCTTCCAGTCGTTTTCTCTCCGTCAGCCTTCCCCGGCCGGCGTTTCTTCGGGACTGTTTTCGTCTAAGGCCCGGAGGATCCGCTCCAAAATACGCCCCGCCGAAAGGCCCAGCTTTTCTTTTAATGTCTCCGTTCCGCCCTGTTCCACGAAAGTATCGGGAATGGCAATCTTAAGCACCCCGGCCCTCTCCGGCTGTTCTTCGAGCCAGCCGGAAAAACGTTCCCCGAAGCCGCCCGTCACCACATTTTCCTCCATGGTCACAAACAGCTCATGACCTTTAAGCAGCTCTTTAAAAAGCGCCGTGTCCATGGGCTTCACAAAGCGGACGTTCACGAGCGTCGCCTCGATCCCGGCTTTCAGGAGGCCGTCCCGGACCGCAAGGGCCGTCTCCACCATGGAGCCCGCCGCCAGCAGGGCGATCTTTTCCCCTTTGAAGATCACCTCACTCTTCCCCAGCTCAATGGGCGCCTTATATTCTTTGAGCCCCGCCCAGGCCGCCCCCCTGGGATACCGGATGGCAAAGGGGGCCCCCAGGGCCAGGCCGAAAGCCAGGCCGTCCCTGAGCTCATATCTGTTTTTCGGCGCAAACACCGTCATTCCCGGAATGCTTCCCAGGTAGGAAATGTCAAACAT
This sequence comes from uncultured Lachnotalea sp., assembly GCA_947066815.1. GTDB lineage: Bacteria > Bacillota > Clostridia > Lachnospirales > Lachnospiraceae > Lientehia. The sequence goes on from CAMSZT010000001.1 coordinate 23,138, forward strand.
ACCGTGATGAGTCTCCCCGTCGCTCCCCACAAGTCCCGCCCGGTCGAGGGCGAAGACCACAGGAAGCTTCTGTAAGCAGACATCGTGGAGGATCTGGTCATAGGCCCTCTGCAGAAAGGTCGAGTAGACGGCCACCACCGGCCTTAAGCCTCCCGCCGCCATCCCTGCCGCAAAAGTGACCGCGTGCTCCTCGGCGATCCCCACATCATAAAACCGTTCCGGATAAAGGGATGCAAACCGTTTGAGGCCCGTCCCCTCCGTCATGGCCGCCGTGACGGCCACGATTTTTTCGTCCTTGCCCGCAAGTCTGCAGACGGTGCGGGAGAATGCCTCCGTGTAGCTGGGGGAACCGCTCCCCGCAAGGCTTTCTCCTGTCCCGACGTCAAACGGCGTTACCCCGTGATACCTGGCCGGATACCGCTCCGCCGGCTCGTAGCCCTTTCCCTTTTTTGTCTTCACGTGGATAAGCACCGGACGGTCGATCTTTTTTGCCTCCTCAAAGATCCGTACCATCTGTGGGATGTTGTAGCCGTCGATGGGCCCCACATAGGTAATGTCCAGATTCTCGAAGAGCATCCCCGGCACCATCACCATCTGCTTCAAAGCCATCTTCGCCTGGCTGATATTCTCCACCAGGGACTCACCAACTCCCGGCACCTTGGAAAGCCCCCGGCGCACGTCCCGCTTTAGATTGTTGTAGCCGCTCCCCAGGCGGATCCCCGACAGATACCTGGAAAACCCGCCCGTGCTCTCGGAAATGGACATGTTGTTGTCGTTGAGCACAATGATAAAATTGCTTTTCAGCCGGGAGGCATTATTCAGCGCCTCGTAAGCCATCCCGCCGGAAAGGGCTCCGTCACCGATGACGGAGACCACCGTATAGGAACCGCCCAGCCGGTCCCTGGCCTCCACCAGGCCGAGCCCCGCGGAAATAGAAGTGGAGCTGTGGCCCGTATCGAAGCAGTCGTATGCGGATTCCTTCCGTTTGGGGAAGCCGCTCAAGCCTCCGTATTCCCGCAGGCTGTCAAAGCCCTCTCTCCTGCCTGTGAGGAGCTTGTGGGTGTAGGCCTGATGGCCCACATCCCACACGATCTTATCCTCCGGCAGATCTAAGGCCAGATGGAGCGCCATGGTGAGTTCCACCACCCCCAGGTTGGAAGCCAGATGTCCTCCGTGCCCGCTCACCTTTTCCAAAAGGAACTGCCGGATCTCCGCCGCCAGCTCCTGATATTTTCCGGGATCCAGCGCCTTAAGGTCTTCCGGAGAATCGATTTTCTCTAACATGGAACCCACCCCTTTTATTTTTCTCTGGTGATCAGCCTGAGGATCAGCTCATTCAGGAACCGGTTCCGGACGGGAAGGCTCCTCAGTGCGGTCTCTGCCCGCCTGGAATAAAACTCCACCTGCTCTTTCGCGGCCGAAAGCCCTTTCAGGGTCACATAGGTGGTCTTTTCATTTTTTTCATCACTCCCCACCGGCTTTCCGAGAACCTCCCGGGTACTGGTCACATCCAGGATGTCGTCCTGGATCTGGAAGGCCAGTCCCACATCAGAAGCCATCTGTTCCATCAGTGCCGTCTGCTCCCTGTCCGCACCGCCCAGGACCGCTCCGATCATCATGGATGCCTCCAGGAGCGCCCCGGTCTTCAGCCGATAGATAAAATCCAGTTTTTCCTCCGGCACCGGCTTCCCCGTCAATTCCACGTCGACGGTCTGACCGCCGATCATACCGTAAATCCCTGTCTTTTTCGCCAGGATCCCGATGCATTCCCCCACAAGATCCGTCCGGTCCGTCTCCCGAAAAGCCTTTGCCGCTGTCTCAAAAGCATAGATCATCAGGGCGTCCCCGGCAAGGATCGCCATATCCTCCCCGTAAACCACCCAGGTGGTCTTCCTTCCTCTCCGGTATTCGTCGGCATCCATGGCAGGCAGGTCGTCATGGACCAGAGAGGAAGAATGGATCATCTCAATGGCCGCCATAAAAGGCCCCAGTTCCTTTCCCTCCCTGCCGAACAGGCGGCAGCACTCCTGCATGAGAAGGGGGCGGAGCCTTTTCCCTCCTGCCAGGACACTGTAGTTCATCGCCTCAAAGATCGTCTTCTGATGCCCCGTCTCTTCCGGAAGAAATTTGCGGAGCAGTTTTTCTATCTCCTCCACTTTCCCCTTTAATTCTTCTTCAAAATTCATGGAGTTCCCCACTTTCCTCTAAAACAAGTACTTTTTTCTCCACTTCATCGATACTCTGCCTGCAATGCTTCACCAGCTCCAGCCCTTTCGCATAGGCTGCAAAGGACTCCTCCAGGGTAAGCTCGTCCCGCTCCAGGTGTTCCAGCAGGCCGTCCAGCAGACGGAAGGTCTCCTCGATACCGGGAAGTCCTCCTGTATCGGAAGGCGACTCCGCATCAAAAGGCATTTCTGTATCGGAAACCTCCAGCGCAGGGGATCCCTTCTTATTTTCCATCCTATTCCTCCTCCCGGCCCATGGCCCGGCAGATAAAAACTCCGGCCCCGGGCTCACTCTCCTCCGGCAAGGATCCGGTCCGTCACCCTCGCGCGCAGGACGCCGTCCGAAAGCCTAAGATCCAAAAGGTCGCCGCAAGATGCCTCCGAGGCAGATCTCAGGCGCTTCCCATCCTCCTTTGTCACAAAGGCATAACCGCCCGTGATCTTATCCAGGGGCGAGCATCCTTTCAGCCGCCCCGCCAAAAGCTCCAGCCGGTGATCCCTGTCTCTCAGTATCTGTTCCATGAACGCAGAAAGCCTGTCCTGAATGCTGTCCAGAAGCTGTCTTTTTTCTGCTGTCACATGGTCCGGCCGAAATCTCCGGATCCGGAGAAAGCGCCGCTCCAGCTCCCGTTCATACCAGAGGAGCCTCTGCTCCACGGCCGCCTGCAGGCGTTTTTCCCCCTCCTCCAGCTCCAGAAGGAACCGGTCATATTCGTAGACCGCCAGCTCCGCCGCCGCAGAAGGCGTCGGCGCTCTGAGATCCGCCACAAAATCCGCAATGGTAAAATCCGTCTCATGGCCCACGGCGGAAATGATCGGAACGGAACAGTCAAAAATAGCCTGGGCCACCCGCTCTTCATTGAACGCCCAGAGATCTTCTATGGAGCCTCCGCCCCTCCCCACGATCATGCAGTCCACGCCGAAGCGCTCCAGTGCCTCGATCCCGGCCGCGATGGTCTCGGCCGCCCCTTCCCCCTGCACCTTTGCCGGATACAGGTAAAGGCTCACGTAAGGGTTTCTCCTGCGGGAGATGCTGATGATATCCCGCACGGCCGCCCCCGTATCGGCCGTAACGATCCCAAGCGTTTTGATATAGCGGGGGATGGGCTGCTTGTACTCTCCGGCAAAAAGCCCTCTCTCTGAAAGCTCCTGTTTTAACGCTTCAAACCGCTCATAGAGGCTGCCGATCCCGTCCAGAGAGATCTCTCTGGCATAGAGCTGGTATTTCCCGTCCCGCTCATAGATGCCCACATAGCCCTTTACGACCACCTGCTGCCCCTCCCGCATCGAAAAAGCGAGTCCTCTTCTGTTTCCCGCGAACATGACCGCCTGGAGCAGGGAGCCCTGCTCCTTCAGGGTAAAATAAATATGCCTGGAGGAGTGATATTTGCAGTTGGACACCTCCCCCCGCACGGAGACAGAATTTAAAAGGTAATCCTGGGTGAACATGTTTTTGATATACTCGTTGATCTGCCTGACCGAATAAACGCCCCGCCCCATCGATCACTGCTCCGTCACGAGCTTCGCCAAGATCCCGTTGACAAAGGAGGGCGAATCGTCCCCACCGTATTTTCTGGCGATCTCCACGGCCTCATTGATCGCTACCTTTTCCGGAACGGACTCTTCATAGCGCATTTCATAGAGGGCCAGCCTGAGGACCGTGAGGTCCACCTTTCCCATACGGCCTGTCTTCCAGCCCTTCGCCACCTCATCGAGTTTCCCGTCCAGCTCCGGGACCAGACGGTAAACGGCATCCGTCTTTTCCTGCATATAAGTCCTGTCTTTTTCCCCAAGCGGCTCCAATTCCTCCAGATACATCCGTACCTGTTCTTCAAATTCTGCCTCCGCATGAAAAAATTCCCGGCGGAACAGCATCCGGAATATATGTTCTCTCAGCTCCCGTCTGTTCATGTTGTCCTCCAATCCGACTGTCTGTATCACCGGCGTCCCGGGCCGGACGTAAAAGCTCCCCGGAAGTTTCTTTTGCCATATAGGAAATCGAAAGGATCTTCCTGATATGAGGAAAAAGGGTGCCTTTTTACAGCACCCTTTTCAGTTCTCTCCGGATCCGCCTGTCCCGGGATCCGCTCTCCTATCTGGTCTTGTCAATGTTCACACCGGCGATTTTTACATTCACGTCGATCACCGAAAGGCCCGTCATATTTTCAATGGCCGTCTTCACCCGCTCCTGGACCTGCGCGCAGACTTCAGGGATGCTGTAGCCATATTCCATATTGAGGGAAAGATCCACCGACACGGAAGTATCCAGCACATCTACCTTAACGCCCTTTGACAGGTTCTTCATCCCCAGTTTCCCAACCAGTTCATTGGTAATGTTGCCCGCCATGGAAGCGACTCCTGTGACTTCTGTCGCCGCCAGGCCCGCTATGATCGCGACCACCTCATCTGCGATCTGGACTTCGCCGATGGTCTCCTTATCATGATGCAGGGTATGCGTATTTCTGTTTTCAAGTTCCACTGCCATCCCTCCTGTATTTCAGATTCATGCTCTTCCTGACATTATAACAAAAAGCTGAATATTTATCAACCGGGATATGTAATTCTTTACTGGCCCACATCCATCAGGGTGATGACCACATTCTCTGCCGGAGCCTCTGCCTTCCGCTTCACGATATCCTCGATCTGGGCCCGTTCCGCATCAGTCAGCTCTGCCTTTCCCACCACCACGTCCACCGTGGTGCCGTTGATGCAGACCACCGAATCGGGAAAGCCCTTGGCTCCAAGCAGGGTCTCCGCCGCATTTTCTTTTTCTGCGACAGCCGTCAGTGCGATCATCTGATCCACGGCATTCTTTTTCTGTTCCTCCCCGAGGACCTCGTTGTTGATGATCTCAAGGAGCGCCTCTTTATTTTTGCTCCTGACCTGTTCTCTGCTCAGCTGGGCCTGGGATACATAACTCTCCACGGTCATTCCGCTTGTGAGTACGGCTTCTCCTGGCATATCCGCCCCCGCGGGCTCCCCGCTCTCCTCCCCTTCCGCGGGCGTATACACATCCGTGACTTCTTCGCCTTCTGCCAGGGAGACCGCCTGGTTCTCCTTCAGTATGTCTTCGTCGGAAATGTCCAGAAGTCCCGCCGCAACCGTTTCCTCTTCTTTTTCTTTCGCATCTGCCTGCGCCTGTTTTTCCCCGCCCGGAAAATCAAATTTTCCGGCATAGCTTAGGTAGCCCGCCACCGCGATCATCACCGCCAGCAGAGTTAAGATAATCTGGTTTTTCTTCACAATTCGCTTCACAGTACCGCTCCTTTTTAAGATTCTTCTTTGACTCTCTTTAATACTTTAATTTTATGTGGGGGGACGTCAAATAATGCTTCCATTGCCTCAGAGATTTCTGCTTTTACTTTCGCGTCGTCTCCGCCCTCGGCTGCGACAACGACTCCCGTCACCCTGGGACAAAGCTCCTTCGTCACATAGGGGGCCTCTCCATTCCCCACAAGGACTGTCTGGCTGGACTGGCTGAACTCTTCCGACCGTCCCACCCCGCCCTCACTGTCCGTCTCCTCGGTACCCCTCTGTTCGATGGACTGGTCGGTCTGCAGGACGGTCTCCCCGTCGGACTCCACCGTCAGGAGCACCGTCGTCTTCCCCGCCCCCTCTACCGCAGATAAAAGCTTCTCCACACGTTTTTCCATTTCCTTCACATAAGTTTTTGAATCGGGGATCTCCGATCCTGTAAAGGGAACGGATCCTTCTTCCTTTTTCTCCTCCTCCTTTTCTGTCGGAAGTGTGATGACAAAAAGCAGGATGCCTGCCAGAAGGAGCAGGATCCAGGTTTCTGTCTTCATCTTCTGCAGCTTTTTTAAAGAGATATCCCACTTTTTCACAGCCTGTTCCCCGCCTTTCCATCTCTGTCTCTTCATCTCTGCCTTTCCGCCTTTATCTTTCCATCTCTGTCTTTTCACCTCCGGCCTTTCGCCAGGTAACCCGGAGCGGTTTTTATCGGATGACCCGCACCGCACCTTCCGGCACTGCAAATTCTCCGGATAGGAGCTTTTTCAGTTCTGCCTCCTCCGCCTCCTCCAGATAGCTTCTTTCTGACGGTTCTTCCGCAAGGATCTTTACCTTCTTTTTCTCTATGGCGATCCTCCCCGTCCCGCTTTCCTCCCCTTTTCGAGACGGAAGGACCTCCAGCTGCTTTACCTGGCCGAAGCTTTTGCTGTCCGGATCGGCGTCGATCGTCACCTGTATGGAACAGTCTCCGTACCCTTCCTTTTCCAGAAATTTAAGAACCTGAGCCGCCAGTTCCTCCTCGTACTCTCTGACCACCTCCCCGGCGTAAACATCTCCCGCGAGCATCAGCTCGTCCTTAAACCCTTCCCTGGCGCCGGTCCGCTCAAAAGAAAGCTCCAGGCGGGAAAAGGTTTCCTCCAGGCGGAGCAGTTTTCCGACAGGGGCGAATACCACCAGGACCAGCACCATCCCCATAAAATAGCGGATATACTTGACGTTCTTCCCCTCCGGAAGCAGCCGCAAGATCAAAGACATAAAGATCAGCCCGGCAGCAATGGTTTTTACCCACCCGTAAAAATCCTCCAGCATCGCTCTTCTCCTTATGAAACAGTCTCTATGAAACAGAAGTAAAGGCGCAGACCACCCCGATGATCAGAAAAAACATTCCTGCCGCCGCCGCCGTGAGTTTTAAGAGCAGCCTGACCGCCGCCGCCGTCCTCGCCAGGCACTCCGTTACCCGCTCATCTGCCACCGGCTGGATCAGAGCCGCCGCACCGTGATAAAGGACTGCCAGGACTGCCAGCTTGAGCACCGGCATCGCCGCCAGAAGAACAAGGACGACCAGGGCCGCCGTACCGATCCCGTTTTTTATGAGACAGGCCGTGCCTGTCACCAGACTGGCGGCCGCACCGGCGCTGCCCCCGATCCCAGGGATGGCCGAAAGAAGCCTGGTCAGGGTCCCCGTTTTTACGGAATCGGCCACCGGGATCACCATGCTCTGTATCATCCCGTAACCCACGATCAGCCCGATCATCGTTTTTAATCCCCATCCCAGGAGAAGCTCCAAAAGCTCCGTCATTTTTGTGAGGATATCTTCTTTTGAAATATGATTGACCAGCGCGAGGATCACATAAACCTGGATCCCCGGGATGAAGACCACCTGAAACAGCCATTCCGCAATGGCGATCACCGCCATGACAAATTCATAGGAAAATACCGACGTGAGCGGTTTTCCTGCTGCCGCCACCGACAGAGTGAAGGCCGGGATCAGGGCGCTCATAAATCCCATGACATGGGAAACCGTATCCTTCGCGATCTGGGCCGCCTGTGAAAAGGCGGTAAGCAGCAGCGACAAAAGCAGAAGATAGGTCACATAAAATCCCATTTCTCCGGCCTGCTTGTCCTGAAAAGAAGACGCCAGACCGGAAAAGACCGTTCCGAAGGCCGCGATCAGCAAAACATGTCCCAGGCTGCTCCTGCTGGCGCTGATCTCCGAAAAAAGACTTTTTTTCAGGACAGCGGGGAACTTCCCGATCATCTCCCCTGCCTTTCCGGAAACAAGCGCTTCCACCAGGCCGGAAAAGGAAAGGGGCTCCTCCATGGCCTCGTCCATCACATCCTGGGCGCCACTGTAATCATACTTGTCCACATCCTCCGATGCCTGTACCATTCCCGGAAAGATCAGGAAAAGGAAAAGCGCTGCCAGCATCACCGCCCGCGCTCCGCACGGAAGCCTTCCCTCCTTCCCACTCCCTCTTCCCTGCCTTCTCATGTGAGGAGCCGTCCCAGAAGCTCCAGAAGAGACAGGATCACCGGCATGCTGACCAAAAGGATCGAAAGCCGGCCGAAAAGTTCGATCTGCCCTGCCACGGATCCATATCCCCCATCCCGGCAGAGGGAAGCCGCAAACTCGGATACATAGCTGATCCCCAGCATCTTGAGAAGGATCTGCAGATGCTTTTCTTCGATCGCCGCATGCTCCGAGAGCTCCCCCACTGCCGCCGCAATCTCCGAAAGCTTTTCAAATGCGTAAAAAAAGATAAGGATCCCTGCCCCGAAGATCACATAAGAGCCGAACTGGGGTCTGATCTCCTTAAGCTGCATGGCCATTAACACGGCAGCCACGCCTACCGCTGCAATTTTGATCACGGCTCCTCCTTTTTCCTTTCCTGTTTCGGTCTTCGCACTCATAAAGAAAACAGTTTTTTGATGGATTCAAACAGCTCATAAATGTAAGGAACAAGCCAGTAAAGTACCAGCAGAAGCCCCGCCAGGCTGGTGAGAAAGGCGTGTTCCTCCCTGCCGCTGTGTTTCAGTACCTGGCAGATAACGGATACCAGGACGCCCACTGCTGCAATTTTAAATATTAGGCTAACCGTCATGTCTTCCTCCGAATCCTCCCGTCAGACGAGCAGTATGGTAATGAATACTCCTGCCAGGATACCGAGACAGTTGTACAGGCGCATTTTTTTCGGAAGCTCCCCGTGGAGTTCACTCCTCGCATCCTCCACCTGTTCTACTGCCAGAGCAATGGTATGCAGCTGTGTCTCCCTGTCAAGACAGCCCAGTTCATTTCCCAGACGCACAAGGATTTCTTTATCCATACTGTTCAGATGGGCGTTCTTCAGCTGTTCCTCCACCGCCCGGTTCCAGATATCCATGAGCCGCTCTCCTTCTTTCTTTTTCATTTCCTCTGTGAGAAAGAGGAAAAAGCCCCGGAAGAGCGGGCTGCTCCGCCCCGCCATGATCTCAAAGGTTTCTTCCAGGATCCCCCCGCCAAACCGGATCTCCCCTGACAGCAGATGCAGAAGTTTTTTCAGCTCCAGCAGTTCTCTATAGCGCAGATGCAGATGAAAGCTCTGCCCGAAACCGATCGCTGTGGTAGATACGATAATACAGACTGCCCCAATGACCTTAAACACCATGGCCCCTCCCATCTTTCCCTTATCCTTTCCTCAGGTAATCGTGAAACTAAACAATTTATCGAATATTCCCGCAATTTCACGTTTTGCCATTACCCGGTCCTTTCCGGCCGGAGAGGGGACGCCCGTCCCTCCCAAAGATCCCGAGGACCTGTCCCACCTGTCTGCCCCCCGTCCCCTCCCGGCCAAGAAGGATATACCTCTCAAAAAGCCCCTCCTGAAAGAGGCTTCCCAGAGAAGGTTTTCCCCGTATCTCCTCCAGGGACGCCCCGTGTACCGTCGCCAGGACACTGCACCCGCAGGATGCCGCCTGCCGCAGCGCCAGGGCGTCTTCTTCGCTTCCGATCTCATCGGCCGCCACCACCCGGGGGGACATGGAACGGATCAGCATAAAAAGCCCCTGCGCTTTCGGACAGGCATCCAGCACATCTGTCCTGCTTCCCACATCGTTCTGCGGGATCCCCTGATAACAGGCCGCAAGTTCCGAGCGTTCGTCTGCCACTCCCACGGTGACCCCCGTATATCCCGGGCCCCCGTCTGAGATCAGACGGATCATGTCCCTGAGAAGTGTCGTCTTTCCGAAGCCGGGAGGCGATATGACCAGGGTATGGAATACCCGTCCCCCCTCATATAAGTACGGAAGGATCTTTTCCGCGCATCCCTTCACCTGATGGGCCAGACGGATGTTCAGAAAAGAAATCTGTTTCAGGCTTCGGATCCTTCCCTCCTCCAAAACAGCTTTTCCTGCAAGTCCGATCCGATGTCCTCCCCGGACAGTCAGAAAGCCCTGCCGGAGCTCTTCCTCATAGGCATAGAGGGAATAGCTCCCCGCATATTCCAGGGTTTCCTTCACTTCTCCCGCGCTTACCCGCCGCAGCCTGGCCGGAATGCCCCTCCTGTCACAAGATCCGAGGGAATCTCCCGTCTCCGTCCTCACAAGCTCTCCCGTCTCCAGAAAACCATATTCCCTGCCTTCGTACCGGCACAAAAACGGCCTCTCTGTCCGAAGCTTTAATTCCTGCAGTCCTTCAAAAGAAAACGGCGCCTCCTTTATCAGTCCGCGCAGCGAGCCTGCCAGGATCTTTAAAAACTCTTCTCCGCCTCTCATACCCTCACCTGCCTCTACCCTAATCTATGAGCCTGTCCCCCGGATTATGAAAAAGAATTTCGCATAGCAAAATCCTGCGCCAAAGATCCAAAAGAGACGTGATTGACATTCCCAGTCGTTCCAGGTACAATCAATGGAGGCATCAGAAAGATACAGAGGAAAAGGAGCAGACACACTTATGGAGGATCAAAAGAAAGCTTATCTGTTTGAGGAGGCTCCGGTGGCAAAGGCCGTTATGTCTATGGCCATTCCCACCATTTTAAGCTCTCTCGTCATGGTGATCTACAATATGGCCGACACCTATTTCGTCGGACTTCTGGACGATCCGGTCCAGAATGCCGCCGTGACGCTGGCCGCACCGATCCTCCTGGCCTTCAATGCCGTCAACAACCTGTTCGGCGTGGGATGTTCCAGCATGATGAGCCGCGCTCTGGGGAAAAAGGACTATGAAACCGTAAAGAAAAGCTCTGCTTTTGGTTTTTACTGCTCTGTTTTCAGCGGTCTTTTATTTTCTATGGGCTTTACCCTGTTCCGCTCCCCGCTCCTCACTGTCCTGGGCGCTGGCAGTGACACCTTCTCTGCCACTTCCCAGTATCTGAAATGGACCGTTACCTTCGGCGCCGTTCCTTCCATACTAAATGTGGTCCTCGCCTATATGGTCCGCTCTGAGGGGGCTTCCCTCCACGCCAGCATCGGCACCATGAGCGGCTGTCTTTTAAACATCGTCCTCGATCCGATCTTTATCCTGCCCTGGGGCCTTGGCATGGGGGCGGCGGGAGCCGGTCTTGCGACCTTCCTCTCCAACTGCACGGCCTGCCTGTACTTCTTTGTGCTGCTCTTCCTGAAGCGGAAAAACACCTATGTCTCCCTAAGCCCTTCCCTGTTCCGCCCTGAGAAGGCCCTCGTGGCAGGGATCTGCGGCGTCGGCATACCGGCCTCGATCCAGAATCTGTTAAATGTGACCGGTATGACCGTGCTGAACAATTTCACCTCCTCCTTCGGTTCTGAGGCCGTCGCCGCCATGGGGATATCGCAGAAGCTCAATATGATCCCCATGTATATCGCTCTGGGACTTTCCCAGGGACTCATGCCCCTGATCAGCTACAACTATGCTTCCGGAAATATCCCCCGGATGAAAAAGACCCTGCTCTTTGCCGTGCGGGCTTCCGTCTCTTTTATGGCGGCCATGTCCATCCTGTACTTTTTCGGATCCGGCTTTTTCATCCGTCTCTTCATGAAAAACGAAGCCATTGTGGCCTACGGCAGCAGTTTCCTTCGGGGGCTCTGCCTGGCTCTTCCGTTCCTCTGCATGGATTTTCTGGCCGTCGGTGTATTCCAGGCCTGCGGCATGGGAAAAAAGGCACTCATTTTTGCCCTCCTCCGCAAGATCGTCCTGGAGATCCCGGCCCTCTTCCTCTGGAATTTCCTTTACCCTCTTTACGGCCTGGCTTACGCGCAGGTTACGGCGGAAACCGTCCTGGCCGCCGCGGCTGTCGTTGTCCTTATCCGCCTTTTCTGCAGGCTGGAGAAAACAAACCGTTAACGGGTCCTCCGTCTTTTGGCGGCTATTACGGCGAGGATTCCTGACGAAACCATGAGAAACAGGATCAGATAAGTGATCGGGGAGGCGTCCCCGGTGACCACCCGCCCAAAGCTCTTAAGCGGCTCGATCTTCCCTTCGAACAACAGGGTGACCGTGTCGTCCTTGTCCGTGACGCTCACCCCCCGCCAGTCCCCGGACAGGGTGATATCGGTGAGCATTTCATCCAGGACGTCGACGCCCGGCTTCACGGTCGTAAAATAGACCGGATTCTGCTCCGCGATCTCAAAACCTGCGGGAGCCGTGCCAAATTCATAGCGGTAGGCCGTCACCTGTTCCCCTTTCTCCAGCGGGACGGAGGCAAACGATATGATGTGGTTTTCTCTGGTATTTAACTCCTTTGCGAGCGGATGCCATTCCTCGGAACGGTTTGTCTGGTAGGCGATGGAATATTCCAGCTCGTCACTGAAGGTCCCCGTATGCAGTTCCCTCATGACAACCTGCTCCGGCAGATGATCCGTACAGGTAAAATTCTCCAACGCCGTATTGGAGGCATTTTTCAGAGTTGTGATCGTATATTTGTAGGTATCGCCCGTCTGTGTCCGCCGGATCGTCCGTTTCGCCACCTCCAGCTTGATCACGGCCAGTTCATCCTCGATGGCCACGGTCTGGACCTCGCCCGTGTCAGACACCGTAAATTCCACGTCCTCCGCCGTCAGGTACCCTTCCGGAGCCTCCTCCTCATGGAGTACATACGTTTCGTTGGCGATCAGTTTTTCGATCAGCAGCGGCGTCTCTTGGCTGGTCCACTCACAGACCACGTTTCCTCCGCTGTCGATGATCTGCAGGAGCGCTCCCGCCAGGACTTTTCCGCCCGACACATCCACCTTGGAGACCTCTGTCCTGGTGATATCGTCCTCCATGATCACCTTCTGGGGCTCTCCCGTATCTTTCACCGTAAAAGTAACAGCCTCCGCCGTCACATAGCCGTCTGCCGGATGGGTCTCCGTCAGCGTATAAGTTTTTCCCGCCGCAAGTCCTGTGATCCTGTGGGGCTCCTCCCCGCTGATCCACTCCTCCACAAGCTTCCCCTCCTCGTCCGTCACCCGGAGTGCGGCTCCCGGAAGTTCCTTTCCGTCGGTGAGATCTCTCTTGGAGATCTCCACTTTTGTGATGTCGTCCTCCATGCTCACCTTCTGGACTTCCCCCGTATCCTTCACCATAAAGGTAACAGCCTCCGCCGTCGTATAGCCATGCGCCGGGATCGTCTCCGTCAGCGTATAGGTTTTTCCCGCCACAAGCCCAGTGATCCGGTGAGGCTCCTCCCCGCTGATCCACTCTTCCACAAGCTCCCCCTCCTCGTCCGTCACCCGGAGGACGGCTCCCGGAAGTTCCTTTCCGTCGGTGAGATCCTTCTTGGAGATCTCCACCTTTGTGATATCGTCCTCCATGACGATCCACTGGATCTCCCCCGTATCCTCCACCGTAAATTCGATCGGCTCCGCCGTCGCAAAGCCTTCCGCCGGAGAAACCTCTGTCAGGATATACGTCCCACCGGCGATCAGCTTTTCCAGGGCGTGAGGCTTTCCGTCCGTCACCCACCGATCGATGACCGTCCCTGAGGCATCCGTCACCTGCAAAGACGCGCCGGAAAGCCCCTCCGGGATCTCCTCCTCATCCGCTGCTTCTCCGGGAAGCGCACCGCTTGCCGCCTCTCCCCCTCCATTCTGATCCGATCCTTTCAAATCCTTTTCTTCTGTGTCCGTTCCCGGCTTCTCAGGCTCCTCCGGCCCTTCCGGATCACCTCCCATGGACAGACCTGTTTTCTGGATCCTGATCTTGGTGATATCATCCTTCATCTGCACCTTCTGGACGATTCCCGTATCCTTCACCGTAAAGGTCACCGCCTCCGCCGTCACATACCCGGCCGCCGGCAGGGTTTCCGTCAACGTATAGGTCTCCCCGGCTATAAGCTTTGTGATGCTGTGGGGCGTCTCTCCCGACACCCACCGGTCCACGACCTTTCCGTCTTTGTCCGTCACCTGGAGCGTCGCCCCCGGAAGCTCCTGCCCGGTCGTGAGATCTGTCTTCGAAACCTCCACCTTCGTGACATCGTCCTTCATCTGCACCTTCTGGACGGTTCCCGTATCGGACACCCTAAAGGTCACCGCTTTTGCCGTCACATACCCGGCCGCCGGCAGGGTCTCCGTCAGTGTGTAGGTTTCCCCGGCCACAAGCTTTGTGATGCTGTGGGGCATCTTTCCCGACACCCACCGGTCGACGACCTTTCCGTTTTTGTCCGTCACCTGGAGCGTCGCCCCCGGAAGCTCCTGCCCGGTCGTGAGATCTGTCTTCGAAACCTCCACCTTCGTGACATCGTCCTTCATCTGCACCTTCTGGACGGTTCCCGTATCGGACACCCTAAAGGTCACCGCTTTTGCCGTCACATACCCGGCCGCCGGCAGGGTCTCCGTCAGTGTGTAGGTTTCCCCGGCCACAAGCTTTGTGATGCTGTGGGGCATCTTTCCCGACACCCACCGGTCGACGACCTTTCCGTTTTTGTCCGTCACCTGGAGCGTCGCCCCCGGAAGCTCCTGCCCGGTCGTGAGATCTGTCTTGGAAACCTCCACTCTGGTGATATCGTCCCCCATCTCTACCTTCTGGACACTCTCCGTATCCGCCACGGTAAAGGTGACGGACCGGGCTGTCGCGTAACCGGGCGCCGGGATCGTCTCCGTCAGTGTGTAGGTCTCCCCCGCCACAAGTTTTGTGAGCATATGGGGAGCCGTACCGGATATCCACCGGTCAACAACCTTTCCGTCCCTGTCTGTCACCTGGAGTGTCGCCCCGGGAAGCTCCTGCCCGGTGGTCACATCTTTCTTGGAGACCTGGATCTTTGTAACCTCATCCCGCATCACGACCGGCTCTGCCCCGTGGGAGGCCATGAACCGGACACTCTGGGCCGTCGCATAGCCGGGCGCCGGGATCGTCTCCGTCAGCGTATAGACACCGCCCTTTTTCAGGTTCTGGATCCTGTGGGGCTCTGTCCCCGACGTCCAGGCATCCACCACCCGGCCCTCCCAGTCGGTCACCTGCATTTTGGCCCCGGGAAGCTCCTGTCCGGTCGTCACATCCTGCTTGGAAAACACCATGGAAACCGGGGCATCCGTGACATCCACCGTCAGGGATGCCCGCACCGGCGCATATTCCCCGCAGGTCATCAGATCCTGGTACTCTTCTGCCGTATATACAAAATTCTCCCCCTCTCTGCCGCCGGACAGCTGTTTTTTCAGACTGACAGTGCCGGTACCGCCATCCGTCCCGGAGGCAGTGATCGTCAGCTTGTTTCCATCCTTCGATACCTGTATAGGACCGCTGCTCTCAACCTTCATATCAGAGAGCGCACCGTTGGTGTCCGTAAGCTCCGTGCTCTGTCCGGCCTGAAGGGTAATGGTCTGCCGATCAAAGCTCGGAAGCTTATTGTAGGCAGCCACCTTCTGCTCAATGGCGTCGTAATAAGGCTGCAGCTTCTCCCTGGATGTCAGGGTATCCGTGGAGATCCACTGTTCCCCTGCCGTCCCGTTCCTCTGCATGATGTACTTCCAGATCAGGGACTGGGCCGCCGCCCAGCCGTTCAGCCCCCACCCGGAGTTCTCGCCGTACCAGGCAGTCAGGCTGAGTTTTTTCGCGAAGGCCGCATCCCCGAAATACTGGGTCAGCGTGACCCAATGGTCTCTGGTGGACATGACCGGATTGATCTGAGGTTCCAGACAGAACAGCCGCTCCCCGGTCTCTCTCACGTGAAAGTATCCCCCCTTCGAGGTGTGCCCGTCCGGATAATGGAGAGTCCACCCCTCCGGATAGGTTGTCATCACGTTGATAACCTGCGGGTGGGCCGCTGCGCCGGGAACGGCCCCCATGGCGGTCAGTATGACCGCCAGGAATAACCCCAAAACCTTCTTTTTCCATCCTTTCATAAGCATCCTCCTCTGTCTAAATCTCCGCCCTCAGGCGTTCTGTCGGACGGCCCATGCCGGACGGACTGTCCTCCCACAGATCCATGGTATCCTGCACCTCCTTATAGAAGGTTCCCGCAGGCGACACGATCTTTGCCTTTCTGGCCTTTCCCCTTAAGACCCTTCCGGAAGGCTTTAATACCAGCCCGCCGGTACCGGTACCGGACTGTCTGAGGAGCCGCTCTGAGATCGGAATGATCCAGAAGCCCTTTTCCTGTCTGGCAAAGGTCTTTCCCAGGAATCTGCCCTGCTCGTCCCCGCCCCTCGTATAGACGGTGACCTGGTTTTTCCTTCTGACCAGGATACAGTAGGCGAAAACGGCTCCTAAGAGTACCGTTCCCATAAACCCAGCCACAGCATCATTGAGCGGCACCGCCGACTTTTCCAC
The DNA here is from genome assembly GCA_947066815.1 of uncultured Lachnotalea sp. Lineage (GTDB taxonomy): Bacteria > Bacillota > Clostridia > Lachnospirales > Lachnospiraceae > Lientehia. Next base: position 39,308 of record CAMSZT010000001.1, read on the forward strand.
GGAAGCCGCCAGCGGCACCGTCTCTTCTCCAAAGGTTTCCGTTTCTCCCCCTGTCTCTGTCTCCCAAAGACTCTCTGACGTCCGGGAGTCTTCTGCTTCCCCGGAAACCTCCGCTCCGCCAGAGACCGCGGCCTCCTCTGCGTTCCCCGGCTCCCCGGAGGTCTTCGTCTCCTCAGAGGTCTCCGTCTCCCGGCTCTCCTCCGCGATCTCCGCTGCCGGAAGCCCCGGGCTCCCCTCCGGACCGGCCTCTCCGCGCTCCTGCTGCTCCTCTCCCTGCAGGGTTTCCTCTTCCTGTGCCGTCTCTTCTTCCGCTGCCTCCTCCACTGTCCCGGTATAGGAAGCCGTCGCCTTCCACTGGATGGGTACCTCTCTGTCCCGGTCCACATTCACCGCATACCGGCACACTGCCTCATAGGCCAGAGGCAGCCCGGACTGGGTCGTCTCGGTGACGTGATATTCCACCCCGATCAGCTTCAGCGTCCTTCCGTCCTTCGTGATCTCCTTCTGGAGCCGTTCGATGTCATTGTCCTCCACCGCATAGCTCACATACTCCTCCAGGACCGCCTGATCCTTCCAGAGTTCTTTCTTCGTCACCTGAATGTCGATACTGCCCTCATTCAGCCGATAGGTGGTCCCGCCGCGGGTAACGGTCTCCGGCACCTGCCCGGCATCCTCGGAGGTCAGGATAAATTCCTCCTCAATGGTCCGCTCCTCCTCCAGTATCCCGGTCATTTTCCATGTATCACGCATATTCTGCTCCTTTCTTTCCTGGTCCCAGGCAATTGTGAAGCCTAAAAATCTGTCGGATATTCTGGCAATATTTCCACAATTTGGGCTAACAATTGCCTGTTCGTGTTTCCTGTCTGATGGCTGCATGACATCGCCCCAAAAGGCGCCGGAGCTTTTTGCATTACATCTTTTCCCCCCTTCCCGAGCCGCCCTCCGAAGGCCCCGGTACATTCTTTTTTCAAGTTCTGGGAAAATAATCTGGATAAAAATAAGATAGGGAAACGGTGATCTGATCAGCGTTTCCTTAGATCAAGATGAGATGGGACAGACTATCCGGACCCGCAGGGAATCCCCCGGTACCGAAGGACTTGTGCCCAAAAACATATGGATAAAATCTGTGTACGCTAAAACCCGTAAGGAAATCTTCGGCCTGACACGGCCTGATACTTCATAAGAATGTTGTCATATAAGAATTCATCGGAGAACTTCTTCTGAACTTGTATTGCCTATTATACTGCATCTGCTCCGGCCTGCCAACCGTTTTTCCGCATTTTAGAAAAAATTTAGAAAATCTGCAGAAGACCGCGAAACTTGAAGCCACAGAACAGATCCCGACGATATCCTTCCGTCTTTCCGGAAGCGGTCGTCAGAATCTGTATCCTATGGAAAACCCGTCTGTATTCCTCCGGTTATCCCTTCCTTCGTCTCCGGATCATCTCCCGGAGCCTGCGCAGGGCCCTGTCGATGCCTCCCACCTGGCGGATCAGCCCCAGGCGGACCGCGTCCTCACCCACAAGAAGGGTCCCAAGATCCTTGGTCATATCCGCCGTATTCATCATCAATTCCTCGATCTTATCCTGAGGCACATCGCTGTGGTCGGCGATAAAACCGGTGATCCTATCCTGGATCCGCTGAAAATAATGATAAGTCTGGGGCGCCCCAATGGTCATCCCCGTCATCCTCACCGGATGGATCAGCATGCTAGCTGACGGTACGATGAAAGAGTCGTCCGCCGACACCGCGAGGGGCACTCCGATGGAATGACTGTCCCCGATCACCAGGGAAACCGTGGGCTTACTTAAGGAAGCTACCATCTCTGCCAGGGCCAGCCCGCAGGAAACATCCCCGCCCTGGGTATTGATGAGAAGGAGCACGCCCTCGATCTCCCTGCTGTCCTCGATCTGGGCCAGCTTCGGCAGCACATGCTCATATTTGGTGGTCTTGCTGCCGGAGTTCAGATTCTCATGGCCCTCGATCTCCCCGATGACCGACAAAAGGTAAATGTCTCCTCTGCCCTTTCCCTCGTCAAGCAGCACCTGCCCGTATTCCTCGATCCGTTCGTCACTTTTTGCATTCTGGCCGGAAACAGACGGATCTGCGCCGTTCTCCGTCCTTTCCTTCCGATCCTGTGAGTTCTGCATATCCATATGGCCGCGCCTCTTTCCTTTTTTCTTTCCCATGACCGACCTCCTGTGGTCTTTTTCCCTAGTATGGAAAGAATGCGGCACTTTTATTCACTGCTAATGTCTCCGCCAGGGAACGGCCGTTTTCGCAGGCACGCTGTTCTTTTGCTCCTCTGTCTAAGGAGCCGGCTGCCCAGTGCCCCGGGTATAAGCCCAGATATTTTTGATCTGTCCCTCCACCTGCTCATAGGGCCACTGTTTGATACTCCGCATGGGGCTGTTGGGATCGTGGACCAGAAGCTTATCCCCCTCCCGTCCATAGATCACGATAAAATGGCCCGTGGTGGTAAAATCTCCCGGCTGCATGCTGCAGATCAGCGGATGGCCCGCATCCAGCTCCGCAAAGACCGTGTTTTTGGAAAGGGCCGGATTGCTCCAGGAAAGTCCCAGCCTTTCCGCACCGGAGCTCATAAGCTCCCAGCTGGTCCCCACGCCCTCCAAATAGTAGCCGTTGTCGGAGGCAAATCCTGCCATAGCCTTCGGATCCATTGCCGTATCGCCGGTAAGCCCCACATAGACCATGGAAAGACAGACCGGCCCGCAGCCGCTTAAGGCCATCAGGTCATCTCCGTAGATCTCATAGCCCCATCTCCTGTCCCACTGGATGAAGAGCGGGATCTCTCCCTCTTTGTACTCCCCGGAAATATCGACGGCCTCCGCCTTCCGGTCTTTATACTCCGGATAATGGTACACAAACTCTGCGGCTTCCGGCGTACTCTCCAGAAAGCTCCTCAGAAACTCCGGGTACTCGTCCGGATGGCTCCCCACATATCGGCTCATCTCTTCCGCTGTCATGGCACTCCCGTCCGAGCCGCCGCTTTCCGTATTTCCCCGGCTGTCAAGGGTCGTGATGCCCCCGGCGTCTGCCGTCCGGCTCCCGCCGCCCTTTTCCCCCTGCCTGGCCCTGGGGGCCGTGATCCTGCCCAGCCAGAAAGAAGCGCTGCAGAGGACCATCACGCAGGCACAGAGAAAGATCTTCATGTTCCTCCTCCGTCTCCTCTTCATGCGCTTCCTCTCCCGCAGCCTGGCCACACTGTCCCGGCGCTCGTACTGCTGCGGTATCTTTCTGGCGGTGTTCTGATTCATAAAACGGCCTCCTTTGTATGGGAACTGGGATCCCTGATCTCATGCGGATTTTTCACATGCCATTATTATATCAGAGAAATCTTGGATAACCCTGAATCGAATATGAAGATTTACGAAAAATTGAAAAAAATTTGTATATTCTCTGATACATGCGCCCGGCTTCTCTATACGAGGATGGCTTCCTCCAGGGAGAAGGAGTAGAGATACCGCTCTTTGACCCGCTTTCCGGTGTTCCTCTCCAGGGCGGCCTGGTAGTAGTCCAGCTGGACCCGGTAGCGGTCCGAAAGGCGGCGCCTCGCGGCCTCCCTGTCGGCGCCGTCCATCCGGTCCGTCTTGTAATCCACCACCACAAGCTCCCCCTCCTCCTCGAACCAGGCGTCGATGATCCCCTGGACCAGCAGGATCTCCCCCTCCAGGGAGCTTCCCGCATATTCCGCACGGACCTGCTCTGCCGGCAGTCCCATCACAAACTGCTGCTCCTTTTTTAGGCTTCCCGCCCGGGCCATCCGCCTCCCGAGGGGGGAGTCCAGGAAGCGGCGGACCCGCCGCAGGTCCAGGGTCCGGTCCGTGTCCTTCGGCAGGAGCCCGGCTTGCTCAAGCTCCTTTACCGCATGGGATACCGCCTGATCCGACGGCTCGGTCTCAAAGGGCAGAAGCTCCAGGAGCCGGTGATATGCCGTTCCCCTGGCGGCCCCCGACAGAGTCTCCTTTGGCGCGAGGAACCGGGGAAGGCTGCCGGGGGAGACGCCGTCCCCCTTTATTTCCCCGGAAACAAGATCCGCCTCCCGCAAGGTTGCAGGAACAGACAGTTCCGCCTCCAAAAACGCCGGACCGGGAAACTCTTCTTCCGGGGCCTCGGGAATGAGCAGTTCCCTGTTCTCCGTCATACCTTCTTCCTTCAGCTGGGAGACACTGAATTTCCTGGGGGCCGTCACTGCCTCCTCGTAGGGGTACCGGTAAGACAGGCTCTCTGCGAACCGCTCCTTAAGCTCCCCGTCCGCCTCCGGCAGACAGGCCGGGAGCGCTTCCCTCCGCAGCCTGCCAAGAGCCTGCCGGAATACCTCCTCCTGCACGAACCCTTCCACACCGGGCAGGCGCAGCCTGAGAGGAACCTCCTTCCCATAAAGCGGATGGAACACAGGCGGCGTGATGCCCCGGTCCGAAAGGATCTCCCCGTAAGCCCGGTTCCGCACAAGGGCCATTAAGATCCAATCCAGATATGAACCGGCGGAGGAGACCGCCCCATAGGGAAGCGTCTCCTCCTCCGTGAGCCGGAGACTGTTCCATTTGACCAGCTTCGTCTCCAGGTACCGGTCGGCCCCCGTGACGATCAGCTTCTCCTCCGCCCTGGTGAGGGCCACATACAGAACCCGAAGCTCCTCCCCCAGCATGTCCAGGCGAAGTTTCCTCTGAAACAGCTTTTTGGGGAGGGTGGCCGCCCGCACCCGCTTCTCCACATCCACAAAATCCGCCGCGATCCCAAGCTCGGAGTGGAACAGGATCCTCCGGTTCAGATCCTGTTTGTTAAAGGGCTTGCCCGTGCCGGAAAGGATGACGATCGGGTATTCCAGCCCCTTGCTCTTATGGATGCTGGTGATCCGGATCACATTGTCCCCTCCGTCCGCCGAAGCCGCCTCCCCGAAGTCCACCGAATATTTCTGCAGCTTCTCGATATAGCGCACAAACTGGAACACCCCCTGATAGCTGGTGTTCTCATAATCCAGCGCCCGCCGGATCAGCATTTCCATGTTCTTCTTCCGGATGCTCCCGCCCGGCATGGCGGCCAGCATAAAGCCGTAGCCTGTCTGATCCAGGATATACCGGAGAAGCTCATGCAGGCGCAGATAGACTGCCTTTTCCCGGAAATCAGAGAGCATGGAGAGAAACTGTGCGGACTTTGACGCAAGCTCTTCTTCCCCGGACGACGCCCTTTTCTCGCCCGGATCTGATGCCTCCCGCTGCCCCGCGTAAGCCGCAAGGGCCCCGTAAAGGCCCCGCATGCCTCCCGGGACCGGATCCCGGGAGCTATGTGCCGTGAGGATTGCCAGCTCCTCCGCGGAAAAATTCCCCAGGGGCGAGGTCATGACCGCCGCCAGGGGGATGTCCTGCATGGGATTGTCGATGACCCGCAGGAGATTTAACATGCACCGGATCTCCCTGGCCGTAAAATACCCGGTCCTGGTCTGGGCAACAGCCGGGATCCCCGCCTCCATGAGCACGTCCGTGAAGACCTCCGCCCAGCCGCTTATGGTCCGCAGAAGGATGACGATATCGCCGTACCTGGCCGTCCGGTAGTTCCCCGTCTCCCGGTCCAGGACCGAAAACCCGTTCTCCGGCGAGACCAGCTCCCGGATCCGGCCGGCCACGGCCCTGGCTTCCAGCTCCTTTGCCTGATAGTCTTTGAGTTCCTCCTCTTCCGCCTCCCGGGCCTTCGCAAGGTCTAAGAGGATCACCTCCGCCTCCGGCTCCCCCTCTTTAACTTCCGGAAACTGCCGCCCCGGGATCAGGGCCGCGTCCCCGTCATAAGTAATCCCTCCAAGCTTCCTGTCCATCAGCTGGCCGAAGAAAAAATTGGCCGTTCCGAGTACCGCCTCCCGGCTCCGGAAATTCCGATGGAGGTCGATCTTCTGATGATCGCTCTCCCCTTTGGTGTAGGAGGCGTATTTTTCCATGAAAAGCTCCGGCCTGGCCTGGCGGAATCTATAGATGCTCTGTTTCACGTCTCCCACCATGAACACATTGGGCCGCCCCTCCCGCTCCTTTGAGACACTGTTTAAAATAGCCTCCTGGATCCAGTTGCTGTCCTGATACTCGTCGATCATGATCTCGTGGAAACCCCTGCCAAGCTCCTTTGCCGTCTCCGACGGGCGGAAACAGCCGTCCTCGGAGGACTCCGTCAGGATCTGCAGGGCAAAATGGGCCACATCGTTGAAATCCACCAGGTTCTTTTCCCGTTTTGCCGCCCCGAAGGCCCTTCCGTAGGCGAGAGTCAGACCGACAAGCTCCTCCATGGGCTTCCCTGTCCCCCGGATATCCGAACAGACCCCGGAAACCGGCCCCAGATAAAAGGTCTCTGCCAGGGAAAGGACCTCCTTTTTCATGGCATCCCGGAGCGAGGAGAGAAATTCCTTCCGCTCCTCGTCCGCCAGCGCTTTCTTACTGATCCTGGGTTTTGTCACAAAAGAACTCTTCGCCAGGGCCAGGAGCCCCGCCGCCTCCCCGTAGCTCTCCGACGCGAGAAGCCTGTCCGCCAGCCGTTTGTCCGATGCGAACATGGCTTCATAGGGGGCCAGCGCAGCGTCCTCCCCGCAGAGCTTCAGAGCGGCCCCGTACCTTTCGGCAAGCTCCCCCGCCGCCAGATGGATCTCCTCCATCAACGCCTTCATCCAGGGCGTTTCTTCCAGGGTCTCCTCCGGATCTGCCGAAAACTGCTCTCTCCAGATGCCAAGCTGCCGCTCCGGGTCCGGGTAAGCCGCCGCGAAATCATACAGCCTGGAAATGTATTCCGCGACGCTCCCGTCCCCCTTCCCCTCCCCGTAGCTCTCCACGAACATGAGAAACTCCGGGGAGGCCTCCTGATACCGCTCCTCCAGAAGCTCTCCCATGACCTCCTCCCGGAGAAGCTTTAGCTCCCCCTCGTCCCCGATCCGAAAATCCGGGTCCAGATCCAGGAAGCTGAAATAATTCCGCACCACGTAGAGACAGAAGCTGTCAATGGTCATGATCTTCGCATGGGGAAGAAGATCCTCCTGCCGTCTCAGGTTCGGATCCTCCGGAGAGGCGAGGAGCCGCTCCGAAAGCCGTTTCCCGATCCGCTCCCGCATCTGGGCCGCCGCCGCGTTGGTAAAGGTCACCACCAAAAGCCGGTCGATGTCCACCGGCCGCTCCGGATCCGTGATCATCGCCATGATCCGTTCCACCAGAACGGCCGTCTTTCCACTGCCCGCCGCCGCCGCCACCAGGATATTCCGGTCCCTGAGGCCGATGATCTGTTCCTGTTCCTTCGTCCACTTCACCGCCACGTCTCCTGCCCGCCTTTCTTCCCTCCGTCTTCTCCGTCAGGTTCTGCTTTCTCGGACGGAGCCTTCCCTTCTGCCAAAGCTTCTTTCTCTGCCGCCGCAAGCTCTGCCCAGATCTCCTCCGGCTTCCGCTCTGCAAGACGCCGGTACCCGTAGCCGGGGAGCTTCCGGTCAAAGCCGCACACCGCCTGGAACCCGCAGTAGTCGCAGCCGGTCCGGTCCTTTCTCCGGTAGGGCCTGGCAGAAACCTCCCCCTCTGCGATGGCCGAACCGAACTGCTCCATCCTCCGGTACACAAAATCCCTGAGGTGGGCGAACTGTTTTTCCGAGACCGCGGCCGACTTTCCGGGGACCGGCCCCCCGTCCTTCATGACTGCCGGGATCCATCTGGACTTTCCGTCCTCGATCTTTCGCTGGAACAGGGAGACCGCCCGCTCCTCTCCGTTGAAGATCCCCTTTGGTCTGAGTGTCTCCAAGAAAGCATCCTCCCGGACCTCTTCCTCTCCCTTCCGTTCCAGGATCGGATCCTGGATCTGGTAATAGAACATCCCCGCGGGGACGATCTCCTTTTCCGGATGCCTCTGCCGCTCCTTTCTCATGGCCGCGTCCAGATAAACCACCAGCTGCAGCTGCAGCCCTCCGTAAACCGCGTTCAGGTCAAAATCCATGCCGCCGGATTTGTAGTCTACGATCTTCACATAGACCCGGTCCGCATCCTCGAACAGATCCACCCGGTCGATCTTTCCGGAAAGCTGCATGCTGCCCCCCTCCGCCAGCGAGATCCGCATGGCCGCGCTCTCTCCCGGGGCAAAGGTCATCTCAAAGGCCGCCGGCTCAAACTCCCCCGCCCTAAGCTGCTCTCCCAGCGCCCACAGGGTCCGCTCCGTGATCCGCCCCATCCTGGCAAGCAGGTACTCGTTCCTGGCGGAGGACCTTAAGACATCCCCTCCCAGGCCCGCGGCCGCCGCTTCCACGGCCCTCCCCGCCAGATCCCTGCGCCCTGCCTCGTCAAGCTCCTCCACCCGGCTTCCCTCTTCCTTCGCATACCGGAAACAGAGCTCGATGGCTTTGTGGAACACATTGCCCATATCCAGGGCCGCAAACTCAAACTCCTTCCGCTTCACCAGCCGGAGGCCGTAGGTCAGAAACTGGGCATAAGCGCAGGACGCATAGGTTTCCAGCCTGGTCACGCTGCCCGTGAGCGGTTCCCCGTAGAGGGCTTTTGCCGCTGCCCTGGAGATCCGGTCGCCGCCGTAGGAGAAAAAAGCCGCATCCAGGATACGCTCCAGAAGGCGCCGGTCCTCCTCCCGCTCCGTAAGACAGCCATAGAGCGCGTCCCACTGCCCGGAGGCCCTTCCCCCCCGGTATTCCTCCATGCCGTCGGCCAGCATGCCAAAGGCCAGGCTCCTTGTCAGGGCCAAAGGCTCTGCCGCACGCCCGGACGAAAGCCCCGGAAACAGCCGCCGGATACAAGAAAGATAAGGAGACGGACTCTTTTTTTCTCCTGCCGCGTCCGCCGCCGCGTAAGAAATGTACAGCTTCCGGGACGGTTTTGTCACCGTCAGATAAAAATAAAACCGGTCGATCAGGCTGCTCTCCCTCCTGGAAGGTGCAAGTTCCGCGTAAGGGGCCAGCTCCTCCCGGTCCGCCTCCGACAAAAGCCCCCCCTGCCGTTTCCGCTTCGGCACATTCCCGTCGTTGACCCCGACAAAAAACAGGGCACGGATATCCTTCAAACGGCTCCGCTCCACATCCCCCACCAGGATCCGGTCCAGAGCCGCCGGGATGACGCCGACCCGGATTTCCCGGCATCCGGCATCCAGGATGTCATTGTAGGTCTTTACGGACAGGACCTGATCGCCCAAAAGCCCCACGATCCGGTCAAACAGCCCCATGATCTGTCCGTATGCCTGCTCGTACTCCTTTGCCAGGCTGTAGGCGCCCTCCCCGGAAAAATCCGACGCCATGGAAAGAAGCCTCTCTTCCACCCCGCCTCCGTCCAGAAAACGGAACAGGGCCTCCGTCATCTCCCGCACCGTCGCACCCTTTTTCTTAAAAGCCTCCCGAAGGGCAAAAAGCGGAGCCGCCGCCCTCTCCCTGGCTTCATTCAGTACCGTCAGGTTCACATGCTCCCCGCCTTTATAGAGGGTCTCCCAGGGTGCCGCCCACCGCCTGTGCCCCCGGATCCCGAGGGCCAGCACATAGTTTTCCATCTCAAAAAGGACCTCCTCCCCGAAAGGAAGAAATCCGCATTTCAGGAAACGGAACACACTCTCATAGGAAAAATCCTTCTCCACCGCCTCCAGGGCAGCCCGCATATATTCCACCGCCGGATTGGTGAGAAGGCTCCGCTTGTCATCCAGAAAGGCCGGCAGCCCCGCCTCCTCCATGGCCTGTGCAAGGAGCGGCCGGTAGCTCTCCATATCGCCGCAGACCACGGCGATCTCCCGGTACCGGTATCCCTCCTCCCGCACCAGATATGCCAGCCGCCCGGCCATGGCCCGGACCTCCTCCGCCGGGGATGCCTCCTCCGAGACAAACAGATCTGCCGTCTCTCCCTCATACGCCCTTTTTCCGCCCCCAAACAGCTGTTTTGACAAAAAGGCCAGCTCCCCGGAGCCGGAAAAACGCACCGGCTCCGTTAGGACCACGTCCTCATCCCTTCCGGCCTTCGCCTCCTCCGCCATTTTTCGCAGGGCCGCTATCGTCTTTCTGCTCAGAGAAAAGGAATCCTCCCCGTTTCCCTGCAGCCGGCCTGCGTCAATGGTGAGGGCCGCCGTCAGGCGGCTGCAGCAGCGCAGAAGTTCCCCGATCACCTGGTACTGGGCCGGAGTAAATCCGGTAAACCCGTCCAGGGTGACGGTGCTGCCCCGGAGCCTTTTCGAGCGGGGGATCGCCAGACAGAGGGAGGGGAGCAGTTCCTCGGCCGTGATCATCCCTTCCCCCATGGCTTCCCGAAAGGCCCCGGATAAAAGCTTCATATCCTCAAGCTTTCTGTTGAGGAGGGGCCTGTTTTTTGTCTTTTCCGTCAGGCCGGAAAGCTCCTCCTCCCCGATCCGGTACTGGCCGAACTCGGACATGGTGGATTTGAGCTGCTCGATAAAGCCGGCCCGATCCAGATGGTTTTTATAGACCTTAAGCTTTTTCTCCACCGACGCACAGGCCTTCCGCAGGAGCATGCTCTTCCCCATATCGTCCAGAATGACCTTCGGCATACAGGAAAGCTCCTCAAAAACCCGGTAAGCCAGCCGCTCGAAACTCACGATATCGATATTCAGGATGCTGCGGCCGGAGCTCAGCATGACCAGCTCCTTCTGGGTCTCCATGGTAAACTGCTCCGGAACGATGGCAAAAAACTGCCGGTCCGGGAACCTTTCCGCCTCCTCCACCAGACTACGGTTCATATAAAACGACTTTCCGGTGCCTGCACCGCCTAACACAAACTGAAGCGACATGGCCCCCTCCTTTCACCATCCTGTTGTTACGACAGATCCTTGAACTCGCCGATCATCCGCTTGATCTCCTGCATCTGCCGGTCCGTCTCGGCAATGGTCTCCGCACAGGAAAGGAGCCGTTCACTGATCTCTTCGTGGCCTTCCACATTTTCCATGTTCTTTTTGTAGCGGAGCTGATGCTCCAGACTGGCCCAGAAATCCATGGCGATGGTGCGGATCTGGACTTCCACGTGCATGGGCGTCTTCCCCCTGGAGAAGAACACCGGCACCTCCACGATCATATGGTAGCTCCGGTATCCGTTGGGCTTGGGGTTCTTGATATAATCCTTCACCTTCAGCACCTTGACGTCATCCTGGGTGGCAAGGAGCGATCCCACCATATAAATATCGTCGATAAAGGAACAGATCACCCGGACTCCGGCAATGTCATTGAGTCCTGTCAGCACGTTCTCCTCATTGATCTCCAGACCGTATTTCTTCATCTTATTATAAATACTGGCCGGTTTTTTGATCCTGGACCGGATGGACGAGATGGGATTCCGGTTATAACGGACGGAAAACTCACTGTCCAGCACTTCCAGCTTGGTCCTCACTTCCCGGATCGCACAGTCATACATCATCATAATATTGGAAAAAGTACGGACCCGTTCTTCCATTTCGATCCCAAGTTCCATCTGCCTGCTTTTTTCCTTCAGCCCCTGGATATCAAGCTGTCTGAGCTTCAACTCCCTGATATCCAGGTCCTGCATCTTAAGCTCCTGTATATTCAAATCCTCACCCTTCCTGTCGTTTTCCGGCTGTTTCTGCCGGCAGACGTTTTCATTATAGCATATTTTTTCAGGAACGCAAAAGCGCTTGCGATTTTTTGGCAAAAAGTAGACAAACAGAAAAAAGGTCACTATAATAAAAAGCAGAAAATCAACAAAAAATGGGAGGGACGGTTTTTTATGGAAAAGATTGCTTGGGATGACAAATTCAATGTCGGCGTAGACATCATAGACAAAGCACATGCAAAGCTTTTTCGGATCATACATAGAATGATCGATCTTTCCGATGATCCAGCCACCACAAAACACACCAGCCAGGAGATGGTCAAATACCTGGAGACCTATTCCATGGCACATTTTGCAGAGGAGGAGGCGTACATGCGCTCCATCCGCTACAGTGGATACGCCCAGCACAAACGGAGCCACGACCATTTCCGGGATCAGACCCTGGTCGCTTTAAAAAAAGAGCTGGAAGCGTCCGGTTATTCTCCGGCTTCCGTCCAGCGCCTCATGGGTACCATGCAGAACTGGCTGGCCGAGCACATCATGAAGGCGGACCAGGCCATCGTCAAAAAGAACGTGGGGACGGGCTATGATTTTTCCTCCCAGGCCGTTCTGATCTGCAAGGCCGTGAACCGTGCCGCTCAGGACGTGTTCCAGACCGAGATGAAACTGATCAGCACGGATTATAAGGGAGAAAATATCGGGAACGGCTTCTACTGCCATCAGTGCTACGACATCGAGGGCGGGATCCGGCTCCGCCTGCTCCTGGGGATTGAAGAGCCTCTGTTCCAGAGGGGGCTGGAAAAGCTCTACGGCAAGCGGAGGGCGGCGGCCATGTCGGGCAACCGGCCGGCAAACGAAGTCCTTCTGCACATCTTCCGGCAGTTTTTCGTACACATGGGGAAGTTTTTCCAGGGCGAAGCAGAACAGGAACCGGACAAAAACAACCTGCTGGACACGGACGAGTTCCGCACGGATTTTATGAAGGGCTATCCCTGCCGCCTTCTGTTCGGTTCCAAGTCCGGATATTTCATCTTCTGTTACCGCACCTGGCGGGTGAGGAGATGACTGATTTTTCATAGGAACGTAAGCAAAAAGAAAAACGATTCATATGATAAAAAGGAGGAATGCCAACAAAGATCAGGAAAGGAGACCTTTATGAAAAAGGTCGCTTGGGATAAATCATTCAACATCGGCGTGGACATCATCGACAAAGCGCACGCCGAGCTTTTTCGCATCATACACAAGATGATCGATCTTTCCGACGATGCGTCAACGACCCGGCATACCTGTAAAGAACTTCTCAAATATCTGGAAGCCTACTCCATGGCGCATTTTGCGGAAGAAGAGGAATACATGCGCTCCATCCGGTATGCCGGGTATGCGCACCACAAGCAGATCCACGATCACTTCCGGGACGAGACCCTGGTTTCTTTAAAAAAAGAACTGGAATTGTCGGATTACGCCCCGAGGGTCATCCATCATCTGACGGATACCATGCAAAACTGGCTGGTCGAGCATATCATGAAGGAAGATCAGGCGATCGTCAAAAAAACGGTCGTCCGGAAAAGCTGCCACTGCTCCGGCCAGACCGACCTCATATCCCGGGCCGTCGGCCATGCCCTGCAGGACGTGTTCCACGTGGAGGCAAAACTGGTCAACCCGGATTACAAAGGGCGGAGCATCGGAAACGCGTTCTACTGCCAGCAATGTTATGACATCGAAGACGGGCTCCGGCTCCGGCTCTTCCTTGGCGTGGAAAAGCCCCTGCTCCACAGAGGACTTGAAAAGATCTACGGAAAGCGAAGGCTTCCCCCGCCATCTGATGACCGGCCGGCAGACGAGATCCTCCTGCAGGTCTTCGAACCGCTTTTCGCACACATGGAACCGTTTTTCCAGGGCCATACCGTGCACGCCCTGGACGCAGACAGCCTCCTGGACACGGACGACTTCCGCACTTCCTTCATGAAGGGCTGCCACTGCAGCCTGCTCTTCGGCTCCAAGTCCGGATATTTCGTTTTTTGTTACCGGACCTGGCGGACAAAGCATTAAATCCAGATAACCAGATAGGATCGAGTAGGGGAGCGGTTCTTTTTCCCTACTCGCCGCGCAGCCCGCACGCCGCTCCTGCGGCATATTTTTCTGTGCGGGCTTGCGCATAAAAGGATGTACAGACGCCAGGCGTTTACACATCCTTCTTGATGATGATCCCCATCTTTTTCGCCAGTTCTGCCGCCTGGTAAAGGTCCACGATTACGCCGGAGAGCTCTCTGTTGTCGTCGGAGACCGTAATCCCCCCGATCTCGCTGTCCGAAAAGTCCATCCCCCTCAGAGAAGTCTTAAAAAAGCTGGCATTCTTAAGACTTGCCCCGCTCCAGAATATCTGTCTGCATCTGCAGGCAGTCAGGCCTCCGTTATTGAGCCTGGTACGTAAGATCTGCACATGCTCCAGGCGGGACGAATCAAAATTCGCATCGTCAAAATTGCATTCCTCCAGGGAAAGGTGTTTGACCACCATCCCGGTGAACTTTGCCCCAACTCCTTTGCAGGAATCAAAAACGATCCGCTCCATATATCCCCCGTCGAGATCACAGCCGGAAAGGTCACAGTTCTCAAAGAGGACGTCCGTAAACTGCCCGTGAGAAAAAGAGCAGTTCCAGAAACGGCAGTTCCGGAATTTCACACCGGAAAACCGCATGTGGGAAAAATCTTCCCCCTCACAGGTGAGACCCGCAAACATCCTTGTCCGGATCCGCTCTTCCTCCTCCCGGCACCTCCGGAGAAATGCTTCATCTCCTAAAATAAAATCCGTTTCTTCCGCAAAGACCGGAGCAAGCGGCCTTTTCTTTTTTTCCTGATCCATATCAGATCTTCTCCTTCCGTGAAATGCATCACAAACACGAATCATTCGCTCTGTTCTTTCTGCACAAATTCCTGATAATAACGCTCTGCCCTCTCCTCCTGTAATCCAAAATACCTTTGAAGTGCCAGGATCGTCTGCTCCCTCGGAACATTTAATTCTGAATTACTCATTATTAAAGCCTGTATCCCTCGTCTTCTCTGTCTCCATTATACACCTTATTTCCCTGTCTGATAATCACCAATTTTATCAGATCAAAATCCTCTCTTGAAACGCTGCAATTCCCGATATTTTTTGTATTGGTCATTTCATAAAAGGAAATGCTGTACTGTTCCGTCTTTGGTATGTTATCCCGACAGATCCAAATGCTGCAGCATTTTTCCAAAGTCCCATAATCTGTACTCTCCGTCACGAGAGACAGCTGCGCGGACAAACTTCTTGCCAAGTAATACATCCCCCGTTTCTCGACAGGGTAACCAGGATGATAGTTTTTTTACAGCTCCAGATCCATGTGAAGGTTGACCAATACGCCTTCCCTCGACAACTCTGGATTTTTAGCTTTGAATACAATATCCAAAAAGGATACTTTTTCATTCAGGGCACTAAATTCCGGATTGTCTCCCTGGATCTCCCTTGGGATTCTTTATAGATATCGCATGATCTGACCAGCACTCAGGCAGTGCCCGAATGAAGGCTGAGAAAATAAGAAATGAAATAAGACTTTCTATGCCGATCATTATAAAACTTAAACGCTTAACTGTATATAAAAATATCTCCAAGGATCCTCTCACTTGTGATAGGGTTCCCCCGCCTGAATCTTAAAGCTCCGGTAAAGCTGCTCCAAAAGGATCACCCGCATCAACTGATGGGGAAAGGTCATTTTAGAAAAACTCAGGGCTTCATTGGCCCGTTTTAGCACATCCTCAGAGAGCCCCAGGGAGCCGCCGATCACAAAGGCGAGATGGCTTTCCCTGTATAGTGCCAGAGCAGAAAGATGCTCCGAAAGTTCTTCGGAGCTTAACATCTTTCCGTCTATGGCGAGGGCGATCACGTACATGCCATCCTTTACATGGGAGAGCAGCCGCTCCCCCTCCCTCTCTTTGATCTGCCGGACGGCCGCCTCCCCGGCCCCGTCCGGCGTCCTTTCATCCGGGACTTCGACGATCTCCAGCTTACAGTAGCGGGAGAGGCGCTTCGCGTACTCCCCGACGGCCTGCGTATAAAACTTTTCCTTTACCTTTCCCACCGCCAGAACCGTGATCCGCATGCGCCCTCTCCCCCTCATTCCCCATATCCGCGTCCCGGAGCTATCTCACTCCTTGTCCCTCACGCTTGCGTGAAGCTCCTGCAGGGACTTCACCTGGCCGTTCCCGTGCTCCTTCACGAAGCGGATGCCGCCGATCATCGCCTTGGCCGCCGCCATGGTCGTCGCATAGGGCACCTTCTTTTTGATAGCCGCCTTCCTTAAATAGCTGTCGTCCATCTTCCGCTCCTTCTCCACCGGAGTGTTGACGATCACGTCGATCTTCCCGTTGGTGATCAGGTCGTACATGTTGGGACGGCCCTCCTGCAGCTTGTTGATCATTTCCGCCTCCAGCCCGTTTTCCCTGAGAAGCTTGCAGGTATTCCTGGAGGCGATGATCTTGAAGCCGACGGCGGCAAATTCCCTCGCCACCTCCACGGCCTCCGGCTTGTCCTTGTCGCTGACGCTGATCAGGACGGTCCCCTCCAGGGGAAGCCTGGTCTGGGACGCCTCCTGGGTCTTGTAGAAGGCCTCGCCCCAGGACTCGGAAAGCCCCAGGACCTCGCCGGTGGAGCGCATCTCCGGCCCCAGGACCGGGTCCACCTCCTGGAACATATTGAAGGGGAACACAGCCTCCTTCACGCCGTAATAGGGGATCTCCTGCTCCTTAAGGGCCGGCACCGGCGAAGGCCGGCCGGTCAGCTCCCCGGTCACGATGTCGATGGCTAAAGGCACCATGCGGATATTGCAGACCTTTGACACCAGGGGCACCGTCCGGGAGGCCCTGGGATTGGCCTCCAGCACGTAGACCCTGCCGTTCTCGATGGCGTACTGCATGTTCATCAATCCCCGGACGTGCATCTCCTCCGCGATCTTCCTCGTATATTCCTTGATGGTCTTCACATTCTCCTCCGACAGATGCCTGGAAGGGATGATGCAGGCCGAATCGCCGGAGTGGACGCCGGCCAGCTCGATGTGCTCCATGACCGCCGGCACGAAGGCGTGGGTGCCGTCGCTGATGGCGTCCGCCTCGCACTCGGTGGCGTGGACCAGGAACCGGTCGATGAGGATGGGACGGTCCGGCGTCACGCCCACGGCCGCCTCCATGTAGCCCGTCATGCTCTCCGCGTCGTAGACCACCTCCATACCCCGGCCGCCCAGCACGTAGGAGGGACGGACCATCACCGGATAGCCGATCCGGTCCGCGATCTCCAGGGCCTCCTCCACGTTAACCGCCATGCCCGCCTCCGGCATGGGGATCTCCAGCTTGTCCATCATGGCCCGGAACTGATCCCGGTCCTCGGCCAGATCGATGACCGCCGGGGCCGTCCCCAGGATCTTCACGCCGTTCTTCTCCAGATCCGCCGCCAGATTGAGGGGCGTCTGTCCGCCGAACTGGGCGATGACGCCCACCGGCTGTTCCTTCTTATAGATACTCAGCACGTCCTCCAGGGTCAGCGGCTCAAAATACAGCTTGTCGGAGGTGTCGTAATCCGTGGAGACCGTCTCCGGGTTGCAGTTGACGATGATGGTCTCAAAGCCCAGCTTTTTAAGGGCCATGGACGCGTGGACGCAGCAGTAGTCGAACTCAATACCCTGCCCGATCCGGTTGGGGCCGCCGCCCAGGATCATGACCTTGGGCTTATCACTACGGATGGGGTTCTTATCCTCTCCATTATAGGTGGAGTAATAGTAGGCGCTGTCCTCGGTGCCGCTCACGTGGACGCCCTCCCAGTTTTCTTCCACTCCCAGGGATATCCGCCGCTCCCTGACGTCCGCCTCCGAGACGCCCAGGATCTGGCTCAGGTACTTATCGGAAAACCCGTCCCTCTTCGCCCGGATCAGCGCCTCATCCGAGGGCAGGCCGCCCCTGCACGCGAGCAGCTCCTCCTCTTCCTCCACCAGCTCCTTCATCTGCTCGATGAAATAATGCTTCACCTTCGTGATCTCATGGAGCTCCTCGACCGCGGCCCCTTTTCGTAACGCCTCGTACATGGCGAAATACCGCTCGCTGGAGGGCGTCGCAAGGAGCCGCAAAAGCTCGTCCTTCGTCCTCTTGTCAAAATCCCTGCAGTGGCCCAGCCCGTACCGGCCCGTCTCCAAACTGCGGATGGCCTTCTGGAAGGCCTCCTTGTAGGTCTTTCCGATGCTCATGACCTCGCCCACGGCGCGCATCTGCGTTCCCAGTTTATCCTCCACGCCCTTGAATTTCTCAAAGGCCCAGCGGGCGAACTTGAGCACGATGTAATCCCCGTCCGGAACGTATTTGTCCAGAGTCCCGTACTTGCCGCAGGGAATGTCCGCCAGGGTCAGTCCCGTCGCCAGCATGGCCGACACGAAGGCGATGGGGAAGCCGGTGGCCTTGGAGGCCAGCGCCGAAGATCTGGACGTCCTGGGATTGATCTCGATGATGATGTCCCGGTCCGTCTTCGGGTCATGGGCCCACTGGACGTTGGTCCCGCCGATGACTTCGATGGACTCCACGATCCGGTAGGATTTCTCCTGGAGCCGCCGCTGCACCTCCTCCGAAATGGTCAGCATGGGGGCGGCGCAGAAGGAATCCCCCGTGTGGATGCCCAGAGGGTCGATGTTCTCGATGAAGCAGACGGTGATCATGTTGTTATCCGCATCCCGGACCACCTCCAGCTCCAGCTCCTCCCAGCCCAAAATGGATTCTTCCACCAGGACCTGTCCCACCAGGCTGGCCTGCAGACCCCTGGCACAGACCGTCTTTAACTCCTCCACGTTGTAGACCAGGCCGCCTCCGGCGCCGCCCATGGTGTAGGCCGGCCGGAGCACCACGGGATAGCCCAGCTTATCGGCGATGTCCAGGGCCTCGTCCACCGAGTAGGCCACCTCGCTCCTCGCCATCTCGATACCCAGCTTCTCCATGGCATGCTTGAACTCGATCCGGTCCTCGCCCCGCTCGATGGCATCCACCTGGACGCCGATCACCTTCACGTTGTACCGGTCCAGAACGCCGGCCTTAAAAAGCTCCGAGCAGAGATTCAAGCCCGACTGGCCTCCCAGGTTGGGAAGCAGCGCGTCCGGCCTCTCTTTGGCGATGATCTGCTCCAGCCGTTCCACGTTGAGCGGCTCGATATATGTGACATCCGCGATCTCCGGGTCCGTCATGATCGTGGCCGGATTGGAATTCACCAGCACAATCTCATAGCCCAGCTTCCGGAGCGCCTTGCAGGCCTGCGTGCCCGAATAGTCAAATTCACAGGCTTGGCCGATGATGATGGGACCGGAACCGATGATCAATACCTTGTGGATATCTTTTCTCTGAGACATAGCTTTCCCCCTGTTTTTTCCTGTCGTCGTCTTTTCTATTTTTGCCCCTACCATTATACATAAAACCGACAGAGGGCGCAAGGAAAAAATGGAGGCCAGGAAAAGCTTTACACCTTTCATAGATATCGACCGCATCAAAGAATAACTGCCCAAACCGGCCAAAAGGACTGCCCGTCGATCCCATAAAACCGACGGACAGTCCTTTCTTTATTGATGTGTCCTTTTTCTGCAGGTTCTTTATGTCTTATCCTGTTTCTTTTTCCTCCTGCCGTAATCCAGCCCGTATTCCGCCATCTTCCGGTACAAAGTGGCTCTCCCGATCCCGAGAAGCTTTGCGATCTCTACCTTGCTGTACCCCGCCTTCAAAAGCCCGGCGATCCTCTCCCGCTCCAGGTCGGAGATGGCCGAAACCCCCTCCTCCTTAAAACGCCGGATCCCCATGGCGGCCAGGTCCTTGTCCGTGACGGTCCCCTCGCTGCTCCGGACAATCTTTTCCAGGATCTTATCCACCTCGTTGGGATCATCTCCCCAGTCTTTATTCAACAGCCACTGCCTGGCAGACTTGCTCAAAGCCATCTGATCGTTTTCATACCTGGAGCGGTAGAAGGCCGTCCCCAGATCCAGCGCCGCTGCCAGCCTTGCCCTGTCCCCGTAAAATGAATCCAGGGAGATCCTGTTTTTTTCCAGATGATAATACAGTTTTTCCAGAAAAAGCCCTTTCTCCGACAGGGCCTTTAAATCCTTTGTGGTCGTAAAGATCAGGCGCACGCCGTTCCCGTTCCTCTCTACGTCGGCGCCCCCCGTCCTCATAAACTCCAGCAGGCGCTCCTGAAGATAAAAGGGAAGATTATCCACGTCATAAAAAACCAGTGTTCCTCCCCAGGCTCTCTGAAGCTCCCCAAAGCTGCTGAACAGAAACTGCTCAAAGAATTCCCGGTAAAGGTTGTTGCAGTAGACAGGCACGATCCCCATGCCGCTCCTGTCCGAGTAATTGCAGATCGCCTTGGCCGCCATCTCATTGACGCACTGCTCCGGCCCGCAGATCAGGACCGGGAGAAGCGTAGCCGCCAGCGCTTTGGCACGGTCCGCCGTCTCCTCCGTGAGAAGCCACCCCCGGCACCACTCCAGAGTGACCAGAGAGCCGCTTCCCGCCTGGTTGGCAGCCGCCCATATGTGATCCATCGGCCGGAAACAGAAAACGCACCGTTTCTCCCCTCCGGGGATCATAAGCTCCCTGCAGGACAGGAAGCCGTAAAAGGAGTGTTCTCCGCGTTCCAGGGAAATCTTCAGGTTCTGAAAAGCCGCTTTCCTTCGGAAGAAATCCCGGAGCATCCGGTGAGGAAGCAGCATCTGCAGATTTTCCCCCAAAATATTTCCCTCCAGCCCGAACATGGCGGAAAATGCCCAGTTGCAGGAACGGATCTCCCCCGCCATATCCGTACAGACCACTCCGTCCTCCACGCATTCCAGCACGAGTTCCCGTTCTCTGCTCTCCCTCTCTGCCTTTGCAAGCGCCTCCTGCTCCCCGACCCGCTCCGACAAAAGCTCCGCCATGCGCGCCACAAAATCCGCAGCCTCCTCCATGTCCCGGAATATACCGAAGGTCCGGTGCCTGGGGAACAGGAGGGCGATCACACCGATGACACGCCCCTCATGGCTGATCGGAACACCTGCCATCCCGCAGATCTGACATTCTCCATAGGAAGGGCAGGCCCTGCAGATCTCCGACCACCGTCTGTCCTCCACCACGATCCGCTTCTGCCTCGCCAGTACCTGTCCGATCACGGTATCCAGCCCGATAGACGCAGAAAGGCGGTAGTATAAAACGGCCTCCCCCGCCACGCTCAGATTGTTGTCCACGATACGCACGTCTGCGTCCACCGCTTTTGCGATCACCTCCGCAAACTGCTTCACCGGTTCCGGGATCGTCTTCAGAAGCGTCTGATTGATCATCAGGGGATTCTCTGCCATTTTATACGCCCGCCTTTGTCATTCATGCCTGTCCCCGCAGGATCTACAGCCTGGAAAGGGCATAGTCCGCCAGGATCTCGATCTGGTACGACATGGTAACTGCGCCGGGATCCAGATGTCCCACGCCTTTATCTGTCTGATAAGTAGCACGGCCTCTCACCGCTTCCATGCCCTTGGTGCTCTCCGCGCCGTCCAGAGCCGCCTGCTTCACCTTCCCAAGCGTCTCCTCCTCGGAAAGCCCTTCCGCCAGGCACGCCTTATAGCATTCCACTGCCGGATGAAGGCTGTCGATCATGGTCTTCCATCCGGGCTGGGCATTCCCCCTGGACATGATCGCATCCAGCATGGCGGAAAGCACGCTGCAGAGCTCCTCGTTGCCGATGGTCTCTTTATCCTTCAGCGTCTTGGCCGCCGCCAGATAGGCGCTGCCGTAAAGGACGCCGGAGGAACCGCCGATCACGGACATCATGGTCTTCCCGATCTGCTTGAACTGCTCAAACAGGGTCATCTCCGCCAGAGATGCGGAAATCTCGTTGAGCTTCCCAAACCCGCTGTCAATGTTTGCCCAATGGTCGCCGTCGCCGGTGGCGGCATCCAGCTCCGTGATATAGTCCCCGCTGGCATGGATCTTCTGATACGCCAGCTTGATATACTCCACATAGTCTTTGCTTGTCAACTGAAATCCCATAATGATTCCTTCCTTTCTTCATGAAATGTGTGTAGCCCGCCGGATCAGACCCGGAACGCGGGCGCCTCGCTGGGAGCGTCCAGAAGCTCCTTCAGTTCGTCGTCCAGCTTCATGAGCGTCAGGGAACAGCCGGCCATCTCAAGGGCCGTCATGTAATTGCCGACAAAAGTCTTATAGACCTTGACGCCTTTCTCCGCCAGATACGCCTGCACGTCGCCGTTGAGGATGTAAAGCTCCATCAGGGGAGTGGCGCCCAGTCCGTTTACCATCAGGGCAAACTCGCCGCCCTCCGTCTCGATGCCGGAAGCTTTATAGTCCTCCAGGATCTTGTCCAGAAGGATCTTCGCAAGTTCTTTGGATTCCTTCACCTCCGATTTGCTGATACCGGGCTCGCCATGGATGCCCATGCCGATCTCGATCTCATTCTCTTCCAGGACAAATCCGGGCTTTCCAACCGCGGGAATGGTGCATGCGCTCATGGACATGCCCATGCTCCTTAAATTTTTAATGGCTTTCTCCGCCGCCGCCTTCACCTCGGCAAGAGAAGCTCCGGCCTCCGCCTTGGCTCCTGCGATCTTATGGACGAAGACCGTGCCGGCGATCCCCCTGCGGCCGGTAGAATAGGTGCTGTCCTCCACAGCCACGTCGTCTTTCACGATCACGTAATCCACTTCGATGTCGTCCAGCTCGGCCATGTCCGCAGCCATGGTGAAATTCATATAGTCGCCGGAATAATTCTTGATCACGAGGAGCACGCCCTTGCCGCCGTTTGCCTGGTTGATCCCCTCCTGGATCCGCTCCGGGTCGGGAGAAGAAAACACGTTTCCGGCCACAGCCGCATCCAGCATGCCCTTCCCCACATAACCTGCATGAGCGGGCTCATGGCCGCTCCCGCCGCCGGACACGATACCTACCTTCTTGCTCTTCTCCTTCCGCGAGATGACCCCCAGTCCCTCGCTGTGGATGACCGCCGGATTGGCCATGGCCAGTCCATGCAGCATCTCCTCCACTACATTTTCCGGTTTGTTGATGATCTTCTTCATAGTTTTGCTTTCCTTTCCTTAAATTTGCCCATGGTTTTTGGGCATACAGGTATGCACGCAGGGCGTTTCCTTGATCTTGCCTATATTTTTCAGGCATCATGGTATGCCCGCAGGGCGCTTCCTTAAATTTGCCCATGTTTTCCGGGCATCCAGGGATACCCTCGGAATGCTCTGTATCAATATAATACATCGCTGATCGTATTATATTATAGCACATTGTCTGGAGTACGCAACGGCTTTTTTTGATATTTTGTATAATCTTCAATACATTTCTCCGTTTCTTTCGTCCTGTTCCCTTTCTCTTTTTATTATTGTCTCATTATAATACACTGAAAGCTTCGAGAGACAGGAATCCCCTGCCGGTCCAAAACGGCACAGAACCTTTTAGGGAAACGATGATCTGATCAGCGTTTCCTTAGAATATGATCGAGCAGGGAAGCGGTCTTTCCTCTGCACGGGCCCGTTTATAAAAAGAAGGACAGGACGCAGCCCTCACGCGTCCTGTCCTGTTCCCGGCAGCGGCGATCCTCTCGTCACCCCCGCTGCCTCTTGAGCTTCATAAAAAATTCGTCGATCCTGCACTTGATGTCCGCAGGCTTTAAATATTTTAACAGATAGCCTTCCGGCTTTAAGGACAATACCTTTTTCACGCTCTCCGGATCGTCCCTGCTGGTCAGGAAGATCACCGGGATGTCCTCAAACTCCTTCTCGGAGCGTATCATCTCGAACACGTGGCTTCCATCGCAGACCGGCATCTCATAATCCAAAAGGATCAGGTCCGGCCGGTCCAGGGTGATCGCCCGGATCGCGGCGGCGCCGGAATCCACCTCCGAGACCTCGTACTTCCCGGCGAGGAGCCTGCGCATCCCCATCCGGATCGTCATGGAATCGTCGACCACGAGGATCTTCGACATCGGCTCCTTCTCCCGCTCCCGGATATATCTTCCGACCTCCTGCATGGCGTTGTCCGCCACCAGAGGCGTCCCGATGCCGCTCTGGAGGAGATGGGGCGCAAAGATGGAATAAGCGAAATATCCCGCACTTGTATCGAACAAGAGGCCCACCTGCGGCTTCTTGTCCTCAAATAAATCCTCAAACTGGTCATAAGTCAAAAGGTTTTCCTCCACCAGCTCATAAGACTCCGCAGAAGGGAAATGGCACATGACGCGCCATACAAACTGGCTCGCCGTATAGCGGACCGCATTGAGCAGCATCACATCCAGCTTGTCTGAATGGACACCCATGATCTTTCCGACCGTGCTGACCAGAAGCTTTTCCTCGAAAGCCAGGAGGATCTCCCACTTCTTGTCATCCGCCTCCCTGCCATAGACCAGCCGGTAATACACTCCTTTTCCAAACCGCTCCCCGCCGTAGGCATCGCTGATCACCTGCGCCTTTAACTGGAACATGTCGTAGAGCATCCTGCTGATGACCCGCTTGAGGTCCGAGAGTTCCGTCTCCGGCAGAAGCTCCGTCCATTTGCCTTCCCTCTTCCCTCCTATGGCCTGATCCTCCGTCAGGGTATGTCCGATCATCCACCCGGCGCAGACTCCCAGGAAATGATTGACCGCATCAGAGGAATAGCCCTCCCGGGCCAGCTCCTGCTCCAGGGCCGGAAGCGTGTTTTCCCGGAACCCCCTGTGTATGCGCCGGTGCATCTCCAGATCTTCATAAGCGATCAGCTCCATATACTTCTCTTCGTCCGCAAAATGCCGCATCGCATGCTCTTTAAAATACTTGATCCCTTCCTGGCATGCCTTCTTACTCTTCCTTTCCTCTTCCCCGAGAGCAAAAAGCCTGTTGATAATCTGAAAAAGCCTCCGGTGTTCCTCGTCAATGATCTTTACACCAATATCAAATTCTTCCTTCCACTCCAGTTGATTATCCATGTCAATCTCCTTAGTTCCATTTTTTGGCCGTTCCCACCGCCCGATTATAATTACTATATCATAGAATCAGGAAAATACAACCATTCCCGGCAGAAAAAAATCAAAGAAAAACAGTGTAAAAAAAAGGGATCACGGCGGATCCCCCTCTTTTCCCGTCTTTTACAAATGCTTCGGGAAATTTCCCGAAATCTGGCAGCCCTCGTTCAGCACCAGGAACGCATGAGGGTCCGTCTCCCTCACCATCCGCCTTAGGATCGCCGCCTCATATTTGGAAAGCACGGAATAGACGATCACCGTGTCCTTCTCCGTGTAGCCGCCCACCCCCTTCCAGAGGGTGGCGCTGCGGTTGAACTCCCGGATGATCATCTCCCGGATGGCGTTCCCGCTGTTCCTCGTGAAGATCATGACCTGCACGTTGATGCTCTGGCTGTAGGCCTTGTCCACCACGAAGGACAAGAACACCGCATAGATAATGCAGTAGATGGCCACGGACACGTCAAACAGCAGGATGCAGATCCCGTAAATGATGCCGTTGATGAGAAGAGAGAGCTTCCCGACACTGATGCTCTTCCCTTTCTTTGCCAGATAGACTCCTAAAATGTCCAGGCCGCCGCCGCTGCCCCCGGCCTGCAGGGTGATCCCGGAGCCGGCCCCACAGACAATGCCGCCGATCAGGGCGCAGGTGAGCGGTTCCTCGATGACCGGCACCTTCGGCACCGGGACAATGCTCAGGAAAAAGGTCACAAAAATCACGTTGATCCCCGTCTTGATCAGAAACCGCTTCCCGATGCTCCGCATGGCCATGACGAAGAGCGGCACGTTCAGAAGGGAATACAGCACCGCACTTAAGTTAAAGCCCCCCAGATTCACATGAAACTTTTGCACCAGGACGCTCTGGATGATCTGGCAGACTCCCATCACTCCGCTGGCATAAAAGCCCATGGAGGCCACGAAGGTGTTCATTCCGACCGAGTAAATAAAAGCCCCCACCACGCAGAGCACATACTTGGTCCACTGTCTCTTCTGTATATACCGTTCCATCTGTTCCATGACTTTTTCCTCATCACCATCAAAGATCAATAACAACCTCTCTCTTGTATCTCAAATTCCCCCTTTTGTCAATACCTTTTCCAAAAATAAATTATTTAACCAACTTTCCGTCCTTCATCACGCAGGTTCCGTCCACAATGCAGGTGGGGCATTTCATGATCAGGTCGATGTGCACCGGCGTGTCGCAGCTTCCGCCGTAGGACAGATTGTTTCCGATGCCGATGTGCATGGTTCCCAAAACGCCCTCGTCCTCCAGCATGCGCCCGCTCAATTTCCCGGCCGGATTTAAGCCGAAGCCCACCTCCGCCGCCAGATATACCCGTTTGTCATCAAAGGCCGCCAGGGTCTCCCTGAGAACGTCCGCCTCCTTTCCGCCCTCGATGGAGGTGATGTATCCTTTTTCCACCTTGAGGGTGATGGGGCATTCAAGAACCCCCAGCCCCGGCAGGGGAATGCTTCCGTCGATCACCAGGGTTCCCTCCGCAGAGTCGTCGGCGGGCCCCACGGCGCACTCCGCATCCGGCGGGGAAGAGGCCTCCCCCCTCTCCCTGGACACCCCGTAGCCGGTGTCCGCATGGCGCCCCTCGATCGAAGTGCGAAAATCGGTTCCTGCGGGCGTGGTGATGGAGAGCTCCTTCCCCACAATCCTCGTCTTTAAGTCGTCCACGATCCTGCGGACCTCGTCCCAGTCCGTGAACAGGCATCCCTCCTCCAGCATCTCCATGGAATAATCCGCCATGTTCACGAAACGGGAACCCGCCTCGCAGGCGGCAATCCTGGCCGCACTGTTATACAGGGAAAAGGTGGTCGCCGAAAACATCACGTCCGACTCCTTCATGGCCGCCGCAATCGCATCCGTGGGCGCTTCCCCGTGGGTGGAACGGTCCGGCATGCAGACCAGCGTGGCATCCGTAAAATCCGCCGCGCATGCGTACATGGCCTCGCCGACCTCCCTGCTCGTATTGTCCGTAATCACGAGAACCCGCTCTCCCTTTTTCACCTCTCCGCAGGTGTGGAGCAGAATCTCGCAGCCCTTCCTTGCCTTTTCACTCATAATTTCCTCCTCGATTTCTCCTTTTCCGTTCCGGCTTCTCCGGACAGTCTGTAGATTGCAGATTGTATGGAATCTGCTTCCTATAAAAAACCATTAGTAAACCGCGAAATGGACTCGGCAGATCTGCTAATGGCTTCCCTGTTTCTTTTATTTTTTCTGATTTGCATAATTCGCCCCCATCAGGCGCTCGGAACTGTTCTCCACATGCCGTTTTACCACCTGGTAGACAAGCTCCGGATCCTTCTTCTCCAAGGCGCAGGCGATGTCCATGTGCTCCCTGGTGGCGACCTCCACGATGGAAGCCTGCATGTCCGCATTGTCGTACTCCGCCGCCCAGCGGATCCTGAGAGAATGGGCCTTCATGTTTTCCAGCGTGTTTTTCAAGAACCGGTTTTCCAGATAATCCGCCAGCATCTGATGAACCTCCAGGTCAGACTCCATGTACTGGGGGAGATCCTCCGGATGCTCCAGCACCATATGAAGTTTTTTCTTTACCTCCGCAATCTTTTCCGAAGGAACAAACGTCGCGGATAGCCTGGCCGCATAAGGCTCCAAAAGGGCCCGCATCTCCCATATGTAATAAATGTCCTCCTTCACGACCTCCGCCACAAGGGCTCCCTTCCTGGGCACGATCGTCGTAAAGCCGTCCCGCTCCAGCATGTTGAGCGCCTCCCGGATCGGCGCCCGGCTGATGTTCATCTCTGCGGACAAATCTTCCTCCCGCAGCCGGAATCCCGGTTTTAACTCTCCGTCTATGATCCTCTGCTTGAGATTGTCATAGGCCAACTGCTTCAAAGACGGAATGGAACTAAAATCTGTTCCTGGCATTTCCCTCCTCCTCCTGTCAATTACTTTCTATACTATATTTACCACGGATTGCCAGAATTGTCAAAGAGCAGAAGGGAAAACCGGAACCGTCCCATGATTTATTTCGCCTTTCCGGCTAACTTCACCTTTTTCTTCTTTTTCCTCAGTGTCTTGTCGGAAAGCATGTCCCACTGGGCCGCCAGCATCTTTTTGATCTCCCCGGGCTTCTTCCCGAAAAGGGACACGATGCCGTCCGGCAGAAACGCCAGCGTCAAGATCACGATCACTCCGTAGAGGATCATGCGGAGCTGGTCCGTGGAGCGAAGGAGCTCCGGCAGGAAGGTCAAGATCACCGCGCCGACGATCCCGCCCTCCAGGCTGGAAAGCCCGCCCACGATCGCCATGGACACCAAGGTGAGCGACGGCTGCCACCGGAACTGCTCCGGGCTCAGGTAGCCGATAAAGGGGCCGTAGAGGACCCCGGCCAGCCCTGCGACCGAAGTGGCGATGACGAAGGCCACCATTTTATACTTCCTCGTATTGATCCCGATGGACTGGGCCGCCTCCTCCGACTCCCGGATGGAGATGAAAAACCGTCCGAATTTTACCCTCACGATCCGTCTCAGCGCAAAATACACCAGAGCCAAAATGGCCAGGCAGAGGAAGAAATACGGCTGGAGCCCCGTGAAATCCAGGGGGCCGATCGAAGGCGCCTTGATCCCGGAGATCCCGAAGGGGCCGTTGGTCAGCCACTCCATGTTCAAGAGCAGCACGTAAATGATCTCTCCGAAGGTCTGTGTCACCAGAGCCAGGTAGGAACCGCCCTTTAACTTAAGCGTCGGGATGGAAAGCACCCATCCGAAGACTCCGGCGATCACCATGGCCACCGGAATGGTCAGCCAGAAATTGAGACCCGCCTTGGTCATCAGGATGGCCGAGGTGTAGGCGCCGATTCCCAGGAAAGCCGACTGCCCCAGATGGAGCTGCCTGGCATAACCGGAAATGATCACGATTCCCATCACGGCAATGGCATTGATCAGGGCGTTGATGCCGACGAACACAAAATAGCTGTTAAATGAAAGATAAGCCACCAGCGCCAGCAAGACCACCATCGCAATCTGTTTTCTATATTTTTTGATCACACTCATGTCGTCCTTCCTCCCTGCTCAATGCTTGGTCTTCACGCGGCGGAAAATCCCGTAGGGGAAGAACGCCAGAACCACGATACCGGCCACGTACACGATCATGTCCTTATATGCGGAAGCGATGTAAGTCGCCGCAAGCGTCTCCGTAAGGCCCACCAGGATACCGCCCACCACCGCTCCCACGAAGTTCCCGAGACCGCCCACCACCGCTGAAATGAAAGTCTTCAGGGCGAGGGACGAGCCCAGCTCGATGGTGACGGAATACAGGGGGGATACCAGCATTCCGGCAATGCCGCCGAGCGCCGCCGTAATAGCAAAAGTCGCAGCCCTGGTGTTAAACACCTTGATCCCCATCAGGCTGGCCGTGGAAGGGTCCTCCGAAGCCAGTCTCAGGGAAAGGCCGAATTTCGTCTTTGAGAAAAACAACTGCAGCACGATTAAAAACACTACGGCAATTACAAAGATGCATACATTGTTAAAAGGAACCGACACCCCGCCCAGGTTCAGCCTGATGGAGGGAAATACGTTCGTCAACGCCCTGGGCTGCGGCCCGAACACCAACAGGCAGACATTGCTTACCACCGTGGACAGGGAAATCGAGACCAGCATGAAGGTAAGCGCCGACGCGTTCCGGAACCGTTTAAACAGCACCTTTTCCAGTACAAAGCCATAAAACAGCATAAACAGGATCACGACCGGCATCGCCACCAGAAACGGAATGTTCAGGCTGATGACGACCGTATAGATCACAAAGGCCCCGATGGTAATTGTATTGGAATGTGAAAAATTCAGATAGCCCAAGGCCTTAAACACCATGGTAAAACCCAGTGCGGCCAAACCGTAAATCATGCCAATCGTAATTCCATTGACAATCTGTAATCCTAAAAGTCCCATGTTCTCACCTCGTCCATGTTCTTGAATCCCTGCCGCGGATGGCAGCAACGATAAGCTCAGGCCTTTACAGAGGCTTTGTAAGCTCTCCGTACAGATCAGGCCTCCTGTCTCTGAATACCGGCATCTGCGCCCGCTCCGTGAGGAGCATGGCCCTGGAAAGCTCTCCGTAAAGGATCGTCTCCTCCTCCCCGGCCGTGGCGACCAGTTCCCCGAGGGGATCTGCGATGGCGCTGTGCCCGAAAAACTCCATTCCGCTGTTTTCCCCGATTCGGTTACAGGAAATGGCGTACATCCGGTTCTCAAAGGCTCTGGCCGAGGTCAGCCGGTGGAGCATTTCCGGCTGGTTGGAAAAGCGGGGCATGTTCCAGAGCATCACCAGGATTTCCGCCCCCTTGAGCGCATAGGTCCTGGTGAGCTCCGCAAACTGGTTGTCGTAGCAGATGCCCACGCCGATGGTGCCGATGTCCGTGTGGAACACGTCGTTGGTGTTTGCCGGGATGAAGTAATGCTTTTCATAGCCCGGGATATGTACCTTCCTGTGCACGCCCGCCACCTTGCCCATGGGATCCACGAGCACCGCCGAATTGTACAGCGTCGCCGGGATCTGCGGGTGGGCCTCCGTCATGCCGGAAATAATGTACACGTCGTATTTTTTCGCCATCTCGCCGAGGGCTTCCGTAAATTCCCCGGGAACCTTTTCCGCCCCCATCACGTACTTGTGGCCGAATTCCTTGTTCCGCTCCCGGATGTAACCGATACTGCAAAGCTCCGGAAACACCACCAGGTCGGCATTCTTTTCTTCTTTCGCCTTTTTTATGGCCGATTCCATATAAGCCAGGTTTGCCGCCTCGTCAAAGAGCGCAATGTCCATCTGCACGGCCGCCGCCATTACCTTTTCCTTCATTGGCTTTTCTCCCTTCATATCCGGATCAGTTGGTGGACGCAGAATCCAGGTACGTCCAGGTATCCCCCTCCGCGGCCTGGACGATCATCACGTCGCCGATGTACTCGCCGGTGGCCGGGTCGATGGAAATGTTGCCCTGCATTCCGTCATGATCCTTGGTGTTGCGGATGGCCTCCTGGATCTTGTCCGCATCTGTGGAACCAGCCGTCTTGATGGCGTTCAGGAGAATCATCATGGCGTCGTAGGCCCTTGCCGAGTTCTGGGAAGGCTCTTCTCCGAATTTCTCCTTATAGCGCTTCACGAAATCCTGCACCTTCGGGTCCGTGCTGGCCGAAGTGAAGGGCACGGAATTGATGCAGCCCACATAGGCGCCGTCAGACAAAGAGAAGGTGTCCCCGTGAATGGTTCCCGTGCCGCTGTAGAACTGGATGTCCCATCCAAGGCCCCTGGCCTGCTTCATGATCAGGGCGCCGGGCGTGTACTGGCACCAGATGAACAGGCAGTCGATGTTCTCGCTCTTTAACTTGCTGAGCTGGGTCGTCATGTCCTTGTCCTCGTTTGCAAAGGATTCGGAGACCACCTCGAGCCCCTTCGCCTCGGCCGCCGCGGAAATTGCATTAAAACCGCCCTGGCCGAAGTCGTCGTTGCAGTAAATGACACCGATCTTTTTCGGGCTCCCCGTGGTGGTGATGTAGTTGATCAGCGCAGAGCACTGTAAGCCGTCGCCGGGGAAGGAACGGGAAATCCATTCACACCCGGAGGTCAGCACCGTCTCCGCAGAAGAGCCGGGCGTGATCATGGGGATCTTGTACTTGTTGATCACTTCCAGGTCGGCCAGTGTGCAGGCGCTGTTGTGGGCGCCGACGATCGCCACCACCTTGTCCTGGTTGATCAACTTCGTGACAGCCGAAGCGGACTGGGAAGCGGAAGAAGCGTCGTCCTC
Organism: uncultured Lachnotalea sp.; assembly: GCA_947066815.1. GTDB lineage: Bacteria > Bacillota > Clostridia > Lachnospirales > Lachnospiraceae > Lientehia. The sequence continues at coordinate 70,618 of CAMSZT010000001.1, forward strand.
CGAATACAGCTCCACCTTCTTTCCGTCGATGCCGCCTGCCGCATTAAAATCCTCGATGGCAAGCTGCTTGCCCTCCAGCTCGTCCGTCCCGCCGTTGGAGCTGTCCCCGGTCAGGGGGCCGACCGCCCCGATGCGAATCACGTCATCTTTCTTGGAGCCGCACCCTCCGAGCACGGATAAGCCTATCATCAGAGCCAATGCCAGACATCCTGCTTTTTTCAACGTCTTCATACCTGTTCCTCCTGTTCGTTGTTTTATTTTTTCTATACCGAAAGCCTCCAGTCCCCGGGAAGCTGACAGCCAAACTTTATGCGCCCAGATACTTTTTCTGTACTTCGTCGCTGGCCAGAAGCTCTTTCCCCGTCCCCTCCATGGTCAGGTGCCCCACCTCGAGGACGTAGGCGTAATCAGCGATGCCAAGGGCCATCTCCGAATTCTGCTCCACGATGATGGAGGGAAGGTTCTTCTCCTCGTAAATCTTCACCACCGTCTCAAACACGAAGTCGATCAGGTTGGGAGCCAGCCCCATGGAGGGCTCGTCCAGGAGAAGGAGCTTCGGGTTGGACATGAGCGCCCTCCCGATGGCCAGCATCTGCTGTTCCCCTCCGGAGAGGGTTCCCGCAAGCTGCTTCCTCCGCTCGGAAAGCCTGGGGAAAAATTCATAGACCATCTCCACGTTTTTCTGGATCTCGGCCTTGTCCTTCATGATGTAGGCCCCCGCCAGGAGGTTCTCATAGACGGAAACGCTTTTAAAGATCTTCCTGCCCTCCGGGCACACGGAAATCCCCGTCTTGATGATCTCGTGGGGCTGCAGGTCCGTGATCTCCACCCCGTCGAACATCACCCTCCCAGACGAAGCGGGGACCAGGCCGGAAAGCACGTTGATCAGGGAAGACTTTCCTGCGCCGTTGGCGCCGATGATCGCATAGATCCCCTTTTTCTCAATGTGGATACTGACTTCATGGAGGGCCTGGATCACACCGTAATGGCAGCTGAGGTTCTCAATACGCAACATGTCTTATTTCCCCCTTTTCTTGCCAAGATAAATACTGATAACGTCCTCGTTGTTCTGGATTTCCGAAGGAATCCCCTCCGCAATGACTTTTCCGTAGTTGAGCACAGTCAGGCTGTCACAGAGAGACATCACGAATTTCATGTGGTGCTCGATTAAGAGGATGGTCTTCCCGCTCTCCCTGAGCTTATGTACCAGCTTTGCCGCCTCGTCGCTCTCCTGCTCGTTCATGCCCGCCACCGGCTCGTCCAGGAGGAGGAGCTTCGGCTCCGTGGCCAGTGCCCTGGCGATCTCCAGGAGCCTCTGCTGCCCATAGGGAAGGTTCGTCGCCTTGACGTCCTCTTTTCCGCCCAGCCCCACGAAGGAGAGAAGCTCCCTCGCCTTGTCATGGCACTCCTTTTCCTGGGCCTTCAGAGCCTTCGTCTGAAAAATGGCGGAGCCCAAATTCACCGTCTGATGGGTACAGGCCGCAGTCACCACGTTTTCCAGCGCGCTCATCTCGGAAAACAGATTGATGTTCTGGAAAGTCCGGCACAGCCCGGCCTTTGCTACCGCATTGGGCGTCCGGCCGGAGATCACCTGGCCGTCCATCTCCACGGTCCCCTTGGTCGGAGCGTAAAATCCGGTGATCACGTTGATGAGCGTCGTCTTGCCTGAACCGTTCGGCCCGATCAGGCCCCTGATCTCCCCGTCCTTCACCGTCATATTAACTCCGTCCAGAGCCACCAGACCGCCGAAGTGCATGGATACTTGATTCACAGATAACATCCTGATACCTCCCTGTCTCCGAATAATCTTGTTGATTGTAGATTGTATACAATATATCCGCCTGTTATATATAATCCTACCATACTGTCCTCCGATTTGTCAATAAATTTATGCAGTTTTGCCAAATCCTGTATTTGCCCTCGCCGACATGATAAAAAGGCGCTATTTTCCTATGAAAACAGCGCCTTTGCCAAACCGTTATTTATAGTAATCCTTTTATCGGACTTTGTCAACTCCTTTTTGAGAGGGTCCCGTTTTCCGGACCACGCTCCCATTTCGCACCCCGGTGGGCTTATCGTCTTTCAGAGCGGTCTTCCCTCCCACGATCACAAAACGTATTCCCGTTGCCGTGGCGGTAGGTTCCTCGAAGGTCGCCCGGTCCGTGACCGTGTCCGGGTCGAAAATGATGATGTCCGCACGCTTTCCGGGTTCCAGCCGTCCGATATCATCCAGCCGGAAACGGTCCGCCACACAGGAAGTGAGCTTTGCAACCACGGACTCCAGGGGAATCTCCATCTCTCTGGAAAGGCGAAGCATCTTCGCATAGCAGCCGTAGGTGCGGGGATGGGGATATTCTCCGTAAGGCATGGCGTCTCCGCCGCAGAGATACAGCGGGGACCTGAGCAAAGTCATGGTATCCCGCATCAGGATGCGGAAAATCTCCGGATCCTCCTCCGTCTCGTTGCCCACGTAATTGATGTCCAGCTTAGATTCCACCAGAAGGTCCAGGAGCATCTCGTCGAGCTCCTGCCCCCGCTCCGCCTGCACGTCCCGGATCAGCCTTCCGCCATACTCCGGGTGCCCTCCCACGTGGCCAAAACGGGGCGGCTTCCCGTTGCCCATGGCCGTGATCCCGAGAAGATACTGCATCTCCTCCCTGATGCGGGGCCTGAGCGCCGGATTTCTCAGGTTTTCCAGCGTCCTCTCGAATCCTCCCTCCACGACCCAGCCGGGAAGAATCGTGTGGATGAACGTGCTTCCGGACAGGTAGGGAAGCGTCTCTAAGGTAAAATCGCAGCCGCCCTCGTTGGCCTCGGCAATCTTTTCCAGAAGCCGCTCCGGATGTCCGTGGTCATGGGGATACTTGGTTCTGTAATGCAGGATATGGATTCTTGCCCGGCTCTCCTGCCCCACCCGGATGATCTCGTCGATGGCACTGTCCGGCTCCCCCTGCCTCGGGTAACGGATGTGGGTCAGGAAGGTGCCGTCATGCGCCCTAAGCCGCTTTGCCAGAAAGACCAGCTCATCAAAATCCGCATAGGTACAGGGATAGTAGGAAAGCCCCGTGGACATCCCGATGCAGCCGGCCGCCATGGCCTCGTCCACGATCTCTCCCATGACCCGAAGACGGCGCTCCCGGTCCTCGGCCCGGTTGTAAAAGCCGGAAGCCGCAATCCTGGCCGCATTGTGGGTCGCCGCCACCGCCACGTTGATCCCCGCCCCGGCCGTCTCCTTCATATATCCCTCAAAAGAGGAGAACTCATGATCCAGCAGGGCGGGGTCGTAGCCAAAGAGACCGGCACTGTATTTCATGTTTTCCTCCAGATGCTTCTTTCCAAGAGGGACGAAGCCCAGCCCGCATAACCCCACAATCTCTGTCGTCACCCCCTGGCAGAGGTCGAACTCCTGTCCGGGATTCTTTAACAGGTCCAAGTCCGCATGGGAATGGGAATCGATCAGGCCCGGAGACACCACCTTCCCCCCGGCATCGATCACCTCGTCCGCAATTTCCTCCAAAAATGGCCCGCCGACCTTTGCAATTCGGTCGCCCTTCACCAGAACGTCCCCTGAAAAAGCGGGAGTGCCGTTCCCGTCGATGATCCGCCCGTTTTTGATCAACAAAGAATATTCTTTATTCATACTTATCCAGCCACCTTTCCGCAAAAGATACCGGTCATGCCTTAAACTTTGCAGCCGGTCGCTTTCCGCTTATAAATTTTACAGACTTTACACCCTCCCCCTCTTCTGTTATACTTGCATTGTGGAAGCAAGTGTACTCACCAGCAAGGAATGCAGGTGTTGATATGTCGTTAGAAGGACAAAAAGAAGTCGCCACTAACAGATATGTCGATTTAATGAGAATCAAGGCCCATGAAACAGGTGAAAATAAAGAACTCAATTACCAGATCAAGGTAGCAAAAGTAAAATTGGCAAGTTTCGGCATTGATTACTCAGATCTCGAATTTTGAACTTTTGCGGCAAGCGCAGAACAAAACAGGCAGCAGAAGCACACCTGGATGCAGGCATGCTTCTGTTGTTTTTATATGCCGCTTTGCCGTTTTTCTTATCCCAGCTTCGAGAGCGCCTTCTCGATCCGGTCCAGCCCCTCCACAATCTTTTCCATGGAATTGGTGTAGGCGATACGGACGCATTTCGGCGCATTGAAGGCTCCGCCGGGCACGATGGCCACATGGGCGTCCTCCAGAATGTAGCTGCAAAAATCAAAGGAATCCTTGATTTCCTTCCCGTCATGTTTCTTTCCGAAATAATGGCTCACGTCGGGGAGCAGATAGAAGGCCCCGTCCACGTTGGCGCAGGTGATTCCCTCCATGGCAGTCAAACGGCCATAGGTATAGTCCTTCCTCTTTGCGTACTCCGCCACCATCTCCTTGATGGTCCCGTCGTTATGCTTTAGTGCCTCCAGGGAAGCCCACTGGACAAAGGTGGTGCCGTTGGAGGTGGTGTGCCCCTGAATGGCATTGATGCCCGCAGCGATCTCCGCCGGAGCCGCCGCATACCCGCATCTCCAACCGGTCATGGCAAAGGCCTTGGACATGCCGTTGATGAGAATGGTATGATTGTAGGCGTCCTCAGAGAAGGAAGCCACGCACTCATGGACCTTTCCGTTGTAAATTAACTTCTCATACACCTCGTCAGAGATAATGTAGAAGTCATGCTTCACGGCCAGCTCGGCCAGCTTTTCCAGGCTCTCCCTGGTGTAAACCGCACCGGTGGGATTGTTGGGGGTATTGATCATGATGGCCGCCGTCTTCGGCGTGATGGCCTTCTCGATGGCCGCAAGGTCCAGCTGGAAATCCTCCTTCGTGTCCACGCACACCGGCACGCCGCCCACCAGCTTGACGATCTCCACGTAGCTCACCCAGCCGGGCATGGGGATGATGACCTCGTCCCCCGCATTGACCACGGCCATGACCGCATTGTTGAGGGCCTGCTTCGCCCCGGTGGATACGCAGATCTGAGACGGCGCATATTCTACATGGTTATCCCTCTTAAGCTTTTCGCAGATGGCTTCCCTGAGCGCTGCGATCCCGGGCACGTTGACGTACCTTGTCTTTCCCTCGTCCAGCGCCTTTTTGCAGGCGTTCCGGATGTTCTCCGGCGTGTCAAAATCCGGCTCCCCCGCATTTAAACCAATTACGTCCACGCCGGCGGCCTTCATGTCGGCCACGACGCCTTCCAGCTCGCAGGTGGCGGAAGGGGTAATATTCTTCACAATGTTACTTAACATAGTCGTCCTCCTTAATCCCCCTTCACCCTCGCACCCACGAACCGCACGGCGGCTTTGGCCAGCACAAGGGTAGGGTCAATGTTCGGCTTCTCAATTTGAAACAGGTCGAAGGCCACCGGAAGCTCCGTGCAGCCAAGGACCAGCGTCTCCGCTCCGTCCGCAAAAAGCTCCTCCATCGCCTCGTAAAACCCGGTGAGGTCGATGGACAGATTTCCGGCCTTCACCCCCTTATAGATCACGTCCATCACGGACCTCTGCCTCGCAGGGGAGGGCATGCACGTCTCGATTCCCATGGCGTCAAACACCTTCTTATAGACCCCGGACTGGCAGGTCCCGTCCGTGGCCAAAAGCCCGACCTTTTTCATTCCCTTCTGCCTGATCTCCTTCGCAGTCTCCTCAATCATGTTGAGGAAGGGGGTATCCACAAAGGGGACCAGCCGGTCATAAAAATAATGGGCCGTGTTGCAGGGCATGATGAGCACGTCGGCTCCCATTCCCTGAAGCCTGACGGCGCTTTTCACCATCTCCGGGACCGGGTCCGGCCCGCCCGACAAAATGGCAGCCGTCCGGTCCGAGATCTCCGTGTTGTTATCGATGCAGACTCTCACATGTTCCTGATCGCTCTTTGCGTCGGTCACTTCCACAATCTTGCGGAACAAGTCGCAGGTAGCCAGGGGCCCCATGCCGCCCACAATGCCGATGGTTTTCTTCATGATGCAATTCCTCCCCGAATTTCTTATCTTCTGCGTTTTTCTGGACAGTTTCCTCTCTGTCCAGAAGAATCAGTTCCCAGTATAACCGTTTTCCAGAAACTATTCAAGGAACTCTTCTCTTGAATTTTTGCATTTTACATTCTAACAGAAAACCCAGGAAGAAAAGCGGTTTTTTCTAAGCCGAAACCATTTGAAAGCCGTCGGTACTTAGAGCGTTCCGAGCCTAAGCGAAGGAAGGCTCTTATGTACCGCTACGAGCTTTCAAGAGCGGAAGCGTGTTTCGGCGTGAAAAGAACCGATTTTCTTCCGTATTTCCTGTTAACATGAAAATGCAGGAACCCAAAACCTATTCCACATGAATCACAAAATCAGGGCAGGAGGTTTCACACTGGCCGCACTTCACGCAGTCCTCTTCTCTGGCCGCCTCCACGTAATTATATCCTTTCTTATTCACATGATTGGTGATCTCAAACACATTTTTCGGACAGATGCTCATGCAGATCTTACAGCTCTTGCAGAGCTCCTTGTCAATATATACTGCCACGATCCATTCCTCTCTTTCTGTGCCGGACGGCCTGCCGCCCGCACCGTTCTATAATAATGTCCATATGGTTTCCACCATCTCCACCGGATTTTTTACCACATGGACTCCCGCATCCTGAAGAGCTGCGATTTTCGTCTTTGCCGTGCCCACGTTCCCGCTGACGATGGCTCCCGCATGGCCCAGGCTCTTCCCCTGGGGGGCGTTGCGCCCCACGATCAGGGAGACCACTGGCTTCGTCACGTGCTCTTTGATATAAGCCGCCGCATCCTCCTCGGAGCCGCCGCCGATCTCGCCCAGGAGCACGATCACGTCCGTGTCCGGATCCTTCTCATAGAGGGCCACTGCGTCCTTCTGGGTAAAGCCCCAGATGGGGCCTCCGCCGATGGCGACCACGCCGGACTGCCCGATCCCCGCATCCGTCAGGGTCTTACCGATCTCATAGGAAAGGGCGCCGCTCTTGGACACCACGCCCACGCGGCCTTTTGTAAAGAACCGCACCGGGTGCGCACCCACCTTGCAGACGCCGGGGGCGATCACTCCGGCGCAGCCGGGTCCCACCAGGATTGTGTCATGAGCCTTCGCATAGGCGATGATCTCCACCACGTCGTGGAGGGCGATCTCCTCCGTGGTGAGGACCAGCACCTTGATTCCGGAGTCGATGGCCTCGAAACAGGAATCCTTGGCCCCGGCCGGGGGCACGAAGCAGATGACCGTGTCAAAGTCATGAGCCGCCTTGGCCTCGGAAATGTAATCGTAGACCGGCACTCCGTGGACCTCCTGCCCGCCCTTTCCGGGCGTCACTCCGGCCACGATGTTGGTGCCCGCCTCCAGCATGACCTTTGTCTGCAGGGAACCGGATTTCCCCGTGATGGCCTGAACCAATACTTTCGAATCCTTGTTGATCAGGATTGACATTCCCCTGCACCTCCTTCCACCGTGCGGACAAATTCCTTCACCGTGTCGACCAGAATGTTGTAGGTGGGCATTCCCGCCTCCTTCATGGTCTCAAGCCCCACTTCCTCCATGGTGCCGCACATCCTGGTGAAAATGGGAATCTTCACGTCGTGTTCCTTCACATACTTGGTGATCCCGAGGGCCATGTTGTCCATGCGGTTAAAGCCGCCGATCAGCACGATGATGACGCCCTTCACCTCCGGATGTCCCGTGAGGGTCAGGTCCATGGCCCGGTACATGACCTCCTCCGTGGTCATTCCGCCAAGCTCGCAGAAGCTTGCCACATGGCCTCCGGCGTCATTTAACAGATCCAGCGTCAGCATGCCGGTCCCCGCCCCGTCGGAGATCAGCCCCAGATCTCCGTCCAGGGGCACGTAAGTGATGGTGGTCGCCTCTTTTTCGGGGGCCTTATAGGCATGAAGTTTCTCCCTGGCCTCCTCCAGCTCAGAAAGCTTCCCCTGCATATGGCGGGCGTGGCCGTCGATCACGAATTTGGAATCCATGGCCACAAGCTTCCCGTCCACCAGCCCCAGGGGATTGATCTCCACCAGAAGGGCCCCGGCTTTAAAGAAGGCGTCCTGCACCTTCTTCACCATCTCGAACAGGTCCTGTTTGTCCTCCACCCCAAGCTTCTTCGCCAGGTATTTCAGTTGATATCCCTTAAGTCCCGTGAAAGGATCGATCTCCAGCTTCACGATCTCCTCCGGGTTCTCCTTCGACACCGTCTCGATGTCCATTCCGCCCATGCGGCTGGCGATGAGGGTCGGCTTCGCCACGCCCTGCAGAGTGATCGAAAGGTAAAGCTCCTTCTCCGCCTTCATCATCTGCTCCGCCAAAAGCCCGTGGACCCTGTGGCCCTTGATCTCCATATTCAGAATGTCATGGGCATACTTCTCATAATCCGCCTCATTCTCACAGACCTTGACGCCGCCGGCCTTGCCTCTTCCCCCGGTCATAACCTGGGCTTTAAGTACAAACGGAAACGCCATGGGGGCCGCTTCCCCCTCCGAGACGATCAGATGGCTCTCAGGCACAGGAATCCCATACTCCCGCATCAGGGCCTTTCCTTCATATTCAAATAGATTCATGGTCTCTCCTTTAATATGAGTAGTATCAGGTAATTGCAAAACGTGGAATTGCCGGGTGGATTCTGACGGCTGCGTCCATCCAAAGCCTGCAGCGCCAACCATTCCAATGAGCCCATAAGCGCAGAAAACAGGAGGGCTCCGGCCCTCCTGTTTTCCATGGTCTCATCTCCATGGCGCAGAGGGCTTTTCCTGGAAGCAGCCATCAGAATCTTTTCCGTAGTTTTTGGTTTCGCAATTACCTGAAATATAAGTTGTGCTCCTTCGCATAGGCGGCTCCCGCTTCCACCGCCTTAAAGTTGAGCTCCACAAACCTGGGATTCACATTGTCCTTCACCACGTCCAGAAGGTCCTGGTGGCCGATCAGCCCAAGGGCCTCGCTTAAGAAGCCCAGCATGACCATGTTGGCCGCCATACGGTTGCCGAGATCCACCGCGATCTGGGTGGCCGGAACCTCAAAAGTGTGGACGATGGGACGGGTAATCTTCGTCACCAGACCGGGATCGATCACCAAAACACCGTCCTCCTCCAAAGTGGGAATGTATTTCTCATAGGCCGTCTGGAACATGGCCACAAGCAGGTTCTTCTTCTCCGCCACCGGAGAATTGATGACCTTCCTGTCAATAATCAACTCCGCCTGGCACTGGCCGCCCCGGGCCTCCGAGCCGTAGGACTGGGTCTGAACCGCATACAGATTGCCCTTGGTCACGGCAGTCGTCCCTAAAATCACGGCAGACAAAATGATTCCCTGCCCGCCGAACCCGCATAAGGTAACTCTCTGGGGATATGTGATCATTTCCTTCTCCTCCTCACATTAACTCGTTGGTGCCCTCGTAGACGGGCTTTTCCACACGGATGTATTCGCCGCAGCGAAGCTTGCCTTCCATCTCCTCCGGACTCATCTTCTTCGCCTGGGCATCCGTATAAGTGTGCTCCTTGATCCAGGCGATCACCGCATTAGGATCACCGGTCTTCAAGGCATAGCGGCCGAAATGGGTCGGACACTGGGAAACGATCTCGATCAGGGAGAACCCTTTATGGGTGAGGGCCCGCTCCATGGCCTTCTTACACTGGATCGGCTGAGTCGTGGTCCAGCGCTCCACGTGGGTGGCGCCCGCCGCCTGAGCCAGGGCGCACACGTCGAACCTGGGTTCCGCGCTGCCGTAGGGAGTCGTCATGGTCCTCGCCTTCTCCGGCGTGGTGGGAGCCACCTGTCCCCCCGTCATGGCGAAATTCATGTTGTTGACCATGACCACCGTCACGTCCAGGTTCCTTCTGGCCGCATGGATCAGGTGGTTGCCGCCGATGGAAGCCACGTCGCCGTCACCGGCAAAGATCACCACGGGCGTATCCGGCTGCATCATCTTCACGCCGGTGGCCCAGGCCAGGGTCCTTCCGTGGACGCCGTGGAACATGTCCGTCTTGATGTAGACCGGGATTCTGGCCGTGCAGCCCACACCCGCCACATGGACCATCTTCCTGGGATCCATGTCAAGCTCCTCAAGCGCCTGCATATAGTAGTTGAGCACCTGGCCGCAGCCGCAGCCGGAGCAGAAAAAGTGCGGAAGCTTCTCCGGTCTCAAATATTTTCTTCTGGGATTGATTTTCAGTTCACTCATCTTACTTAACCCCCTTTTTCATATCTTCAAAGATCTCGTAGCCGGTATGTACCAGGCCAAGATTCTTGGTGATGGGAACCACCGGACACCGGCCCGCCGCCGCCCTCGCGATCTCATTCACATACTTGCCCATGTTCATCTCCACCGCAAAGATGCCTTTCACCTCTCTCGACACCTCCGAGATGGCCTTCTCCGGAACGGGCCACACGTTGCAAAGCTTGAGTACGCCCGCCTTGATCCCGCACTCCCTGGCAAGCTCCGCCGCCTCGATGGCCGGACGCACCTCGCTCCCATAGGCGATCAGCGCATATTCCGCATCGTCCATCAAAATCCGCTCCGTCCGGCAGATCTTGTCCGCATTCTCCTTCACCTTCCCGCAGACTCTCTTGTATAACCGGTCGAACACCTCCGGATCCCAGTCGATGCTCCCCTTCTCGTCATGGGGATTCAGGGAATAGATCGTCTGGTAGCCGGCGCCCAGGGGAGCCGCATCGGGACAGCCAAACTCCGGCGCCGCAAAAGGCATGTACTCCTCCGGCGACAGAGAGGTATAGTTTCTGTTATACAGGTCAATCTTGGATGCCTCCGGGATGTCCAGCCGCTCCCGCATCAGGGCGATGGTGGTCTCCGACATGATGATGACCGGATTCCGGTACTCCTCGGCCAGATTAAAGGCCCAGATGGTATAGTCATAAAGCTCCTGGACGGAGGAAGGACAGACCACGATGGCCTCGTAATCGCCGCTGGCGCCGTAACGCATCTGATACACATCCGCCTGGCTGGCATAATTTTCCCCGCGGCACCGCTGCACGTCGGCGATCACCAGGGGCGCCTCGATGGTATAGGCATAGCCGAGCCCTTCCTGCATGTAATTGAAGCCGGCGCTGGCCGTGGCCGTCATGACCTTGCCGCCGGCCAGGGACGCTCCTGTACAGGCAAAAATGGAGAAGAGCTCATCCTCCCCCTGTACAAACCTGCCTCCCACCTCCGGCAGCCTCTGGGACATCCTCTCCGAAATCTCATTGGCGGGAGTAATGGGATATCCGCCGAAGAAATTACACCCGGCGCTGATGGCGCCTTCCACAAGTGCGTAGTTGCCCAGCATAAAATGTACGCCGGTCTTTACGCGGTTCTCTGATGCTTTTACGATTGGCATATCGTGTTCTCCTTTCCTGCTATCGGACGCGTTCTCTCTGGATAGCCTCTATATTTGTATATTATATATTGTCTACAATATACAGTCAAGCGATTTCCTGCAATTTTTCCTGCTAAAGAGGCCGTTCGGCGGTTCCATTTTCATAAATCTTGAATCCTTTCTCTTTTTTATGTATAATGGGAACAGGAACAGTGTCGCCTGTTCTGATCACATAGCGACTGCTGCAGTCGGAATTGAGGTGGTATCATGCAGAACCAAATTCTGACGGAGGCAGAGGTTCGGAAGATTCCGGGTCGGCGACAAATTCGTGATCCTTGTAGAAGCACAGAGCACCTGGTCCATGAACATCATCGTCCGGGCGCTCCTGTACCTGTCCCAGACCTACCATGACTATCTGAGACGCACGCAAATGGATCTCTACCGCAGCAAAAAAGTGCCGCTTCCGGAACCGGAGCTTTACGTGATCTACACCGGTGAAAGAAGAAATCGGCCTGGGGTCCTCTCCCTCTCCGAAGAATTTTTCGGCGGGAGGGACTGCGCTCTCGAAGTAAAAGTCCGTGTCATTTACGAGGGACAGGGAACTGACATCATCAGCCAGTACGTAACTTTCACAAAGGTGTACGATGAACAGAGAAGGCTGTATGGAGAGACCAGAAAGGCCGTGGCGGAGACCGTCCGGATCTGCAAAGACCGAAATATCTTAAAAGAATACCTGGACAGCAGGGAAAGGGAGGTGGTAACGATCATGATGTGCCTGTTTGATGAAGAAACCATTATGGAGATCCATATAAAGAACCGAGTGAAGGACGAAGTGGAAAAGGTAATGGCGGAAACGGTAGAAAAGGTAACTGCGGAAACGGTAGAAAAGGTAACTGCGGAAGTAGAAAAAAAAGCGAAAAAAGAAGCGGAGCAAGCCGCAAGACAAGCTACTAAACAGGCCGCAAAAGAAGCGGCAAAACAAGTCGCAAAAGAAGCAAAAGAAGCCGCCATAAAAATGCTGAAAACCGGCAAGCTGTCCGCGGAAGAGATTGCCGGCTGCCTGAAAGGGCTCTCGGTGGAGGATGTCCGGAGGCTGGAAAAAGAAATGCCGAAGAATGCGTAAACATTCTATATTATACGGAGAAGCCCCGGGAACTGCTTTCCCCCGCAGACACGGCCTAAAGCCTATCGTCTGCTCACGGAAACTGTTCCCGGGGCTTCTCCTGGTTTTTCTTTCTCCCCCTATACCTCCTGTTTTCTCTTCACGGCCAGGGCGATGGAGACCTCCGGCGCGTAATAGGGGATCAGGCACGCCTGCAGGGCATGGTAGAGATCCGGTTTGCCGGGCCACACGGTGCCGGAGACCTGGTTGTTCCTGTCCAGCTGGTGGAACCAGGAGCCGTTCTCATGGTCCAGCACGGTCTCGTCCAGATACTTCATGAACTCCGCGTAATCCGCCGCGTACCGCTCCTCCCCCGTCACCCGGTAAAGGACCGCGGCCGTGTTGACGGCCTCGGCCAGGGTCCAGTGCATCCGGTCGTGGACCACCGGCTTTCCGTCCCAGTCCGTCGTGTAGACGACCCCCGGCGCTCCGTCCGCGTTCCAGCCGTCCGATATGGCCCTGCGGTACAGGTTCTTTGCGGCCTCGATATAAGGCGCTGCCGCCGCCCGGTCCCCGTGGGCAGAAAGCGCCCACTGGGTGATCAGCCTGGACCATTCCAGGCCGTGGCCCGGCGTGGCCCCGTAGGGCTTGAAGGGATCGTCCGGCCGCTCCCTGTTGCAGTCAAGATCCGGGACCCATTCCTTCGTGTAATGCTCCGGGATCCGCCAACTGTTTTTCTCCGCCCAGGAGACCACGCTCTTTATGATCCGGCCGGCCCGGATCCGGTAAGTCTCATCCGCCAGGACATCCGCCGCTGCCAGGAACGCCTCCACCGTGTGCATGTTGGCGTTTAACCCCCGGTAATCGTCCCGGACCGTAAACTCCGTGTTCCAGGTGTCGCAGGAGAGGCCCTCCTCCTCGTTCCAGAAATAGCGGTCATAGACCTCGACCGCCTCCCGAAGGAGCTCCTCTGCCCCGGCTGCTCCGGCCAGGACCGCCGAGGAAGCGCCCAGGATCACGAAGGCATGGGCGTAACAGAGCTTTCCTGGAAGAGGCGCGTCCGCCGCGTCAAGGCCCGCGTACCAGCCTCCGTTCACCGGATCTTTCATCTCCCCCCGGAGAGCTTTGACAGCCGCCTCCACGAGCTCTTTCCCGCCGGGAAATCCAAGGAACTCCCCGATGGCATACACATGGGCCATCCGGCAGGTCTCATAGACCTCCCGGTTTTTCTCCTTCCAGGGCGCCCCGTCCTCCTTCAGATAATAGGCGCTCCCTCCCGGCGCCGGAAACCTTTTTCCAAACTCCAGGAGCCCCCTGCAGATCTCTCGCAAAAACGCCCGGTTTTCCTCAGTATTGATTTCATATTTCCTACTAATAGTACCCATAATCCCCTCTCTTTCCTTACCGCGTCTTTGATCCGGCCATGGCCGGGACCGGCAAAACGCCCTGCCGGACCTGCGGTCACGCCAGATATTTTTTCAGGATCTGCGTCAGCCGGTCCACGTCGATGGGCTTTGCCACATGCTCGTTCATGCCGCATTCCAGGCAATGTTTGATATCGTCGGAGAATGCGTCCGCCGTCATGGCGATGATCGGAAGGGAACTGTCCTTCCTGGGCAGGGCCCGGATGGCCTTCGCGGCCTCGTAACCGTTCATCACCGGCATGCGGATATCCATCAGGATGATATCGTAGTAACCCGTCTCCGACTTCTCAAAGGACTCCACACAGACCTTTCCGTTCTCCGCCCGCTCCACCTCAAAGCCGGCCTCCGTCAGGATGTCCTCGGCGATCTCCCAGTTTAGGTCATTGTCCTCCGAGAGAAGGATCCTCTTCCCGGAAAACTCCTCGGTCCTCTCTTCCTGCACCTGCACCACCGGTTCTTCCCCGCCGGCAAAATGCCGGAGCCCCAGGTACAGGTTGGACCTGAACAGCGGCTTGGAGATAAAGCCCTGGGCGCCCGCCGCCTTGGCCTCCTCCTCGATATCGCTCCAGTCATAGGCCGATATGATGAGGATGGGCGTGGCATCTCCCAGGTAACGGCGGATCTCCTTCAGAGCGGCGAGGCCGTCCATGCCCGGCATCTTCCAGTCTAAAAGCACGATCTCATAGTCGTCCTCCTCCACATGGCGCTTCCTCACCATCTCCACGGCCGTTTCCCCGTCCATGGCCCATTCCGCCTCGATCCCGATCTCCTTCAGGGTAGAGACGGCGCTCAGGCACAGATCCTCATTGTTGTCCACCACCAGCATCTTCCAGGGCGGCAGGACCATGTCCTCCTCCTTCACCTCGGCCCGCTCCATATCCAGTATGATGTGGAACTCGCTGCCCCTGCCCGGCTCACTGGCAAGCTCGATGACGCCGCCCATCACATCCACGATGGATCTGGTGATGGCCATGCCCAGGCCCGTCCCCTCGATCTTGTCCACCCGGTCGTTCCGTTCTCTGGAGAAGGTGTCGAAAATATGCTCCTGGAATTCCCGGTCCATGCCGATCCCGGTATCCTTCACCCGGAAATGGCACCGCACATAGGCATCCCCCTTCGGGGAAGGCTCCTGGCTCAGGTAGACATTGATATACCCCTCCTCCGGCGTGAATTTGATCGCGTTGGAAAGCAGGTTGATCAGGATCTGGTTCAGACGGATGCTGTCGCAGTGGACCTCCTCCGTCTCGATCCTCTGGATGAAGATGTCAAAATGCTGGTTCCTGGCCCTGATCTGCGGCTGCACGATATTCACGATGTTGTCCATGGTCTCTCTGAGGGAGATCTGGTTGACGTTGAGGCTCAGATTCCCGCTCTCGATCTTGGACATGTCCAGTACGTCGTTGATCAGGCCCAGAAGATGCTTGCTGGAGAGGGTGATCTTCCTCAGGCAGTCCCGCACCCGCTGTTTGTCGTCGATGTTGGTGGTGGCAATGGCGGCCATCCCCACGATGCCGTTCATGGGCGTGCGGATGTCGTGGCTCATATTGGAGAGGAATTCACTCTTGGCCCGGTTGGCCCTGACCGCCTCCGCCTTTGCCTCGTTCAGTTCCCTCATCTGCCGCTGGGACATCCGGTAATACAGGATAAAGATCGTGATGATCGCGGCCATGATGACCATGCAGGCGCCGGTCATCGTGTAGACCCGCTGGTCCCCCAGGCTGTTGACGGCATCGTCCAGCGTCCCGAAGGGCATGACGCTCACCAGATACCAGTCGGAAAACGGCAGCGGGCTGCAGTAAATATGGTTATGTACCCCGTCGTCCATGGATACCAGCGCCGAATAGTCCTCCTGCCCGGCGATGGCCGCCTGCAGTTCCCTCACATACTCCTCCCCGCCTTTTCCGTCGATCTCTCCGTACTGCTCCCTCATACGGTCAAAATAGCTTTCCCGGTAGGCGTCGCCGGTGCGGATCACATAACTCCCGTCCGTATGGATGATGTGGGTATAGATCAAAGAATTTTCGTCGTTTAAGACCAGAGCCTCCTGCAGGTAGGTCATGGGGATGCCCGCCACCAGAGCCGTGCCGGTCTCCCCCTCCTCCTCCATGTCATAGGTGCTGCTGATCCCCAGGATCAGCAGCCGTTCCCCGTCCGGGCCGGTGCCGTTGGTCACCATGCTCCTGCCCTCCGCCAGGACGGAGAGGAACCGCTCCTGGTCGACGATCTCCACCGGATCCCCGTAGATCACGTCGCAGGTCCCGTCCATAGAATAAAGGCCCAGATAGGTAAACTCCCGGACACTTGCGCTTAAGGCCATCTCCTCCTTCATGTCCGGGCCGAATTCCACCGCCTCGTAGCTTGTCCGTTCCGTGATCCCCTTCACCTGGGACAGCCTGAGCTCAACGATCGCCGTAAACTTCTGCTGGAGCTGCCTGTTCATCTCCCCCATATAGATCGCCCCGATCTCGCTGATCGAGGCCTCGCTCCTCCGGGACATGATAAGGGCCACCCAGGAAAAGACCCCGATACAGAGAAGGATCAGAGCGGTAAAACTGATTAATAAAAATTTTTTCGGCTTCTGGATCATCCGCGTAACTCCTTTTTTAAACATACTATCAATTTACCATACTTACCCCGGTTATTCAAGCCGCATTTCCGCATTTTGTACTCGGCCGGCAGGAAATTAAAGGAGATTTCTGAATAAAAACAGGTTCCGGATAATGACAGTTTCCTGTTTTTATGATACACTCAAAGCAAGAACAGCCTGGAGGGACGCCCGCATGAACAATCAGAAGCTTGGACATCATTTGATCGAATCGCTGCTTTCGCTCTTAAACAATCTGGAACAGGGCGGCATAGATATCTACCGGGTCATGGAGGCCCGGGACGAGGCCCCCTCCTTCGCGGATTCCCGGGATCTTAAGACCGCCTGGGAGATCATCCGCTTCATGGATGAAATGCCGGGCGGCTTCCTCATCTATCAGGCCGGCGGGGAAGAACGGATCCTCTACGCCAACATGGCCCTGGTCCGCATCTTCCGCTGCGATACCAGAGAAGAATTCCGGGCCCTCACCGGAAACACCTTCCCGGGGATGATCCACCCGGAGGACTTACCGGCCGTGGAAAAGAGCATCGCGGAGCAGATAAGCATCAGCCAGTACGACCTGGACTATGTGGAATACCGGATCCTGACGAAGGACGGCGAGGTGTGCTGGATCGAGGATTACGGCCACTTTGTCCGCACCCGTTCCGTCGGGGATATCTTCTATGTATTTTTAGGCGACGCCACGGAGAAGAAAAAGGAACATATACGCCGTCTGGAGGTCATCGAGGGGCTCAGCATCAACTACGAGTCCATCCTCTACATAAACCTGGACGCGGACAGCATCCTGCCCTACCGTTTAAGCGGCCGGATCAGCCGCTGGTTTGAAGCCTCCGGGGGATCGTGCCGCTATTCTTCCTATATGTCGGACTATATCCGCACCTGGGTCGTCCCAGAGGAACAGGATTTTGTCGGCAGGGCCACCTCCCCGGAGCATATCCGCAGAAAGCTGACGGAAAACCGGACCTACCACATCAACTACCAGATCCTCTGCAGCCACGGAAAGCAGCATATGCAGCTGCGCGTCGTAAATGTGGGAAAGAGCGGGGGCGTCTCCCAGATCGTTCTGGGCTGCCGTGTGATCGACGCCGAGATCCGGCGGGAGATCGAACAGAACCGGATCCTGGAGGACGCGCTGGACAACGCGAACCTGGCCATCACGGCCAAAAACGCCTTTTTATCCAACATGTCCCACGACATGCGGACCCCGTTAAACGCTATTTTCGGCTACACGGCCCTGGCAAAGCAGAATCTCTCCGACCCCGGGACCGCCCTCGGCTATCTCTCCCGTGTGGAGACGGCTTCCAGGCAGCTTCTGGACCTGATCGAAAAGGTGCTGGAGATCTCCTGGAGCGAAGCAAACGACACCCCCATCCTGGAGGAGGCATGCAGCCTCCCCGAGCTCACCCGGGAGGTCCGCCGGACCATGCTGCCCCAGGCCCTGGACAAGGGCGTCGAGCTTTCGGCGCAGATCTCCGGCCTGACGCACGCCGACGTGCTCTGCGACCGGGGAAAGCTCCGGCAGATCCTCCTGTACCTGGTGGACAATGCCGTCACCTACACCCCGGCGGACGGCTGCGTGGCCCTCACCCTCACGGAACTGGAGCGCCTCCCCAACGACTACGCCGTCTACCGGTTTGCGGTGCGGGATACGGGCATCGGTATCGGGAAAGACTTCCTGGGCCATATCTTCGAGCCCTTTGAGCGGGAAAAAAACACCACCTTCAGCGGCGTCCACGGCTCCGGCCTGGGACTTACCATCGCCAGGAACCTGATCGGCCGGATGGGCGGGACCATCGAGGTGGAGAGCAATGTGGGCCGGGGAAGCACCTTCACCGTCACCCTCCGCTTCCGTATCCGGGAACAGCACAGGGCCCCCTCCCGGGAGCCCGCGGTCACTTTGGAAGAGCTTCTCGGCCGTACCATCCTTCTGGTGGAGGACAACGCCCTCAACCTGGAGATCGAAACCGACCTGCTGACGGAGCTCGGCTTTCTCATCGAGCCTGCCGAGAACGGGCAGGTCGCCGTGGATAAGGTCCGGTGCGCCGGGCCGGAGGACTATCTTCTCGTCCTGATGGACATCCAGATGCCGGTCATGGACGGGCGGGAGGCCGCCATGGCCATCCGGGCCCTCCCGGACCCCGCCCTGTCCCGCATCCCCATCATCGCCCTCTCCGCCAATGCCTTCGAGAGCGACCGGAGGAAATCCATCGAGAGCGGCATGGACGCCCATCTGACCAAGCCCCTCGACGTCCCGCAGCTCCTGGAGACCATCGTGAAGACCGTGCAGGACCGCCGCTCCTCCGGCCGGACCGCCTGAGGATCCCCTTACGAGATCCGGTAAGCGACCAGCGCCACCTTCTCCCCGGCTTCCCTGCCGAGCTTCTCCTCCAGTCTGGTGAGCTCTTCGATGCCGCTTCCGCTTAAATCCACATAGACATCCTCCTTCGCGAGCTCCGCCGCCATGTGTTCGGCAGCGGACTTGCAGGACGCGGGAAGCTCCGTCACATCCGAATGGACCTTTGCCATGATAACATCCCTCCTTTTCCGGTATATGAATGATAGGTGATCGCGAAACGTGAAAACCTTGGGAATATTGCCAGAATATCCTACAAGTTTTTGAGTTTCTCAATTACCTATATAGTATGGCTGGAAAAGGGCCGGCACATGCAGAAGATCTGTTTTCCGAATTCCTGCCCCCGAAAAAAGTCCACCTGTGCGGTTGCTTCCAACCGCACAGGTGAAAAAAACTTCTCAGAGCTTTCTACTCTTTTACGTATGAAAAAATCGGGATCCTCTGCAGAAGGCCGGGGCAGGAGCCGGCCGCCGCGGCCCCGCCCGCGGCTCCGGGATCCTCCCCCCCGCTGCCCGGCTATGTAATATCTATCTCGATACAACCACTCCAACTGAAATGGAAGTTTTTTCCAGGTTCTCCGCGTACACCCGGTGGAGGCCGGACTTGGTGACGGTAAAGGTATGGGAAAGCGGCCCCTTGCCGGAAACGCCCCGCAGGTAGCCGTCCGGCTGGTCCAGCCCCATCCCGATGTAGGACTGCGCCGGGGACGGATTCACCGTCACTGCGATCTCGTCCCCCTTGGTGGCCCAGAAGAGGCCGGTCTCGTAGATGACCCCCGCGTCCAGGTCCCAGGTGTAGGTGTTTAAGCCCCTGGAGTCCAGGTTGACCTCCTCGTCGGTCTCCACGATCTCCATATCCTCGTCCCGCTCCCTGGTGTACTCCTCCAGGTCGGAATCCGCCGCCTCCCGGATCCGCGCCATGGAGGCCTCGTAGGCGCAGCCGTACAGCTCCTCCATGCCCTTGCCCGCCGCCAGCGAGGTGACCGCCGACGCCAAAACAAAACAGACCGCCAGCACTGTCACCGACGCCCTCCTCAGACCTTTTTTGATCCCTGTATCTGTTTTCAGCTTCTGCATCCTTTTCATCCTCTTTAATATCTCCCTCCGGCTCTTCCCCATGTGCATCCTGTCGTAGCTGAAGAGAAACCGTTTCTTTTTCTCCGTATATTTGATGACCACGTCGAAATATTTCTTCATATCCCAACGGCCGTCCGATCCGTAGCAGATATGGTAGTCACAGAGGCTGTCGCCCCAGCTGTCCACCTGCCTGACCAACAGGTGCACAAACGGGTTGAACCACTGAAGCCGGACGATCCACGCGCAGCACTTCTTCAGGTGCAGGTCGCCGCGCACGTGATGGTAGAGCTCATGCTCCAGGATCACTTCCATCTCCTCTTCGTTTTCAATCACCTTCGGGATAAAGATACGGGATTTGAAAAAGCCTGTGATAAAAGGGCTTCTGCAGGTTTCCAGCTCGTAGACCGGGATCTCCTGCGAGATGTGGAGCCGCTCCCGGAGCTTCCTCACCTGCTCCCTGGAGACCGCCCCGGCCGGTATACTGATCCTTCTCTCCACTCTCCTGACATGCTCCTGCCTGATGTAGCGGACCACTTCCATGAGAAAGCCGGCCAGCCAGATGTAGGCGAGCCCTCTGGACGTCTCGATCAGCAGCGGCGTCGCCGCCAGAAGGCTCCCTGCCTTCCCTGCCGAAAATGCTCCCGTGGCACAGACCAGCCACATGAACACCACCGGGATCAGGTGGAACAGCAGCACCACCCGCAGCAGGGAAGAGATCAGTTTGATCTCCCCGCACCGCTCCAGCCCGATACTCATCAGCGTCCAGAAAATAAAGATCACGCTCCCTGTCAGGGACGTCAGGATGATCATGACAAAGAAATTAATCAAGATCATGCAAGATTCTCCTGAGATCCTCAGCCTCTTCTTCCGTCAGCTCCTCCGCGCCGCCCAGGGCCATGATCCCGTAGCGGGCCGTGCTTTTATTCCAGAAGTCTGCGATGGACCTCACCTGCTCCTTCATAAACTCTTCCTGGGAGAGCAGCGGTTCGTATACTTTATAATAATTATCCGGCTTTGTAATGCGGATATACCCTTTTTTCCTCAGCTTTTCAATGTAGACTCCGATCGCCTGGGGCGTCAGCTTCTCCCCATACCATTCCTGAAGCTGTTTCACGATCTTGGAAGTGGTCACATCTTCTCCGATCGCCCAGATCGCTTTCATCACCGTCAGTTCCCGTTCCGTCATCCGACTAATCTTCTTCATATCATCTCTCCAATCTTTCCAGCGGGTATTTTCAGGTTATAGACTATAGCATACCACATTGCAAGAAAAAAGCAAGAAATCATTCCGTTTTTCCATGAATTTTTTTATCAGATGCCAAAACCTCTTCTTTCGTAAAACTTCTTTTTCTTTAAGCTCAGTATACATATATCTTAGACTTTTTTCAACCTTTTCTTGCGGCAATTTCGAAAATTTTGTCTATTAATGTCTATTAACAGTATGATTACTCCTATTATCAATAATATATCTATGCCTTACAGGTACCATCCGCGGATCCCGCGCCCATCATTTCCCCCGCAGCACCTTATACAGGATATCCGCCAGCGGCTCCATGGCGTTCCTGGCCTCCTCGAAGGTATTGTTCTCCGTCCCCACCTCGATCAGGGTCGCCCTGGGAAGCACGTGCTGGTTGTAGCGGTAGGCCTTCAGGAAGGTCCGGAGCATCAGGCCCGGGTAGTAGGCCTCCCCCTTTAATTTCATCTGGAAGTTGAAGGCCAGGTTGTCGAGGAGGTAGGGGTTTTCCACGTCCTCCAGGGGGCCGTCCGGCGTCTGGCACATCCCGTTGAAGAGCATGATGGGCGCCGTCGGCTTTCCGTTCACATCCACCACCTCGTGGCCGCCGGAATCCCGGTGCAGGTCGATGGTGACCTGGATGCTGGGATGCTCCGCCAGCGTCTGTTCCACCATGTCGAGGGCCAGGGAGTAGGAATCGGAATAGGGAAAGACCTCCGTATTGTGGATCACCTGGATCCCGTACTGCTCGCTGAGGAGTTTGGCCAGATAATTTCCCAGCCCCACCACCGTCATGTCCGGATTTCCCTTCTCCGAATCGGAGAAGGCCTCGCTCCCGTGGGTGTGGAACAGAAGAATCTGGGGCTCGCCGCTCTCCGGCAGGGTCATGTCCTTTCCCAGGAGGACCGACGCGTCCAGCTGTTCCGGGTAGACCGTCGTGGATTTATGTACATAAAAAAAGTTCTTTTTCACAAATTCAAAATCCGCCAGCTGCTCCTGGGTATACACGGTGCCCCGCACCTCGGAGGCCGCCATGGCCGGCTGTCCCGGGTCCGCAGGCGCTCCCGTGCCTCCGGCCTCCTCCCCAGCCGGCAGCCCGCCTTCCGGGGACGTCCCGCCATCCGAAGGAGTTCCGCCCTCTGTCTGCCCGGCTCCCGCCGTCTCCTGCGCCTGCTCCCCGGCCGGCCCGTTC
This sequence comes from uncultured Lachnotalea sp., assembly GCA_947066815.1. Taxonomy (GTDB): domain Bacteria; phylum Bacillota; class Clostridia; order Lachnospirales; family Lachnospiraceae; genus Lientehia. The sequence continues at coordinate 92,903 of CAMSZT010000001.1, forward strand.
CCTGCTCCCGCCCCCTCTGCCTGTGCGGACAGCAGAACGCCGCTTCCGGCCTCCGACCTCCAGGCGCGGTAAGCGGGGTCCGCCTCCGCCCGGGTCTGGATGGCATCCTGCTCTTCTATAAAGGAAGAAAGAGTGCCGATCCCGGAAGCCTGCCTTAAGATCCCGTTTCCCGCAAGTCCCCTCTCCTCCTCCTTCGAGAGAAAGAAAAAGAGCGGCTGTCTGGCCGCAAGGACCGTCAGCCTGGACGGAAGGTCCCGCAAAAAAAGAATCCCCAGCAGAACGGCCAGAAAAACGGCCGTTCCTTTTCCCCATGTCCCCCGGTTTCCGCTGCCGATGCTCAAATCGTCTCCTCCTTATGCTTGTCTTTTTATAGGCAATTGCCTGTTTATCTTTTTGCGGAGAAGTTCTCCGCTCCTACATCCTATGCGCCCGGAGGGAGCCTTAGAAGCCCCCGGGGAGTTCTCCGGAAAAAACCTGGTTGAGCCCTCCGGAGATGATGTCGCCCAGGAGCTTCACCCTCTCGTCGATGTTTCCCGGGGTCACATACATGGGTCCGAGCCTCGGCTCGATCAGCTCCCGCACCATCCGGTACCGCTCCGAGAGGCTCATGCCGTCCACCGCCTCGGCCGCGTTCCCGGAACCGGCGGCCTCCAGAAGCTCCGCCAGCGCATCCACCGTGTCGTAGACAATGGCCGCGGCCGCCACCACCGTGGGGACCCCGACGGCAATGACCGGGACCCCCAGGCTCTCCCTGGTCAGGCTGTGCCTGTGGTTTCCCACGCCGGAGCCGGGGCTGATCCCCGTATTGCTGAGCTGGATCGTCGTCCCCAGCCGGCTCACGCTCCTGGCCGCCAGCGCATCCACCACCAGAAGGGCTCCCGGCCTGGTCTCCGCCACGATCCCCCGTATGATCTCCGCCGTCTCCATCCCGGTCTGGGCCATGACCCCCGGCACGATCCCGCTGACCAGATACCGGCCGGCTGCCTCCTGTCCTGCCGCCCCGGCGCCTCCGGCCATCCCCGCGTCTCCTTCTGCCGCCTCTTCCTGCCCTGCCGCCCCGGCGTCTCCGGCGGCCTCTGCTTCCCCCGCCGCCGTCTCCCGGTCCAGGTGCCTGGTGATCCGCAGGCCCGCCAGCACCTGCGGCCCCAGGGAATCGGAGGTCACCTCCTGGTTCCCCAGCCCCACCGCCAGCACCGTCCGGGGACTGCCGAAGCCCTCCAGCAGCCTTTTCACATATTCCGCCAGGGCCTCTGAGATCTCCCGGTGGCAGTCCTCGTCGTGAACCGCCATCCCCTCCGCCTCCAGGGTAATGTAGCTTCCGCAGGGCTTCCCTATGGCCTGCTCCCCCTGCCCGTCAAGGACCTCCACCCAGGTCACCTTCACGCCGCAGGGCCCGTAGACCGACTCCTCGATATTCACCCCCGGTATCCCTTCCTGCCCCTCGCTGCAGGATTCCCTCGCCTCCAGCGCCAGGTCCGTATGGACCTGCATTTCCTGTTCCGCCGCCTGCTCCAAAATCTCGTCCTTCATTTTCCCAAACCGCCTTTCTCCCTCTATCCCGCTCTTTACCGTCTATTCTCTCCCTTCCGCTCTGTTTGTATGCAGACAACCGCGAAACGAAAAATTGCAGGGCAGAGCGCCTTATATGATGAACGCTCCAAGGGAATAAACAGCATGAAAAAGGGCGATATATAAAAAACAACGGCCCTCCCGGGCCGCTGATCCGTCGTCTTTTCATTTTTTTTCTTTGTCCCCGATCCGGTCCCGGATGTAATCCCCCACCCGGCTGCGCTCAATCTTCAGCGGGATGCTGATCTCCCCGTAGAGGTTTTCCTGGGCCAGCTTCATATACTTCTCATCGATATATGTAATCTTCTTCCCCTCCAGGCTGCGGCTCTTTTTCCTCATATGGACCGTCTTGATGATCTTGACCCAGCCCCGGCAGTCATACCGCCTGGCCACTTCCCGGTACTGCTCCTCCCGTTTCTTTTCGTTGGCGATCCCTATGGTCTCGATCTCCGGGATCGCCTCCAGCAGTTCCTCCACCTCCTCGGCCGTAGAAACCCTGCGCATCACCAGTTTCTCGCTGTCGACCGGGACATAGATCCTGCTGCCCTTTGAATACACGGGCTCCAGCTCATAATACAAAACGCCCTTCTGCAGACCCGGCATCTGTGTCACATCCAAAACCCTGCACACGCCGTTGTGGTCACATACGATCAATTCGCCTACCTGGAACATCCGATGGCCTCCTTTCCTGTCTGGCATCCTCTCACCTGTTCGTTTGCTCTGTTTTTATTTTAACATCTTATCCGCATTTTTGTAAGAGTATTTCGCCTTTTCCGTTTATTTTTGTGAAAACTGTCCGGCAAATGCCCCTGTATTCTTGTGCAATATTGTCTCTTTTTCTTTCTGCTTGACGAAAAATAAGGCGGAGGCTACAATGAAAGATATCGCAAGATCTGATAAAACAACAGGAGTGCTTATGAACGAAACTGTCTTGATCGTTGACGACGAGAGGGAGATCGCCGACCTGGTGGAGGTCTGCCTGAAAAATGACGGCTATCAGGTCCGGAAATTTTATGACGCGGCCTCCGCTCTTTCCTGCGTGGAGGCCTCTCCGCCGGACCTGGCCGTCCTGGATGTGATGCTGCCGGACATGGACGGCTTTGCCCTCTGCCAGCGGATCCGGGAAAACCATCTGTTTCCCATCATCATGCTGACCGCCCGGGTGGAGGACATGGACAAGATCATGGGGCTCACCCTGGGGGCGGACGACTATATCACCAAGCCCTTCAATCCCCTGGAGCTTTTGGCCCGCATAAGGACCCAGCTGCGCCGCTACACCCGCTACAACCAGAACGCCCCGGCGCGGGAGCCCCTGGAATACGACATCCGCGGGCTCCACATCTCCAGGGACAGCCACCGGTGCCTTTTAAATCAGAAGGAGGTCTCCCTGACGCCTCTGGAGTTCGACATCCTCTGGTATCTCTGCGGCCGGCAGGGAAATGTGGTCCCCTCGGAGGAGCTTTTTGAAGCGGTCTGGGGAGAAAAATATCTGGACAGCAACAACACGGTCATGGCCCACATCGCCAGGCTCAGGGAAAAGCTCCACGAACCGGCCAGGAGGCCGAAATACATCAAGACCGTCTGGGGGGTGGGTTATACCATTGAATAAGCAGACCTACAATTGCCTGATCCGGAGCAAGATGACGAAACGGCTCCTCCTCCGGTATTTTCTCTCTCTGGCCGTCTTTACGGTAAGCCTCACCGCCCTCGGCCTCTTCATCGTCTGGGCCGGGCACAACCTTTTCACCTGGTATCCGGAGGACGGCATCTACTGGTTTTTTAAGCGGGTGGAGGATTTCTCGCCCCTTCTCTATCTGTTTACCCTCCTCGCCGGCTGGGTCGTGATCACCTTCGCATTTTTTTCCAGGATCGTGCGGTACCTGGACGAGCTCATGCATGCGGCGGAACGGCTGGCGGAGCCGGACTCCTCCCCCATCGTCCTCTCCGACACCCTGAAGGAGCTGCAGGACGAGCTGAACCAGGTCCGGGAGCGGGCGGCGGCAAAGGACCGGATCGCAAAGGAGGCGGAGCAGCGGAAAAACGACCTCATCGTCTACCTGGCCCACGATTTAAAGACCCCGCTCACCAGCGTCATCGGTTACCTGACCCTCCTGTGCGACGAGCCGCAGATCTCCCCGGAGCTGACGGCCAGATACCTGGGGATCGCCCTCTCCAAGGCGGAGCGGCTGGAAGATCTGATCAACGAATTCTTCGATATCACCCGTTTTAACCTGACAAACATTACCCTGGAGCCGGAGCAGATCCATCTGAGCCGCATGCTGGAGCAGCTTGCCAGTGAATTTTCCCCCATCCTTGCGGAAAAGGGCCTCACCTGGACCCTGGACATCGCGCCGGAGGTCTATGTGTTCTGTGACGGCGGCAAGCTGGAGCGGGTCTTTGACAACCTGATCCGAAACGCCGTCAACTACAGCTATCCGGACAGCCCCGTCCGGCTCTCCTTAAGCCCTGTCCGGGACTACGCAAAGATCCTCGTGGAAAACCGGGGACGGACGATCCCGCCGGAAAAACTCGGCCGCATTTTCGACCAGTTCTTCCGCCTGGATCCCTCCCGCTCCTCCTCCACCGGCGGGGCCGGGCTGGGCCTCGCCATCGCGAAGGAACTGACAGAGCGGTTCGGCGGCTCCATCCGGGCGGAGAGCGCCGACGAGACCGTCCGCTTCACGGTCCTCATCCCACTGTACTCAAAAAAACCCTGAAAAATACCTGCGCGGCCGTCCGGCCGCTCTTAAGAAAAGATTCATAAATCCGTGAGGAAACCGTCATTCTTTCCGCAGGAAAACCACAAACCTTCCACACTGTGTTCTGATAGAATCATCCTATCGGAAACACAGTGTTTTTCTTTTGGAAAGGATGATCTTATGAGCAGATTAAACGTACTTGTTTTTTTCGGGGGCTGTTCCCCGGAATATGAGGTTTCCCTGGAATCGGCCTACGCCGTCATTGAAAACCTGGACCGGGCCAAATACCGCCCTCTCCCCCTGGGCATCACCATGGACGGCCGCTGGCTCTATTTCCGGGGCGACCCCCAAAAAATCCTGGACAACACCTGGGCCAACGAGGAGGACGCCGTCCCGGCCCTCCTCTCTCCGGAGCGCGTCGACCACAGGCTGCTCCTCTTTCCGGAGCCGGAAAAACCGGCCGGATCCATCCCCGTCGACCTGGCCTTCCCCGTCATCCACGGGCGGAACGGGGAGGACGGGACCCTGCAGGGCCTCCTGGAGCTGTTCGGCATCCCCCTGGCCGGCTGCGGCACCCTCTCCTCCGCCCTCTGCATGGACAAGGACCGGGCCCACCGGCTGGCGGCCCTGGCAGGGGTCCGGGTCCCCCGGTCGATCCGCATGAGCGCCGGCGACCCCATTTCCGGCGCCCTCTCCTTCGCCCTGGAGGCAGGCTTCCCCCTCTACGTGAAGCCCCTCCGCTCCGGCTCCTCCTACGGCATCACCCGGGTGGAACAGCCGGAAGAGCTCCCTGACGCCGTCTCCCTGGCCTTCCACTACGACAGCCAGGTAATCCTGGAGGAAAACATCGAAGGTTTCGAGGCGGGCTGCGCCGTCCTGGGGACAGACAAGCTGATCCTCGGGGAGCCGGACGAGATCGAGCTCTCCGAGGGCTTCTTCAACTATACGGAGAAGTACACCCTGAAGACCTCCGCCATCCATGTGCCCGCGAGGGTGGACCGGGAGCTGGCAGCCCGGCTCAAGGAAACCGCAAAGACCATCTACCGGGCCCTGGACTGCGCCGTCTTCGCCCGGGTGGACATGTTCGTGACGCCGGAGGGCGAGATCGTATTCAACGAGGTCAATACCATTCCCGGCTTCACGGAGCACAGCCGCTATCCCGGCATGATGAAGGCGGCCGGCTACTCCTTCCCCCAGGTGCTGGACCTGATCATCCGGCAGGCGGTGCGGTCATGAGGGCCCTCCGGCTGGCTCCCGGCCAGATCCATACCGGAAGCCTGATCTTGGTAAACCGGGATCACGATTACAGGGAACCCGCGTCTTCTCCGGCTGCCAGTCCGGGGGAAGGGGCCGGGAGGGGCAGGCCGGGAGGGGAAGCCCTGTCCGCAGTGGGCGCATTTCCCGCCGGATCTTTCGCCTTCCGGGGGACCGGGAGGGGAGACGGACCCGCGCCGGTCTTATTAAAACGGCGGGCCGCCGTGCTCTTTGCCGGCCTGATGGACGAGATTGGCGGCTGGTCCCGAATCGTCCCCGTCAGCGGATACCGCACCTTTGAGGAGCAGAGCGACCTCTGGGACAGCTCCCTCGCCGAGCACGGCCCGGCCTTCACCAGGGCCTATGTGGCCCCTCCCGGCCACAGCGAACACCAGACCGGCCTGGCCCTGGACCTGGGACTCAAAAAGAAGGAGATCGACTTCCTTTGCCCGGACTTTCCCGACTCCGGCATCTGCCGTGCCTTCCGGGAGCAGGCGGCCCGGTACGGCTTCATCCGGCGTTACCCCGGCGGAAAGGAGGCTGTCACCGGGATCGCCCATGAGCCGTGGCATTTCCGCTATGTGGGGACTCCCCACGGGGAGATCATGGAGAAGGAGGGGCTCACCCTGGAGGAATACGTCTTTTTCCTCCGGGATTTCCCCCACGGAAAGCGGCCCTATCTCTTCCTCTCGGGCGGACGGCAGATCGCCGTCTCCTGGCTGAGGGCCGGGAAGGACGAGGTCACCTGGCTTTCCGTGGACGGCCGCCTTCCCTACTCCGTCTCCGGCGACAACGTGAACGGTTTTATCGTCACAGAATGGAGGGAAGCCCATGTCTCATGAAAAAAATCCGGGCGGCCTGGACCGGTTCCGGCTTCCGGCGGCCCTCCTGGTCGTCGCCATCCACGTTTCCCCTTTGTCCGCCCTCAGCCCGGAGGCCGATTTCTTCCTGACCAGGGTCCTGGCCCGCCTGGCCGTCCCCTTCTTTTTCCTGGTGACGGGATATTTTGTCCTGGGGGACCGCCCGGATCCGGCCCGCGTCCGCCGCTTTCTCGGGAAGATCGGCCTGCTCTACGGCTTCTCCATACTCCTGTACCTGCCCTTCGGCATCTACGCGGGACATTACGAGAGGCTGACGGTAAGCGGACTCCTCCGCATGCTGTTGTTTGACGGAACCTTTTACCACCTGTGGTATTTTCCGGCCTGCATCCTGGGGCTCCTTCTGGTATCGTCTCTCTGCCACATCCTCCCCCGGCGCGCGGTGGCCGCCACAGCCGGCCTCCTCTATCTGGCCGGCCTCCTCGGGGACAGCTATCACGGGCTGGCCGCCTCCGTTCCGGCCCTGAAAGCCCTCTACGGCGGCCTGTTCCGGATGTCCTCCTTCACCAGGAACGGACTTTTCTTTGCTCCGCTGTACCTGGTCCTGGGCGCGCAGCTCGCCTCTGGCCGGGACAAAAATGCGGGCCGCAGGCCCGTCTCCCGGACTCCCTCCGGATCCCGGAAGGCAGATCTTTGCGGCTTTGCGGCATCCTTTGTCCTGATGGGCGCGGAAGCCTTTTTGCTGCGCGCCCTCGGACTGCCCCGCCACGACAGCATGTACCTGTTCCTCGTGCCGGCTTCGGTCTTCCTGTTCCGGCTTCTGCTCTCCTGGGACTGCCGGCCGGCAAAGCGCCTGCGGGCCGTCTCTGCCTGGATCTACGTCCTCCATCCGGCCGTCCTCATCCTTCTGCGGATGGCGGCAAGGCCCCTCGGACTGACAAAACTCCTGGTGGAGGATCCTCTGATCCAGTTTTTGTCGGTGGCCGCTCTCAGCACGGCAGCCTCCTTTGCGGCTGCCGCCCTGTCTGCAAGACTCTCCGCGGCCCTCTCTGTCCGCAGGCGGGGAGCCGGCCGCCGAGCTGTCCCGGAGGGCTCTGCCGCGCCGGACGCACCGGCCGTTTCAGATACCTCTGTCAGGCCGGCGGGCCCCGTTTCCCGGGATATCCCGGCCTCCTCGAAGGGCACGGCCGCCTTCGGCCGGAGGGCCTGGATCGAGCTTGACCAGAGGGCCCTGCGCCACAACGTAAGATATCTGGAGAGCCTTCTCCCGGAAGGCTGCCGCCTGATGCCCGCCGTCAAGGCCAATGCCTACGGGCACGGCGCCGTCCTGATCGCGGGAGAGCTTGCCCGGCTTGGGATCGACGCCTTCTGCGTGGCCTGCGCCGCGGAGGGAGTGAAGCTTCGGAAGCATGGGATCACAGGCGAGATCCTGATCCTCGGCTATACCCACCCCTCCCAGTTCCCTCTGCTCGTCCGCTACGGCCTGACCCAGACTGTCGTCGATGCCTCCTACGGAGCGCTCCTGAACGCATTCGGAAAAAAACTCCACGTCCATGTGGGGATCGACACCGGCATGCACCGGCTGGGGGAGCGGAGCGAAAACCTGGACCGGCTGCAGAGTATCTGGCAGATGGAACATCTCGTCATAGACGGCGTCTTCACCCACCTGTGCACCGCGGACGGCCGGACGGAACGGGAGGTACAGTATGGAAAAGAACAGGCGGAGGCCTTTTACCGGACGGTGCAAAAGCTTGAGGAGGCCGGATGCGCCTGCCCCAACATCCACTTGCATTCCAGTTACGGCATCCTCCGCTATCCGGAATATTCCGGGGATCATGTCCGGCCGGGCATCGCCCTCTACGGGATCTTGAGCAATAAAGAGGACTCCTCGGCCTGGGGGGCCTCCCTGCGGCCGGTGCTCTCCCTGAAAGCCCGCATCGGTTCCGTCAGGGACCTGCACCCGGGGGAATCCGCCGGCTACGGGATCGCCTACACCGCCGGGGAGGAGCGCACTCTCGCCGTCCTCTCCGTCGGCTATGCCGACGGCCTTCCCCGCTCCTTCTCCTGCGGGAAGGCGTCCGTCCTCATAAACGGCCGCAGGGCCCCCATCCTGGGACGCATCTGTATGGACCAGACCCTTGTGGACGTGACCGGCATTCCAGGTGTGGAGGCCGGAGGCCACGCGGTCCTCATCGGCTCCTGGGGGGAGGAGACGGTCACGGCCTGCGACTGGGCTGAGGCCGCCGGCACCATCACCAACGAGATCTTGAGCCGGCTTGGCGGACGGCTGGAGCGGATGTACAGAAAGGAAAATGAAGGACTTACCTTTTCGCAGAAATAATACCAAGGCAATTGTGGGACGTAAAATTAAGGATATTTTCCGGAAATATTGTCAGGATATCCAACAAATTTTTATGTTTCGCAATTGCCTTAAAAAATACGGCTTGGGCCTCCGACAGCGCATTCCCCATGATCCGCGGATCCTGCCCTTTCCCCCAACCGTGATGATGTCGAGCAGGGACTCCCCGGCACCTCTATGCATAAAAAAAACCGTTTCCAAAGCCCCACGCTTCAGAAACGGTTTTCGTAAGTTCAGACCATCTGGACCCCGGCAAGCTGCTCCACCTCCACAACGCTGAGTCCCGTGTCCTCCGCAATCTCCTCAACAGTCAGTTTTCCCCGCTTTAACAGTTTCTCTGCCGTCTCCCTCTTTGTCTCAGCCCTGCCCTGACTGATCCCTTGGCTGATTCCCTGACTGATCCCCTGGCTGATCCCCTGACTGATCCCCTGATTTAAAATGGCCCTCGCCTCCGTTTCGATCAATGCCCCGCCCATGATATCACCGATTCCTTTCTGCACATTTTCGTATTTCTGTGCGATCTCCCTGACCACATTGTTGGACAACTCTATGATCGTCCGCTTATCAAACGCCCCGATCTTTCCCTGACGCTCCAGTTTATCAAGCCTTTCCAGAATGTCCCGGTATTCTGCCTGTAACCCGGCCAGCTTCTGCTCATTCTTATTATACTCCGGAAAGCTCTTCTCATGTGAAAAGATATAAAATGGCAGCAAGAGCAGCAAACCCCTTTCAAAAAAATCATCCAGGGAATATGCCTGCACCTTCATGATCGGAATGTCATACTGTACGGTTCCTCCCGGCGTGACGATCACGTATTTCATTTTATCGGGAGTCTTTTTATACGTGCGCAGGTATAACACCGCCGTGTTGGGAAATGTCACCGTCATATACATTTCCCATGCTTCTGCCCTTTCCCTGTTGATGGGTTTATCATACCATTTTTCAGGGACAAACTCAAGCCGTATCCGCACATCACACAGAAACGATCCTCCCGTCCACCGGCTTTTTCCATCCAATGAAAACCGCTCCAAACTCATCCTTTCATAATTATACAAGAAACAATAGCGAGAGAGGGAACACCAGGAACAGAAATCCGAAAAACACGGTCTGCGCCTGGTTCTTCCGCCACAGGGACAGTCCCAGGGCCAGGAGGGCGACGATGACGGCCGCCGCCATCTGGGAGAACACAAAGAGCAGAAGGAACAGGGCGATGGGCATGGGAACAGGGAGCCCGAAGAACCGGGGAAGGCTCTGGATGGCCGCCCCGAATTCTCCCATGGGATAGGCGGAGGCGATGCGCACGCTCCGGCACAGGAGCGGCACCAGGGAGAGGGCGGCAGCCATGATCCCGCCGATCACCGCCTTCTTGATCAGAATCCGCCTTTTCCCCGTCCTCGTGGCCCCAAGTAACGGCCAGGCGCCGGTCTGGTCCTCCACGGAGGCCGACCCGCTCACCAGGAGGATGATCCCGACGAATAGGATCAGGCCGTCCACCAGGAGCGAATCATCCCTGAGTCCAAAGAGATAGAGGTAACCGGTGTCATAGACAAGACGGCCGCCCTCCCTGCCGATCCTCCGGTACTGCGTCTCCACCCGTTCAAAGGCCGGATAGAAAGAAAGCGTCATGGACGCCTGCGCCCGCAGGGCGTCCGCCGCCGCCTGGTCAAACTCCCCGGCGTTCACCATCCCATCCAAAAGCTCCATCGTCCGAAATGCGTCCTCGTACCGTTTTCTTTCCTTTCCTATGACCTCCTCCTTCTCCTCCGTGAGGGGCCCCTCCAGAGACAGCATCAGTTTCCGGTAATACTCCTCTGTCACGGAGGGCGTATAGCTCCTTCCCAGACTCTTCGCCCCCAAAAGGATTGCAAAGAGGAGGAAAAGGAGCAGTCCCCGGTTCATGATCAAAAGCTTGTACCCTTCGTGGCGCAAAAGACCCACATGGGGCTTAAAGGGAAGCAGGACCGGAAGTCTAAGCCTCCTCGCTCCAAAATGCTTCATGCGGGCGAACAGGCCGAGGCTTCCCGAGATCCCCGCCGTCAGTACTGCGCCAAGCACCAGAAGAGACAGGGACAGCCTGGAAACGGGAACGCCGAACAGGTCAAAGTTCAGATAGCCGCCAAGCAGCTCCTCCGTCCTCAAAAGTCCGGCCGGATTCAGATATTTCACCATGGAAAGAGCTGACGCCCCGGCCGGAAGGAGCCGATACGCAAGCTCGCTGCCCCCCGCCAGCAGGACCCCCGCCAAAAACGGCAGCACGGCGATCCCGGACCGGACGCTCAGGGCCGTCAGGCACGACCCGATCCCGAAGAGCACCAGCGCCTTCCCCGCCACAGAGAAAACGAGATACTCCAAAATGGAGAGGGGAAGGGGGCCGGAGAGACAGGAGGCCAGCGACTGCACCGGCGCCCCGAGGGGAAAGCCGCCCGTGGCAGCTCCGAAAAAGCCAAAGCTCACCAGATAAAACAGGGCCGCAAGGAGCAGGCAGTGGATAAGCAGCGCCGCCAGCTTCGCCCCCATGGCGGGCAGGATGCCCCGCCTCGTGCTCCTCGTCACAAAAAACAGCCCCCTCTCCTTCTCCTCCGTGATCAGGGTCCCCACGAACAAGAGCACCGACAAAAACAGGAGAAGATCCATCCAGGAGTTCTCCATGGCCCCGGCAACGCCCCTGGACGGCACAAAGCAGATCCCCTCGTCAGAAAGCCCTTCATAATCCTCTGCACTCTTGAGCAGGTTCCTCCTGCCATAACCGTCGCCTCCTCCCTTCCCGCCGGAAAATACGGAGATCCCGCCAAGGAGCTCCCTGTCGGCCTGGATGGAATCCAGGTATTCCCCGTACCCGGCCACCTGTTCCCACTCCTCATAAACTTCCTCCAAAAGGGCTGTCTCCCGCTCTAGGGAATCCGTAAACCGCAGATAGTCCCCGGACTCGTACCGCCCGTAATACGTCTCAAAAAGGCCGGGATGCGCCTCCCGCTCCTGCCTCGCAAGACTCCCGCCCATCTCACTGTCAAAACTTTCCATGGAAAGAACGTCCCGCACAAAGCAGATCCCCTGAAGTTCCTCCCTCCAGTTCTCCAGATACTCCCCTTTTTCCTCCTCGCTCTTGCCGAGAAGCTCCCTTTGCAGGGTGCCGTAGGCAGAAAGGGGCGGCACGCCCTCCTCCGGGATGGTCGTGTACCACAGAAGGAACCCGTGGACCAAAAGCAGGGCACAGACTGCCAGAAGAAAGCTCCGCTTCCTCCACACCTTTCCAAACTCAAACGGGATCAGCCGGATCATGCTCCCCCTCCTCCCCGAACACGCTCATATAGGCCCCCTCCAGATTTCCGGGGCAGCCGTATTTGACACAAAGCCCTTCCACTGTGCCCCGGTCCGCGATCCGTCCTTCCCGGAGGAATAAAACCTCCTTTGCCACAGGTGCGATATCCGAGACCACGTGGGTGGAAACCAGAATGATCCGGTCCCCGGAGAGGGCGTTTATCAGTTCCCGGATGCGGACCCGCTCCTTGGGATCCAGCCCCGCCGTGGGCTCGTCAAGGACCACCAGCCTGGGATCGCCGAGGATGGCCTGGGCGATCAGGATCCGCTGCCTCATTCCGCCGGAATAGGTGCGGATGGCTCTTCCCGCCGCCGTCTCCATATTGACACAGGAAAGCGCCCGCTCGATCTCCTCCTTCACGTCCCCCCTTGAGATGCCCTTGAGGGCGGCCATGTAGGAGAGGAACCTCCTTCCGGAAAAGGACGGGTAAAGGCCCTGCTGCTGAGGCGCATAGCCGATGACGCTGCGAAAGGCCCTCCCCTGCTCACCGGCCGGCTTCCCGTTCCAGAGCACCTGGCCGCCGTCGGGCCGGATATTCCCGGTGATAATGTTCATCAGCGTGGATTTTCCCGCCCCGTTTGGCCCGAGAAGCCCATAGATCCCCGCGTCCAGCTTTAAGGACACTCCTTTTAAGACTTCCTTCTCCCTCTTCTGCTCCGGCCCCGGTCTCCCCGGCCGCCCTGTGAGCCGCCCGTTCCCGGGCCGCCTCTTCACATATCTCTTCGTGATCTCCTTTAACTCCAACACCCCGCCGCCGGCCTTCCCCTGCTGTTTTTCAAGTGTTCCGCTCTCCAAGTCCTACTGCCCCCTTCCGATCATTTCGATCTCCCGGTAATCCTCCCGCCCGGAAAATAAGTCTTCCTTGGAGATCAGCGCATGGCGGTACTGGTCGATGGTGTAGGAGCCGTCGCCGTTTTTCTCCGCATCATAGTCGTGCACCATCAAGACGTCCGAGGCCGTCTCCGCCTTGAATTCCAGACTCCAGCCGTTATTTTTGTTGACCAGGCCGTTGTGGCCCGTCTCCCCGGTGGCCGTGTCGACAAAATACCAGGTCTGGTCCCCCGCCAGATCCCAGTCCCGCAGACAGAGCACCTCCCCCAGATTTCCCATGATCTGGTTCTGGGGAAGGGAACATAGCGTCTCCTCCTTTCCGTCCAAAAGGCCGACGGCCAGAATCTCGGTACTTCCCGCAAAAGACAGGTACAGATGATCCCCCAAGACCCTGCCGGAATGCTCCCTCCCATTGGGCGCCCGGTAAAGCTCCTTAACTATCCCGTCTTCCAGAGTAAGCCTTCCATAAACATCCGAGGAATTTTCATAGAACTCCTTATAGGCATCTTCGTCAAACAATTCCTCTCTGGAAAGCTCCCGCCCGAAATCCGTTCCCCGCAGGATCAGAGATCCCCCGCCGCAGCCGACGATCTGCCAGGAGATCCCGTCTCCGAGATTCAGGGAGCACACCTCCTCCAGCTTTCCCGTTTCCGGTCGGAAGCATTGGAGCTTCCGCTCCGCACTGGTCGTATAGACGGCATCGTCCCAGGCATCGGCTGAGAGCTTTTTTGTGACGACATAAATGCCACTCTCCCCTCCGAGCACCACCTCCTCCAAAGTAAACGCCGGGTCAAAGGTGTAGAGCTTTTCTCTTCCCGTCCCGTCCAGATCTGCCCGGTAAAGGGCGGCAGCCCTCGTCTCCGCCTGCACCTCCCCCTCCGCCGAGAACGTCATATCCGTCTGCAGGGTGCCGTCATCGTCATATTCCCGGCTCAGGATGTAGAGGAAATCCCCGTACACGAAAATCCTGGTCGAAAGAGCCGGAAATTCCTCACAGGAAAAGACCGCAGGGCAGTCCAGGCTGTCATGGCGGCAGCCCGCCGTGCTGCACAGAAAGATCTCCCTCCGGGAGGCAAAATCCATATACATTAAATGCATGCCGTATGAGCCGTCCGCAAGCTGCGCAGCCTCCTCCGTCAGATAATAATACCCCGCCTCCGTGCTGCAGCCTCCACCCATATCGGTACCGGCCAGGAACGTAAGCTCCCCTGCCGCACCGGCACCCTTCCCTGCATCGGCGTTTCTCCCGTCTCCCGCTTTGGCGATTCCCCTGTCTTCCTCCCCGGCGGTTTTCCCATCTTCCACTCCGGCCGGGCCCGTCGTCCCTTGGGCTCCCGCCTCTTTGCCCCCTGTTCCGGCCGCTCCCCCGCCCGCCGTCCCGCCGCTCCCGCAGCCACAGAGGGCCAAAGCCGCCAAAAGCAGAGCCAGAAGCCGAGTCCTGCCGGCCGTTCTTATTCCGCAAATTTTCCTTGCACCGTACCTTTTCATAAAAAAAGACCTCCTTGCATGTTCTTACAAAGAGATCTTATCGGATAAAAGTCAAAAAACCGTCAAACCGTGAGCCGTATTTTTACGCAGGCCCCCCGCTCTCCGTTGAAGAGCTCCAGGTCTCCCCCGTGTTTCCGGCATAAAAGCCGGCTTACCGCAAGGCCGATCCCCATGTGCTCCCCTCCCTCCGTCCACAGAACTTTTCGTCCCTGCCTCAGAACCTCCGGCGGAAACCCCTCCCCGTCGTCCTCCACAAGGACGGCAAGCCTCCGCTCCGCCAGAGAGAAGGCCAGACGGATCTCGGTCTTTGCAAAACGAAGGGCGTTGCCCACGACATTTTCCAGAATGCGGGAAAGCGCCGCCTCGTCCACGGAAATCTCCCGATCCGGCGGCATCTCCGTCACCGTCAGGCGGAGGCCGCTCCCCTCGGCCAGGACCGCAAGCTCCCCGGAAAGCTCCGCAAGAAGCGCTGCCGCCCGGACCGGTTTTGGCAAGAGCACCGTCTCCTCCGACTGGTTTAACAGTCTCACTGACTCCGTGTAACACTCCAGCCTTCCGGAGGCCCTGCCCAGGTTCTTCACGATCCGCCCCAGCTTTTCCGGCTCCGGCATGCCCTCCGCCAGGGCCGACTCCAGATATTCCACGTACCCCTCGATGATGGCGATGGGATTTCTGAGGTCATGGGCCACCGACGCCTGGAGAAGCCGCCTCTCCTCCAGCATCTCCCACATGGCCCGGTTATTTTCACGGAGGGCGGCCCGCATCTTGTCGAAGGCCCCGCAGAGGGCGCCCATCTCGTCCTTCCACTCATAGGAGAGGGAGACGTCCAGATCCTGACCGGCGATCTTCTCCGCCGCCTCCGACAAAAGCCGGAGCGGCTCCTTCAACTTCCTCCGGAAAAAATACAGACTGCAGAGAAGGATCCCCGCAAAGGAGAACAGGGCCGGCGCCCCCACCATGAGGATCCCGCAGGCCCGATAAGCAAATTTGCGCTTCGGCGACAGCCTGTCTATGCTTTTTTCTACCTTTTTGACGGAATATCTGGCGGATCGCACCGTCTGCTCCGCCGGCCCCTCCTCGGTCAGAAGCCAGGGAAACTCCTCCAGGTCGGCCCCGTATCCCAACAGATATTCTCCGCTGACGACGCTTCCGTCCTCCATGGTCATCTCCACCGTCAGATAGACCTCGTCCGGCTCCGGCAGGAGAAAGCGGCGGAAAGACGTAAGCCCCCAGATCACCAGAGCCGACAAAATCACTACGACGCCAAGGCAGATGCACACCGTCAGGACAAAAAAACGCCTGAGCGGCAGATTCCTCCATTTTCGCTTCAACGTTTCCATTTATACCCCACTCCCCAGACCGTCTCAATGTAATCCAGGCCGGAGGCCTCCTGGAGCCTGGCCCGGATCTTGCGGACATATTCCTTGATCACGTCCGCATTCCCCTCCGCCTCAAAGCCCCAGACCTCCTCGTAGATCCGCTCCCGGTCAAAAACCTGCCCCGCATTGGCGAGCAGAAATTCCACCAGGTCAAACTCCCTCCTGGAAAATGCGAGCTCCTTCTCCCGGTAAAAGACCTTCCGTTCCGAAAGGTTGACCAAAAGCTCCCCCGAAGTCAGCACCGAGGCCCGTTTCCCCATGCGGCCGTCCCGCCGCAGATGGGCCGCCACCCTGGCGGAGAGCTCCCGCAGGCTGAAAGGCTTCGTGATATAATCGTCCCCGCCGTACTGCAGCCCGTTGACCACGTCCTGCTCCGCAACCCGCGCCGTCAGAAAAAGGATGGGGCAGGACACCTGATCCCTGATGTTCCTGCAAAACTCCAAGCCGTCCATCCCCGGCATGTTGATATCCAGAATCAGAAGCTCCGGCTCCTTTGGAAGATACCCCATGGCCTCCCTGGCGCTGTTCGCCGCAAACACCTCGTAACCGCAGTCCCTCAGATGATCGGAGAGCAGCTCCGTCATCATCTCCTCGTCGTCCACCACCAAAATTTTATGCTTCATCCAGATCCCTCGCTCTCCGTAACAAAACCATTTTACCTGATAAGGATCCTTCTTTCCACCCCCAACTTTGTCCCTGCTCCATTTTATGCAGGGCCCTCACATACAACACGATAACCAGGGCCGTGGAAAGCAGGTCTGCCACGGGCTGCGCCCAAGCCAGTCCCGCAACACCAAGGGCGGACTGTACCGCATAGTCAAACGCCGCCGCATCGGTGAGGAACACTTGAATAAGCTGGTTCGTAAACAGATAACAGGCTGCTGTCAGGATTGCACTGAGGGTAAACGCAAAGAGGAGGGAGACGCGGAGAATCTTTTTGAATCTATCCCACAGTTCCGCCCCTACACAATACCCCAGGAGCGCCTGTATTCCCTGGCCAACGCCCATGGCCACCATGCCGGTGATCATCGTCACTTTTGCGGCTACGCCAATTCCGGCCACCGCCATATCGCCGTACTGTGCCATTTGGCTGTTGACTACGATTTGGGAAATGCTCATCAGCAGGGAACCTAACGAGGCAGGGATCCCGATAGCCAGTACCCCTCTGCAAACGCCATCTCCCATCTTAAAGTCTTTGGGACTGATGCTGAGGGACGACTGCCCGCGAAGGAAGTAGTAGATATAGTACCCGGCCGCAGCAAGATTTCCAACCACAGTTGCAATAGCGGCTCCAGCGATACCCCGTCCACAGAGCAGGATCATGATCGGGTCCAGGACGATGTTCAGCACATTTCCCAGCATCTGGCCGATCACCGCTTTTCCGGACTGCCCCTCGGCGCGTATCACATTGGAAAAGCAGCTGGCAATGAGGACAAAGGGGCCGGAGCAGCTTACGATGGTCAGGTATGTTCTGGCAGGTTCAAGAGTGTCGGCGCTTGCGCCTACCAGCATCAATATTGAATCCATAAAGATCAGAAATACCGGCGTTGCGAGAGAAACGGCGGCTACCAGAATATCATTGTGCGTCTGGCCGATAAAGAACGTGTCTGCCAGATTGTAGACCAGAACCAGCAGCATTGCCGCCATTGCGGGCAGCGCGTTTTTCAGCACTGCGGATGCCACAGGCGAGTTTTGAAACATCTCCATTGTCTTTTTGTCGTTCATAAAATTCCTCCCAAATCGTTACCAAGCTGTTAATAGCTTGCGATTATTTTTTGAGCACATGTTTCCGTTTTCGCAGTTGACCGTGCAAAAATGTGCGGCACCGGCCGTGCTTAAGATCGGCAAAATGGGAAAAACTAAAGAAACGCTTTAATCAGCGTTTCTTCTAAACGAAAATCACAAAAAGTTACTGCAATCGAACAAATATTCTGATATAATATCCACAAGGGTCTTTACCGGGAACTGGAGCAGCCCTTTATGATCGATCTGCGAAGGGAGGAACACACATGCAGGACAGCCGTATCTATCTCGCCATCGATCTGAAATCCTTTTACGCGTCCGTGGAATGCAGGGAACGGCAGTTAGATCCCCTCACCACAAATCTGGTGGTCGCGGACGCCTCACGGACGGAGAAGACCATCTGCCTTGCCGTCTCCCCCTCCCTGAAAGCCTGTGGCATATCCGGGAGGGCAAGGCTGTTTGAAGTGATCCGGAAAGTGAAGGAGGTGAACGCCGCCAGGAGGCGCCGGGCGCCCGGCAGACGGTTCACCGGTTCCTCTTTCTCCGCCCCGGAACTGGAAGCGCATCCCGAGCTGGAGCTTTCCTATATCGTGGCGCCTCCCAGGATGGCTTTTTATCTGGAATACAGCCAGATCATCTACAACATTTATTTAAACTACATCGCCCCGGAGGACATCCACGTGTATTCCATCGACGAAGTGTTCATGGACGTGACTCCTTATCTGAAAACCTACAAGATGACCCCGGAGGATCTGGCGTCAAACATCATGGGGGACATCCTCGACCGCACCGGGATCACGGCCACTGCCGGCGTCGGCACGAACTTATACCTCTGCAAAGTGGCCATGGACATCGTGGCCAAGCATGTCAGTCCAAACGAGCATGGCGCCCGCATCGCCAGTCTGGACGAGATGAGCTACCGGAGGCTTTTGTGGGACCACCGCCCCCTCACCGACTTCTGGAGGGTCGGCCCCGGATACCAGAAAAAGCTGGAAGCCGCCGGGCTCCTTACCATGGGAGACATTGCGCGCTGCTCCCTGGGAGGAGACAGCGACTACTACAACGAAGACCTGCTCTATGACATGTTCGGCGTCAATGCGGAGCTTCTGATCGATCACGCCTGGGGATGGGAGCCCGCCACCATCGACCTGATCAAGGCCTATCGGCCGGAGACGAACAGCTTAAGCTCCGGCCAGGTCCTGCAGTGTCCTTATGACGCAGAAAAAGGGAAGCTGATCGTAAGGGAAATGACGGACCTGCTGGTCCTGGAGCTGGTGGACAAGAGGCTGGTCACCGACCAGATGGTCCTCACCGTCGGTTACGACATCGACAATCTCACCGACGCCAACATCCGGAGCCGCTACAAGGGCGAGGTCACCACAGACCGTTACGGGCGGAAGACCCCCAAGCACGCCCACGGGACCGTCAACCTGGACCGATACACCTCCTCCACCCGGATCATCACCGATGCCGTCATGGGACTGTATGACCGGATCGTCAACCCCGAACTCCTGATCCGCCGGGTGACCGTCGTGGCAAATCATCTGGTGGACGAGGCCCAGGCGGCGGAACCGGAGCGATACCAGCAAATGGACCTGTTTACGGATTACGCCGCCCTGGAGCAGCAAAAGAAACGGGAAGAGGAACGGCTTGCCAAGGAAAGGAAACTGCAGGAAGCCATGCTGTCCGTCAAAAAGAAATTCGGAAAAAACGCTATGTTAAAAGGAATGAACCTGCAGGAGGGGGCTACCACCCTGAAACGAAACCGCCAGATCGGAGGGCACAAGGCATGAAAGAAAACAGCATACGAAGCTATGACGATATCATCGATCTCCCCCACCATGTGTCGAAAAAACATCCTCCCATGTCGCCCTTAAACCGTGCCGCCCAGTTCTCCCCCTTCGCCGCCCTCACGGGACACGGGGACGCCGTCCGGGAAACCGAACGCCTGACCGATCCTTTTGTCGAGCTGGACGAAGACCGGAAGGAACAGCTAAACAGGCGGCTCCGGCTGATCCGGGAACACCCGGATCAGAACCCGGAATGCGAGATCACCTACTTCCGGCCGGACGAAAAAAAGGAGGGCGGGGCCTACGTGACCCTCCGGGGCAGGATAGAAAAAATAGACGAATACCGGCGTCAGATCCTCTTCACGGACGGGCAGGTCCTCCCCATCGACCAGATTTTTTCCATCCGGGGGGAGCTGTTCCAGGCCGCATCCCAGGACACTCCTTAATACTGATACCGTCCGCGGTATCTCAGGAACATAAACGCGGACAGGAAAAGCGCCATCAGCTCCGCCGCCGGAGTGGCCAGCCAGATGCCGTTCACCCCAAAAAGGGCGGGAAGCACCAGCATGGTGACCAGCATGAACACGAAGGAGCGGGAAAAGGCGAGGACTGCGGAAACGATGCCGTTGGACAGTGCCGTGAACATCCCGCTGGCAAAGATATTGAATCCGATAAAAAGCAGCGCCAGCGAGCAGATCCGATTCCCCGCCACGGCCAGACCGTACACCGGATCGTCCGGACGGGCAAAAATCGAGACAAGAGGTTCTGTCGCGGCAAAAGAAGCCGCCGCAGTCACCAGGGAAATGACGGCGATCACGGCCAGGCTGACAGAGACAAGCTTCCTAAGCTTTCCGCCGTTCTTCTCTCCATAGTAATAGCTGAGCATGGGAGCGACACCGTAAGAGTACCCCGTGTAGAGGGAGCTTGCAAACATCAGGACGTACATGATGATGGTCACGGCGGCAACGCCGTCCTCGCCCACATAGCGGAGCATGGTCCAGTTGAACATCATCGTGATGATGCCGGTGACCAGGGCAGTGGCCATCTCCGAGCAGCCGTTGGCCGCCGCACTTGCTAAAACCCGGAGGCGGAGCGCAGGTTTCGTAAAGTGCAAAAGATTCTTTTTGTGGCCAAACACAAACAGCCCCGCCACCGCAGTCACCGAGTAGCCCAGCCCCGTGGCGATCCCCGCGCCGCCGATGCCCATCCCCAGAAGGCCGATGAAAACATAGTCCAGGACGATGTTCAGCACACCGCCTGTCACGGAACAGATGAGGGACAGCGCCGCCTTTCCGGAGGCGATCATATAGAGGGTGAAGTTGTTCATAAGTAAGATCGGAACGGTAAAGACGAGATAGCGGCCGAGATACGAGCGGCAGAAGCCGGCCACCTCCGGGGACAAGCCCATGCTTCCGAAAATGGTTTCCATGAGGGCGTATCCCAGCATCGTCATGACCAGGCCCACGGCCACATTCACTAAGATCAGGAACGTAAAGTCCTCCCGGGCTTCTCCCTGCTTTTGTTCTCCCATCTTCTTCATGACCGCCGCACTCCCGCCGGTTGCCAGCATGGTGGAGACTGCCGTCACCGCCTGAATGACCGGGGCGGTCAGGTTGATGGCGGACAGGGCAGCCGTGCCGATCAGGTTCGACACGAACAGGCCGTCAACCATGGTGTAAAAAGACATAAAGACCGACATGGCAATGGTGGGGACCGCAAATCTCAGAATATTCCGGAATGTCACCGGTTTGCTGTAAACATTTTGAGCATCCATATCTTTTTCTCCTTATCCACTTGTTTTTCCCCGGGATATGCCCTATAATAATCCGTACAGTAACTGTACAGTCAAGAGGAAAATCAGAAAAATGGAGAAAAAAAAGAAACTGCTTACCATCGGCCAGTTCGCCGCACTGCACGGCATCAATAAAAAAACTCTGATGTGGTACGATGAGATCGGCCTGTTTTGCCCGGCGGCGGTCCATCCGGAGAACGGATACCGGTATTACAGCTATTATCAAAGCTCGATCCTGGAGACCATCCTGCTGCTGCGGGAACTGGACGTATCCGTCGACGAAATCCAGACATTCATGAAAAACCGTTCCGCCGCCAGCCTGGAGCAGCTTCTGCGTGAGCAGATCGAAAACCTGGATCAAAAGATAGCCCATCTGAAGGCCGTCCGGAAGACCCTGACCCAGCACCGGCAGAACATGACGACGCTGCTGACCATGGATCTGTCAAAGATCAGCGTCATTTCAAAAAATGAGCGGCGCCTGGTGACGGTGGACATTGACCGGGATACCTCCTTTGACAAGCAGGTAGAGATGATCACCGCCGAGACCAGGAAATATCAGCTCCGCCGCCTCCATGACGCCTCCTACGGGACCATGATCGACACGGAGAGCCTCTACAACGGCAATTACCAGGACTATTCCAAGCTGTTCATCGAGATCCCCTTCCCCGTCAAAAAAACCGGGCTGCATGTACAGCCCGCCGGGAACTACGTCCGGGCGTTCTATCAAGACGCCGGAGAGAATGCCGTACTGTGCTACAAGCGGATCTTCGAGTACACCGCCGCAAACGGCCTTACACTGTCGGGCTTCTCTTACGAGATGATCCTCAATGAAAATGTGATCGACCGGGCGGAGGATGCGCTTGTCCAGGTCGAGATCCCGGTAAGATCGAAATTCCTATCAGATAATTCATATTCTTCTGCCATGATCGAGTAGGGAAGAAGCATCCGCCCCTGCTCGCCGCGCAGCCCGCACGCCGCTCCTGCGGCATATTCCTCTGTGCGGGCTTGCACACAAAAAATCCTCTGCTGCTTTTTGTGGATAAAATCGGGACTCAAAACAGGTTTATCCATAATCATCCCTCACTTTCCAGTAAAACAGACGGACTTAATTGCGCTTTGCCCTAAGCATTTCTATCTGTTCTTCCGCATTCGTCCTTGGCGTATTATAATAAAGCAGTTTTTCCTCCGTTGTCATATGCTTTGTCACTTCATAATTACGCTCTCGGATCTTGTGGATATCCTCAACCGTAAAATCTGGGCTGATTTCCAATGTATATGCCATTATTCCCCACCTCCCAATAATACAGACGGATTCATAATATCAATATCCTTATAGCTTTCAAGGTGTGTGATCGCCCTGATACCCTTAATAGTCCTTATATTTACAATATGCTTAAAATTCCATGATATGATGCAGTCACACCCATGCACAACAGCAGTTGCTATATGCTGACAATCATCAATGCTTTTCTTTGTCAGTATACCCATATCTATAATCTGATTTGCAACTTTAAAAACTTCATCTGTAATTTCCAACTTTGTATATGAAATCCTGCTCAAATATTCATACAATACTGTTCTTTTGGGTTCGCGGCATTCACCCACTTCATCAAGCGTCACCTGCGACAAACAAATATCATACTTCCCATCTTCAAACTGTGTCCAAAGAGCCAATGTATCTTTCATTCGCTCTGGCGCATCTTCCTGTTGCAGATAACTAATAACAGATGTGTCCAAATACACCTTTAATTTCCTATCCATAGCATCACACTCTCTTTACAGCCATTTTAGCACAAAATTCTCCCTATAACAATCCACAACAGCACATTTACTAAAATGATGTTGTATCATATTAATATGGCTCTTTGTCAAGTTAGTTGAATCACCTGCTTTGTTATTATACACTTCTCACTGACACACAGAGCTCAGTTATTTCACCGCACACAAAAAATCCCCTGCTGCTTTTACTTAAAAGTAACAGGGGATTTCTCTTTATCAATACTTATAAATGATCAAACTGCTGCCGGCTCAGCACCCGGTGCATCACTTGCTGTTGATCGCAGCCTGGGCCGCAGCCAGTCTTGCGATCGGCACCCGGAACGGGGAGCAGGACACGTAGTTTAAGCCGATCTTGTGGCAGAATTCCACGGAGCTGGGATCGCCGCCGTGCTCGCCGCAGATACCGATCTTAAGGTTCGGATTGGTGGAACGGCCTTTCTCGGAAGCCATGGCGACCAGCTGGCCCACGCCCTCCTGATCCAGCTTCGCAAAGGGATCGGACTCGTAGATCTTGTTCTCATAGTAGGACGGCAGGAACTTCCCGGCGTCGTCGCGGGAGAAGCCGAAGGTCATCTGGGTCAGATCGTTGGTGCCGAAGGAGAAGAACTCCGCCTCCTCGGCGATCTGATCGGCCGTCAGGGCGGCACGAGGGATCTCTATCATGGTGCCCACATGGTAATTGATGTAAGCGCCTTTCTCCTTCATGACTTCCTCGGCGGTGGCGATGACCACGCTCTTCACGTATTTCAGCTCTTTCTTCTCGCCCACGAGAGGGATCATCATCTCGGGAACGATGTCGTAGCCCATCTCGTCCTTGACTTCGATGGCGGCCTCGATGATGGCCCTGGTCTGCATCTTGGCGATCTCCGGATAGGTCACGGCCAGACGGCACCCACGGTGGCCCATCATCGGGTTGAACTCATGAAGCTCGTCGCACTTGGCCTGTACCTGCTCCGGCGTAAGTCCCATGTCCTCCGCCAGTGCCTTGATATCCTCGGGATCGGTGGGGATGAACTCATGAAGCGGCGGATCCAGATAACGCACGGTCATGGGGCGGCCCTTGAGCGCCTTGTACATGGCCTTGAAATCCTCCTTCTGGAAGGGGATCAGCTCGTTAAGCGCCGCCTCTCTCGCTTCCACCGTGTCGGAAAGGATCATCTTGCGGATCTTCGGGATCCGGTCAGGATCAAAGAACATGTGCTCCGTCCGGCACAGGCCGATGCCCTCGGCGCCAAGCTTCACGGCGTTCTCCGTATCGGCGGGCGTGTCGGCATTGGTGCGCACCTGGAGCTTCCGGTACTGGTCCGCCCAGCGCATGATCCGTCCGAAGTTTCCGCCCACGGAAGCCTCCACGGTCTGAATGTCGCCCTTGTAGATCTTGCCGGTGGTGCCGTCCAGGGAAATGTAGTCTCCCTCCGTGAAGGTGTAGCCACCCAGCTCGAATCTCTTCTCTTCTTCGTTGATCTTGATGTCGCCGCATCCGGATACGCAGCAGGTTCCCATGCCTCTGGCAACAACGGCCGCATGGGAGGTCATGCCGCCCCGGACCGTCAGGATGCCTTCTGCCGCATGCATGCCCTCGATATCCTCCGGGGAAGTCTCCAGACGGACAAGGATGACCCTCTCGCCCTTCTCATGGGCGTTCTTCGCATCCTCGGCGGTAAAGTACACCTTGCCGGCGGCAGCGCCGGGAGATGCGGGAAGGGCACTTCCGATCACCTCGCCCGCCTTCAGTGCCGCAGCGTCGAAGGTGGGATGAAGGAGCTGATCCAGGGACTTGGCCTCAATCCTGCACACAGCCTCCTCCGGCGTGATCTTGCCTTCGTCTACCAGGTCGCAGGCGATCTGAATGGCCGCAGGAGCCGTCCTCTTGCCGTTTCTGGTCTGAAGGAAGAAAAGCTGTCCTTCCTGAATGGTAAATTCCATATCCTGCATGTCGCAGTAATGGTCTTCCAGCTTGTTTGCGATCTCCATGAACTGGCGGTAGCACTTGGGCAGATCCTGCTCCAGCTTCGTGATCGGCTGGGGTGTCCGGACACCTGCCACCACGTCCTCGCCCTGGGCGTTGATCAGGTACTCGCCGTAGATGCCCTTCTCACCGGTGGAGGGATTTCTGGTAAAGGCAACGCCCGTGCCGGAGGTATTGCTCATGTTTCCGAATACCATGGTCTGGACATTGACCGCGGTGCCCCAGTCGCCGGGGATGTCGTTCATCCTTCTGTAAACAATGGCACGGGGGTTGTCCCAGGAACGGAACACGGCCTTCACGGCCTCCATCAGCTGGACCCTGGGATCCTGAGGGAAATCCTCGCCCATCTTTTCTTTATAAATAGCCTTAAACCTGGAAACCAATACCTTCATGTCTTCGTCCGTGAGCTCCGTGTCATAATGGACGCCCTTGGCCGTCTTCACTTCGTCAATGATCTTCTCAAAGTAGGACTTGGGAACCTCCATGACCACGTCGGAGAACATCTGGATGAATCTCCGGTAGGAATCATAGGCGAATCTGGGATTTCCGGTCTTCTTCGCAAAGCCTTCCACGGAAACGTCATTCAGTCCCAGGTTCAGGATGGTATCCATCATGCCGGGCATGGAAGCCCTGGCACCGGAACGGACGGACACCAAAAGCGGATTGTCCGTGTCGCCGAACTGCTTTCCGTTCTCCCTCTCCAGCCATTTTAATGCGTCGAAGATCTGTCCCTGGATCTCCTCGGTGATCTTCTTGCCGCTGTTGTAATAATCCGTACACGCCTCTGTCGTCACGGTGAATCCCTGGGGGATCGGAAGACCCAGATTGGTCATCTCTGCCAGGTTTGCGCCCTTGCCGCCGAGAAGGTTGCGCATGTCCGCATTGCCTTCTTTAAACAAATATACCCATTTTGCCATGTTTCTAACTCCCTCCTGTGTTTTTAGACGTTAACCAGCAGGTTGGCACGCCTGCTGGTTTTAGTATAGCACAGAATTGCCTGTCCGCAAACCACTTTTTTGCCATTTTTTATAATTTTTGTATATTTTTCGGTACAATATTTGGTAATTATTTATCAGACGTCTGATTTTCCAGAATCTCTAAGATTTCCTCAAGCTCCGGAACCTCAAACCGGTAGCGCTCGTTGCAGAAATGGCAGGAAACCTCCGCCTCCTCCCCGGAGGCGATCATGTCCTCAAGCTCCTTCTTTCCCACGCTGATCAGGGCCTTTTTCACCCGCGCCTTAGAACAGTCGCAGAAAAACCGGGTGGGAATCCTGTCCAATATCTCCAGACCAAAGTTCCCCAGTACGTGGGAGAGAAGCTCCTCCGGGCCCTCCCCCGCATCCAGGAGTGCCGTGACGGACCTTATCTCTCCCAGGCGTTTTTCAAGCCCCGCAATCACGTCCTCCTCCGCCTCCGGCATCAGCTGGATGATAAACCCGCCCGCCTGCCGCACCGTATTCTCCCGGTTCATGAGCACGCCCAGGGCCACCGAGGAGGGCGTCTGCTCCGAAAGAGCATAGTAATAGGTGAGATCCTCGGCGATCTCCCCGCTCACCAGGTCGATCTGTCCCGAGTATGGCTCCTTTAGTCCGATGTCCCGGATCACCGTGAGAGTCCCTTTTCCCACAGCCCCTGCCACGTCCAGCTTCCCGTCCGCCCTGGCATGGAGGAGCACCTGCGGATTTATGACCGTGCCCTTTACATCCGCGCGGGAATTGGCCGTGACCGTGATCCTGCCGATGGGTCCGTCCCCCTTCACCCGCAGAGTCAGCACATCTTTTTCCCCCTTCATCATGGCCCCCATCATGGCCCCCGCCGTAAGAAGCCGCCCCAGGGCCGCCGTCGCCGCCGGACTGGTATCATGCCGCCTTCTCGCCTCCTCCACGAGGTTCCTCGAAGTCACCGCAAAGGCCCGGATACTCCCGCCCGCCGCCGTCGCCCGGACAATGTAATCTCCGTTCATCCTTCTGTTCTCCTTTCTTTCCCATGCTTGCCATGTTCTCTCGCAATCACATGGATCCGCCCGCTGGTCTCCTTCGGCGGATCCTTCGTGAAGGCGTCATAGGCGGCCGCAAACTCCATTCCCGCCTCCGAAATGGCCTCCCTGACCTCCTCCAGGGAATAGGCCCGCTGGTAATGGAATTCCTCCTGCTTCCGGTAAAGGCCGCTCTCTTCCTTTATAAAAAGAGTCAGCCCGTATTCGTTGATCTTTTGCTCTTCGTCGTAATAGTTGTCCCAGATAAAACTCTGATCCTCCCGGTTCTCCGCGATGGTCCGTGCCCCCAGAAGCTCCCGGTATTTATACTCCGTATTCAGATCAAAAAGAAACACTCCTCCGGGATCCAGATAATTGTTGACCAGCTTAAATACCCGTATCAGGTCCTCGTACTCCGTGATATAATTCAGCGAATCGCAGATGCTCACCACCGCCCCCACGGTTCCGTAAAGTTCAAACTCCCGCATGTCCTGCAGAAGATAAAGGGTTTCCGATCCCGTCTCCCCCCGCTTTTCCATGGCGATCCCCAGCATCTCCTCCGAACAGTCGATGCCGATCATGTCATAGCCGACCTGCGAGAGAAGCTCCGTCATGGTCCCAGTGCCGCACCCAAGCTCCGCCACCAGACCGCCCTCACAGCCATACTCCCGCAAAAGTCCGGTCAGGTAAGCACACCATTCCTCATAAGGAACGTTGTCCATAAATGCGTCATAGACCTCCGCAAAGGAGGTATACGTCTCCGCTCCCTCATGGTCCATGCTGAATCTCCTCCTTTCTATCTGTTTATCCGTTCCGCTCCACCAGGCCCTTCTCTCTCCACTCCCCGGTAACATACCTTCTGAAGGACAGTACCGCCGCCAGAGTCCAGGAAAGCCCCCCAGTGATCCAGATCCCCCACACGCCGGCCGCCGAATTCCCGGTCAGGACGAGTGCCAGCCCAATGCGGCTCACCGCCTCAACGGCACTGTTTTTCATGGGATAAACCGTATCCCCCGCACCGCCTAAAAAATGATGGAGGGCCTGGACGGCTCCCATGGCCAAAAAGAAACTTCCTGTGATCCGGATCCCTGCCGCCGCAAGACTTACCATCTCCTGATCGTCCACCAGAAGCCCCATAAACGCCTCTCCGAAGATCCAGAAAAACGCCGTAAGCCCTGCGGAGACCCCCAGCGTGATCTTCGCCGCCGAAGCCGCTCCTTCCCTGGCCCGCTCCAGATTTCCCGCTCCGACATTCTGCCCGGTAAAAGCCGCCACGGCGGAGCCGATCCCCAGATACACATGCCGGATCAGCGATTCCGTCTGGCTGGTAGCCGTAAATGCCCCGATAGCCGTCACACCGAAGCTGTTGACAACCCACTGGAGGGCGCTTCCGGACCCATAGACAAACAGATTCTGCGCCCCCGCCGGAAGGGACAGACGGATTGTTTTTCCAAGCATCCGGCAATCCGGCCGCAGGCTCCGAAACGCCTCCTTAAAATAAGGAAGCGCCCGAAAAGCATAGATCAGGCAGAGAAGGGCCGCCAATGTCTGGGACAGGGTGCTCGCAAGGGCCGCCCCAAACACCCCCATGGGAAACCAGACCACGAAAAGCAGGTCCAAAACAATGTTGCAGACACTGGAAAACACCACGATGAGCATCGGCACCCGGGAATTCCCCAGCGCCCGCAGGACCTGAAATGTGGAAAAACAGGCGGCGATGGAAATCTGCCCTGCCAGATAGACCTTCATATAAACGGCGGCATCCCCCATGAGGGCCGGCGGCGTCCCCAGAAGCCCGAGAAGCGGTTCCGTCAGTAAAAACGCCAGCACCGTCATGAACGCCGCCTCCGAAAGGACCACATAGGCCCCGTTCCGTATGGCCCCCTCCACACCTTCCCGGTCGCCCGCCCCGTAATACTGGGCCGTCAGGATGCCGATCCCTGTCTGTGTCCCGATGGAGAGGGACATAAACAGAAAGATCAGCGCCCCGCCGGCCCCAACCGCCGAAAACGCGTCCGCCCCCACGTACCGCCCCACAATGGCCCGGTCCGCCAGGATATAGAGCTGTTCCACCATGTTACCCACAATGGCAGGCGCCGCAAACCGAAGCAGGAGCTTCGTGGGACTGCCCTTCGTCATATCTGAGATCCCCGCCACTCTTTTCTCTCCCCTCATATCCGGAATCCTCTCCGTTCCTTTCGAAAACTCTCCGGCAGGCTTTCCGGCAGACCGGCCGGCGATCCGCCATCCCGGAGTGTCATCCGGTCTATTATAATACGCTTTCGAACAAGGGACAAGAGGGCTCTCCAAAAAATCGATCCTTCCCTCAAAAACCCCCGAAAACTTTCCGCCGCACAGGTGAAAATTTTTTTTAAAAAAATCAAAAAAAGGTATAAGCCTTCTCTTTCCGGGCATACTTAAGATAGTACCAAAGAAAAAAGAAATACTTATCCTCCCCTTTTGATAATCCCCTCACTGCCAATGCGGCGGTGGGGGGATTTTTGCGTTGTTCTTTACTTTTAATAAAGGTTCCGTATTGGATCTGACACACAGAAATGACTTCCATGGCGGAGGCCAAACACCACGTCCGCCGCCTCAAAGGACGCATCTGCCCTCTCATCGGATGCGGAACTGGCCGATCAGGCGGTTCAGGGTCTCTGCCTGGCCGGACAGTTCATTGGAAACCGCCGCGCTCTCCTCCGCCGCCGCAGAGTTGGCCTGAATGACACCGGAGACTTCCTTGATCCTGCTCTCCACCGAAACGACCATCTCCGATTGCTGGACGCTGGCAAGCGCGATCTCATCCATCAGCGTCTTGATGGAACGGATACACTCATTGATGACCTGCACGGCAGAAATAGCAAGGTTCGTGGACTCCGTGCCCGTCTTCACATCCTGGAGAGAACGGCCGATCAGCGTACCGGTGCTCTGGGCCGACGACTGGTCGATGTTGGTGGTGGCTGTGATCAGCTGCTCCATCTTCTTGTCAGCCTCGGCCGCATAACCCGTAGCCTTATCAACCAGGCCGCTGGCGTCGCCGCAGCGGACCCGGCTGCTCTGGATCTGCTCCGTGATATCCGTGATATTCGATACCAGGCCGTCCATGGAAACCTTTTGCTGCATGGCCCCCTGAGACAGCGCCTGGGCCCCTGCGGACACCTGGTTCGCAATATCCGCCATACCAGGTTCAAAAGCGCATCCATCAGACGGCCGGCATAAACGCCGGCCCCCACGTAGCCGATGCACTCCTCCCCGTCAAACAACGGAAAATACATGGAAAGGATCATGCTCCCGGTTCCCGGCGATTTCATGATCCCCAGATTCGTCAGCCGGGGCCCGGCCAAAATGGTGTTGCGAAACTCCTCCAGCGAGTCCCCGCTCCGGGTGGTCATCCCGACGGCATCTTTCGAAGTATGGGTCAAAACATGAGTCTCCGGAGCAGCGATATAAAGGCCCTAGAAAATCCCCTTGACCGCGGCAAAATCCTCCGTGTACTTCTGCCCTTTCTGCAAAAGCTCCGCATCTTCCGGGGCCAAAAGAAGCTCTCGGACCTCGCTTCCAAGGGCAAAAGCCGTCATATACTCCTCTGCGGAAGCCACATAATCATTGATGATCGAAGCCCTGGATTCTACGGCGTCGATCATCTGGTTGGTAATGTTCCCCTCCACCATGGCGGCCGTGCGGCCCGACACCACAAACCACAAAAGCAACATGCCGCTTACTATTTACTGCACAGATAATTTTAGCACGAAATTTTCCGGCTTTCAAGAGCTCAGTTCCTGTTTGTCCGGTAACCCTTCCGGTCAGGCTGACCGCCCTTTATCTCCTCCTCCTTCCCCCTTCTTTTTTCTTCTCCTGCTCCCTCCTCTCCTCCTCCTTTCTCGCCTCATTACACTCCTCATCTATCTCATAAACAGAATCCTCGTCAATGATCAGTCTGGTTTTCATAAGACCTCCTAATGAGTTTTCAACAATCATCCGTCTCCCTATCATCTTATGCCGCCTCCCCCCGCTTTGGCACCGGCCCATGCATACCCCGGCCCGCTCCCGCATACATTAAACAGACAAAAACTATGAGGTGTCATTTTGGAACAAATGGACCTAAAGGCAACAGAATTGGACAAAATGACCTGCAGCTACGATCTTCAGATGGCGAAAGCCGCACTCGCCTATTTCCCTCCCCAGCCAAAGCGCCTCCTGTCTGTGCTGATCAAAGTACAGGAGCTTAAAAATACGCTCCGCCTCATCTCCTCCGAAAACGCCGGCTTCTTAAATATCTGCTCCACTCCGGAGAGTACGCCGAAGCAGGGATTTTTTGAGATCTGGAACGAGATCAAAGATTACGGGAGCCCGGAGCAGCAGAAAATGTTTGAGCGGCTGAATCAGGCCATCCAGCTCTCCAGTATATACGAGCAGATGTCCCAGGCCTCCTCACCGGGCGCGGAGTGGCAGGAAGGCCCCGTACCCCGGAGCGCCGAAGAAACAGCCCCCGAAAGGGCGAAGCCGGTTTCAGAAGAAGAACCTCCGGCCCCCGCGGAGGATGAGTCCGCTCCCGGCCTGGCGGCCGCAAGCCTGGCCGACGGCCTCCCCTCTTCCCGGCCCGCGCCTGCCAAAAAGCCGGATTTCCGCTCCTGCATCCGGGAATCCCTGAGCCCGGAAGACCAGGCGCTCTTTGATTCCTACAGCGCCATGTTCCACTCGGCAGAAACCCTTTAAATAATTGCGAAATCCCAAAATCCATCGAAATCTCACGTTTCGCAATTATCCAGAACCCACTTCAGGAAAGGAGACGTAACGTTCCATGAACAATTATCACAATCCCTACAGAAATCCCTATCCCGGCCAGGGGGGCGGGCGCTCCGGAAGTTCCGGCGAATCCCCTGCTTCGGAGCCAAATGCCCAGGCGGCCGGCCACAGGCAGGAAGAAAGCGGCAATCGGGGCGCCTCTTCCCAAAGCCAGGGACAGAGCACTCCCCCTCCCTCCCAGAAAAACACCGGCTGGCAGAGCGATCCCTCCTTAAAAAACATGGATCTAAAAAAACTGGCCTTTCTGTCAGAGCTGGTGGCCGAATCCGGCAACAAGCCCCTGGACGCCCTGCTCCCCTTCCTGATCTCCGCCAACAAGAACGCCAATGCCATGGGGCTTCAGTTCAACGACGCAGAGACCGGCCTTCTGCTGGAAGTGCTGAAAAAACACATGAGCCCGGAAGAACAGTCCCGGGTCGACATGCTCCGGAAAATGGCCGACATGCTGGGGAAAAAATAGCGGACAGCAAAACCCCCGCCAAAAGGCGGGGGCATCTTTGTTTTTATTTTGTTTTTAATCAAGTAGGGGAGCGGTTCTTTTCCCCTACTCGCCGTGCAGGTGCTGTGTGCCGGTGGCACACGTTTAGCACCGACCGAAGCGGAGCGGAGATGCACGCCGCTCCTGCGGCATATTCTTCTGTGCGGGCTTGTGCATAAAGAAAAAATCCGGTATGATCCGGATTTTTCATCGAGCGCGAGACGGGATTCGAACCCGCGACCCTCGCCTTGGCAAGGCGATACTCCACCACTGAGCCACTCGCGCTTATTCTGTTTTTGTCTGCTTTGTTCTGCGAACAAATAGTATAATACTACGCATAGCAGTTTTTGTCAACACTTTTTTTGAATTTTATCTTTAAATTTAAAATTCAGACTTTTTCCCTTTTTTTCATATTTTGACAGATGTTTCAAACCAAGAGCACACTCATAAAATACCGGCTGCCCTGCATCCTCCTTGCGGCCAGATTTTCCTTTCTGGCAAACTCGATATCCCGCCAGCATTCCTCCGCCGCCAGCGTCATGTGGGAGAGCATGATCCCCATGTCGAAACCGTTCCTCCCCCTCCCCGCCCGCAGGGAACGCTGCTCCTTTCTGACGAAGACGTGGATCCGGTTCTGGTACACGATAAACCGCCAGGGCTGCCGGTTGAAGGCGGAGGGCGCCAGCCTGGCCGCCTGCAGCATGAGCCTCAGCTCCTCGGTGGAGTCCTCCTTGAACACGCAGAGATCTTTCAAGGGCAGCCGTTTTGCCCGGAACGACTCCCTGTGCAGCTTCTCGGCCGCATAGCCAAAGGCTACCACCATGACCGGCTCCATCCCGGCCGGCCCCGAAAGGCCCGCCGTCTTCGCCATCCCCTGATAACAGGTGCCCACACCGTGGCCTGCCATGTAGAGTACGATCTGCTCCAGCAGATAGCCTGCATTGACCATGGCATATTCCCCCGGCTCCGAAAAAAACACCATGTAATACGGCGCCTTCACGCGAAAGGGGCCCCGGATCCTGGCCTCCCCGTCCATGGCATTGAATAACTCCACCGAATAATGAAGCTCCGGATCGAAGGGCTGCAGACCCTGCTCAAACTTCCGCAGGTTCCGAAAAAACTCCTGAGGCAGGAGCTCCATCTTATAATGGCGCACCGACTTTCTGTTGTAGACCGCTTCATATAGATCCATACTCCCGCCTCCTCTCCGTCAGTCACAGCATACCACATTTTTGCGGTTCTGGCACCGGAAAATAAAGAAATAATTTCTTAACTTTTTCGTAATTTTCTCCGCCGGATGTATCATGCATCCGCAAGCAGCTCCTCAAGCTCCGACAAGGACCGTTCAAAGGCCCCCATGGCTGCCTCCACCGGCTCTTTGGTCCGCATATCCACCCCTGCATCCGCCAGAAGGTCGATGGGGTCCTTGCTGCAGCCTCCCTTCAGGAAGCCCATGTAAGCCTCCGCCGCCTCCCGGCTGCCGCTCAGGATCCGCTCGGAGAGGGCCACCGCCGCCGAGAAACCCGTCGCATACTGGTATACGTAAAAAGGCGTATAAAAGTGAGGGATCCGGGCCCATTCCATGGCGATCTCATCGTCGATGACGATCCCGTCCCCGAAATAATCTCTGTTGAGCCCCAGGTACAACTCACAGAGCACATCCGCCGTCAGAATCTCCCCGTTCTGGCTTCTTTCATGGGCCAGCTTCTCAAACTCCGCGAACATGGTCTGCCGGAACACCGTCCCCTTGAAGCCGTCCAGGAAATGGTTCAGGATAAAGGCCCGCTCCTTCTTACTCTCCGCGTGCTCCAGAAGATCGTGGTTCAAGAGGCACTCGTTGCAGGTGGACGCCACCTCCGCCACGAAGATCTTGTACTGGGCATTGGCGAAGGCCTGACTCTCATTGGAAAAATACGAGTGCATGGCGTGCCCCATCTCATGGGCCAGGGTGAACACGTTGTCCAGAGTATCCTGCCAGGACATGAGTACGTAGGGATGGACGCCGTAAGGGCCGCTGCAGTAGGCGCCGCTCCGCTTCCCCTCATTTTCCATAAAGTCGATCCACCGGCCGGAAAGTCCCTCCCGGAAGGCCGCCAGGTACTCCTCCCCCAAGGGCCTTAAGGCCCGAAGGACCAGCTCCTTCGCCTCCTCATAGGGGACCCGCAGGCTGCTCTCCGGCACGATGGGCGTGTAGAGGTCGTACATGTGGAGTTCTTTCACCCCGAGCATCTTCTTCCGGAGGGCCACATAGCGGAACATGAGGGGCATGGACTCCCGGACCGTATCGACGAGGGTGTCATAGACCGTCTCCGGCACATTGGCGTCCGCCAGGTAATAGGCCCTGGCCGAGGGATGATTTCTGGCCTTCGCATAAAAATATGCCTGCTTCACATTGGCCGCAAAGGCCGCCGCCAGGGTATTTTTATGGCGTCCAAAGGTCTCATACATAGCCAGGAAGGCATCCTTTCTCACCCCTCTGTCCCGGCTCTCCAGAAAGGCCACATAACGGCCGTGGGTCAGCTCGACCTCCTTCCCCTCCTCATTTTTTACCGCGGGGAATTTCGTGTCCGCATTGTTGAACATCTTAAAGATCTGAGAAGGGCCGTCCGCCACTTCAGAGACATCGGCCAGAAGCCTTTCCACCTCCGGACTGCGGGTGTGCTCCCGCTCCCTGAGGATCAGGTCCAACGCCCGCTCAAAGCGCCCGTCCCCTGCGCCCTCCCTTCTGAGAACCGAAAGTTTCTCCGCGGGGATCGCCAGGATCTCCGAGGCCAGGAACGAGGAGGCCGCAGAGGCCTCGGCCCACAGGGCGGCCGCCCTGCCGGAAAGCTTCTGATAAACCGGATCTCCCGTGTCCACATCCGACCTCAGGTGAGCGTAGCCGTAGAGCTTATCCAGCGCCATTCCGATCCTCTCATCAAACCTCAGGCACCCGTACAGCATTTCGGCCGAATCGCCGAGATGTCCTTTGAAATCCCCGTAGGAAGAAAGCTCCCCCTTCACCCGGAGGAAAGCCTCCTCCCAGGCCTCGTCGGACGGAAAGATGTCCTCCGTCGCCCAGGTATACTCTGCAGGCACGTCCGCTCTCTTTCTGATTATATTCTCATGGTCCATAGGTTATTCCCTCCTTCTCTTTAAAAACGAAAATTTTGTCTCCGCCATGATGATCGCCGTAAAGATCAGCACACAGCCCGCCGTCATCCGCATGGTCAGGTATTCCCCCAAAAAAAGCAGGGAGAAAAGCACGCCGAACACCGATTCCAGGGAGAGGAACAGGGAGGCCTGGGTGGGCGTCGTGTACTTCTGGCATACATTCTGCAGAAGGAACGCCACCATGGTGCTCCCAAGCCCCAGGTACAGCATGCCGGACAGATGCTTCCAGGCAAAGACCGCCGCCGGAAAGCCTCCGTCGAAGAGGGGGGCGGCCAGCCAGGAGATGAGCGCCGCCGTCCCGATCTGGAGAACGGTCAGGGTGACGGGGTCATGGGTTTCCGTGTACTTGTCGATATAGATCATGTGGAACGCATAGCCAAAGCCACAGACAATGGTCAGAACGTCCCCGATATTTATGGTCATGTCCCCCTGCAGGGACAAAAGTCCGATCCCCGCCACCGCCAGGAAGGCTGCGGTGATACAATATCTGTCCGGTTTCTTTTTATTGACAGCCCAGTGGAGAAACGGTACGATCACCACGTAGATGGTAGTCAGGAACGCATTTTTCCCGGCCGTCGTATACTGGATCCCCACCGTCTGGAAAAAATAACTGATAAACAGCCAGAATCCCAGAAAACCGCCGCAGACAAGGTCGCTCCTCGTGATCCTCACAAGCTTCCTGCAAAACACCAGCGAAAGCCCCACAAATGCTATTGTAAACCGAAAGGCCAGCATATATACCGGCGGCACGGCGTCCACCGAATCTTTCACCACCACGAAAGCAAAACCCCAGATCAGAGCCGTGAAGGCCATACCCAGGTTGGCCGGCCATGTGACACTTTTCCTGTTTGTACTTTTTTCCATGTTCTTTACCGACATCCTTCCTGTTGTTTTCGCCTTATGCACATCCGATTATAGCCTTTCCCTCCGCCTCTTGTCAACACTTCCCTCCGGGATGCGCCCCTCCCCCGGTCCCGTTCCGGTACCGGAAAAATGACCCTTCCCAACCGCTCCCGCCTGTGCTACACTAAGATTGATTTCCCAGTGTATGCTTAAACTGTGGATAAAGAAAGGAATCGCCATGCCAGGTCCCATCATCTTTCATTCTCTGACCAGAACCCAGCTCCGCCAGATTAGGGAACTCCACGCCGCCTCCCTGAAACGCTTCCCCGGCCCGGACCTTCTCGGGCTTGTACTTCCGGAGGCGGAGGTTTCGGAGGAGGATGCCTTTTACGCCCTACATTATATAGAAGAAACTCCTGTCAGCTTTCTCTCCTGCTTCTGCCCGGACGGAGAGATCTGCGAGCTTTCCGGCTGTACCTCCCCCCGCTTTCGGAACCGGGGGTTCTTCTCCTGCCTTTTAAAGGCAGCAAAAAAAGAGGCAGAGCGCCTCTTTGGGGATGTCCTGTTTTATTTTCAATGCCTTTCCTCCGACCCGGACACAGCCGCCTTCTGCGAAGCGCAGGGCCTTGTATTCTCCCATTCGGAGTGCATCATGGAGAAAGCACAGCCGTCCCGCGGCCCCGACGAAGGCATCCTGCAAACGGCAGTCCCGCCTGCCTCCCGCGTATCCCTCCGGCCCTCCGCCGACAAAGCGCTTCTGGCAAAGCTCCACAGAAAGGCTTTTGACTGCCCTGCGGCATTTTCCGAGGACTACATGGATACCATCCTGGCAGACCCGGACACCGTCTCCCATCTGATCCTCGCAGAGAAAAAAAACGTCGGGCTTGTACACCTCACCTTCCAGGATGCCCCGGCCGGACCGGCGGCAGGTCCAAAAGAGCAGATTGTTTACCTGATGGGCCTCGGCATCCTCCCGGCCTTCCGCAGAAGGGGCCTCGCCGAGGCCGCCCTGCAGGCCGTATCCTCCCTGCTCCCGGACCGCTCCCGTCTCACCCTCCAGGTCTCCACCTTAAATACGGCCGCCTTCCGGCTCTATGAAAAGCTGGGGTTTGAGGTCTCGTCCCGTCTGGATTACTATGTTCTTTCAAACTTGTGATAGACAGAGCCGAAGAAAAAAGCTAAAATAAAGAAAAACAGTGAAAGGATATGCACTATGCCCGCTTTACAGCGAAAGCCTGCCATTACCACTTTAAAAGAATATGAAGCGCTTCCGGAAAACATAAGAGCAGAGGTTTTCGACGGCCGCATTTTTTATATGGCCAGTCCCTCTCAGGAGCATCAGACCATCCTTACGGAGTTATTGGTATCTATCCGCAGTCACCTCCGGACAAAACGAGGGGAATGCCAGGTATTCCCGGCACCTTTCGACGTAAAGCTTTCTGATCATCCGCTTACCATCGTCCAGCCCGACCTCCTGATCGTATGTGACAAAAATAAGCTGGATGGAAAACGCTGCAACGGCGCCCCGGACTTTATCATAGAAATCGTCTCTCCTGGCAACCCGGCAGACGACTACGTCCGCAAGTCTTATTACTACAAAAATGCCGGGGTCCGTGAATACTGGATCGTCGATCCCAGGCGCAGGATCGTGACAGTCAATGACTTTGAAAACAACCGGCTTAGCGTCCAGTACTCCTTTGATACCACAATCAAGGTAAACATTTATGACGACCTTTTGATCGACTTTTCCGAGATCTCCGAGCTGCTTAATACAACGCTGTCTTGATTTTCCTGCAGATTTTGTTTGCCGTGCTGTTATTCCTTTTTTCTTGTTTTTTGATATTAAATTGGGGGATTTTCCGGAAATATTTCTCTATTTCCAGGAATATCCCTTTTATTTTCTTTTAATTCTTATATCTAATATTGCCTTTCGTTTGGTTCCATCGATCACGGTACGGAGTATGGTGATCAGAGTATTTATTGCAAAATAGACAAAAACGCTTCTGCTTTTGGCGGAGATTCCCAGTCTGTAATTCTCTTTCTGGGCGCAAGGGCTGTCAAAACCAGATTTACCCTGACGGGAACCCTTGACGGTGTAACGATCACCCAGCGAAGCTTCGTCTATTCGGCAGCCTCAGAGACCATCGAGCTGAAATCGGGAGGAATCAAGCCCGCCGCAAAGAACTCCGAAGCGGTGAAAGACACGTCTGCCCTCTCCGCTTATCAGCAAAATATGGAACAGGTCACTGAGCTCACCATGGAGAGCGATGGAAACTCCCACGAAGTATATTTAAAAGTCAATGCTGCACAGATGACCGCCTTCCATCCCGCAAGCGGCGATTATAGCTATGTAAACAACTGGATTGGCTCTGAATC
The DNA here is from genome assembly GCA_947066815.1 of uncultured Lachnotalea sp. Taxonomy (GTDB): domain Bacteria; phylum Bacillota; class Clostridia; order Lachnospirales; family Lachnospiraceae; genus Lientehia. The sequence goes on from CAMSZT010000001.1 coordinate 131,325, forward strand.
ACAGAAATTTTTCGCCGTGACCGTAGATTTTGAAGAAACCTATTCAGACCAGAGGGAAAACATTCTTTTTAACAGTTTTGACGGAGAAGCTTCTGAGGATTACAGAGACTGGATTGAAACCTTTGTATCTGGCGGTGTCTCGGAAGGGTTTATGGAAAACCACACCACCGCCAAGGCCCTCGGAGGAGCAGACGGAACCTCCCTGGTATTCTGGCTGGACGCAGAAAAGGAAATCCAAAGCTTCTGGATTGCAGATCAGAAAACCGGAGCAAGCTGCGCCGTCTCCTTCTACATCAACTACCAGGAGAACGATGTTGTGGAGCCGAAATTCTCCAATGACGTGAAGGCGGAGGCCGGTTCCGCAAAGGCTGCCGTCGTCCAGGAGATTATAAAAAGCGCCGGAGCGCTGACCGCTCCCCGGAACCTTTTCAAAGCCCTGTCGGACGAATTCAAGGCGGGCTTAAGCGATAAGGACAATGTCTCCCTCCGCTATGGCCTGACCGAGGTAGCCATGGAGGGAATGGAAAAGGCGGAGGATCCCGAAGCACCTGCGAATCCGACAGCTCCGGCAAATCCGACGAACTCTGCTTCCCCCACAAATCCGGCTGCGCCGACAAACCCGGCCGCCACCACGGCAGCTCCCACCGCTGCCGCCGCCACGGACGGCAAAGGCGGGCCCGGAACGGGAGATTCCACCAACATCGCCCTCTGGCTGATCTTAATGGCCCTGACCGGAGGCGGTATTGCGGCGGCTACATTCCTGTGCGAAAAGAAAAAGCGGGTTTGACCTTCTAAAATAAGTGCATCATTTCGTACAGGCTCTTATATTTTTCATATTTCCGTTCATAATAGGCTCGTTTGGAGGCGTCCGGCCGGAATGTCTTTGCAGTTTTGACCACCCGGCCTGCCGCCTCCTCCAAGGAGCCGTAAGCCCCGTCCGCCACGGCGGAAAGGAGCATGCATCCCAGGGTCCCCGTCTCCTCCGACTGGACCGTCGTCACCTCCACCCCGAAAATATCCGCCCGCATCTGGAGGGTCACGTCCGATCTGGCCCCGCCGCCGGTGCAGATGATCTTTCCAATCTCCACTCCCAGCTTCCTCACCAGATCATAGGACAGCTTCATCTGGAACGCCATCCCCTCAAGGACTGCCAGATAGATCTCCTCCGGCTTCGTATGGATCGTAAGCCCGGTCACGGTCCCGGAAACGCTGCAGTTGATGTCCGGGTTTCCCGACGAGCCGAACTGGGGAAGCACCAGGACCTCCGTGGAGAGCCCCCGGATCCGCTCCTCCATGTGGGCGAAAAAGTTCTCCCCCCGCTCCCCGCATTCCTTTGCGATCCCGCCGAGGATCGTATCCCTGCACCAGTTTTTGAGGACACCGCAGGTAGTCACCTCCAGGCTGGTCAGATACCGGTCCCCCAGCACGTAGGGCACGCAGGTAAAGTCGTGGTCGATCATGTACCGCGGGTCGCCCATGTCCGGAAGTATCAAAAACATGAATTCACAGGTTCCCATGCCGCACTCCCCCACGCCAGGGTCGTTGAGCCCGCTCCCGAAGGCGGCGCAGCTCTGGTCGTGGCCTCCCACCACCACCTTCATGTCCGCCGGCAGGTGAAGCTCCTCGGCCCGCTCTTTCCGGATGGTCCCGATCACGGTCCCGGCCGGTTTCGGCCGGGACATCTGCTCTTTCGTTATCCCCGCCAGCCCCAAAAGCTCCCGGTCCCACTCTTTCTTATGAATATCAAAGGCCATGCTCCTGGAGGCGGAGGAATCACTCACCAGGCGCTTCCCGGTGAGGAGATACCCGATGTAATCCTCGTAGAAAAAGATCTGGGCCGCCTTCCTTATGACATCCGTGTTCCGGTTCATCCAGATATACTTGGGCAGGCCGTACATCTCGCTGGCCGGAAGCCCCGTGATTTCCATGATCCGCTCGTCCCCCAGCTTGCGGATAAGCTCCCGGCACTCGTCCCCGCCCCGCCTGTCCCCCGTCACCATGGAACGGCAAAGGCTCCTCCCATTCTCGTCCAGACAGACGATGGATTCCCCCAGGGACGCCACCGCCATGGCGGCGATCCGTTCCGGGCAGCCCTCCCCCGCCGCCTTTAATACTTTAAAAACCTTTTCCCGAACCTCCTCCGGGTCAATCTCCCGGCATCCGTCCTCCCCGTATTCCCGGTAAGTCTCGCCCGCCTGAAAGATCACCTTCCCCCTCACGTCGTACACCACGATCTTGCAGCCGCTGGTCCCCACGTCAAGTCCCGCATATGCCATAGCTCTCCTCCTTCTGTAAGCTCCTTCTGTTATCTCTATAGTAGCATTTTACAGGGGCAGTTGACAAGAAGCTTCAAAAATTCAGGACTGCTAATAGAAATACCGTTTCCGATAGCGAAGAGCGCGTCCGCATCCACAAACTGCGCCGCAAAGATCGTATCCACGATGGTGTACAGCCCCATAAAGATCATCATGACGATGGGGGAAATGCAAAGCGCAGGAGGGATCCTCCGCTCCATGTTTGATCTAACATGTTATCATCCATTGTCGTCTCTCTCCTGTTTTGGCAGCAGGATGAGCCGCTGGGTGGGATAGCCAAATTCCATGAGAAGCTCCGACTCGGCAAAGCCCAGCCGCTTGTATTCCTCCCGCTGTCCCGGATCGGCCCTGTCCCCCTCGCGGAACGTCGTGATGCTGATCTCACGGCCCGCAAATAGACCGCACATCATAAAGTCAAGAAACGCCTTTGCCACTCCATAATGCCGGTATTGCGGATGTACCGCCAGGAAGTCGATGCTTCCGGTCTGACAGGAAAACGCGGCGGCCCCGATGATCGCAGGGCCATCCCGCATGATAAGGGCCTGCCGCCGCCGGATATACTGCCTGACCTGCTCCAGATGGGAGCTTTCATCAAGGCAGGGAAAACCGTCAATGACAAGGGTGATAAAATCCATCCAGCCGGGAATATCCGCCGGCACAGCATAAGAGATCTCCCTCGTGATCGCATCAGGGGCAGTCGGATCTTTGTTCAATGTAAACTCCAGCTGCAGGGGGTAAAAGACCTCGTTTTGCCGATACTCCAGCGGCGTTTGTTTATACATGGATCGGAAGACAGACGTAAAAGCCTGCTGGCTCCCGTAGCCGGCCATCAGTGCGATCTCGATGATCGGCTCTTTCGAAAACACCAGCAGTTTTGCCGCCTCGGTGAGCTGACGGCGCCGGACATAGTCGTGGAGCGTGATGCCGACTGTTTCCGTTTTCACCTATTGTATCAAAACAGGGAAAGCCGCTTTTCATGATCCTTGCGGTCTTTCGGTATATCGATACAGGCAGCTTTGTATCAAAAAAGCAGGCGGATCTCCTTTTACAGGATCCGCCTGCTTCTTTTTATAAATCTGCGCCAGGGAACACCAGGTTCCTTTTGATCCCTCTTGATCTATTTCTGTACCCAGATCTCTCTGTAGGACACACCGCTCTGCAGTGCGCGGCCATGATCCGCGTAAAAGACGTCGATCTGCCTGGGATTCCGGTTTGCAAATCCGCCGGTATCCTCCGCTATGAATACGCTGTCCATACCCTCGATCCTCACGCTTGTCCCATAGGGAATCAGCGAGGGAGCCACTGCGATCGTGCGCCCCTCCGCGGGCACAGTACCTGACGCAGTCGTCCCGCCCCAGCGGCCGTTGCAGCATACGCCGCCGCAGTAGCCGGTGACCTTGAACTCACCCAGCGGTACCAGAAAATAGCCCGCACCGCTTCCGGGGGCGGGAGCCGTCCTCGGCTGGATCATCACCTGCAGTGCTTCGATAAAAGTCCCCGCATCTAAGGTTCCGGCTCTCTGCCCGTTCTTTGCCCATCCAAGCCAGCCAAGCTCCGGTACGGAAACCCGGTAATAAACGTCATTATATGCCGCCAGTTCTCCGGTCAGACGGATCTCCACGGCCTCCAGCCCTTTTCCGCTCCCCGGCCTTCCGCTGCAGGAGCCGTCCGTGACTTCACTGCTCCATCCGGCGCCGGCAGTTTTGTATGTGACGGAGCCTTCATAGGATCCGTCTCCGGCTTCGATCTGCATCCGGACCGCTTCCAGCGGTTTTCCTTTTCCGGCATTTCCGACAATCCCGCCGTTCCCCGCATACAAGGCTTCGTCCTGCCCGCTCACATTTGCGGAAACTGCGAGCGCACCGATCTTTTCTTTTTCCAGAGAAGCCGGTCTGTCCTGCGGATATCCGCCGCTCCCCTTAGGAAGGATCCGGATCTCCAGGGACTCGACCGCCTTATGATAACCGACAGTTCCGGCGGTCTCCCCGTTCTTTGCCCACCCGAGGGATCCCCAGGCGGCACAGTGTACCCGGTACCAGACATCGTATTTTTCCGCCAGTTCTCCGGTCAGGCAGATCTTGACCGCCTCCAGCCGCTTCCCCTTTCCGGTACTTCCGGCTATGGACCCATCCTGCTGCCAGTCCATCCAGCCATAGCTCTGAGCATGGGCCTGATAGGTAAGGGAGCCCGCGATCTCCTGTCCGTTCTCATCTCTGGGGTTTTCCAGATAGATCCGGAATGCCTCCATCCGTTTGGCCTGGCCCTGCGTCCCGCTTACCGCGCCATCCGCGACCGGATCCAGCCAGCCATAGGTCTGGACATGGGAGGTATAGGTCACGGTCCCCTTTCTGGTGGGAGAAAGAAAGCTTCTTCCCGACTGCACCGGGGCATCCTGGCTTCCTTTTTTTACCAGAAGGATCCGGATGGATTCTATGGACTTTGCATAGCCCTCGCTTCCGGCCCGCTCTCCGTTTTTCGCCCAGCCAAGATCGCCGAAGCCTGCCGAATGGACCTGATAATAAATATCATATCCGTCTGCAAGCGCTCCCGTCAGAGAGATCTCAATGGCCTCCAGGCGTTTCGACTGGTTCACCGTGCCGGCTATTTCCCCGTCCGATACGGGTTCCTGCCACCCATAGGTCTGGCAATGGGTACGGTATGTAACGGCTCCCTGCACAAGCTCCCCGGGCCCCCCCGGATCGTCACTTTCCTTCACGATCTTGATATTCAGGGCCTCCAGGCGCTTTCTCTTTCCTCTGGTCCCGGCCCATTCGCCTTCAGACGTCCAGCCCATCCAGCCATGGCTCTGGGCGTGGGCCTGATACATGACCCGGTAGGCAGTCTCCTGCGCTTCTCCGGACTCCTGATAAGCCTCCAGGGATACCTCTTCTGTCTCTTCCGGAGTTTCCTCTGAGGTTTCCTCGGGAGACCCTGTGGACGGCTCTTCTCCGCTTTCTTCCCGCGTCTCCTCAGGAAATCCCGCGGATGGTTCCTCCCTGGGCTCCTCACTGCTATCTTCCGGAACCTCTCCGGAACATCCTGCGGCCGGTCCTTCCGGCCCGGACTCTCCCTCACTATTGGTTGGATATACGGCAGAGCCCTCTCCCCCGTCTTCTTCCCGGGACGGCCCTTCCTGCATCGCAGCGGTCTCCTCCTGCCCGTAAACCGGAACAGAACTGCAGGACAAAAGAACTGCAAAAAAAATAAGGGAGACCCTTCTTCTTGCTGTAGTTCTTCGCTTTCTCATCCATTCCTCCTTCTTCTTTATAGATTTCGGTTTGATTATATCTCTTCTTCCGGGCTTCTGTCAACATTTTTGTAATATTTTTTAATTATTCTTTAATTTTTCTTTAAATATTCCTAATATTTTACAACTCTTGTGATTTTTACCATTTCGTAGATTCCGAGTGCGAAAGCAGCAAAGACGCAGAAAGAGAATTTCACACTGCGGTGGACGACTATCTGGAATTTTGTAAAATGAAAAAACAGCGACAGGCGGTCCGCTGACCGGACCGCCTGCCATCTTTTTATAAACCGCCTGTTCCCGATATCTGTCTTATGTCACATCCGCCTGATATCCGCCTCCTGCGGTCTCTGCCCTGCAGTCACACCGGGTTGGAATACCCCATCAGGCTCTCGTCCACAGCCCTGGCCACCTCCCGGCCCTCCCTGATGGCCCAGACCACCAAAGACTGGCCCCGGTGCATGTCGCCCGCCGCAAACACGTTCTTCACGTTGGTGGCGTACTTTCCAGGTTCTGTTTTTACGTTGGTACGGCTGTCCACCTCCACGCCGAAGGCCTTGGTAACATATTCCTGACTTCCCAGGAAGCCTGCGGCGATCAGCACCAGATCCACCTCGACCTCCTTCTCGCTGCCGTCCACGGGGACCATCATCATGCGGCCGCTCTTCTCGTCCTTCTTACTCTCCAGGCTGATGAGTACCGCCTTCTTCAGATTTCCCTTGCCGTCGGCGATGAACTCCTTCACCGTGGTCTGGTAGACCCTGGGGTCCTGGCCGAAGACGGCGATGGCCTCCTCCTGGCCGTAGTCTGTCTTTAAGATCCGGGGCCACTGGGGCCAGGGATTGTTCGGAAGCCGCTCTTCCGGCGGCTTGGGCATCATCTCCAACTGGAGGATGGAGGCGCAGCCGTGGCGGATGGAGGTTCCCACGCAGTCGTTGCCCGTGTCTCCGCCGCCGATGACCATGACCTTCTTTCCCTTGGCGGAAATAAATTTTCCATCCTTAAGATCCGAATCCAGCAGGCTCTTGGTGGTGGCCGTGAGGAAGTCCACCGCAAAGTAAATCCCCTTCGCCTCCCGCCCCGGCACCTTGATGTCCCTGGGGTTGGAAGCGCCGCAGGCCAGGACCACGCTGTCGTACTGCTTCAGGATGTCCGCCGCCTTGTAATTCTCCCCCACGTTGGCATTCGTCACGAACTCCACGCCCTCCGCCTCCATGACGGCCAGCTTCCGATCGATGACCTGCTTCTCCAGCTTCATGTTGGGAATGCCGTAGCGGAGGAGCCCGCCGATGCGGTCCCGTCTCTCAAAGACCGTCACCTGGTGCCCCCGCTTGTTGAGCAGGTCCGCCGCCGCCAGCCCGGAAGGCCCTGAGCCGACCACGGCCACCCGCTTCCCCGTCCGCATGGCGGGCGGCATGGGCTTCACGTACCCGCCCGCATAGGCCGTCTCGATGATGCTCATCTCGTTCTCTTTGATGGAGGTGGGCAGGCCGTTTAAATTGCAGGTGCAGGCTACCTCGCAGGGGGCCGGGCAGACCCTGCAGGTAAATTCCGGAAAGCTGTGGGTCTTTTTCAGCCGGTTGTAGGCCTGCTTCCAGTTGCCGTCGTAGACCAGGTCGTTCCACTCCGGGATCAGGTTGTTTAACGGACAGCCGGAGACCATCCCGTTAAATAGGACGCCCGACTGACAGAAGGGCGTTCCGCAGTCCATGCACCTGGCCCCCTGGAGCCTCTGCTTCTTTGGAGGCAGGGGCTTGTGAAATTCTTTAAAATTCTTGATCCGCTCCAGGGGCGGGACCACCGCCCCCGTCTCCCTCTCATAATCCAAAAATCCGGTCGGTTTTCCCATCCTAGTGTCCTCCTTCCTCTTCGCCCTTGGCATTGGCGAAGAAGGCCTCGATCTGCGCCTGCTCGCTGCTGAGTCCCTTTTCCTCCATCTGGACGATGGTATTGAGCACCCGCTTGTAATCATAGGGAATGATCTTCTTGAACCGGGGCAGATATTCCCCGAAATGCTCCAGGATCTCCTTGCCCCTGGCCGAGCCCGTATAGGTCACATGGTCCTGGATCATGGTCTTGAGCTCCAGCACGTCGTATTTGTTGGTCAGCTCCTCCATGGAGACCATCTCCCGGTTTAAGCGCATGTAAAGGTCATTGTCTCTGTCCAGCACGTAGGCGATGCCGCCGCTCATGCCCGCTGCGAAATTCTTCCCGGTCTTTCCGAGGACCACCACGCAGCCGCCGGTCATGTACTCACAGCCGTGGTCGCCGACGCCCTCCACCACGGCCCTGGCCCCGGAATTGCGGACGGCAAACCGCTCTCCCGCCACGCCGTTTATGTAAGCCTTGCCACCGGTGGCTCCGTAGAGGGCCACGTTCCCGATGATGATGTTCTCGTCGGCCGCATAGCCCGCCCCCCTGGGAGGATAGATGACCAGCTTGCCGCCGGAAAGTCCCTTGCCGAAATAGTCGTTGCTGTCGCCGGACACCTCCAGGGTCAGTCCCGCCGGGATGAAGGCTCCGAAGCTCTGGCCGCCGCTGCCGCTGCATTTCACCGTGAAGGTGTCCTCCGAAAGCCCCTCCGGATATCTCCTGGTGATCTCCGCACCGAAGATCGTGCCGAAGGCCCGGTCCGTGTTCTGAATGTCCACCTCGATGCTCTTCCTCTGGCCTGTCTCCAGGGCCGGAAGCAGTTTCTTCACCAGCACCCGCTCGTCCATGGTCTTCTGGAGCTCAAAATTGTAAACCTTCTTTTTGTGGTAGCCGGCCAGCTTCGTCCCCACGTAAGGATTATCCAGAAGCCTGGCCAGGTCCACCGTCCCCGCCCTGGGGGAATCAAACTCTGTCTTCATTTTCAGAAGGTCGGTGCGGCCCACCAGCTCATCCACCGTGCGGATCCCCAGCTTCGCCATGTATTCCCGAAGTTCTTCCGCCACAAAGCGCATGAAATTGATCACGTATTCCGGCTTTCCCCTGAACCGTTTTCTGAGCTCCGGGTTCTGGGTGGCAATGCCCACCGGACAGGTGTCCAGGCTGCAGACCCGCATCATCACGCAGCCCATGGTGACGAGGGGCGCCGTGGCAAACCCGAATTCCTCCGCACCGAGGAGGGCCGCCACCACCACGTCCCGGCCGTTCATCAGCTTCCCGTCTGTCTCCAGGATCACCTTGTCCCGAAGGTCGTTCATGATCAAGGTCTGGTGGGTCTCTGAAAGCCCCAGCTCCCAGGGAAGGCCCGCATTGTAGATGGAGTTCCTGGGGGCCGCCCCGGTGCCGCCGTCAAAGCCGGAGATCAGGATCACCTGGGCCCCGGCCTTGGCCACGCCGGCCGCCACCGTGCCCACGCCGGCCTCGGAGACCAGCTTCACCGAGATCCTGGCGTTCTTGTTGGCATTTTTCAGATCGTAGATCAACTGGGCCAGGTCCTCGATGGAGTAAATGTCGTGGTGAGGCGGCGGGGAGATCAAGCTCACGCCGGGCGTGGAATGCCTGGTCTTCGCCACCCAGGGGTAGACCTTCTTCCCCGGAAGCTGTCCGCCCTCGCCGGGCTTCGCCCCCTGAGCCATCTTGATCTGGATCTCGTCGGCGCTCACCAGGAACCGGGACGTGACGCCGAACCTGGCGGAAGCCACCTGCTTGATGGCCGAGCAGCGGTCCCTGCCTGGGAGCCCCTTGGTGTCCAGCCGCTCCAGAGCTTCCCCGCCCTCTCCCGTGTTGGATTTCCCGTGAATGGCGTTCATGGCAAGGGCAAGGGTCTCGTGGGCCTCCTGGGAGATGGAGCCGTAGGACATGGCTCCCGTCTTAAACCGTCTGACGATGGAATCCACGCTCTCCACTTCCTCCAGGGGGATGCCCTTCTTCGGATAGTTGAAATCCAAAAGCCCCCTCAGGTTCATGGGGTTCCTCTCCTCGTGGAGCATGGCCGAGTATTCTTTGAACAGTTCGTAATTGCCGGTCTTCGTGGACTCCTGGAGGAGATGGATGGTCTTCGGGTTGTAGAGATGCTCTTCCTTCCCGGAGCGGGACTTGTGGCTCCCCACGCTCTCCAGGGTCAGGTCCGTCTGCAGCCCCAGGGGGTCGAAGGCCGCCGAGTGGAGGGCATCCATGTCCGCCGCGATATCCTTAAGGGTCACGCCGCCGACCCGGCTCACCGTGTCCGTGAAATATTTGTCCACGACCTCCTTGCAGATGCCGATGGCCTCGAAGATCTGGGAGCCCTGGTAGGACTGGAGGGTGGAAACGCCCATCTTGGAGGCGATCTTCACGATGCCGTGGAGCACCGCCGAATTGTAATCGTCCACCGCCGCATAGTAATCCTTGTCGAGCATTCCGGAGTCGATGAGGGTCCGGATGGACTCGTGGGCCAGGTAGGGATTGACCGCACAGGCGCCGTAGCCCAGAAGTGTCGCAAAATGGTGGACCTCCCTGGGCTCCCCGCTTTCCAGGATCATGGCCACGGAGGTCCGCTTCTTCGTCCGCACCAAATGCTGCTGCAGGGCGGAGACCGCCAGCAGGGACGGGATGGGCACGTGGTTCTCGTCGATGCCCCGGTCGGAGAGGATCAGGATGTTGGCCCCGTCCCGGTGGGCCCGGTCCGCCTCCAAAAACAGGTGGTCGATGGCCCGCTCCAGGGACGTGTTCTTATAATAGATGATGGGAATCACCGCAGGCTTTAATCCCGCCACCTTCATGTTTTTGATCTTCAGAAGATCCGTACCCGTGAGGATCGGGTTGTTGACCTTTAGGATCCTGCAGTTTTCCGGCATCTCCTTAAGCAGGTTCCCATCCCGGCCCAGATACACCGCCGTGGAGGTCACGATCTCCTCCCGGATGGCGTCGATGGGCGGGTTCGTCACCTGGGCGAAGAGCTGCTTAAAATAGTTAAACAAAGGCTGATGCTGTTTGGAGAGCACCGCCAGAGGACTGTCGGCTCCCATGGAGGACACCGCCTCGATGCCGTCCCTGGCCATGGGCAGGATCATGGTCCGATACTGCTCGTAGGTGTAGCCGTAAGCCTTCTGGAGCTTCGCCCGCTCCTCCTCCGAATAGCCCTCCACCCGCTGGTTGGGGATTTTCAGATTCTTAAGCTCCACCAGGTTGGTGTCCAGCCATTCCCCGTAGGGCTGTCTGTTGATATAACGGTTTTTCAGGGTTTCGTCGTCCACGATCTCCCCCTTCACCGTGTCCACCAGAAGCATCTTTCCGGGGCGGAGCCGCTCTTTTTTCACCACGTTCTCCACCGGGATCTCCAGAGCCCCCACCTCGGAGGAGAGGATCATGTAGCCGTCCTTCGTCACGCAGTACCTGGAGGGCCTTAGGCCGTTCCGGTCAAGGACCGCACCCAGGATGTCGCCGTCGGAGAAGACGATGGAGGCAGGGCCGTCCCAGGGCTCCATCATGGTGGCATAATACTGATAAAAATCCTTCTTCTTCTGGCTCATGTATTTGTCGTTCGCCCAGGGCTCCGGGATGGTGATCATCACCGCCAGGGGAAGCTCCATGCCGCTCATGACCAGAAACTCCAGGGTATTGTCCAGCATGGCCGAGTCGGAGCCGGTCTCGTTGACCACGGGGACCACCTTGAGCATTTCCTCCCTGGTGAATTCCGACTCCATGTTCTCCTCGCGGGCGATCATCCGGTCCACGTTGCCCCGGATGGTGTTGATCTCGCCGTTATGTACGATCAGCCGGTAGGGATGGGCCCGCATCCAGCTGGGCGTGGTGTTGGTACTGAACCGGGAGTGGACCACGGCGATGGCCGACTCGTAATCCGGAGACTGTAAGTCCGGAAAAAACTGCCTGAGCTCCTTCACCATGAACATACCCTTGTAGACGATGGTCCGGCTGGAGAGGGACACCACGTAGGTGTTGTCGTTGCTCTGCTCGAACACCCTTCTCGCCACGTAGAGCTTCCGGTCAAAGTCCAGCCCCCGCTCCACGTCGTCCGGCTTTCGGATGAAGCACTGCTCAATGCAGGGCATGCAGTCCACAGCCTTCTTGCCGAGGACCCCGGGCACCGTGGGAAGCTTCCTCCAGCCGAGGAATTTCATGCCCTCCTTCTCCACGATGATCTCGAACATCTTCCTGGCCTGCCGCCTCTCCAGCTCCCCGCCTGGAAGAAAGAACATGCCCACGCCGTACTCCCGCTCTTCCCCCAGAGAAATACCGCACTCCTTCGCCGCCTTCTTAAAAAATCGATGGGAGATCTGCAGAAGGATGCCGACACCGTCGCCGGTTTTCCCCTCGGCATCCTTTCCGGCCCGATGCTCCAGGTTCTCCACGATCTTCAGGGCGTTCTCCACCGTCTGATGGGTCTTCATACCCTTAATGTTCACCACGGCGCCCACGCCGCAGTTGTCATGCTCGAACCGTTCCTCATATAAGCCTGGCAGACGCCTTTCCGATTTTCTTTGTACTGCCTGATTACTTTCCATCATTCTGGTCCTCTCTTTTAAAAGGGAAATACAGTGACATGGACGCCGGATCGCTGCCCCGCGTACAATCGAGTAGGGGAACGGTTCTTTTCCCCTACTCGCCGCGCAGCCCGCACGCCGCTCCTGCGGCATATTCTTCTGTGCGGGCTTGTGCATAAAAAAGGAGCGCTCGATACAGATCGTCCGTCTGTACCAGGCACTCCGTTGTGTCTCAAGTTCCATGTATTTCCGCTTATGAAATTTTCCAAGCTGCAACTTGCGTTTTATCATACAACTGTCTTTCCCATTTGTAAAGAAAAACTTTTTATTAAATTGTCTGATTATTTGATATTTTGTATTATTCATACTTATTGTTAGTTTATTTATATGCATTTCGCAAAAAAACGCCATGTTCCGTACAATTTTCTTGCCGCAGGAGGAGTTTTCCCAACGGAATAGACTTTCTCCCCCATCTGTGATACAATGGCTCCGAAACAGTTCAAAGGAGTGTGAAAAACATGCAGAATAAGATCACAGATCCTCTTGCAGATCTGCCGGATTCCGGCGAAAACCTGACATGGGAGGAGATCCGCACAGAGCATCTCGTACAGGACGAATGGATCGACTTCCGCCGGTCCGCCTACCGCTTCCCGGACGGAAGTGAGTTCGAACCCTTTTACAGCTACAGCCGCAGGGACTATGTGGTGATCGTCGCCTCGGATGAGGAGGGGAACTATCTCTGTGTCCGACAGTTCCGGCAGGGGATCAAAGAAGTGACAACGGAATTTCCGGCGGGCGGCATCGAGCGCACGGACGGCAGGGAATACCGGACCGGCCGCACCGCTTCCGCGGCCGAAGAGGCCCTGGAAGCCGCCAAGCGGGAGCTTCTGGAAGAGACCGGCTATGTCTCGGAGCGCTGGAGACATCTGATCACCGTGCCCTCCAACGCCACCATCGCAGACAACTACGCACATGTTTTTGCGGCAGAAGGCTGCCGGAAAGCCGGCAGCCAGCATCTGGATGAAACCGAATTTTTGAATGTCAGAAAATATTCCGCCGATGAGATCGAAGCGCTGATCAAGAGCGGCAATTTCCAGCAGGCTGTCCACATCATGGCCTGGCTCCTGGCGGCAAAATACTGAGTATCGGTCACTCCACTCCTCTTTTTCTGCAGTATGCCCGGATGGCCGCATGGGCAAAGGCAGCCGTGCCTTCTCCACCCGCGGCGTCGATGTTCTTTGTGAAATCGCCGCCGCCCGCATACATCTTTCCCAGGCCGGACAGGATCTCGTCGGTGCAGGTATAAAAATGCTCCGTGATAAAATCCTGCAGCTTTTTCACCAGCTCCTGTGCCCCGGGGGAGTCCGGCGCCTCCCCCGAAAGGCGGCCAAGCTGCGCAAAGACCTCCATCATCTGCACACTCAGGCTCTTCTCCTCCTCCGGGGTGCGGCCTTTGGCCTTCTCCTCAAATTCCCGGTACGCCGCCGTATTCCCCCAGGAAGCTTTCGCCTGCTCGGCGTATTCGTCGATCTTCTTCGTATCAAATGCCGTAAAATCCATCGTATCCACTCCTATCGCTTTTATTCCGCGGGCCAGGTCGATCAGGTTTTCCAGATGTTCCTTTTTAAGCGTCAGAAGAGTGATCTGCTGCTCCAGCGCCCTTCCTCTGTCGAAATCGGGACTTTCCAGGATCGCCCGGATGTCCTTGAGAGAAAATTCCAGTTCCCGGAACAGAAGGATCTGCTGCAGCTTCTCCAGGGCTGCATCGTCATACAGCCGATAGCCTGAACGGGTATGTCCTGCCGGACGCAGGAGCCCGATCCTGTCATAATACTGCAGGGTGCGTATACTCACGCCTGTCAGTCTGCTCACCTCATGTACGGTCCTCATATGGTTTTCCCTCCTCGCGTAACCACAGTATAAACTATGACGCAGCGTCAGAGTCAACTGTTTTTTTCAATATTTCCTGAAATTTTCTGTCTGTGCGTTTGGAATATTTTGTTCTTGACATTTGTCCGATTTCATACTATAATCCTGTCTTGTATATCAGTACGATTTCAGACGAACGGAGGATGACCCCCATGACGATCCATTCTTCCAGCGATACCAGGCGGTTTAACCACCTGGTCAGTGAAACGGAAGCCGCTTATCACGAGATGTCCTTAAAGCTGGGGCTTTCCGACAGTGCCATGCAGATCTTGTATACCCTCTGCGACAGCGGGAACGGAAGCTGCCTTCTCCGGGATGTCTGCAGCTTGACGGGCCTGAGCAAACAGACCGTCCATTCCGCCGTCCGCAACCTGGAGCGGGATGGGATCCTCCGCCTGGAAGCGGCCGGCGGCAGACACAAAAAAGTGACCCTCACAGAAAAGGGCCTCCTCCTGGCAGAACGCACGGCCGGAAAGATCATCGAGGCGGAAAACCGGATCTTTGCCGGCTGGCCGGGAGCGGACGTGGAGCTCTATCTGGAGCTGACCCGGCGCTATCTGGAAGATCTCAGGAGAGAAAGCCGGAAGTTTTGATCCGTACAGGAATTTATGTCAACGCAGGAGTTTTAAGAGATGAACATCCAATTATCAGACCATTTCACTTATAAGAGATTACTCCGCTTCACCTTCCCCTCCGTCATCATGATGGTATTTATCTCCATTTACGGAGTCGTGGACGGGTTCTTTGTATCAAATTTTGCAGGAAAGACTGCCTTTGCCGCCGTCAACCTGATCATGCCCTTTGTCATGATCCTAGGCGGGGTGGGTTTTATGATCGGAACCGGCGGCACGGCCCTGGTTTCCAAGATGCTGGGAGAGGGACGACAGGAACTGGCCAACCGTTACTTCTCCATGATGATCTACGCAACCCTGATCCTCGGAGCCGGCCTCTCCGTATTTGGCATTGTCTTCATGCGCCCGATCGCCGCTCTCCTCGGCGCCACCGGAGAGATGATGACAGACTGCGTTCTGTACGGCCGCCTTGTCATCGGCTTCAATGCGGCATTCATGCTGCAGAATGTATTCCAGAGCTTCTTCATTGCCGCCGAGAAGCCGAAGCTGGGGCTCTATGCCGCCATAGCGGCGGGAATAACCAACATGGGCCTTGACGCCCTGTTTGTAGGCGTATTCCACTGGGGTGCGGCCGGCGCCGCCGCAGCAACCGGGATCAGCCAGTGTGTGGGCGGGATCCTGCCCCTCTTTTATTTTTTCCGTCCCAATGGCAGCCTGCTGCAGCTTACGAAAACAAAATTGGAGATACGCCCCATCCTCCGGGCCTTCGGCAACGGCTCTTCGGAGCTTATGAGCAACATCTCCTCCTCCATCGTCAGTATGCTGTATAATTTCCAGTTATTAAAATACGTGGGAGAAAACGGGGTTTCCGCCTATGGTGTCTTAATGTATATACAGTTTATTTTTATTGCCATTTTTATCGGATATTCTATCGGCAGCGCCCCCGTGGTCAGTTATCATTACGGAGCAGGAAATCATCCGGAACTTAAGAACCTGCTGAAAAAAAGCACATTTCTCATGGGCGGTTCCGGGATCATCCTGAGCGTTCTCGCTTTTTCACTGGCAGATCCTCTTGCCGGGATCTTTGTCGGATACGACAGGGAACTTTTTACACTGACCAGCCATGCCTTCCGGCTGTTTTCCTGCTCCTTCCTGCTGGCCGGTTTTAATATTTTTGCTTCCTCTTTTTTTACTGCGCTGAACAACGGAGCCGTATCCGCGGCGATCTCCTTCCTGCGGACCCTGATCTTCCAGACATCCTCCGTCCTGATCCTCCCCGTCTTTTTGGGCATAGACGGCATCTGGTGGGCGATCAGTGTGGCGGAAGCCTGTGCCTGTGTGATATCTGTTTCCTTTCTTTTTGCAAAAAGGAAACTATATCAGTACCTATAATATTTCCGCCTGCTGTATTTCCGCGCGGAGCGGCATACAAAAAGTCAGACGGACAAACTCTGCACTTTTAATGGGTTCAGCCCGATATCAGCAAGAGTCGGCTGTGCTCCGTAACCACCTTTTTATGAAATGCAGCAAAAAAATCGGCTGTTTTCCAACCGATTTTTTTGCTGCGGCCGATGATCCGGTTTCCTTGAGCCAAGGCCCTTACTCGTCTCCGATCTTTTCCGTTTTATAAATGAATCTTACGCTCTCGCCTCTGGTACCGGCGCTGTCCTTGAAGGATCTATAGTTTTTCGCCGCATCGCGCACCGCCGTCATACGGTCCTTGAGCTCCTTAAGCTCCCCGTCAAAGGCATCCACAAGAGCCTCGATCCCTTCCTCATTGAATTTCTCCACGCCATCAGACAGCTGCAGGGCCCCGTCTTTTAACTGCTTTACACCGTCGATCAGGGCTCCGCTTCCGGTCTGCAAAGTTCCGATCCCCGCATAGAGGGTATCGGCTCCGCCGGCAAGCTCTCCTGCCCCGCCGGCAAGCCTGCCGGCTCCGCTCTCCAGTTCATTGGCTCCGCTTTCCAGACGTCCCGCTCCGGCCTCCAGTTCCCCTGCTCCGGCTGCGAGCCGGCCTGCCCCGGCTGCAAGTCCGCCCGCTCCGGCTGCAAGCTGATCCACTCCGCCGGCAAGTTCTCCTGCCCCGCCGGCCAGCTCTCCGGCTCCGCTCTCCAGACGTCCGGCTCCACTCTCCAGTTCATCTGCTCCGGCCTGCAGGCTCCCTGCCCCGGCCACAAGCTGATCCGCCCCGGCCACGAGCCGGCCGGTCCCGGCCGCAAGGTCATCCGCCCCGCCGGCCAGCCGCTCCGCCCCTTCCTTTGCGCTGTCCACGCCGGCCGTATAGGCCAAAAGCCCTTCGTAGAACTGGCTGTAGCTGTCAAGCTGGGCCTTTAAACCGGCTGCCTCCGGCGTACCGGCACTGTCCAGTACCGCGCCGTAATTTTCTCTTGTGAGGCCCGGCGCCCCGGGCTGCAATGCCTGGATCCGGGCATTTGCCGCCGCCAAAAGGGAATCAAACACCTGATCGGCCCCTCCCCGCAGCCCTCCGCTGCCGGAGGAAAGACTTTCCAGCCCGGCATTCAGGCTTGCCGCCCCGGCCTGCAGGCTCCCTGCCCCGGCATCTGCCGCCTCAATCCCGGCCTTCAGAGTTTCGGCTCCGGCCTGCAGTTCGCCGATCCCTTCCTTCAAAGCTCCGGCTCCGCCTTTCAGATCGCCGGCTCCGGCCTGCAGCTCTCCGGCTCCGCTCTGCAGAGAGCCGGCTCCGGCTTTCACCGTCCCCGCTCCGCTCTGCAGAGCATCCGCCCCGCTCTGCAGCTCTCCGGCCCCGCTCTTCAGAGAACCGGCCCCGCCTGCCAGTGTTCCGGCCCCGCTCTTCAATTCCCCGGTTCCGTCTTTCAGATCGTTTGCACCACTCTCCAGTGTCCCGGCCCCTGTCGCAAGCGCCTCCGCTCCGGAGTGCAGTTTCCCGATCCCGTCGGTCAGTTCTCCGGACTTGTCAAGAAGCTCGGACAGACCGTCGTAGAGGGCCGAGGAGCCGTCGGTCAGCTGGTCCATGGCGTCGGTCAGCTCTTCCATGGATCCGTCCAGCTCGTCAAATGCCTCCGTCTGATCCAGATCCAGATCGGCGAACACCTCCGTGGTGGCCAGTGTCATGGTGGTCTCCAGCTCAAAATCCGTGACGTCCGCCGTCACCTCCACGTATCCGGGAAGCTCGAGCTTCTCCTGATCCAGATCCAGGCTTTCCTGGAGGCCCGGCATGGCGAAGCCCGCCACGATGGTCCGGTCCCCGTCGTTGATGACCTTGCCGTTGGAAATCTCCACATTGCCAAATCTCTCATTGTCGAGGACCATGCCGGTCACCATGACAAAGGGAACATAGATTCTCTTTGTCTCCCCGTTTATCTCCACGTCCTCATACTGCCTGTTGGTGTAATCAAACCGCATGGTGACTTTTCCGCTCTTTCCGGCCATGTCCTCTGCCGCCACCGGCCTTCCGTCAAGCTTGAAACTCACGGCCATGTCCACGGGGAGCTCCTTTTGCAGATCCTCCTGGGTATAGCTATCCTCCCCGCCCGCATCCTTCATCAGGTCGCTGACAATGATTTTCTGCGGGGTTCCGTCCGCCCCCGCAAGGACATAGACGGTCTCCTCCACGGAACCTCCTTCTTTCGTTCCGACGGAGCCTGTATCCTTCGCCCCGGCATCTGCGGTCTCCGCCTCTATCACCTGGGGGCCGGAGCCCTCCCCCTTCCTCATGCCTGCGGCGTAAGCCCCGGCTCCGGTCATGCCGAAGACCAGTGAGCCGCCGAGGATCCAGGCCACAAGCTGCTTCGCCCTCCCGTTCAGATACCTAACATTCAAATGCTCTACGCTCTTATTCTTCTTATTTTTATATTCCACGATGTGTCTCATACCGTAACCTCCACTTTCTTGTTTGCTTTCTTTTTCATTCCCATGCTCGTGGCGCAGATGACCCGGTCAAAGAGCATAAACATGGCCGGCAGCGCCAGAATCACCGAGAACATACTGATGATGGCCCCCCTCGCCATCAGCATGCACAGGGAACTGATCATGTCGATGTCCGAGTAAACCGCCACGCCGAAGGTGGCCGCAAAGAGTCCCATGGCGCTGACCACCACGGAAGGAATCGAAGCCGCCAGGGCCGTCGCCACCGCCTCCCGCTTTTTCCGTCCCTCATGCCGCTCGCTCTTGTATCTGGTGGTCATTAAGATCGCATAGTCCACCGTCGCCCCGAGCTGGATGGTGCTGATGCAGATGGGTGCGATGAAGGGGAGCGAGGTCCCCGTGTAATGGGGCAGTCCCAGGTTGATGAAGATCGCAAACTCGATGACCGCCACCAGAATGACCGGAAGGGTCAGGCTCCGCTCCACGATCAGGATGATAAAGAAGATCGCCACGATGGAGACGGCGTTCACCACCTTGAAATCCCGGTCCGTCACCTCGATCATATCTTTGGTACAGGGCGCCTCCCCGATCAGCATTCCCTTCTGATCGTATTTTTTAAGAATCTTGTTGAGGCCGTCGATCTGGTCATTGACCTCGTCGCTGGCTGTCTTGTATTCCGAATTGATCAACATCAGTTCCCAGTTATCACTCTGGAGGATGCTCCTCACCGAATCCGGGATCATCTCCTCCGGGATCAGCGGACCCACCACCGATTCCAGCCCCAGCACGTATTTCACGCCCTCCACCTGCTCCATCTCTTTCATCATCGCCCGTTTATCCTCTGTCGGCACCGACATGTCCGTGAGGACCATGTGGGTGGAGCCCACGTCGAAGGTCTCCTGGAGCTTTGTGTTGGCAATGATATTGTCCAGATCCTCCGGAAGGCTGTCAGACAGCTCGTAGTACACCTCCTTCGAGGTCTCCTGATAGCCGATGTAGGCTGGGACCAGGATCGCCGCGAACAGCACCAGGAATACGGGAAAATATTTTGTAATGACGCCGGCCAGCTTTTCCGTGGAAGGGATCAGGGATCTGTGCCTGGTCTTAAGGAGCAGTCCGTCCAGGACCAGGATCAGGGACGGAAGAGTGGTCACACAGCCGATCACGCCCAGGACCACTCCCTTTGCCATGACGATCCCCAGGTCTTTTCCAAGGGTAAAGCTCATGAAGCACAGGGCGATAAACCCGGCCACCGTGGTGACGGAGCTCCCCACCACCGAGGTGAGCGTTTTATGGATGGCCTCCGCCATGGCTTCTTTCTTATCCGGAAGGAACTCTCTCTGTTCCTCGTAGCTGTGCCAGAGGAAAATCGAGTAATCCATGGTGACCGCAAGCTGCAAGACCGCCGCCAGCGCCTTTGTGAGATAAGAAATCTCTCCCAAAAAGTAATTGGTGCCCATATTGAGCAGGATGGACATGCCGATGCTTACAAGAAACACAAAGGGGATCAGGAAATTATCCATGAAGAGCATCATGGCCCCGCAGGCCAATAGCACGGCAATCCCCACGTAGATCGGTTCCTCCTTCTCACAAAGCTCCTTTAGGTCCGTGACCAGGGCCGACATCCCCGAAACAAAGCATTTCCGCTCCGTTACCTGCTTGATCTCCTGGATGGCCTCCATGGTCTCGTCGGCCGAGGTGGAGCTGTCAAAGAAGACGGCCATCATGGTGGCTTCCCCGGAATTAAAAGCCTCGTAAAGCTTGTCGGGAAGCAGCTCCATGGGAACGGACAGGTCCATCACGCTGTCATACCAGAGAGCCGTGTCCACATGGTCCACCTTCTCGATGGCCGCCTTCATTTCGGCCACCGCCTCCTCCTCCATCCCCTCCACGATGATAAAGGAAAAAGCTCCTTTTCCAAAATCTTCCATCAGGATATCCTGCCCTTTGACCGTATCCATGTCCTCCGGCAGATAGGTCAGCATATCGTAATTGATCCTCGTGGCCGCCATGCCGATCGCGGAAGGGACCATCAAGAGGATGGCGATCACCAGGATCGGGACTCGGCATTTTACCACTGTCTTTCCGAATTTCATCCGTTTTCCTCCTTCTTATTCTGAATAATTTTGACTGCGCAGAGCGCAACACACAGGTTCAGCATTCCCTCCGCAAAAAAGGTCAGCCCCATCATCGTCATCAGAGCGGCGGCTCCGGCAAAGGGATCTGCCACCAGGAGCAGTCCGAACAGAGCGGAGACCAGGGCCGTGACGGCGATCATCCACCAGCGGGTAAGCCCAAAGCGTCTCGCATCCAAAGCCGTCTGCAGCTTGAAGAGCCCGTCTGCCAGGGCGATCACCCCGATGATCACATGCAGCGTCCGGATCACGCCCTCCGCATCGAGCAGGAGCAAAAAGCCCATGACCGCCGACAAAAGCCCGAAAGCCAGGTCAAACTGAAAGGCCAGCCGGTAAAGATCCCTGGAAAAATATCCGACCAGCTTGATGGCCCCGCAGATAAGGAGCAGGATCCCCGCCGCCCGGCAGAGCACCCTTGCGGAAAGCCCCGGCCAGACCACCAGGAGCACACCCATTCCGCATAAGACCAGCGAAGTGACAATGTATCCAAGCTTTGCCGCCTTTACGGTCTTTAAGTTTCTCATGATCACACCTCCCTTACACTGCCCTATTCTACCTGCTTTTCCCGGAAAGGAAAACGGACAAAAAAGGCCCGGTGTACAAAAATCGTACACCGAACCCTTTTTGCCCGAAAATCAGACACCGGAGGCAAAATGCCCAAATATTACCGACTCATATTGGCGAAGGCCGCCTCGATGCTCCCCTTTAGCATGACCCCCATCCGCCGGATCACGTCCTCCGGCTCGTATTTCATACCGGACGCCAGCCAGTCCAGGATCATCCCCGTGAGGGCCGCCCGGTAAAAGGAGGCCATCAGCTTCCGGTCCTCCGGCGGCACGTCGAAGCCTTCCGCCGCCTTTTCCACGAACCGTTCCATCACATCCATCCCGATCCGGTTCAGATACTCTTCAAATATCTCCCGGTTCACGGAATTGTAGATGTGATAAATACTCTTTTTATTCTCCAGGGCAAACCGGGAGGCGGCGATAAAGCCCTCCTCCCAGGAATCTTCCCCCAGATGCTCTCCCAGCACCCGCTCCGTCTCCTCCTTTAAGATCATTTCCGCCAGGGCCGGAATGTCCTCAAAATGGTAATAAAAGGTATTCCGGTTGATCCCGCAGTCCTCCACGATGTCCTTGATGGTAATCTTATCCAAGGGCTTTTCCCGGAGAAGCTTTAAAAATGAATCTGCAATGGCTTTCTTTGTAAATGCCGCCATGGCCTTCCTCCTCCCCTACCGCTGTCCACTGTTCCTGCGGATCACAGGAGTCTGCGGATTGTAGGTGCTGTTATGTAAAAACTCCCGTCCGATCTCTTCCCCGTCCTTCATGGTCACCAGGTCCGTCTTCACCCGATAGCCCTCTTTTCCATAGCTTTTGTAGCGCTCTTCCCCGGGAGAAAGGGAATCGTCCTCCACATAGGAGGGCTCCGGAATTGGGATCGTCTCCACGACCTGGGAGTCCATTTTTACCGTGACTCCCTCCGGGAGGACCGGGATCCCGTAAATATAGCAGATCACCTCCGGCCCGTAGGCGTCTAAGAGCACCAGGATATTTCCCGAAGAATTGTTCTTGAATTTCAGATCCGAATTCCAGTAAGAGATCATGGCGTCCTCGCCAAGAGGCACGTAGGAGACGGTCATACTGTGGTTTTTCCGCTCCGTAGTCTCAAGCCCCGCCTGGATCGCCGCATTATAGATGGTGGAAGACACCTGACAGACGCCGCCGCCGAACTCCGGCACCACCTCTCCCCTGGCATAGGTGGCCGCCTCCTTATAGCCCTGTTCCTCGGTGGTCTCCCCGATCACCGCATTCATGGAAAATTCCTCACCCGGGGCGATCAGCGTATTGTTGACCGTATCCGCCGCCAGCTTCACGTTATGATCCCGGTCTTCATTGTCAACGCCGGCCTCCGTGCCAAACTTAGCCAGAAGGACATAGGCCTCCTTTGCCTGCTCCAGGCTCATGGCCGCGGGAACCTCAGAAACCTCCCCGGTAAGGACTGCGTCATAGTCCCCGGAGGCGACGGCCCCGCCGATCTTTCCCAAAAGATCCTCCCGGTCCACCTTCCTTCCGGCCTTTTCTTCCGAGAACTGGAACTTCGCCTCCTCGTCATAGCCGGTCATCGCCGCATCCTTTGCCGCAACGTCAAACTGATCCCCGATGGCGTCCACAGCCCTCCCGGCCGCCTCCTCGTCGTAAGTATCCTTTATGCTAAAATGCCTCGGAAACCGCTGCAGATCGGTAATATCCGCGATCCGTTCTCTCTCCGTCCCGGTGCGTCCCAGGGCGAAGGCTTCCCCCAGCACCTCGTCCATGTTATTGTCCATCAGATTCTCGATCTCATAAGTCTCGCCTCCGCAGTCCGCCTTCATGGCCCAGGTACTCTCGGCCGTCACCGTCACCGCCGCTACCTGCTTCTTCGCCTCCTCCATGGTGAGGCCGGCCAGAGGGATATTTTCCACATAGATCCCTTCATAAAAGGTATCCGTCGGCGCCAGAAGCTGTCTGTGCTCTATGGTTTTTTTCAGGAAAAATACACCTGTCACCGCAAGCACCGCCAAAAAGCCCACAAGAGCCATACAAAAGATCGGCGCCCGCTCCCACAGGCCTTTTTTCCTTTTTCTGCTGTCCAGATTCCTCTGCTGCTGCTTTTTATCCATGAAGCCGCTCCTTAAAATTCGTACATTTATACTTTACAAAAAATCCTGGAATTTGTCTATGGAACTGTTGCACATTTTTCTGATTTCGTTTATACTGGTAACGGTAAAATTTTTCCGTTCTGCGAAACTTATGTGACGCACCTGAAACAAGGAGGATACACAATATGCGACATCTTTTAAGCCCTCTGGACTTCTCGGTGGACGAGCTTGACCGGCTGATGGATCTGGCCGGCGACATCGAAGCCCGCCCGGACAAATACAAAGAAGCCTGCAAAGGCAAAAAATTAGCCACGTTATTCTATGAACCAAGTACCCGCACCCGTTTAAGCTTCGAGGCAGCGATGTTGAATTTAGGGGGCAGTGTCCTTGGTTTTTCTTCTGCCGATTCCAGCTCCGCCGCCAAGGGCGAGAGCGTTTCCGATACCATCCGCGTGATCTCCTGCTATGCCGACATCTGCGCCATGCGCCACCCCAAAGAGGGCGCTCCCATGGTGGCCGCCATGAAATCCGGCATCCCGGTCATCAACGCCGGCGACGGCGGACATCAGCACCCCACCCAGACGCTGACCGACCTTTTGACCATCCGCTCCCTGAAGGGGCATCTGGGCAATATGACGGTGGGGCTCTGCGGCGACCTGAAGTTCGGCCGCACCGTCCATTCCCTGATCGAAGCCCTTGTCCGCTATCCCGGCATCCGTTTTGTCCTGATCTCTCCGGAGGAGCTTAGGGTCCCCAGCTATATCCGGGAAAACGTTCTGGACGCGGGCCGGGTTCCCTATGAGGAGGTCCGTGACCTGGAGACGGCCATGCCCTCTCTGGATATCCTCTATATGACCAGGGTCCAGAAGGAGCGCTTTTTCAGCGAAGACGAATACATCCGCATGAAGGACTGCTATATTTTAGACCGCGTCAAGTTAAAAACGGCCAAGCCGGACATGCACATCCTCCATCCCCTGCCCCGCGTCAACGAGATCTCCGTGGAAGTGGACGACGACCCCAGGGCTGCCTACTTCCCCCAGGCCCAGTACGGCGTTTACATCCGCATGGCCCTGATCCTCACTCTCTTAAATATCACCGTATGAGCCGCCGGACGGCAGCTCCCCGCGGAGGGATCGTTTTGTCCCGTTATCATGTATATGCATTTCTCAGAAAGGATAGACTGTTATGTTGAATATCGGCGGACTGAAGGACGGGATCGTCCTCGACCATATCCAGGCCGGCAAGAGCATGGATATCTATAAATATTTGAAGCTGGATAAACTGGACTGCCAGGTGGCCATCATCAAAAACGCCAGAAGCAACAAGATGGGCCGCAAGGACATTTTAAAGATCGAGGGCGGCCTGGACGTGGTGGACCTGGACGTGCTGGGATACATTGACTGCAACATCACCGTCAACATCATCAAAGATGAAAAGATCGTAGAAAAAAAGGTAGTCCGGCTTCCGAAGAAGCTGACCAATATCATCAAATGCAAAAATCCCCGGTGCATCACCTCCATCGAACAGGAACTCCCCCATATCTTTTTCCTGGCCGATGAGGAAAATCAGGTGTACCGCTGCGCCTACTGCGAGGAAAAACATAAATAAAACGCCGTCAAAACACCCATGTATCAAATACATGATCATATCTCTCCCGTTTGGACAGCCAGCTGAGAAGGAATTTCTCGGCCAGGCTGTCATGGGTGATGGCCTCCCTGGCCTCCGCCGGCGTGTACCAGGCGGCGTGATCCACCTCCGGCGTCATACCGCCAAGATCATAAGAGTCCGCGATGCTGGCAAAATTGAGCATCAGCGTGTTGCTCTTTTCAAAATATTCGCTCCTGTTGAAGGCGCAGGCCGTCACCCGGAGGCCCATCTCCTCCATGACCTCCCTCGCCAGGGCATGCTCCGCCCCTTCCCCCTTATTGATGTACCCGGCCACCAGGATATTCCTGTCCCGGCCGTACTGCTTGATCAGTAAGATCTTCTGCCCGTCGGGGCTGTAGACCATGGTGCTGATGGCCGCATTAAAAGTTGGAAACCGGTAGGCCTGACATCGTTCGCACCAGGGGATCATCCCCTCCTTATCCAGATATTTCGGTATGAGCTTCGTTCCGCATTCCGTACAATAAGACATCGGTCCCTCCCTGTTTTCTCTCAAATCCTGTTTTTATCCGTTTCTTCTGTCCGCGGCACCCGTGCCGGCTTCCGTTTCCCGTCCTATATCCCCTTCTGGTCCGTCCCGTCTCACTCTTTCTGCCCTTATCCGGCTTCCTCCGTCTTCTCCCGCCTTTCCTGCCTGCGGTACAAATACACCACAAACAGGGCGCTAAGGAAACCGACGGCCGCCCCCGCCAGCACATCCGTGGGAAAATGGACCCCCACATACAGCCTGGAAAATCCGATGAGCACGGCCAGGATGAGCATCCCCCAGCCGAAAGCCCGCTTTCCCTTTGGCGGAGCCAGAAGAAATACACCCGCCGCCGCAAAAGCACAGCCGGAATGGCCCGACGGGAAAGAAAAATCCATCTGACGCTCAATGATCAGGATCAGATCGGGAAACTGGTCATAAGGCCTCACCCGCTGTACCAGATTTTTAAGTCCCAGGTTTAAGACCACGGCGTCCACAGCCAGGGCCGCCAGCAGAAGAAAACCGTAAGTCCTCGTTTTCGGGTAAACCGCCAGAAGGATTCCCAGAACAATGAAAAACCATCCGCCGTTCCCCAAAAAGGTGACCGCCTCCATAAAACCGTCCAGCCAGTCCGCCCGTATGGACTCCTGGATAAAAAACAAGATCTCGTGCTCCAAACCGGTAAGTGCCTCCATATCATTCCTCCCGCCTAAGCTCCCGCAGCCGGCCCGCCGCAAAACAGGGCAGGACCGCCTGGCATCCGCCTCCAAACCGGGGCAGAGCCTTTTGGCATCCGCCTCCAAAAAGCTGGCGGAACAGGATTCCCCGTCCGCCAGTTTTTGAAAAAAGGTCTGAAATTTCGCGTCAGTCGAAAAACTCCACGGCGCCGTCGCTGATCCGGTAATACGCGCCGCATACCTTCAGCTCATCCCCGTCTCCCACCTTGAGGCTCTCCTTCAGAATGGAAACACCCCTCTTCACGTTCAGGCAGCAGGCCCGGTATTCATCCTTCTCGTCTCCGATGGCCTCGCAGATCTCATCCGTTATGTACTTGACAAACCCTTCCGGTTTGCTGGTGAGGGCGGCCCCGACCGCGCCGCAGTGCTCATGGCCAAGTACCACCACCAGCTTACATCCGAGATGATCCGCCGCATATTCCACGCTCCCGATCTGATGCTTGTCCATGACATTTCCGGCCACACGGATCACGAACAGCTCACCGATCCCGGCAGAAAAAATACTCTCCGGGATCACTCTGGAGTCGGAGCAGGCCACGACGATCGCATAAGGGTGCTGTCCGCCCTCACAGGTGGCCTTTCTGATCTCGGGAGAGACGTCACCGGGATTGGATCTCGCCGATAAATAAGTCTCGTTCCCCTTTTTCAGCCTTTCCAGCGCCTCCGCGGCAGAGATTGCGTTTGCTTTCATGCGTTCCTCCATTTCCGTTATTTACATAACTGTTTTGATAAGCCTATCATAACACAAGTCCCGGAAAATGGGTAGTCTTTCCTTATGGTTTTATAAACATGCAAAAGCAGCCTCAGGCTTCACGCCAGGCTGCTTTTGGTATCGATCATTCTTTATCCTGTGAACGGGACGACTCTGCCGCTCCCCGCAGACGATCAGGCATTCTGCAGAAGCGTAAGTACGCTCTGCGGTACGGCGTTGGCCTGGCTCTGCATGGACACGGTCGCCTGCAGGAGGATATTCTGAGAGGTAAAATTGGCGATCTCCTCCGGCATGTTCGTATCCCGGATCCTGCTCTCGGCCGCCTGCATATTCTCCGTCGTCACACTCAGGCTGTTGTGGGTGTGATCCAGATGGTTCTCGGCGCCGCCAAACTGCGAGCGGACTACCGTCACCGCCTTGACCGCCTTCGCGAGGGTATCGATCGCCTCATTGGCCCCCTTCGAGGTCCCAAACTCCATCTTATCAAGACCAAGCGCCTTGGATCCCATATGGTAACGGGGAACATCCATGATCTCCTCTTCCCTGGGACCGATCTGGAATCGGAAATCCCCCTTATCGCTCGGCTGCGGCGGCTCTATCCCCAGCGGCGGATCGTCGGAATCGAACAGATCGTTCTCATTGAAGGACGCATATTTGCAGATCCGGTCGATCTCCTCTAAAATCTCACCCTTCTCCTGCTCCACATTTCCTCTCGCCACATCGTCATAGGTCCCGTTGGCAGACTCGATGGCCAGTGTCTCCAGCCGATGGAGCATGGACTGAACCTCCTGAAGAGCTCCCTCACCCGTATTTACCATACCGATCCCATCGTCCGCATTGCGTATGGCCTGATCCAGCCCGTTGATCTGGGCGCGCATCCCCTCAGAGATGGCCAGCCCTGCCGCATCGTCGCCTGCGCGGACGATCCGGTAACCGGACGACAGCTTCTCCAAGGATTTACCCACTTTGCCTTTGACGATTCCCTGATTTCTTGCCGTATTCATACCTGCAATATTGTGTGCGATACGCATATAGTCTCTTCACCCCTTAGTCTTCTATTCTGCAGTCTGCGCCATGTCCCTATGGGGGCACGGGTAACTCTTAATTATCTTCTATGTTATTTTTATCGGCGTTTTTTTTGAAGAGATAAGAAAAAGAGGCAAATTCCATGATCAAAAAATCCGGCGTGGAACGCCCACGCGTCATAAGGCTCCCCGCAGTTTTAAAAGCGCCCCCTTCTCGATCCTGGACACATAGGAGCGGCTGATCCCCAGGACCGCCGCCACCTCCCTCTGGGTGTGCTCCTTCCCTCCGAACAGCCCATAGCGCATGGCGATCACCTGCTTCTCACGGCCAGTCAGGACCTCCCGGTAAACGTCGTACATCCTGCGGATATCCTGATCGGTGGAAACCTTTTCGGCCATATCCCTGCCCTCCGCCTCGATCACGTCCACCAGGCTGATGGCATTCCCTTCTTTGTCCACACCTATGGGTTCATAGAGGGAAACCTCCCGTCCCCGTTTCCGCTCCGCCCGCAGGAACATGAGGATCTCATTGTCAATGCATTTGGCCGCATAGGTCCCCAGACGGCTCGCCCGGTCCGGGTTAAAGGTGTCGACAGCCTTGATCAGTCCAATCGTCCCAATGGAGATCAGATCCTCCATCTCATGGTCCGTCTGACTGTATTTTTTCACAATATGGGCCACCAGACGCATGTTTCTCTCGATCAGGACATGCTTTGCTTCCTGCTCCCCCTGTCTGAACTGCTCTAAAAAAGTCTTTTCCTCCGAGATCGTCAGGGGTTTTAAGAAAGTCTTCATGAAACACTGCTCCGGCAAGTTCTTTCTTATAGTCTATGCCGGGACAGCTTTCGCAGTGCTTTTACACATTTTTATTTTTTTTGACAGGACAAGACGGCGAAGTCCGAAAGGACCCGCCGTATTGTCCTGCCAAAAGCTGCTCTGTATCATTATTTTTATAATACATCCTGCGAGGCATTTTGTACTGTGCCAGCGGGTCACTTGATTTCCCATATCCCATTTTCAAACCCATAAAACTCCAGATAGGTATCATTGAAAATAAGCCTGTCCTGCTCAAGATGCGGCCTGCAGCCGGAGAAAAAGAGCGGCTCCGAACGGCTCCTCAGAAACCTGTGTCCCGCCGGTTTGGACGGTTCCGTCTGTCGTTTCTCCGGATCCCAGCGCCCCCCTGCAGCGCCTCTGCTCCGGCGGAGCATAAGCCCGCGAACCTTTTACGGTGGTGTCTGCGTCCACGTGATCCTTTCCATCGCACTGGCCATGGAGCTCACCCTCCCGGAGACTGACCGGCTTCTCAGGATCGCCCGCATGCCTCTTTTGGACGCCAGGAACCGGAGAGATCCCATCCCCATGTTCGCCTTAAGCCGCAGACTCACCGTACCGGACACCAATGACATCCCGTACGAATTTGACGAGGCCTGCCTGTAGCCGGCGCCGGTTTATGGGTCACAGCAGATCCGCCAGGGTGATGCCGAAAAAGAAGTCCCTCACCATGCCGTTAAACCGTTCCCACATGGGAAAGGTCCGGCATTCCCCTCTTCTGTCACATTCCTCTGTCCCTGCCTCCAGACAGGCCACCACGGCCAGGGTCCCCTCCGTCAGTTCCAGGATCTCCCCCACCGTATAGTCCTCCGGCCTGCGGGTCAGCCGATAGCCGCCGCCCTTTCCGCTCACTCCCCTGAGGAGCCCCTCCTTCACCAGCACCCGGACAATGGCTTCCAGATATTTTTCCGAAATCCCCTGTCTCCCCGCGATTTCTTTCAGCGGAACAGACCGCTCCGTATCCTGTTCCGCCAGATCCGTCATGACCCGGAGCGCATATCTACCCCTCGTCGAGATCATAAAATACCTCCCTCCGCGATACAAAAACCCATTCCCATAACGCAATGGTATTTCACCTATTATAACGCTGGGTGATCATCTCTGGCAAGATGGTTTCACAGATCGCCCTGTATTTTCCATATTTTAAAGATGTTCTCCCCGCCTGCCAATGTGACTGCAATTTAGAATTGCGGTCGGGACCGGTTTCAGGTATACTGAAAGAGAAAACGGCCAGGCTCGCAAAACCTGCATCCTGCCGCCGACAGATCCATGGAGGAAAACAAAATGTCCCGTACCGTACTGACCTTCAAATTAGAACACACAAAGGATGCCGCCGTAGCGTCCATCTGCAGGAAACTGGATATCCGGAAGATCGAAGTCCCTGTGGAGGATTACGGACAAAAGCTGGGCTGTCTCGCCGGCATCTCCGGTTTTCCAAAAGAAAAGATCCCTTACGGCAAAGCTCCGTTCCCAAAAGAAATGCTGGTCTTTTCCGGCATGGATTCCGAACATCTGGATGACTTCCTTTCTGAATACAAAAAGACCGCCCTCCCGGCCATCGGCCTCAAGGCAGTCGTCACCTCCCACAATATCTTCTGGACGGCGGAGGCCCTGTTTGCAGAGCTTATGAAAGAGCATCTGTTTTATCACAAGTAATCGAGTAGGAGGGAGTTTTCTCCCCACTACTCGCCGCGCCGGGCTCCGTCAGCTTTGCTGACACTTTTCCTTTGGGGCCCGTGTGCATAGAAAAGAGACCCCTCTGCTTTCCGGCAGAACGGCCTCTCTGTTCTCTGATCTGATGTCCGGTCTATACCAGCTCGATGAGCACTTCCATGGCTGCATCGCCTTTTCTCTGGCCAATCTTCACGATCCTGGTGTAGCCGCCCTTGCGGTCCACATACTTGGGTGCGATCTCCTCGAAAAGCTTCTTGGGCATATCCACCTTCTTGGTGTTCCTCTTCCGGCCGGCAACCTCCTTCGGAACCTCCGTCACGGGATAGAGCACCTTCAGCATCTGTCTGCGGACATGGAGCCTGCTGGGCAGATCCTTCTTGATGGTCTTCTGTACTTCGTCAAACACGGTCACCTTCTTGCCGTCTACCGTTTCCTTGACTCTCTTACCGTCTTTGTCCTTCCTCGGGACCTTTGCCGTCACGGTGACCTCTTCAAAATTGTCCTTTTCCTTCACCGCCATGGCGATCAGGCCCTCGGCGATCCTGCGGATCTCCTTTGCCTTCGCCTCGGTGGTCACGATCCTTCCATGATACAGAAGGTTCGTCACCTGATTGCGCAGAAGCGCCTTTCTCTGGCTGGAAGTCCTTCCAAGCTTTCTATAACCTGCCATGATATTTTCCTCCATTTGTGGAACAGGCGGCCACGCATCTTCGGGCTTACTGGCCGTCTGCTTTTTCTCTACAAATCTTTACTCGTCGCTGGGGTTCAGTTCCAGGCCAAGCTCTTTTAGCTTGCCGAGAACCTCCTCCAGAGACTTGCGGCCCAGGTTCCTCACCTTCATCATATCCTCGGAGGTACGGTTGGTCAGCTCCTCCACCGTATTGATACCCGCCCGCTTTAAGCAGTTGTAGGAGCGAACCGACAGCTCCAGCTCGTCGATGTTCATCTCCAGCACCTTCTCCTTTTCATTGTCTTCCTTCTCTACCATGACCTCTGCGGTCTTGGCATTCTCGGAAAGGTCGATGAACAGGTTCAGATGCTCGCTCAAAACCTTTGCCGCGAGGCTGACTGCCTCATCGGGAGCCAGGGTCCCGTTGGTATAGACGTCCAGGGTCAGCTTATCAAAGTCTGTGATCTGGCCGACACGGGTGTTCTCGACCGACAGATTTACACGCTCAATGGGCGTATAAATGGAATCGATCGCGATCACGCCAATGGGCAGCTCCTCGCTCTTATTTTTATCTGCGCTCACATAGCCCCGGCCCCTTGTGATGGTCAGTTCCATGTAGAGCTTACAGTCACTGCCGCCGCTCAAGGTGGCAATGACCTGTTCCGGATTGATGATCTCAATATCCTGATCCACCTGAATGTCGGCGCCCGTCACCACGCCCTCCCCCTCAAACTCAATGTAAGCAGTCTTGGGTTCGTTTGTCTCGCTGGTGTTCCGGATGGCCAGATTCTTCAGGTTCATCACGATCTCCGTCACATCCTCCTTCACCCCGGGGATGGAACTGAACTCGTGCAGCACACCATCGATCTTCACCTGACTGACAGCGGCTCCGGGCAGTGAGGAGAGCATGATCCTCCTCAGGGAGTTGCCCAGAGTCGTGCCATAACCACGTTCCAGAGGCTCAACGACGAATCTTCCATACTTTTTATCTTCTGAAATCTCAGCTATTTCGATATTGGGTTTTTCAAAATCGAACACGATTAAGCCCTCCTTACTGGGTAATTGATCTGAGGGCCGAAAAAGATTCGGACACTCCTAATGCCTTATGGTTTATTTGGAGTACAACTCGACGATCAGCATCTCGTTTACCGGTACATCGATCATTTCTCTTGTGGGAAGCTGCTTTACGGTAGCGGTCAGATTTTCGGCATCCGCCTCCAGCCACTCCGGCACCAGCCTTCCGCCTGTCACTTCCAGGATCTCTTTATATCTGGGAGAATCCTTCACCTTCTCCTTGATGCTGATGACATCTCCGGCCTTCACCAGGTAAGAGGGAATGTTCACGCATCTTCCGTTTACCAGCACATGTTTGTGATCCACGATCTGCCTGGTCTCTTTTCTGGTTCTGCCGAAGCCTGCCCGGAACAGGACGTTATCCAGCCTGGACTCCAGCATGATCATCAGGTTCTCACCGACCATGCCCCTCATCCTGGAAGCCTTTGCATAATAATTCCGGAAAGGTTTTTCCAATACACCGTAAATGAATTTCGCTTTCTGCTTCTCCCGAAGCTGAAGGCCGTATTCACTCATCTTTCTGTTGGCTCTTCTTAATTCTCTCGTTGATTTCTTATCAATTCCTAAATAAATCGGGTCAAGTCCGAGGGACCTGCATCTCTTAAGAACAGGAACTCTATCTACTGCCACTTTTCTGCACCTCCTAATTAAACTCTTCTACGCTTGGGCGGACGACATCCATTGTGGGGAACCGGGGTAACATCCTTGATGCTGGTCACTTCCAGGCCGCAGGCCTGCAGTGCGCGGATCGCAGCCTCACGGCCGGACCCGGGGCCCTTCACCATAACGTCAACCGTTTTCAGTCCATGTACCAGAGCTGCCTTTGTAGCAGTTTCCGCAGCCATCTGAGCCGCATAAGGAGTAGATTTTCTTGAACCTCTAAATCCCAGACTGCCCGCACTGGACCAGGACAGGGCGTTGCCCTGCGTATCTGTCAACGTTACGATGGTATTGTTAAAAGATGACTGGATGTGCGCTTGTCCGCGTTCAACGTTTTTCTTAACACGCTTTTTGGTCACTTTCTTTGCAGTGGACACTTTTTTAGCCATTTTAAACTAACCTACTTTCTTGTGAATAGTTTCTGCTGTTACTTAATCAATGCAGTATGTTTGACCGCATTGGATTGCAATGCTGCGCCGCCTTTCATTACGTTCGCAATGCTGTAGTTCAAAAAATCTGAGATTTTTTGAACATATGGCTGGCGCCATATGTGCCACCTGTGCCAAAACATCCGCTGCGCAAGCGCCCCGGCTGCTTTGTCCCATCTGGCCCGCATTGCTTGTAGCTTACTTATTTCTTTTTGTTCGCTACGGTCTTCTTCGGGCCTTTTCTTGTCCTGGCGTTGGTCTTTGTCTTCTGACCGCGGACAGGCAGGCCTTTTCTATGGCGGATCCCTCTGTAGCAGCCGATCTCCTGTAATCTCTTGATATTCATAGCCACCTCGCGGCGCAGATCGCCCTCTACGAGCTGATGATCTGCCTCGATGGCTGTGGCGATCCTTCTGACCTCGTCGTCGGTCAGGTCACGCACACGGGTATCAGGATTTACATTGGCCTCCTTGAGGAGGCGGTTGGAGCTGGTCCTGCCAATCCCATAGATGTAAGTCAATCCGATCTCAATGCGCTTTTCTCTCGGTAAATCGACGCCTGAAATACGAGCCATGTGTATTGTACCTCCGTTATTATTTTTACTGCCGGTGTTTCTTCCTGCCGCTCCCGCGGCAGTCTGCCTTTATGACACGCGCATAAAACGCATGTCTGCCCGCAGGACTTCCGTTTTCCTCCGTCCTCCGGACCATTTGATCACCATGAACAACTCTGCCGGGTGTGTTCCTGGTGCAGCCGCATAATTAAAAAGTTACCTGACATCCCACAGGCCAGAGTGTTTTTCTCCGGAAACTCAGCCCTGGCGCTGTTTGTGCTTCGGATTCTCACAGATGATCCGGATGCTGCCTTTTCTCTTGATCACCTTGCATTTTTCACAGATCGGTTTCACCGATGATCTCACTTTCACAGGTCTTCTCTCCTTTCCCCATACTTTTCCAAAAAAGTCCGCATACCATTATAGCATCTTCCCCTTTGAAAAGCAAGTGTTTCCGTAGGTTTTATTTCTGCCTTTCCGCGGTCCTTCGCTTATTTGTCTCTCCAGATGATCCTGCCCTTGGACAGATCGTAGGGCGACAATTCTAAAGTCACCTTATCGCCCGGCAGGATCCTGATGTAATTCATTCGGAGCTTTCCACTGATATGCGCCAACACCTGATGTCCGTTTTCCAGCTCCACCTGGAACATGGCATTGGGCAGCTTTTCAATTACGGTTCCTTCGATTTCGATTACGTCACTCTTGGACATCCGTTACCTCCTGATTGCTATGGCCCCCGGCCGCACGAAGCCGCTTGATGGCCCGTTTGATATCTTCATTTCTCATGGGACGCTCCCCCGTCAAGAACGCCTCTGCAAGATCTTCCCCCGTCTGAAGGAATTCCAGATGCTTCGGCTGCTTTCTCCGGGGCTTCTCCAAAGTCCGGATCTTCCCGTCGGCCAGCAGATATTTCCCATCTTCCCATCCGACAGCC
This sequence comes from uncultured Lachnotalea sp., assembly GCA_947066815.1. Taxonomy (GTDB): domain Bacteria; phylum Bacillota; class Clostridia; order Lachnospirales; family Lachnospiraceae; genus Lientehia. The sequence goes on from CAMSZT010000001.1 coordinate 165,855, forward strand.
ACATAAACCTTTCCCCTGTCATGTCCTGCCTTTGGAACGGCAAAGGCACCGATCTTCCTCTCCATACCCGGCGCCGCCTACAGAGACAGGATCTCAGGTCCGTCCCTGGTAATGAGGATCGTATTTTCATAATGGGCCGACAGAGAGCCGTCCGCAGTCACCACGGTCCAGTCATCCTCGGTCCACTCCACGTCGTAACGCCCCATATTGATCATGGGCTCGATGGCCAGGGTCATTCCGGCCCGGAGCCGGATCCCTCTTCTCCCCATATCGAAATTGGGGATTTCCGGATCCTCATGCATTTCCCTTCCGATCCCATGCCCCACCAGATCCCGGACCACCCCGTAGCCAAAACCCTCACAGTAACGCTGGATCGCCTTTCCGATGTCATTCAGATGATTGCCCGGTTTTGCGTATTTAATACCCTCAAAAAAACTCTGCCGGGTCACCTCTATAAGCTTTGCCGCCTCTTTGCCGATCTCTCCGATCCCATGGGTCCTGGCCGCATCCGACTGGTATCCTTTATAGATCAGACCCGTGTCCAGGCTGACAATGTCGCCCTCCCTGAGCCTTCTCTTGCTGCTCGGGATCCCGTGGACCACCTCATCGTTTATCGACACACACACCGATGCCGGGAAACCGTTATAATTCAGAAAGGAAGGAATGCAGCCGTAGCTGCGGATAATTTCCTCACCGATCCGGTCAACTTCTTTGGTCGTCATACCCGGACGGAGCACTTTTTCCAGTTCCAGATGGGTCTTGGCAAGAAGTTTCCCGGCCTCTCTCATCAGTTCAATTTCTCTCTCTGATCTGATACTGACTGCCACGTCTACTCTCCTAATATCCTGCAGATCGCCGCAAAGACTTCTTCCATGTCCATGGTTCCGTCCACATCCTCTAAACAGCCCTGTCCGCCGTAGTACTCGATCAGCGGCTGGGTCTGCTCATGATAGACGGAAAGACGGGTCTTCACGGTTTCCGCCCTGTCATCGTCCCTCAGGATCAGCGCTTCGCCGCAGCGGTCACAGATCCCTTCCTTTTTGGAAGGCGCATGCTCGATGTGGTAAGTGGCCCCGCAGGATACGCAGGCCCTTCTGCCGGACATCCGCTTCACAATGTTCTCGTCGGGAACTTCCACATTGATGGCGTGATCGATCTTCTGTCCCATGTCCTTAAGCACGGCGTCAAGGCTCTCCGCCTGGGGAATGGTCCTGGGAAAACCGTCCAACACGTACCCCTTCTCACAGTCGGCCTGTTTCACCCGGTCCGCCACCAGATCCACCACCAGCTCGTCGGGAACCAGCGCTCCCTGGTCCATGTAAGCCTTCGCCCTTTTTCCAAGCTCCGTGCCGTTCTTGATGTTGGCGCGGAAAATGTCCCCTGTGGAAATGTGAGGGATCCCGTACTTATCGGCGATCTTCTTGGCCTGGGTCCCTTTGCCCGCCCCCGGCGCTCCTAACATCACAAGTCTCATACCTTATCCTCCAATACAAAACTCCAATACCAGGTTGACCGGCACAGGAAACCTGCGTCTCCCCTGCCGGAACCAGTTGTCTGAAACCATATCAATCATTTAAGAAGCCCTTGTAGTACCTGACTAACATCTGGGACTCGATCTGCTTCAGCGTCTCAAGGATGACACCGACGATGATGATGATCGAGGTTCCGCCGAAGGAAAGAGAACCGATGTTGAACAGTCCGGAAAACAGGATCGGGATCACGGCCACGATGGTAAGGCCCACCGCACCGATGAACACGATGTAATTCAGGATCCGGTTCAGGTAATCCGAGGTGGGACGGCCCGGACGGATGCCGGGAATGAAACCGCCCTGCTTTTTCATGTTGTCTGCGATCTCGATCGGGTTAAAGGTGATCGAGGTGTAGAAGTAAGCAAACGCGACGATGAGCAGGATGTAGACCAAAAGCCCAAGGCTTAAGATCGGATCCGACGGCCTGCACCAGCTCGAAGAGCTTAAGGCCAGAAGGACTCTTCCGCCGAAGGTGGAATAATCCACGTTGAAAAACTGTGAGATCACCGAAGGGATCGACATCAAAGAGGATGCAAAGATCACCGGGATCACGCCGGCAGTATTGACTTTGAGAGGAATATTGCTGGACTGTCCGCCCACAAATTTCCGCCCCTGCATCTTCTTCGCATACTGCACCGGGATCCTTCGCTCCCCGCCCTGCAGAAGAACAACAAAAGCGACCATAGCCAGAATCACCGCCAGGATGATCACAGCAGAAAGTACTGCCCTCGCCACCGAAGTTCCTGCCATAAACCTCTCATAAAGGGACATAAAATCATCCGGAAGTCCCGACAGGATGTTGATCAGCAGGATGATGGAGATGCCGTTTCCGACTCCTCTTTCCGTCACCCGCTCCCCCAGCCACATGAGAACCGCACTGCCGGCCGTCATAGTCACGATCACCACGATGGCATTGTACCAGGTAAAGTGGACCAGGAGGCCGGAACGACCGAAACTGATGGTCATGGCGGTGGACTCAATGAGAGCCAGGGCCACGGTCACATACCTGGTCAGCTTCGCGATAAACTTCCTTCCCTCTTCGCCCTCCTTCTGCATCTCCTCCAGTTTCGGGATCGCAATGGTCAGAAGCTGGATGATGATGGAGGATGTGATGTAGGGAGTGATGCTCAGTGCAAACACCGACATCTGGGTGAAGGAACCGCCGGTCATAGCGTCAAAAAAATTGAACGCCGTGCCGGACTGCCTGGCAAACCAGTCGGCAAAGTATGCCGTATTCACGCCCGGGATCGGCACATGGGCGCCGAGCCGGACTACAACTAAAATGAAGAATGTGAACAGGATCTTTTTCCTGATCTCTTTGATCTTAAATGCATTCTGGAAGGTCTTCCACATGTTAGATCACCTCTGCAATTCCACCAGCCGCTTCAATCTTTGTTTTTGCACCCTCACTGAATGCGTTCACCTTAACCGTAAGCTTTTTGGTTAATTCGCCGTTTCCAAGGATCTTGACTCCGTCTCTGGGATTCTTGACAATACCGCACTCCATCAGAGTCTCGACAGTGACGACCGCATCGTTTTCAAATCTCTCGAGGGCTTCCACATTGATGCCCACGATCACCTTGGAATTCCTGTTTGTGAAGCCCCGCTTGGGAAGTCTTCTGTATAAAGGCATCTGGCCGCCTTCAAAGCCGGGTCTGGTTGCGCCGGAACGTGCCTTCTGGCCTTTGTGTCCCTTGCCCGCGGTCTTGCCGTTTCCGGATCCGTGTCCGCGGCCCCTTCGGAACGCATCGCTTTGTTTGGAGCCCTCAGCCGGTCTTAAGTTTGATAAATCCATCTTGCGCACCTCCTTCTTTCTTAGATTTCTTCTACTTTCACCAGGTGTTTCACATGCCAGATCATGCCTCTGACCGCGTCGTTGTCCGGAAGCTCGACCGTCTTGTTCAGCTTCTTAAGTCCAAGAGCCTCGACCGTCTTTCTGTGCTTCGGAACTGCACCGATGGGAGATTTTACCAGTGTGATCTTTAACTTCTCTGCCATTTTCGTTTCCTCCTTTAGCCAATCAGCTCTTCCACAGACTTGCCGCGGCTCTTTGCGACCTCTTCCGGAGTCTTAAGGCTCTTAAGGCCCTGAAGCGTGGCGAGAACGACGTTCTGCTTGTTGTTGGAGCCAAGGGACTTGGTCCTGATGTTCTTGATCCCTGCCATCTCTAACACGTTACGCGCGGGACCGCCGGCGATCACGCCGGTACCTTCGGGAGCCCTCTTGAGAAGCACGCTGGCGCTTCCGAATTTGCCGATGAAATCGTGGGGAATGCTCTTGTTCTCGTCCACGGGGATCTCAACCATGTTCTTGATGGCATCCTCTTTGCCTTTGCGGATGGCTTCGGGGATCTCAGCCGCCTTGCCCATGCCGGCACCCACATGACCGTTGCCGTCGCCGACCACCACCAATGCAGAAAAACGCATGGTACGGCCGCCCTTCACGGTCTTGGATACGCGCTTGATCGCAACGACTTTGTCCGTGAGCTCCATCTGGCTGGCATCAATAATTGTTCGTTTCATGTGTTTCTCCTCCTCAATTAGAATTCCAGACCAGCTTCGCGAGCTGCATCTGCCAACGCCTTAATCTTGCCCTGATAAATGAATCCGCCTCTGTCGAAAACAACAGTGGTGATGCCCTTTTCCAGAGCCCTCTTCGCGATCACCGTTCCCAGATGAGCAGCAGCTTCCACATTGTTCGTTTTAGTAAGCTCAGCCTTCACGTCCTTCTGCAGGGTCGACGCGGATACCAGCGTGTTGCCGACCGTATCGTCGATGATCTGAGCGTACATATGATTATTGCTTCTAAACACAGCCAGACGCGGTCTTTCAGCGGTTCCGCTGAAACGATTGCGGATTCTTCTATGTTTCTTCTGACGGACTTCCGTTCTTGATTCCTTGCTGATCATTGTTTGTCACTCCTCCTTATTTATTTCTTACCGGTCTTGCCGACCTTGCGCCTGATCACCTCGTCAGCGTACTTGATGCCCTTGCCCTTGTAAGGCTCCGGACGTCTCTTGTCCCTGATCTCGGCGGCGTACTGGCCGACCTTTTCCTTGTCGATACCCTTTACGATGATCTTGTTCTGTCCTTCTACCACGGACTCCAGACCTTCGGGATCTTCCATTTCAACCGGATGGGAGTAACCCAGGGAGAGAACCAGCTTCTTTCCCTGCTTCTGCGCCCGGTAGCCGACGCCGTTCACCTCGAGGGCCTTCTCGTACCCTTCCGTGACACCGTGCACCATGTTGGCCAACAGGCTTCTGGTCAAACCATGTAAAGACTTCATCTTCTTTAAGTCATTGGGTCTTGTTACAACAATGTGGCCGTCCTCCAGCTTGATCTCCATCTCCGCGGGAAGAACTCTCTCCAGAGTTCCTTTGGGGCCTTTGACTGATACTTTATTATTTTCTGCAATATCGACCGTTACGCCGGCCGGTACCGCGATTGGCATTCTCCCTATACGTGACATGCCCGTACCTCCTTATGATAAAAGTTAATAGTTTTGTTTAACAGTCCCGAGCAGCAGGAAAATGGAAAGACGGCGGCGGCAGATTTATCTGCCGGCCGACGGATTTTCATTTTCAGATGGGCGGGACGCCCATCCAGCCGCAGACGAAAGCTGCGGCAGCAGCGACGACCGCATAGCGGGCGGTCTGCGGCCTGCCTGCGGATTGATCCGAAAACCCATCTGCGGGATCCGGCAGCCTGCAACAACACTCTGAACTAGTTATATACTGTTAATCGCGCGAGCAGACCGTCCAGGAAGACGGTTCACTCTTCACTACTAACAAGCTTGTATGACAGCGATGCTGAGTGCTTTTGGGAATGTTCACTCCACTAACCTCAGTCTTCGCCTTTCGGCTGCGGAAGATACATCCTCGCTCCGCTCGGAGTATCCGCTTTCGCACTAACCTCGCGCTTCACCTGACGGCTCGCGCTCGCTAAGTGCTCAATGCGTCGCTGAGTGCTTTCGGTCACCACACAAACGCCAGCACTTCGCCGCCCACGTTCATCTCTCTCGCCTTCTTGTCGGTCATGACGCCGTTGTTGGTGGAGATGATGGCGATCCCCAGTCCGCCGAGGACCTTGGGAAGCTCTTCTTTGCCTGCGTATACGCGCAGTCCGGGCTTGGAAATCCTCTTTAAACCGGTGATGATCTTCTCATTCTTGTCCTTGCCGTACTTGAGAGTCACGCGGATGGTCTTGAACGCGCCGTCCTCGACCAGGTCATATTTTGTGATATAACCCTCGTCAACCAAAATGTCGGCAATCGCCAGCTTCATCTTTGACGAAGGGATATCTACGGTATCATGCTTTGCAGTGTTCGCATTACGGATTCTTGTAAGCATATCTGCAATAGGATCGCTCATAGTCATTTTAATTTGCCTCCTTTATTGTTTTAACATCCAATGGAATGAATAAACGGGGAATGTCACCAACTCGCCTTCTTCACTCCGGGAATCTGTCCTTTATATGCTAATTCACGGAAGCAAATCCTGCAGATTCCGTATTTTCTCAGATATGCATGGGGACGACCGCAGATTCTGCAGCGGCTGTACTCTCTGGTGGAGAATTTCGCCGGTCTTTGCTGTTTGATCTTCATCGAAGTCTTTGCCATTTGATCTTCCTCCTAATTATTTCGCAAAAGGCATATTGAATAATCTCAAAAGTTCACGGGCTTCCTCGTCGGTCTTTGCCGTGGTGACGAAGACCACGTCCATGCCTCTGACCTTGTCGATCTTGTCATATTCGATCTCAGGGAAGATCAACTGCTCCTTGATGCCCAGGGCATAGTTTCCTCTGCCGTCGAAGGCGTTGGGATTCACGCCTCTAAAGTCACGCACGCGGGGCAGCGCCAGGTTAATGAGACGGTCAACGAACTCATACATCTTCTCACCGCGGAGGGTCACCTTGCATCCGATGGCCATGCCTTCCCTCAGCTTGAAGTTTGCGATAGACTTCTTTGCCTTCGTGATGACCGCCTTCTGTCCCGCGATCGTCTCCATATCCTTAACGGCCGAATCAAGGATCTTGGCGTTTTCCTTCGCCTCGCCGACTCCCATGTTGATGATCACTTTCTCAAGCTTGGGAATCTGCAGTTCATTCTTGTAGCCGAATTTTTTCATCATGGCTTCTTTGATCTCGCCATTATATAATTCTTTTAATCTACTCACTTTTCTGACCTCCTTTCTGATCAGTCTATGACTTCGCCGGTAGCCTTGGCCACACGGACCTTCTTTCCGTCCTTCTCGGTAAAGCCGATCCTGGTGGCTTTCCCATTGTGAAGGTACATCACGTTGGAAGCATCAATGGCTCCTTCCACATTGATGATGCCGCCCTGCTGATTCTGGGCGCTGGGCTTGGTGTGCTTGGTGAGCATGTTCACTCCCTCCACCACGACACGGCCCTTCGCACGGTCGACATGGATGACCTTGCCTTCCTTATCCTTATCTTTTCCGGCGATAACCTTGACCATATCGCCCTTCTTGATCTTCATGGTTGCCATCTCTTAAGCGCCTCCTTATAATACTTCGGGAGCCAGAGAAACGATTTTCATGAACTGCTTCTCACGGAGCTCTCTTGCAACTGGCCCAAAAATACGGGTGCCTCTGGGGGTCTTGTCATCTCTGATGATAACGGCAGCATTTTCATCGAAACGAATATAGGAACCGTCTTTACGGCGGGTGCTCTTCACGGTGCGCACGACAACTGCCTTCACCACGTCACCCTTCTTGACAACGCCGCCAGGCGTTGCATCTTTGACCGTAGCGACGATGATATCGCCAATACTTGCATATCTTCTGGTGGAACCGCCCATCACACGGATGCAGAGGAGTTCTTTGGCACCGGTATTGTCAGCCACCTTCAGTCTGGTCTCTTGCTGAATCATGATAACTCTCCTTTCAGTCGGATACAGAAAGCCTGCCGCCGGCAGCCCTTCTGCCTGCTAAGCATACAAGCTTATTTCGCTTTCTCGATGATCTCGACAAGTCTCCATCTCTTATCCTTGGACAGGGGTCTCGTTTCCATCACTTTCACGGTGTCGCCGACGCCGCACTCGTTCTTCTCGTCATGGGCTTTCAGCTTGTAGGTCCTCTTCACGATCTTGCCGTATAAAGGATGTTTTACATGGTCCACGATTGCAACCACGACCGTCTTATCCATCTTGTCGCTGACGACCTTACCGGTACGGGTCTTTCTTAAATTTCTTTCCACGGATTGTTCTCCTTTCATAGCGCTTATGCCTGCTCAGCAGCCTTTGCGGTAATCACGGTCTGAATCCTGGCGATGTTCTTGCGAACTTCTTTGATTCTGCTTGTGTTATCCAGCTGGTTGGTTGCATTCTGAAATCTCAGGTTGAAAAGTTCCTTCTTAGCAGCTACTAATTCTTCATTTAATTCTGCAGCGGACTTGGTCCTTAAATCTTCTACATACTTATTAATTTTCACTGTTATCACCGCCTTCTAAATCTGCGCGAGAAACGATCTTACATTTTACCGGCAGCTTGTGCATGGCAAGACGTAATGCTTCTCTGGCTGTCTCCTCGGCTACACCTGCAATCTCAAACATCACGCGGCCGGGCTTCACTACCGCCACCCAGTACTCCAGGGAACCCTTTCCGGAACCCATACGGGTCTCGGCCGGCTTGGTCGTCACGGGCTTGTCGGGGAAGATCTTGATCCAGACCTTTCCGCCACGCTTGATATATCTGGTCATGGCGATACGGGCCGCCTCGATCTGGTTGGACTTGATCCATGCGGGCTCCACCGCCACGAGACCAAACTCACCGTTGGTGATCTTATTTCCTCTCATGGCCTTGCCGGCCATGCTTCCACGAAACTGTTTACGACGTTTCACTCTCTTGGGCATTAACATTATTTAGCTCCCCCTTCCTTCTTTGCCGGAAGAACTTCGCCTTTGTAGATCCATACCTTCACGCCAACCTTGCCGTAGGTGGTATCCGCTTCGGCGAAACCGTAATCGATGTCTGCTCTTAAGGTCTGCAGCGGGATGGTGCCCTCGCTGTAGAACTCGGAGCGGGCGATGTCCGCGCCGCCCAGACGTCCGGAAGCGCAGGTCTTGATCCCAAGTGCCCCGGCCTTCATGGTCCTTGACATGGTGGACTTCATGGCCCGGCGGAAGGAGATACGGTTCTCAAGCTGGAGGGCGATGCTCTCCGCCACAAGCTGCGCGTCCTTGTCCGGCCGCTTCACCTCTTTGATATCAATGAAAAGCTTCTTTTCGGTCATCTTCTGGACCTGGGCCTTTAACTTCTCGATCTCGGAGCCGCCCTTGCCGATGACGATACCGGGCTTCGCCGTGTAGATGATCACCTTCACCCGGTCGGACGCTCTCTCGATCTCGATCCTGGAAACGCCGGCGCTGTATAATTTCTTCTTCAGATAGGTTCTGATTTTGTGGTCCTCGATCAGGTTGTCGGCAAAATCAGCTTCCGCATACCATTTAGAGTCCCAGTCCTTGATGATGCCGACTCTTAAGCCATGAGGATTAACTTTCTGTCCCATATTGCCCTCCTTATCTCTCATTCAGCACAACGGTGATGTGGCTCATTCTCTTTTCGATCCGGTAAGCCCTGCCCTGTGCCCTCGGTTTAATTCTCTTCATGGTCGGTCCCTTGTTTGCGTAGCACTCTTCCACGTAAAGCTTGTCGGGATTCATACCGTTGTTGTTCTCGGCGTTTGCAACTGCCGATTCCAGTAATTTCTTTATTAAGGTAGAAGCATATCTGGGATTGTAGGTGACGATGCCGAGTGCGGTCTGTACGTCCTTGCCCCTGATGGCGTCTAATACGAAACATGCTTTCTGAACAGATACTCTGGCAAAAGACAGCGTTGCTTTCGGTCTGGTATCCTTATTCTCATTTCTCTGTCTTTTAATCTGGCTTCTATGTCCCTTAGCCATGGATAAAACCTCCTTTCTCTATTTCACGATCAGCGCTTGGACTTCTTCTCGTCCTTGCCGTGTCCCCTGTAGGTCCTGGTGGCAACAAACTCTCCCAGCTTGTGTCCTACCATGTCCTCCGTAACGTATACCGGAACGTGTTTCCTGCCGTCGTGAACTGCGATTGTATGTCCAACCATCTGCGGAAAAATGGTGGAGCGGCGGGACCAGGTCTTGATGACCTGCTTCGAGCCTGCCGCGTTCATCTCATCTACCTTCTTTAATAAATGAGCGTCTGCAAACGGTCCTTTTTTCAGTGAACGAGCCATTGGTCTACCTCCTTCTGATTTCGATTACTTAACGGTTCTGCCGTCGCGTCTTCTTACGATCAACTTATTGGACTGCTTATGCTTCTTTCTGGTCTTAAGACCAAGAGCCGGCTTGCCCCAGGGAGTGGAAGGACCGGGACGTCCGATCCCTGCCTTGCCCTCGCCGCCGCCGTGAGGATGGTCATTGGGGTTCATAACGGAACCGCGGACCGTGGGGCGGATGCCCATGTGGCGTTTGCGTCCTGCCTTACCGATGTTGATCAGAGAGTGTTCTCCGTTTCCGACCACACCGATGGTGGCGCGGCAGATGATGGGGACCATTCTCATTTCTCCGGAAGGAAGTCTTAAGGTGGCGTATTTTCCTTCTTTTGCCATGAGCTGCGCGCTTACCCCCGCGGAACGGACCAGCTGTCCGCCTGCGCCGGGATACAGCTCAATGTTGTGTACCTGGGTACCGATCGGGATGTCCTTGAGCTCCAGGCAGTTGCCCACCTTGGCCTCGGCATGCTCGCCGCTCATGACTTTCATGCCGTCCTTAAGTCCCTCCGGTGCCAGGATATAGGATTTCGCACCGTCTGCGTAACAGATCAGAGCGATGTTTGCGCTTCTGTTGGGATCGTACTCGATCCCGATCACCGTTGCGGGAATCCCGTCTTTTCTTCTCTTGAAATCGATGATCCTGTATTTTCTTCTGGAGCCGCCTCCGCGGTGTCTCACTGTGATCTTGCCCTGATTGTTGCGGCCGGCGTTCTTGTTGAGAGAAACTAACAGGGATTTCTCCGGAGTCTTCTTGGTGATCTCGGAGAAATCAGAGCCGGTCATATTTCTTCTGGAAGGTGTATAGGGATTGTATGTCTTGATTCCCATTTCCTTACTCCTTTCTACTGTACAACTCGCTCGAGTGTGTTTTATTGTCACGGTATAATGTGCACCGTATAGATTAGTCTTCGCTCTGTATAGCGTGAGACGGGGATGTCCGCTCCACCACTCATATATTTGAGCGGAAGATACATCCTCACTTCGTTCGGAGTATCCGCTTTCACACTAACCTCAAGCCTCACCTTCGGTTCGCTTTCGCTAAGTGTGAAATGCGTCGCTAAGCCTTATAGGCCCTCAAAGATCTCAATATCCGCGCTGTCGGCCGTCAGCTTCACGATCGCCTTCTTGGTGGCGGCGGTCCTTCCGACGGTGCGGCCTCTCCTGCGTTCCTTGCCCTCGCAGTTCATGGTGTTCACGGAAGCGACCTTGGCGCCGGAGAACATCTTTTCCACTGCCTCTTTGATCATGCTCTTGTTGGCATCCACGTGCACCAGGAACGTGTACTTTTTCTCGGACATCTGATTCATGGTCTTTTCGGTAACGACCGGTTTCAGGATCACGTCATAATATTTAATGTCAGCCATTATGCGTACACCTCCTCAATCGCCTTGGCGGCAGACTTTGTGGTAACAACGGTGTTGTATTTCAGGATATCATATACGTTGATGGTGGAAGTGAGAGCCGTCTTCACGCCGGGCAGGTTGCCTGCGGACATGATGACCTTCTCGTCCTTCTCGTCCATGACGATCAGGGCCTTCTCCACCTTCAGGTTGTCAAGGACCTTCTTCATGGCCTTGGTTTTGATCTCGTCAAGCTTTAATTCGTCGAGAACGATGAACTTGTTCTCCTCGACTCTGGAGGTCAGCGCGGACTTGAGGGCCAGCCTTCTCTCCTTCTTATTTAACTTGATGGTGTAATCTCTGGGCTTCACGGCAAATACCATGCCGCCGCCGGTCCACTGGGGAGCTCTCGTGGAACCCTGTCTCGCATGGCCGGTCCCCTTCTGTCTCCAGGGCTTCCTTCCGCCGCCGCTCACTTCGGAACGGGTCTTTGCGCTCTGTGTCCCCTGGCGCTTGTTTGCAAGCTGGCTGACCACCGCCAGGTGTACCAGGTGCTCGTTGACCTTCACACCGTACACGGCGTCGTTAAGCTCCAACGTTCCGACTTCGTTGCCTTCCATATTATAAACAGATACGTTTGCCATTTTAAGTGTTCCTCCTTTCCTCGTAAAACATTAAACTGCTTTTACAGTTTCCTTGATGGTGACCAGGCATTTCTTCGGTCCGGGCACCGCACCCTTGACAAGCAGGATGTTCTTCTCCGCATCAACTCTCACCACTTCGAGATTCTGGATGGTGATCCGCTTGTTGCCCATCTGACCGGGCATCTTCTTTCCCTTGAACACCTTGCTGGGATCGGAAGCCGCGCCATTGGAGCCTGCATGACGATGGAATTTGGAACCGTGGGCCATGGGGCCTCTGTGCTGTCCGTGACGCTTGATGGCGCCCTGGAAGCCCTTGCCCTTGGAGATCGCAGTGGCATCCACCTTGTCGCCGGCCGCAAAAATGTCGGCCTTGATCTCGTCCGCCACCTTGTAGTCTTCCGCATTCTCAAACCGGAATTCTCTGATATATCTCTTATAGGATACGCCCGCCTTGTCGAACTGTCCCTTGCGGGGCTTGTTCACCAGCTTCTCCCGAATGTCGGCAAAGCCTACCTGCACTGCCGCATAGCCGTCGTTCTCAACCGTCTTCACCTGGGTCACGACGCAGGGGCCGGCCTGTAACACCGTCACGGGGATGAGGGCTCCGTCCTCGGTAAACACCTGGGTCATCCCGACCTTTGTTGCTAAAATCGCTTTCTTCATTTTCTACCTCCTGTTATTCTACAGCGGATTACCGCATGGGCAATCATCCTAGAACAGGCCGAAACCAATTCTGGATCTCTTTATGATTCATCACTTCGTCTTCATCTTGATGTCGATGTAAACACCGGCAGGCATCTCCAGTCTGGAAAGGGCATCCACGGTCTTCTGTGTGGGGGCCGTGATGTCGATGAGCCTCTTGTGGGTCCTCTGCTCGAACTGCTCTCTGGAATCCTTGTACTTGTGGACGGCACGAAGGATCGTGATAACCTCTTTCTTCGTGGGCAGCGGCACAGGCCCGCTCACCTGAGATCCGGTTTTCTTTACAGTTTCGATGATCTTTCCAGCAGACTGATCGACCAGCTGATGGTCATACGCCTTCAAAGTGATCCGCATTACTTGACTTGCCATAAAAAAAGTCGCCTCCTTTTCGCACTTTTCAATGTAAGTACGACAAGCGGTGACTGTACACTCTCCCGTGTGTATCCTAACGACCCACACGTCATTTCTACTTCTTATCGGTAGATGGTTCCTCTGTACAGTGACTTGTCGCCAGTTTCCTAACTTGACATTCGCTCCACGGAAAACCTGCCACATAGGGGCAGCAACCTCTCGCTTCCTCGCTATCATGTCACAGCACGGATTATTATACATGAAGCGCCCACAAATTGCAAGAGGTTTTTTATTATTTTTCGGTCAATCGTTTGGTGCCGCGGAAACTGCGACCACATAATTCTGAGACGCGATGTCCACCGCACTTTGCACCGTTCCGCCTTCTATAACCGCTTTCCCGCTCCCCTGGATGCTCAGCGTACTGGTCTTAGGGCCGCGCTTCTCCAGGGTTCCGCTCTTCAGCGTAAGGGTACCTCTCACGGCCACCAGGTTTTCATTTCCCGTGATGTCCGGCCGGTCGGTGATCCCGCCCTGCCCGCCTTCCGAATTATCCTGGATCGTCAAAGCTCCTCCGGGCTCAACCGCAAGCGCATCGACCCGTTTTACAGCCATGGTAACCGTATGGCCGGTAAGATCCAGGGTCAAAGCCTTCTCAACGGAAATGGCATCTGCATTCTCCACGTCCGCCAGGAGAGTGATCGTGCCACCATCCTCCGCATTTCGGAATGCTTCCCGCAGGGTTTCGTACCTGGTCTCACCGATCTGGGCCACATAATGCCTTGCAGGCTCGACCACGCAGTTCTTTGTCGCCTCGTCTTTCAGATAAGCGACGTATCCCGGCTTCTGCGCATAGAGATCGACTTCCGGCTACTCCATACCCACATAGGTGCCGCCGGTGAGGACCGCCTGGAAATGAGTTCCCTTTCCTTCTTCTTTCACTACAAACGCATCTGACGTAAAAGTTCCCGCCAAAATCTGATTATCATAGCTATCCGTAACCGTGTCCGCATGGAACACTGTTTTTCCCGCCTCGGCCTTTACCTTTTCTCCTGTGATCTTCAGCGCATATTTTTCTTTCAGACGTATCGCATTTCCTACCGTACTTACCGTCTCTACGCCCCCGCCCTCAATAGTGACACTGCCCTGCCCGTAAACGTCGATCGTTGCCGGGGCATCACTGCGTATGGTTCCGCCTTTGACTGTCACTTTACCGTTGTTCTCTACATTGACTGCCTTCATGGCGCGGGTATCCAATACGCCGTTGTTCAGGACGAATTCTCCCTCAACTTTGATCACCTGCGCATTTCTGTTTGACCAGGGTGCGGTGATCGTTCCCTTATGTCCGTCGGAAGCATCGTCCACGGCCAGCTTTCCATCCTCGCCGATCGTAAACGCCATCAACACTCCGGACTTGGGCGATTCGACCGTCTTTCCGTTCAGATCCAGCGTCACCGCTTTTCCTGCTATGGCAATGGCAGTGTCGATACCGGTGTCCTCCAGGACCTTGACGGTCTCGCCGTCCCTCGCCGCCGCAAAAGCCGCCTCCAGCGTCTGGTACTGCTTTCCGGTAACCTCGGCCACGCTGGGCTTGACCTTGTCAATGACGTAAGTTCCTTTCTCATCCGGCAGTTCCACAGCCTCATATCCATCTATCACATACGGATCAAGTTCTGCTTTGTCCACGCCGCCTTTAAAAGTTCCGCCGGCAATCGTCGGTGCAAATCTTCCTTCGTCTTTCACAAGCTTCTGCGCCTTCATTTCACCGGAACTGATCTGAACCTTGACAACCGCATTGTTCGATGAGGAAAAGACGGCCTTCCCGGCGCTGATCTTCGCATCGGAGATACGGACTTCTCCCGGATTGTTGATTCCGGAATAGTAAAATGCCATCTGCGAAGAAACAATCTCTCCGCCGTATATCCGGGAGCACGTCTGAACCGTTCGGTTACTGATTCCCCTGTATGAATATCGAACTATATGGCGGCGCCCGAACCCTCTATCTTTATACCAGGGGCACCGTAGGGGATCCGCCAGAGGCTCTCCGGCAACTGCTGCGCTATATGGAGCAAAGCACCGACGAAAACGCAGTCAATGACAGCCTGAAAACAAATCCACCATATGGTGGAGACCGTGAAACGGGACGGGGAGGTGGCATTAAGCTATATGAAATCCCGGGATCGAGAGGAACGGATCCGCAAAGAAGAACGGCAAAAGGTTGAGCAGGAAAAACAACTGATCCTGTCGGAGAACCAGCGGCTTCGGGAGGAGATTGCCCGCTACAAAAAGGAATTGGCCGAGCTTTCCGGCCGCTCTTGACAAACCGTCAATTTTCTGTATAATTGGAAACTAAGTGAATAAGTCTTCAGGGCAGGGTGCGATTCCCTACCGGTGGTATAGCCCACGAGCCCTTTGCCGGCGATGGCGGCAGGGCAGGATTCGGTGAAATTCCGAGGCCGACAGTGACAGTCTGGATGGAAGAAGATGACGATACGGCACAGGTTTGATCTGCGCAGAAAACTGCCCTGGAATGTTTTTCATTCCAGGGCAGTTTTGTACAGGTCCACACCGGCCGCCTGCCCTGAACGATCTGTTCCGGGCATTTTTCTTTTGGGAGGAATCGACATGAACGACAGCGATTATATGCAGCTTGCCCTTCGGCTTGCCGGCCGGGGCGCAGGATGGGTCTCGCCCAATCCCATGGTGGGGGCCGTCCTCGTGAAGGATGGGAAGATCATCGGGCAGGGATGGCATGAGGCATACGGCGGCCCCCATGCCGAACGGAACGCCCTAGCTTCCTGCGGAGAGGACCCTGCGGGGGCCACCATGTACGTGACGCTGGAGCCCTGCTGCCACCAGGGGAAGCAGCCGCCCTGCACGGATGCGATCCTGGAGGCCGGTATCCGGCGGGTGGTGACCGGCTCCGTGGATCCCAATCCCCTCGTGGCGGGGAAGGGGATCCGGATCCTGAGAGAGCACGGCATGGAGGTGACGGAGCATGTCCTGGAGGAGGAATGCAGCCGGCTGAACGAGGTGTTCTTCCATTACATTCAGACAAAACGCCCCTTCGTGGTCATGAAATACGCCATGACCCTGGACGGGAAGATCGCCGCTTTTACCGGGGAATCCAAATGGATCACGGGGGAGGCCGCCAGGGAGCACGTCCACCGGCAGAGACACCGGTATACGGCCATCATGGCGGGAGTCGGGACCGTACTGGCCGACGACCCGCTCCTCACCTGCCGCATGCCCGGCGGAAAAAATCCCGTCCGCATCATCTGCGACACCGGGCTCCGCACGCCCCTCACCTCGCAGGCGGTCTCCACGGCAGGACAGGTGCCGACCATCCTTGCGACCTGCTCTGGGGACCGTGAACGATGGGCCGCCTACGAAAAAGCCGGCTGCCGCATCCTGTTCGTGGACAAAAAAGGCGGCCATATCGACCTTGAGGCCCTTATGGAGGCCCTTGGCCGGGACGGGATCGACAGCATTCTCCTGGAGGGCGGCGGCACCCTCAACTGGTCGGCCCTGGAAAGCGGCATCGTCCGGAAGGTGCAGGCTTACCTGGCCCCCAAGCTGTTCGGCGGGCGGGATGCCAGGACGCCGGTGGAGGGCGACGGCGTCCCCTCTCCCTCCAATGCGTTCTTTCTGAAAAACAGCACCGTCATAAGACTGGGAGAAGATTTTCTGATTGAAAGCGAGGTGTGTCCCCATGTTCACCGGGATCATTGAAGAGACAGGAACCATAGGGCGGATCCGGCGGGGCGTCCATTCCGCCCTGCTCACCGTCTGTGCCGAGAAGGTATTGACGGGCACAAAGGTCGGCCACAGCATTGCCGTGAACGGTGTCTGCCTGACGGTCACGGACCTCTCCCCCGGATGCTTCTCGGCAGATGTCATGCACGAGACCCTGAACCGTTCCTCCCTGGCGGGCCTTTCCTGCGGCAGCCGTGTAAACCTGGAGCGGGCCATGGCCGCAGACGGCCGCTTCGGCGGACACATCGTCGCCGGGCACGTGGACGGAGTCGGGAGGATCGCACGCATCCGCCGGGACGATACGGCCGTCTGGTACACGGTAGAGGCAGCTCCGGAGGTTCTCCGCTATGTTGTGGAAAAAGGCTCCATCACCGTGGACGGCATCAGCCTGACCGTGGCGGCCGTCACCCGGAAGGATTTTTCCGTCTCCGCCATTCCCCACACGGTCAGCCACACAATCTTAAACGAGCGGACGGAGGGCAGCCTGGTCAACCTGGAGACAGACATCATCGGCAAATACGTGGAAAAGCTTCTCTTTTCCCATTCTCCAAGCCCGGCAGGCGGCGGGGGGGCCAATGACGGGGGACCGGGAAACAGCGGCATCACCAGAGAATTTTTGTCCCGATACGGGTTTTAAGGAGGACGATCATGATACAGTTTCACACCATTGAAGAGGCCTTGGAGGATCTCAGGAAGGGGCGGGTCATCCTGGTCACCGATGACGAGAACCGGGAAAACGAAGGGGATTTCATCTGTGCGGCCCAGTTTGCCACCACGGCCAACATCAATTTCATGGCAACCCATGGGAAAGGGCTGATCTGCATGCCCATGTCGGCGGAATACGTGCAGAGACTCAAAATCCCCCAGATGGTGACGCAGAACACCGACAACCACGAGACGGCTTTTACGGTCTCCATCGACCACGTGGCCACTTCCACCGGCATTTCCGCCGCCGAACGTTCCGTCACGGCCCTGGCCTGCGTGGCGGAAGACGCAAAGCCGGAGGATTTCCGCCGGCCGGGCCACATGTTCCCGCTCCTGGCCAGAAAAAACGGCGTGCTGGAGCGGAACGGCCACACGGAAGCCACGGTAGATCTGTGCCGTCTGGCCGGGCTGAAAGAGTGCGGGCTCTGCTGCGAGATCATGGGGGAGGACGGGACCATGATGCGCACGCCGGAGCTTTGGAAGCTGGCAAAGCGCTTCGACTTAAAGTTTGTCACCATAAAGGCCCTGCAGAACTACCGGAAATGCCACGAAAAGCTGGTGGACCGGGTGACCGCCGTCCACCTGCCGACGAAATACGGAGATTTCAAGGCTTACGGCTTTGTCAACCGCCTGAACGGAGAACACCACGTGGCCCTGGTAAAGGGGAAGATCGGCGACGGAAAGGACGTGCTCTGCCGGGTCCACTCGGAATGTCTGACCGGGGACACCTTCGGCTCCCTCCGCTGTGACTGCGGCGAGCAGCTTGCCGCCTCCCTGTCCCGGATCGAGGCGGAGGGCCGCGGTGTCCTGCTCTACATGCGCCAGGAAGGGCGTGGCATCGGTCTGATCAACAAGCTCCGGGCCTACGAGCTGCAGGAGCAAGGCATGGACACCCTGGAGGCCAACCTGGCGCTGGGCTTCGCCGGGGACGAGCGGGAATACTACATCGGCGCCCAGATTTTGAAAGAGCTGGGTGTAAACAGCATGCGGCTTCTGACCAACAATCCCGACAAGATCTACCAGCTCTCGGAATTCGGCCTGGAGATCACCGCCAGGCTCCCCATCCAGATGAACGCCACTCCCCACGACCTGTTTTATCTCAGGACCAAACAGGAACGCATGGGACACCTGCTTCACTATGAAAACGCCGACGAAAGTCAACCATAAACGATAATCACATTCAGGAGGGATCACACGATGAAAACATTAGAGGGAAAGCTTGTCGCAAAAGATTTAAAGATCGGCATCGTCGCCGCAAGATTCAATGAGTTTATCACGTCGAAGCTTCTCGGAGGGGCCATGGACGGCCTCCTCCGCCACGAGGTGCAGGAGGAGGACATCCACGTCGCCTGGGTGCCTGGCGCCTTCGAGATCCCGCTGATCGCATCCAAGATGGCGAAAAGCGGGACCTATGACGCCGTCATCTGCCTGGGTGCCGTGATCCGGGGCTCCACCAGCCACTACGACTATGTCTGCAACGAGGTGTCGAAGGGAATCGCCGCCGTCTCCCTGGAAACCGGCGTTCCCGTCATGTTCGGCGTCCTCACCACGGAAAACATCGAG
This sequence comes from uncultured Lachnotalea sp., assembly GCA_947066815.1. Classification (GTDB taxonomy): domain Bacteria; phylum Bacillota; class Clostridia; order Lachnospirales; family Lachnospiraceae; genus Lientehia. Next base: position 184,714 of record CAMSZT010000001.1, read on the forward strand.
CAGGCCATCGAGCGGGCCGGCACCAAGGCCGGAAACAAGGGCTACGACTGCGCTCTGGGCGCCATCGAAATGGTGAACCTGATCCGCCAGATCGAACCGTGACAGATCAGGCCGAAGAAACCGGAGCCTGGTCTCCCTGTCTGCAAGATTTTTAAAAATACTGCAGGCCGCAGAGCTGCCGGAACTCCTGGTAATGCAGATCCCAGGCTCCCGCCTCCTTCGGCTCAAACCGTTCCAAAGCCACGCTCCTTTGCATGACCGCACGGGCCTCCTCATCGCCGGAGAGCTCCCCCGCCCCCACCGCCTGCATCAGCAGATTCCCGGCGGCGGCCGCCTCCCCCGGCCCTGCGGTGACCGGAAGATTCAGGGCGGATGCCAGCATCTCATTTAAGAAGGCAACCTTGCTGGTCCCGCCCACCACGTACAGGGTATCCACCCTTCTCCCCGTGGTGCGCTGCAGGGCCTCCAGCCCATAGCGGCATTTAAAGGCAATGCTCTCATAGATAATCCTGGCCATCTGGCCCACGTCATTCTGCCCCACCCTTCTCTGGCCGGTCTGTTCCAACCAGGAGACCACCGCCTCCGTCATATCCTCCGGATTGTAAAAGGCCGGATCATCCGTGTCGATAAACCCATAAAAGGGCTCTGCCTGCGCCGCCATGGCCGCGATCGAGTCGTAGCTGCAGGCAATCCCCCTCCTCTCCCATGCCTGGCGGCACTCCTGGATGATCCACATGGCACAGACATTCCGTTTTAACAGCGTCTTCCCGAAGGCAAGCGCCGTATTGGACAGGTTGTATTGATAGGAAAGGGAAAGGTCCGCAGGTTCCGAAAGTTCCATGCTGACCAGATACCAGCTTCCGGTGGAGATAAAGGCCCAGTTCTCCCCCGGCCTTGCCGGCACGGCCACCCCCGCCGCCGAGGTGTCGTGAACCGGCGGCGCAATCACCTCGAACCGGTTCAGGCCAAGCCGGCCGGCAAGGCTTTCCGAAATCTGCCCCAGACAACGGCCCGACCAGACGACGGGCGGCTTAAGGCTCCCCGGCAATCCAAAAAGATCAAACACCTCCTGCTCCCACTTCTGCTTTCTCATACTGAAAAGCTGGGAATAAGAGGCCGCAGAAATCTCAGAGCATACCTTTCCTGAGAAAAAAAACATCAGAAGATCGCCCAGGTGCAGAATTTTATTTCCGTGCTCCAGAAGCCTTGGATGTTCTCTCTTCACCGCCAGAAGCTGGCAGAGGGTGGAGTCCTGAATCCGCCTCTGCGTCGTCAGCTTGTAAAGATCCCGATAGCTGATCACCTGTTCCACCTCTTCCTGCATTCCCTCCGTCCGCTTGTCCCGGTAAAAGACCGGAAGGCCGAGAAGTTCCCCCTGGGGATTCACGATGCCGAAATCACTGGCCCAGGAATCCACGCCAAAGCCAGAAAGCACTATCCCCTCCCGGCCCAGCTGCTCCAGGATTTGGAAGATCTTATCATAGATCTCATAGACGTTGATCGACAGATGCCCTCGAAAAAATACACGGAGCGTCGCAAATCGTCCCGCCTCCCGCATCGTGAGCTTTCCCTCCTTCGTGAGGGTTCCCAGAAAGACTTTTCCTCCACTGCTCCCCAGATCTGCCGCCAGATAGTTATTTGTCATGTTCCCCTCCTGTATGCCCATAAATTTCTCAATTGATGGTAAAGCCTCCGTCTACCACCAAATTCGCCCCGTTGATCATCGCCGCCGCATCGCTGGCAAGATACACAAAGGCCATGGCGATCTCGTCCATCTCCGCAAACCTCCCCGCCGGGATCTGGGCCAAATGGGCAGCCCCCCGCTCGCCGACCCAGTAATCCTTTGCCATCGGTGTCATAACCACCGTGGGCGCCACAGAATTTACTGTGATCCCATATTTTCCCCACTCCAGAGCCAGATCTCTCGTCACTGCCATGAGTCCTGCCTTGCTGGCGGAATAGGCCACATGGCCGTGAAGAGCCACCACACCCGCCTGGGATGACATATTGATGATCCGTCCGCCCCTCCCCTGCCGAAGCATGATCCGACCGGCGACCTGGGAGACAAAAAACACCGCATTCAAATTGACATTGATCACACGGAGAAATTCTTCTTTGGTGATCTTTTCCGCAGGAGTCCCGGAACCAAGGCCGGCGATGTTGCACACAATGTCGATGCCCCCTGCCGTTCTCAAAACCTCTTGGAACGAAGCTTCCACCTGATCATAATCCGTCAGATCAGCCGTAAGGCCAAGAGTCCCGTTCCCAATCTCCTCTGCAGCCTCCCCGACTCTCGGATCCCGGTCCAGAATCACAACCCTGGCCCCCTTCCTCACCATCATGCCCGCCGTCGCACGGCCGATTCCGCTGGCCCCGCCTGTAATGACTGCCGTCTTTCCCTCCAGACTCAGATTTTCATCAAATCCCTGATATTGATTCATGTGCTGTACTCCTTTCTGTCTGATACAGAATGCGCCCCCCGCAGGGGGCGCACCTCACGAGAACACTTCTTATTCTATTCCCTTTCTTCCTGCCGTTACTGAATCTGTCCGTTCTTCGTGTGAACCTCGATCCACTCTGCCACATTGGAGGAATCGATCAATTCACCGTCCACCAGATTTGTCTCATGGTCGATCTCACCCTTCAACACGCGGGAAGCGATATCCAGAGAAGCCTCCGCCTGGGCATACGCATTCTGGACACAGGTGGCCGTCAGCTCTCCGTCCTGAATGGACAGGCACGCGTCGGCCAGACCATCCACGCCATAGTAGGTCATCTCCTTCTCCCGTCCCACGGATTTTGCAGCTTCAATACAGCCAAGCGCCATAGCGTCATTCATGGAGATGACTGCGTCGATCCGTTCATATTTCTGAAGCCAGTTCTCCATCAAGGCCATGCCCTCATCCTTGTACCAGTTGGCAATCTGCTCGTCCAGAATCTCGATTCCGGGCTTTGCGTCAAAAAGAGTTTTCTGGAATCCTTCGCGGCGTCCGATGGAATGGACATTGCCAGAGGGACCGAGAAGGACCACGACCTTGGCGTCATCGGGCAGATTCTTGAGGGCGACCTCCGCCGGAATGGAACCTTGCTGCACCGGATCACAATCCACACAGGAGGCCAGCTCCGAACCCTCGTTGGTACCGTTCACCGTACAGACCGGAATCCCCGCATCAATGGTCTGGTTGATGGGATCCACCAGAGCTTCATTGTCGATGGGCTGAATGATCACGTAATCATACTGTTTGGTCACACAGTTTTCCAGATTGGCGACCTGAGTCTCCACACTGTTCTTGTTGTCAATGATCGTCACATTCAGTTCCGGATAATCTGCCGCGATCTCCTCAAAGGACTGAGCCAGCCAGGAGGCATATGTAGCCGTCATGTCTCCGATCAGCACGGCCACCTCTTTTTTGCCGTCCTCCGCTGCGGGAGCTTCCGTTCCCTCCGCCGCTTTCGTCTCCGTCCCCGCTGCCTCCGTTCCCGCTGCCGTCTCTGCAGGCTTCTTGGTCTCCTCCTTTTCCCCGGAGCCGCAGCCCGCCATAGCGGTCATCGTCATGACCATCGCCAACAATACTGCCAATACTTTTTTCATGCTTCTTCCACCTTTCTTTTTATTTTGATCCCTGTCCGGGTATCAAGCAGAATCAGGATTTGCTCTCCAGAACCTTGTCATCCACGATTCGGACCACTTTTTTATTCTTCTTACTGTAAATATCAATGACCACCGCACAGATGATCAGGGTTCCCTTCAGGATCTGCTGAATATAAGCCTGTACGCCCACCAGTGTCATGATATTGTTCAAAACTCCGATGACACAGGCACCGATCAGTGTGCCGAGGGCCGTCCCAATCCCTCCGGTGAAGGAGGTCCCCCCGATGATCGTCGCCATCAGAGCGTCTGTCTCCATGCCTGCCCCGGAAGCGGGAAGACCTGCGTTCAGCCTGGACATCAGGATGACTCCGCCCAATCCCGCCAAGACTCCGGAAAGGATGTAAGCCCGCATCAGCACGGATTTCACTTTGATCCCGGAAGCCACCGCCGCACTCTGGTTCCCGCCGATGGCGTAGAGATAACGGCCAAACTTCATTTTCTTCAGAATCATCCATACAATGGCACAGATGATCAGCATGATGATGATAGGAATGGGGATGAAGCCCAAATTTCCCTGTCCTAAAATTCGAAAATCGCCGATCTTATAGACATTTTGGCCGTCCGTATACAGGAAGATGATCCCCGTCGTGATCTGCTGCATGGCCAAGGTTACAATAAAAGGCGGCGCGTCAAACTTCGTCACCACAAAGCCGTTTACCGTTCCCACCACTGCCCCAAGCGCCATGCCGGTCAGTACCGCCACCGGCAGGGAGCCCGTCGCAATAAAGACGATGCAGGCAAAGGTTCCGGACATGGCCGCATTGGTCCCCACCGACAAATCAAGCTGACCGCCGATAATCAGCATGGTCTCTCCGAAGGCCAGGATTGTGACGATGCTGATCTGCCGGAGGATGTTGACCAGGTTTTGTCCTGTCAGAAAAGAGCTGTCCAAAACTGCACTGATCAGCATCATGACTGCCAAAATAATGATGCTCATATATTTGCTTAAGCTGATGTGTCCTCTTCTCATGCCTTTGCACCTCCGATCGCGTATTTCATGGTGAGCTCCTGGGAAAACTCTTCCCTCTCCAGCCTTCCGGTAATGCGGCCCTTACACATGACGTACATGCAGTCCGCCATCCCCATAAGCTCTGGAATCTCGGAGGATATCAGGATGACCGCACAGCCCTCCTTCGCCAGATTACCGATAATCTTATAGATCTCGTACTTGGCCCCCACGTCGATTCCCCTGGTGGGTTCATCCAGGATCAGTACCTTTGTGTCCAGCATCAGCCATTTTGCCAGCACCACCTTCTGCTGGTTTCCGCCGCTGAGATTCTCAATCTGCATTTCCAGGGAGGGAGTCTTTACATTCAGCTTTTGGATCAGACCTTTCGCCTGCTCCACCTGCCTCCTGGAGCCTGCAAAAAACTCCCGGTTTATGCAGTTTTCCGCCATGATGGCATTGTCCAGCACACTCAGGCAGCCCACAATCCCATAGGTTCTCCTGTCCTCGGAGAGCATGATGATCCCCTGCCGGATAGCCGAACTGATACTTTTGACCGAGATCTCCTTTCCCTCCAGAAAGATCTTTCCCTCTGTCGCCGGAAGGTGTCCGGAAAGGACACTGGCAAGCTCCGTCCGACCGGCTCCCACCAGACCGGAGAGCCCCACGATCTCCCCCGCATGGACCGTCATATTCACGTCCTCAAACAATCCGTCGCTGCCGAGTCCCTCCAGGCGGAGTACCTCCCTGCCGATGGACACGGTCTCCTTGGGATAGATGTTTTTGATCTCCCGCCCCACCATCTCCGCAATCAGGGTATCCTTTGTATAATTTCCTGCTGGGCCGGAACTGATGGTTTTGCCATCCCGGATCACCGTGATGTCGTCGGAAATGCGGAAAATCTCGTCCATCTTATGGGAAATATAAATGATGCTGATGCCCCGCCGCTTCATATCCTTGATCTTCTCAAAGAGCATTTCCACCTCTCTGGTGGTAATAGCCGAGGTGGGCTCATCCATGATCACGACGCTGGCGTTAAAGGAGATCGCCTTAATGATCTCTAACATCTGGATCTCCGACACAGAAAGTTCCTTGATCTTCATGGACGGCTTATAATGCAGACCCTCCTGCTCCAGAAATTCGCTGGCCTGCCGCCTCACCTCTTTCCAGTTGACCAGACTTTTCCACTTGCCGCCCGGGAACCTCCCCATAAATATATTTTCTTCAATGGAGAGATCCGGAATGTAATTTAACTCCTGATAGATCATGGCGATCCCTTTTTCCCTGGCATCAATGGGATCCTTGATCTGAACTTCCTCCCCGTCCAGAAAAATGCTTCCCCCATTGGGCTTGTAAAGGCCGTTTAATATCTTCATCAGGGTCGATTTCCCCGCTCCGTTTTCTCCCACAAGGGTGTGGACCGTTCCCGGACGTATTTTGATGGTCACATGATCCAGCGCGCGCACGCCGGAAAAATCCTTCGTAATATCGCGCAGTTCAATTTTGTACCTTTCTCCCATGAAAGCCTCACCACCTATCGTTTGCTCGTCCGCACTGTGTTCAAATAATCAAGCTCCTCGCTGTCCAGCTCCTTTTCCTTCCCGAGAATCCTGGAGAGAAACAGGGTTTGCGTAATCGCCTCCGCCGCCTCAATCCGGTTCATGGCGTCAAACACGGTCTCTCCCACCGCCAGGACGCCGTGATTTCCCAGCATGCATATATCACTGTGGGCAAAAATCGGTATCGCCCCTTCCAGAATCTTTTCCGTCCCCGGCCTGCCATAGGGTGCCACCTCAAAGACGCCGAAATTTCCGATCATCTCGGGATATGCCTTGGTCTCCACCGGAAGATTGCAGATGGCATAAGCCGTCATAAAGGTCGGATGGCAGTGCACGATCCCTCCGATCTCCGGCCGGATCTCATAAGTATTCCTGTGCATCGTAAGCTCCGAGGTGGGTTTGCAGCATCCGCCGACCTGGGTTCCGTCCTCCCTCACCACTGCTATCATTTCCTCTGTGAGCAGACCCTTGTTTTTTCCCGTGGGCGTAATGTAGATCAGCCCATCCCGCTTTACCGAAATATTCCCCTCATAAGCATTGACAAGATTTTTCTCGTCTAATCTTCTCGCCACCGCAAGAATCTCCTTGATCGCCTGAATGTCCATACTGTTTCCTCCCGTCCTGTGATCTCTTTACTGTTTGTTCTGTTCTCTCTGATATGTTTAAATTAACAATAATAACGCACATTGTCAACATTTTTAATGTTTATTTATCATATTATTATTGCAATATTGTTCGAATTAAGGTATAATTCAAGAACAACCAAACATTCTAGTCTATGGAGGTGTTGTTTTGAAATCAGAAGAACGACGAGAACGGATCTATAATATCCTGAAATCCAACAAAGAAATCTCCGTTTCCGCCCTGGCCGAACAATTTGGTGTATCGGCCATGACCATCCGCAGGGACTTAAACTCCCTGGAACATTCCAACCTGGTCAACCGCAGCTACGGCAAAGCCCATATCATCGACGAGAGCCGCCAGGAATTCTCCTTTCAGCAGCGCAGCCAGGTAAACCGGCCCTTGAAGCAGAAGATTGCCCAGGCAGCCCTGGCCTATTTAACGGATATCTCTTCCTTTTATGTAGACGGGAGCACAACGGCTACAGAAGTGTTGAAGATCCTGCCCTCCGGCCGCACCTACACGGTATTCACCAACAGCTTCGAGGCCCTAAAACTTCTCAGCGAAAAGCCCTGGATCCGCACCTATGCCATCGGCGGCTTTTTAGGGAAAGACCACAATACCTTTGACGACGGCACCACCATCGATATCGTCAAGCAGATTTATGTGGATGCCACCATCACCTCCTGCAGCGGTTTTTCCCAGAACGGGATCTTTAATGACGGGATCACCGGAACCCAGATCAAGCGCATCATGCTGGCCAACTCTGCCCAAAATTTTATCTTGGCCGACCATACAAAAGCAAATTCCCAGGGGCTTTTTCTGTTAAGCTCCTGGGAATCTCTCCACTATCTCATCACCGACGCGCCCATCGACGCAAAATGTCTGGAAACCGTAAAATCCTTCGGCGTCCAGGTCCGGTGGTAACTGTCATTCTTTTTTTATGATGATTCAAAACTCTGGACGGCACTTCGCCGCCATGTCAATGACTGCCCAGGATTCCCCCCGATACCGGAAGGCATCCTGGGTGGTTCCTTCCGTCACAAAGCCTGCCGACTCATAGCAATGCCTTGCGGCCGGATTGTTTTCAAAGACTCCGAGGGTCGCCCGCTCCATCCCGAGGATCCCACCAGAAAACTTAAGGGCCTGCTGCACCATGGCTTTCCCTGCGCCCTTCCCCCGCATTCCGGGCGAGACGACGATAAAGCCGAAATGGATGCTGTTCCCCTCATAGTCCGCCTTTCGCATCAGGAGATGCCCAGCAAGCGCTCCGCCCTCGTCCAGGGCCGCAAAAATCCAGCCCCTCTCATCCTTCTCAAACCGTTCGTAATACTCCAGAAGCTGCTCCATGGTGAGGGGCCACGTGAACTTCCCCGCACTCCATTTAGAGAAGCTCTCCTCGTCGGAAAACCAGGTCAGCAGTTCTTCAAAGTCTGCCTTTTTCCAGGGTCTTAATCGGATCATATCGTCCCCCCATTTGCAGGTCGGCTTTTTACTTCTCGTTGCCGATTCCTCTGCAATCGCAAAAATCCATTTCTATTTTTTCGTTTTAACTGCCTTCCGTTTTGTCTTTCTCTCCGCTCCCAGATATAATTCAGTCCGTTCGGATACCTTCTACCCTGACGGTTCTTCTCTTGGTCTCTATGATCTTTCGTAAAAGCTCTTGCTATTTTCATATCCTCGGGTGTCGTTACTTTTATATTACGGTAACTTCCGTTTACCATTTTTGTCTGTTTATTTAAAAAAATTTCAGCCAACATGGTATCGTCTGTCACGGCAACCTCAACTTTTCCTTCACGGAATTTTTTATGGGCTTTCAGAATTACCGGATAGAAAAATCCCTGAGGAGTCTGGACCGCCCACAGCTTTTTTCTGTCAGGCGTATCTTCTGCCATATCCTTTTCATTGGTGATCTTGATGGTATCTTTCACTGGCATTCCGGTAGTACAGCTTCCATAATCCACTGCTCCCCGGAGTACTTTCTGAATCATCTCTTTTGTAATAAATGGCCTGGCCCCGTCATGAATCAGCACATAATCACAGGGAGCCGCCGCCAGAAGCCCTGCATAGACGGAATCATACCGCTCCGTTCCCCCTGCAATAATCTTTTTCACCTTGGAAAATCCGTATTTCTCCACAATATGCTCCCGGCACCAGGAAATTTCGTCCGCCCCGGTCACAAGAACAACTTCATCCACCAGGCTTTCTTCAAAAACCTTCAAAGAATAATAAAGCACCTCATGCCCTCCAAGCAACAGGTACTGCTTTGGCACCGCGCTTTTCATCCGCTTCCCCTGCCCCGCCGCCAAAACGATGGCCTTGACTGTTCTATCGTTCATGATTTTTTCCCATCACCTCTCCATATTTCACCTCTCTCCCAGCTTAAGGTTCGGCACCGCATTCAGGTCCAGACCGCTTCTTACCCCTTTTTTATATTCATAATAAGCCGCGCATCCGATCATGGCCGCATTGTCGGTACAAAAGATGGGGGACGGATAATAGAGCTTCAGTCCCGCCTGCCCACAGGCCGCCGTCATGGACGCCCGCAGGGCCGAGTTGGAGGCCACGCCGCCGGCAATGGCCACCTTGCGGATGCCGTATTCCTCTGCCGCCCGGATCGTGTGGTCCACCAGGACCTCCACCACCGCATTCTGGAAGGAGGCCGCCAGATCGGCCCGATTCACCTCCCGCCCTGCCATCTTCTCATGATTCAGGTAGTTGAGCACCGCCGATTTCAAACCGCTGAAGCTGAAATCATAGGGACAGCCCTCGATCTTCGCCCTGGGGAACGCCATGGCGTGGGGATTTCCCTCCCTGGCCGCCAGGTCGATCTTGGGACCGCCGGGATATCCCAGGCCGATAGCCCTGGCCACCTTGTCAAAGGCCTCCCCCGCCGCGTCGTCCCTGGTCCGCCCGACGATCTCAAACTCGCCGTGATCCTTCATGACAACCAGGTGGGTATGGCCGCCGGACACGATCAGGCAGAGGAACGGCGGCTCCAGATCCGGATGCTCCAGGAAGTTGGCACTCACATGCCCCTCAATGTGGTGGACTCCCACCAGTGGAAGCCCGGCGCCGTAGGCCAGCGCTTTCGCCGCCGCCACCCCCACCAAAAGGGCGCCCACCAGCCCGGGGCCGTAGGTCACAGCCACCGCCGTCATCTCGGGGAGCGGCATCCCCGCCTCCGAGAGGGCCGCCCCGATCACCTGGTTGATCTTCTCGATGTGCTTCCTGGAGGCCAGCTCCGGCACCACGCCCCCGTACTGGGTATGGAGCGCGATCTGGGATGAGATCACGTTGGAAAGGACCTCCCTGCCGTTTTTCACCACCGCCGCCGCCGTCTCGTCGCAGGAACTCTCGATCGCTAAAATCGTAATGTCCGTCGTCTTTTTCTCGTCCATATTCTTCCCCTGCATCAATCCTCGTCCTCAAACCGCAGTTCCGCCGTCTGCCCGTCCCTGGCCGCAACCGCTTTCGGAAAGATCCGCCTCACCTCGTCCATGTAATCCTCCGGCCAGGAGAGAGACGGGCTGTAATGGGTCAGCCAGAGCTCCGGCACCCCCGCATCCCTCGCCAGCCTGGCCGCGTCGTACATGGTCATATGCCTGTTCTCCCTGGCCTTGGCCTCCTTTTCCTTCTCCCCGTACATTCCCTCGCAGATGAACAGGTCGGAGCCGGCCGCCTCCGCCGCTATGGAAGAGATCGGCCTGGTGTCGGTGCAGTAAGTCACCTTGATCCCCTTCCTGGCCCCGCCCATGACCATGTCCGGCGTGTAGACCTTTCCGTCAAGTTCCACCGACTCCCCCCGCTGTAAGACGCCCCAGTAGCGCACCGGGAGCCCCAGGGCCTTCGCCTGTTCCACCTGGAATTTTCCCGCCCGAGGCAGAGAAAGCGAATACCCATAGCAGGGAATGTTGTGGTGTACCCGGAACGCCCGGATGTGGTAAGGCCCCGCCTGAAACTCCTGCTCCCGCTCCGAAAGTTCCAGAAACCGGACGGGAAAGGGCAGCTCCGGCGCAATCGTCCGAAGGGCCGTCACCACCCGCTCCAGGCCCTTTGGCCCGGCCATGAGAAGCGGCTCTGTCCGTTCCGCATTCCCCATGGTGAGGAGAAGCCCCGGCAGGCCGCTGATATGGTCCGCATGATAATGGGTGAAGCAGATCACGTCGATGGGCTTTGCGCTCCAGCCCTTTTTCCTGAGGGCGATCTGCGTTCCCTCCCCGCAGTCGATGAGCAGATGGCTTCCCCCGCACCTTGCCATCAGCGAAGTCAGCCACCGATAGGGGAGCGGCATCATTCCGCCGGTCCCCAATAAACATACGTCAAGCATGACAATTCCTTTCTCTTATCGGTATCACACCAATTCCGTCACTTCTTCGATCTCCACCGGGACGGCAAATCCGCTGATCATCCTGTCATAGCATTCCTCACACAGGAAAAAACGATGCCGTTCCCCATCTTTCCCGGAAAAGTATCCCCAGGACTTGGTGACCGCAAGGCCCTCCCCGTAAGGCGGCACCCCTTCCGTTTTCACCAGTTCCCCACAGCAGTTGCAAACCACGAATTCCTGTTTCTCATGGGTCATACACTCACAGCCTTTCCCGTAATCCTTCTACATGCCGCACAATTCGACGGCGTCCTTCCTGTCACAGCCACATTATAAGCCCATTTTGTCGAATAAGAAACCGGAAATTAGTGGTATACAGGAATAAGATTACCCCAGACTTAAAATCGCTTCGCATTACCTATCGAATCAGTATACCATGAATTTCCTGGATTGTAACCCTATTTTTTCCTGAATTCTGATCCTTGAACACTGATCAGAGTTTTGCTCCAAACATCTTGACAATTCGCATTTTACTTGTATATGCCAAACGTATATACATAAAAAAAATTTTATCCATAAGGCAATTGCGAAACTCGAAAGTCTGTCGAATATTCTGACAATATTTCCGGGAAAAGCCCTCTGCGCCGTGGAAGCAAGACCAGAGAAGACAGGAGGGACTCTTTCCCGAGTGGCTTCTGCGGTTCTGGGCTTGCTGGAACGCCTGGCGCTGCAGGCTTTGGACGGACATATTGGCAGAATATTCTCGCAATTTTATGTTTCGCAATTGCCTGTTTTATCCATGATCGCAAGGAGGTTTTTTCCATGCTTACAGCGAAAGTATTCCAAAGCGGCAACAGCCATTCTGGGAAAACATGGGAGAAAGAGAGGATTTCTGATGTATCTGCTCGACACCAACATCTGCATTTACGCCATGAAAGGAAGCTATCCTGCCCTGACAGAAAAGCTGTTTCAGGTTCATCCGGATCAGATCGCAATTTCCTCAGTAACTGTCAGCAAACTGGAATACGGAGCAGCCAAGAGTAAATGGGACAGCCGGACTTGCCGTGAGAGGAACGCCGATCGGCCCTTACGACATCACGATCGCCGCACAGGGGCTGTCCGGAGGCCTCACGGTAGTCACTCACAACACCGATGAATTTTCCCGTATTCCAGGTCTTATCCTGGAAGATTGGACGGAAAGCGGGTAGGGGGAAGGCCTTCCCCGCATCAGCCGGGAAACGTCGTATAGACAAGCGCGTCCTCCACAGGATTTTGATAATAATGCTTCCGCCGTCCCGCCTCCCGAAAGCCATGCTTCCTATAGAGGGCGGCTGCCGCCCGGTTTCCCTCCCTGACTTCCAGCCAGAGGCCGCCTTCCCTGCAGTCCAAACATCGGAAAAGAAACTCCTCCATCAATGCATCGCCGACGTGCTTTCTCCGGAAAGCCGGGGCAACGGCGATCCGATGGAGCTCTCCCTCGCCGCTCACCGCCACGGCGAGCAGATAACCGCAGAGGGTTCCCCCTGCATATGCGCCAAATGCCTCATGCCGCAGGTTGGAGCCACAACCGACGGATTCCTCCCCGGGGCCAATGGAGGCTTCCACCTGCTCCTTCGACCAGGGCGTCCCGAAAATCTCCTGCTCCAGTGCCGCCACCGCTCCGGCATCCTCCCTCCCGAGCGCACGGATCCGCAGTGTTTCCCTGTCCGCACCTTCCTCCGGCCCGCCTGTCCCTCCCCGGGTTTCCCGGGCCGTCCTGTCCGCACCGCTCATCCTCCCTGCGCTCCCTTTTGAAACACTTCCTTTCCAGGCCGCTCCTCCTGCTCCCGCTTCTGCCGTTCCCGCTCCGCCTGGGACATGCGCAGATACTCCGGCTTATGTTCCTCGGCCGTCTCCGTACGTCCCTGCAGGAAATAGACCGCCCCCAGGGCCGCCACGGCTCCTGCCCGCTGTCTGGAAGCAAAAGAGGGCGCAAACACATAGGGGACCGCACATTCCGCCATAATCCTCCCCCTGTTCACCGGAACCCCGTCTCCCAGAAAGACCACCGGGCGTCCAAGGCCGTTCACTTCCGAGAGAAGTTCCGAGATCCCCATGGCCGCCTGCCCCCGGATCACCCGGAACTCCTCGTGGAACTCATAGAGCCCGCAGTAGACCTGTTCCCTCCTGGCGTCCAGCATGGGACAGATCAGCCGGTCCGTGCCGAAATGCTCATAGGCCATGGCGTCCAGGGTCGGCACGTGGATCAGCGGCTTATCCAGGGCCTGCCCCAGCCCCTTGGCCGTGGCCGACCCGATCCGAAGCCCCGTAAAAGAGCCGGGCCCTCCGGAGACGGCGATGGCGTCCAGGGTCTCAAGGTCCGTCTCCGTCATCCTCACGATCTCGTCAATCATGGGCAGAAGCGTCTGCGAGTGGGTCTTCTTGTGATTGACCGTGTACTCCGCCGTCAGCATGTCATCCTCCCAGATGGCCGCCGAGGCCGTCAGGGAGGCGCTCTCAATTCCTAGTATCTTCATAACTCCCTCTTTCCGGTGAAATTTTCACCTGTGCGGTTGAACGTTTTCCATGTCTCCGTCAGGGAGCAGCCAGTTTCGCAGACACGTTGATTTTTGATTTTGCTGCGCCGCCTATTATCATCGAATCTGCTTCCATCAAAGCGGGTCAGCCGATTCGATGACGCTATACAAAGCACTAAAGCTCGAAAAGACCTCGCTAAGTGCTTTGCATGTATCGCACATAAGCGACCAGACTACGGTCGCTAAGTGCTCATAACGATGCTCGCAAAATCTGCAAAATCTTCCTATCGTCTGCTTCAAATGGCTGCTCCCTGACGAAGACAGAATCTAATATTCTAACCGCACAGGTAGAAATTTCCGTCCTCTTCTATACTTGCCGCACCGTGATCCGCCGGTAATCGTCGCCCCGCCCAAACTCCTTTTCCAGCCGGATCCACAGGGCTTCCTCCGGGATCAGCTCCTCGATGAGGGAGGCCCATTCCACCAGGCAGACTCCCTCCCCGAAAAAACAGTCCTCATAACCGACCTCGTCCATCTCCGAAGGGTCGCCGATCCGGTACACGTCAAAATGATACAGCGGCAGACGCCCCTCCTCATAAACCTGCACGATGGTAAAGGTGGGGCTGTTCACCGGCTCTGTGATGCCGAGTCCCGCCGCAAAACCCTGGGTGAGGACCGTCTTCCCCGTCCCAAGCTCCCCGTCCAGGCAGAAAATCTCCCCCGGCTTCGCCCGCTCCCCCAGCCATTTTCCAAAAGCAAAGGTCTCCTCCGGGCAGGATGTCTCACGGATTTCTTCCATTATATTGTTCCCTCTGTCCATTCTCTCAGGCTTTCTGTTTCCTCCGGCCCTTTCTCCGGTTGACGATCCTGATCCCTTTCGCATAGTTCTTTACCAGCTCCACCGCCTCGTCGGCCTCCTCCGGGATCTGGTCCAGCGGCAGAAGGTGGGCCCGCACCTTCCCCATGTAGAAGATCGCCAGCTTCTTAAGGATCACGATCTTCGTGACATTCTTCCACTCCACCAGGCCGCCGTTCTCCCCCTGGGTGATGGTCAGTCCCTTCTCGCCGATCTCCAGATCAATGGGATTCTTGAAAAGCTCCACCGTCTGGACCTGTTTCTTCGCCCGGAAATACATGTTGACCGGATTCAGGATGGTAGCCCATAAGATCAATACCAGACAAAGGATCTTCGTCCCCGTGTTCATATTGCTGAAATTTCCGATCAGATCCGCCAGGGCCACCACTGCCAGAAGCCCCAGAAGAAATCCCATGATCCCCATGTACGTATGATAGATCTGGAACCGGAACAGATCCGCCGCCGTCGTCCTCGTCACAAATTTCTTGTTCTCCATCTTCTGCCCTCCAATATTCCAGAACTCACTGTATTTTCATGGTCAGCTGGATCCGCTTCCGGTCCACGTCCACGCTCATGACCTGCACCTCCACGATATCACCGACGCTCACCGCCTCCAGGGGATGCTTGATATAGCGGTCGCAGATCTGGGAAATGTGGACCAGCCCGTCCTGGTGAACGCCGATGTCCACGAAGGCCCCGAAGTCGATGACGTTGCGGACCGTGCCCTTGAGCACCATGCCAGGCTTCAAGTCCTTCATGTCCATCACGTCGGTGCGGAGGATGGGCTTTGGCATCTCGTCCCGTGGATCCCTGGCCGGCTTCTCCAGTTCCTTCAAAATGTCCGCCAGGGTGATCTCCCCGATCCCAAGCTCGTCTGCCAGTTTCTTTTTCTGGATCGCCTTCTTGCCGATGCCGGGAAGTCCCCCGGCCTCAATCTGCTCCTTGGCATAACCCAGCTTCCCGAGAAGAATGTCCACGGCCCCGTAGCTCTCCGGGTGGACCGCCGTGGCGTCCAGGGGATTCTTTCCGCCTGAGATCCGCATAAAGCCCGCACACTGCTCGTAAGCCTTCGGCCCCAGCTTGGCCACCTTGAGAAGCTGCCTCCGGTCCTCGAAGCGGCCATTCTCCTCCCGGTAGGCCACGATATTTTTCGCCACCGTCTTGCTGATGCCGGAAATATAGGAAAGCAGCGGAGCCGATGCGGTGTTGAGATCCACGCCGACCCGGTTGACACAGTCCTCCACCACGGCCGTCAATGCCTCGTCCAGATTTTTCTGGTTCATATCGTGCTGGTACTGTCCCACGCCGATGGACTTGGGATCAATCTTCACCAGCTCCGCCAGCGGGTCCTGAAGCCGTCTCGCAATGGACACGGCGCTCCTCTGAGCCACGTCAAAATCCGGAAACTCCTCCGTCGCCAGCTTGCTGGCCGAATACACGGAGGCCCCGGCCTCGCTCACGATAATGTACTGGACTTTAAACTCCGGGATCTCTTTGAGAAGCTCCACAATCACCTGCTCCGACTCCCTGGATGCCGTCCCGTTTCCCACGGAGATCAAAGTGATCCCATACTTTTTAATAAGGTTCTTCACCACCCGCTTGGCCTCGGCCACCTTGTTCTGAGGCGCCGTCGGATAGATCACCACCGTATCCAGGACCTTTCCCGTCTCGTCCACCACCGCCAGCTTGCAGCCGGTCCGAAAAGCCGGGTCCCAGCCCAGGACCACCCGTCCCACGATGGGCGGCTGCATGAGAAGCTGCTCCAGGTTCTTTCCGAATACGTGGACGGCCCCGGCCTCCGCCGCCTCCGTCAGACTGTTCCGCACCTCCCGCTCGATGGCCGGCGCAATGAGGCGCTCATAGCTGTCCTCGATGACCTCCTCCAAAAAGGCCGAGGTGTTCGGATTGTCCCGGACAATGACCTTCTTCCTCAGATACCGGAGAATGTCCTCCTCCGGTGCCTCCACCCGCACCGACAGGAACTTTTCCTTCTCTCCCCGGTTGAGGGCCAGGATCCGATGGCCCGCCGCCTTCTTCACCGGCTCCTCATAATCATAGTACATCTCGTAGACCGACTTTTCCGCCGCATCCTTCGCCTGGGACTTGAGGATTCCCTTTCCCATGGTGGCCTCCCGGATATAGGTCCGGTAATCCGCCTCGTCGGAAATCCGCTCCGCCAGGATGTCCCCGGCGCCGGCGAGGGCTTCCTCCGCCGATTCCACACCCTTCTCCGCCGACACGTATTTCTCCGCCTCCGAGAGGGCCGGGACTTTCAGCATCTGCAGCATCAGCGTGTCCGCCAGGGGCTCCAGCCCCTTTTCCTTTGCCACCGTGGCCCTGGTCCGCCGCTTGGGCCGGTAAGGGCGGTACAGATCCTCCACCAAAACCAGCGTGTCCGCCGCCAGGATCTGCTCCTCCAACTCCTTCGTGAGCGCCCCCTGCTCTCTGATGGTCTCCAAAACCTGCGCCTTTCTCTCCTCCAGGTTCCGCAGATACTTAAGCCTCTCGTCCAGATTCCGCAGCACCTCGTCGTTCAAAGAGCCGGTCGCCTCCTTGCGGTAACGAGCGATAAAGGGGATCGTGTTCCCCTCGTCGATCAGCCCCACCGCCGCCTCGGCCTGACTCTTTTTAATATGAAGCTCTTCGGCAAGCGCCTCGATAATGTCCATAAACATCCTCCCAAATTCCACTGATTCCTGCGTTTTCCCCGAGGCCCGCTCTAAAGGGCCGACGCCCATTCGATGAGGTTTACCCGCCAGAAGATCCAGGCCAGGTTCTTCACCAGAACATTCAGGATCAAAAACGCTACTGCTATTTTAATATAAATATGCCGATAAGCAAACCCTTTTATTTTCCCGCAGGTGAAAATTTTTAAAGTGTGGCTCCCCATGAACAGCACATACAGAGCCAGCCCGTAAACCACCAGCGGATGGCAGAGCGCACTTGCCAGAACCTTTCCCTGAAACAGCAGGTGAAAGGCCCTGGTTCCGCCGCAGCCCGGGCAGAAAAGTCCCGTCAGCGAATAAATGGGACATGCAAACAGCGGCCCCGAAAGCGGAATCCGGAACCATTTGATCAAAAACAGGACGGCGGCTACCACAAGGATAGCCGCCAGCCCCAACCTGTACAGGGTCTGTTCCGTACCGTTCTTATCCGTCTTCATCCCTCCGCCGTCTTTAATCATCCGCCAGATCAAACTTGTCATGGATGGCCCTCATGGCCCGGTTCACGTCGTTCTCGTCGATCAGCACCGTGATGCGGATCTCGGAGGTGGAGATCATCTGGATGTTGATGTTGGCTCCGTACAGGGCCTCGAACATCTTCGCCGCCACGCCCGGATTGGAAGTCATGCCGGCGCCGATGATGGAAACCTTCGCCACATGGTCGTTATATACGAACGAATTGGCCGTAAAGGTGTCTTTGTGCTCCTCGATGATGTCCACGGCCTCCTTGAGCTCCGTCTTGGGCACCGTGAAGGCAATGTCCCGCCTTCCGTCACGGGCCACCGACTGTAAAATAATGTCAATGTTGATGTTCTTTGCCGCCAGGTAATTGAACAGCTTGAAGGCGATGCCCGGTTCATCCTTCACGCCGATAACCGAAATCCTGGCCGTATTCAAATCCGAAGCGACTCCGCTCACGATCATTCTTTCCATTTTTGTCTCCTCCTTGACAACAGTTCCTTCCGCATAATTTAAGCTGGAGCGCACCACAAGCTGTACGCCGTATTTTTTTGCCATTTCCACCGAACGGTTATGGAGCACCTTGGCGCCGAGAGAGGCAAATTCCAGCATCTCGTCATAGGTCACTTCGCTCATCTTCCTGGCATTGGGCACGATCCTGGGATCCGCCGTGTAAACGCCCTCCACGTCCGTGTAAATCTCACAGGAATCCGCATGGAGCGCCGCCGCCAGGGCCACCGCCGTGGTGTCCGAGCCGCCCCGCCCCAGGGTCGTGAAATCATCGTGGCGGTTCACGCCCTGGAAACCGGTCACGATAACGATCTTCCTGGAATCAAGCTCATTGCGGATCCGCTCCGTGTCGATCCGTTTCAGCCTCGCATTGGTGTAGGCCGACGAGGTGTGCATCGCCACCTGGAAGGCGTTGAGGGAGACGGCCGGAATGTTCATGGAGGCGAAGGCCATGGCCATGTAAGCCACCGATATCTGCTCCCCCGTCACCAGAAGCATGTCCATCTCTCTCTTCGGCGGGTTCGGGTTGATCTCGTGCGCCTGAGCGATCAGATTGTCCGTGGTCTTTCCCATGGCCGACAGGACCACCACCACGTCATTGCCCTTCCGGTAATCCTCGGCGCAGCGGTTCGCCACGTTGAAGATCCGCTCCTTGTCGGCGACGGAACTGCCGCCGAATTTTTTCACAACTAACATATTCTCCTCCTGCTTTATGCATATAGACTTTCATTTGAGTTTCCGCATTTTTGTCACTGCCAGAAACACGGAAGAAAATCGGTTCTTTGTCTACGTTCCACTTCGGTCGGCGCTAAACGAGTGCCACTGGCACTCAGCGCCACACCGGAACACGCTTCCGGTCTACGCTCCGCTTCGGTCGGTGCTAAACGAGCGCCACTGGCGCTCAGCACCATGAAAGCTCGTAGCGGTACTAAGAGACTTCCTTCGCCCAGGCTCGGAATTCTCTAAGTACCGACGGCTTTCATATGGTTCCGGCTTAGAAAAAACCGCTTTTCTTCCTGTCGGTTGCAAAATACGGAAACTCATAGAGTATTTCCGCTTCCTTACACGTCCATGCGGATCATGGAGAGCACGCCTTCCACTTTTGCGGCCTTCTCCTCGTAGGCCGCCTCCGTCATGACAGGTGTCACGAAGGCAAACTCGGAAAGTCCTTCTATTTCAATATATGTCACCGGACCGAAGGCTGCCTCCACCTGGGCCTTTTTCTCCGCCCCGCCGGCCACACGGACAAAGAATTTTCTCTCCCAGGTGCCCTTGTCGGCGAGGGGAAGCTTCTTCGTGCTCCAGCTTTGCACCAGCGTCTTTCCGGGATTCTTCGCCATCTCCACCACGTCGGCCACCACGGCGCTGGCGGTGGGAAGGCTCCCCGCTCCCCGTCCGTAGAACATGAGCTTATCCACCATGTTCCCCTCCACCATGATCCCGTTGAACACGTCATTCACGGCGTAGAGGGGATGGGAGGCGTCGATCATCACCGGCGCCACCATGGCGTGGAATTTGTCCCCGTCCCGCCTGCTGGTGCCGAAGAGCTTGATGGAGGTCCCCATCTTCCTGGCGTATTTAAAATCCGTGTCGGTGATCTTGGTGATGCCCTCGGTGTAAATATCTTCAAAATCCACCTGGCTTCCGTAAGCCAGGGAGGAAAGGATCGCAATCTTCCTGCAGGCGTCAAAGCCCTCGATGTCCGCCGTGGGATCCTTCTCCGCATAGCCCTTCTCCTGGGCTTCCTTAAGCACCGCATCAAAGGTCATGCCCTCTTTGTCCATCTTGGTCAGCATGTAATTGGTGGTGCCGTTTAAGATGCCGGTGATCTCCACGATCTCATCGGCCGTCAGGCACTGGTTTAAGGGCCGGATGATGGGAATGCCGCCGCCGACGCTGGCCTCGAAGAGAAAGCTCACATGGTTCTCCTTCGCCAGGTCCAAAAGCTCGGTCCCCTTCTTCGCCACCAGGGCCTTGTTGGAGGTGGTCACAGACTTTCCCGCCGCCAGGGCCTTCTTCACAAAGGTGCAGGCCGGCTCCACGCCGCCCATGGTCTCCACCACGATGGAAACCTCCGGATCGTTCACCAGAATGTCCACGTCATGGATGACCTTTTCCTGGATGGGATCCCCGGGAAACTCCCGAAGGTCCAGCACATATTTCACCTCGACGGGCTCTCCCACCCGTTTTGCGATACTCTCTGCATTCCTCTCCACCACGGCCGCCACGCCGGAACCGATGGTGCCGTATCCCATGATTGCAATCTTCATTGATCTTTTCCTCTCATTCTCTTCCCAGTATTTTCAGATAATGGATCCCTTCCAGTTGCTCGATGCCCTCCAGCATGGAAGAAGTGTCTCCGGTGATCGGAAGCACGTCGATGCTCAGCGTCAGAGATGCCACACCGTTGATGGGGATCGTCTGGTTGATCGTCAGGATGTTTCCATTGTACTCCGCAATGATCTTAAGCACCGCCGACAAAAGCCCCGGCACATCGTCCATCTGCATGACGAAGGTGATCGTCCGTCCCCTGGCATTGTCATGGAAGGGAAAAATGTCGTCCTTATATTTATAGAAAGAACTCCTGCTGATCCCGGCCCGGTCCGTCGCCTCCTGCACCGAGCAGGCCCGCTCGCTGGCCAGAAGACGCTTCGCCTCCACGACCTTTAAGAGCACGTCCGGCACGGCCTTATTTCTGACCACATAATACTGATTGTCCTCTGCCATTGCCTCCCGCCTCCGAAAACGTCCGCCTATCAAATACAATTGTTTTTACCACAAAGAATACTAGCATACTTTCCCGGATTATGCAACCACTTTTTGCGAAAGAATGCAAATAAGACCACCGTTCATGTTAAAATAAACTGTAAGATTTTCCGATTCCTGACGAAGTAAAAGATGAGATACCACCGACATGGAGAGGAGGGCGGCAGGATGCAGGAGCAGGAATTATTGGAGGCCTTAATGCACACGCCGGAAGCCGGCCTGTCGGCCCTCATGAATCAGTACGCCGGGCTGGTCCGTGCCGTGGTCAGAAGGCGCCTTTCGGCAGACGTATTTTGTTCCGCCGACGTGGAGGGCTGCGTGGCCGACACCTTCAGCGAATTCTACCTGGAGCTTGACCGGTATGCGTCGGAAAAGGGGAGCATCCGCTCCTACCTGTGCGTGATCGCCAGAAACAAGGCCCTGGACCTTCTGCGGCGGCGGTACCGGGAGCGGAACCTGCTCCCCCTGGACGAGGCCCTGGTCCGTGAGACCGCAGAAGACTCTCTGGAATGCGGACTGGAGGAAGCTGAGATGCGCCGGGCCGTACTTGCGGCGGTAAAGGAGTTCGCAGAGCCGGACCGTGAGATCCTGCTGCGAAAATTTTATCTGGGAGAGTCGTCCAGGGAGATTGCAGAGAAACTTACGCTCACCGTCTCCAACGTGGACACCAGGACTCACCGGGCTGTCAAAATGCTGCAGAAGAAACTGAAGGAATGGAGGGAATCGCCGTGAAAAAGACTTTGACCGAACTGTTTGATGAATGCAGTCCCGGGGAACTGGATGCGCTTCTCCCGGAGAAGCTCGACGTACCGATTGAAAATGACGCCCTGGAGCGGATCCGCAAAAAGGCCCTGGAACAGGCATTTCCCCGGGCGGCCCGGCTAAAACGCCCTTTTTCCGGACGCTCCCGGCCCAAAGGCCCCGGACGCTTCCGGTCCAAACCTCCCCGCTCCGGTCATTCCCACACTCAACTGTGGTTCAAAGGTGCTGCCGCCGCCTGCCTGGTCCTGGCCGCAGGGCTCCTTGGCTTCTCCTATGTCTCCGAGGCCAGGGAATACCGGGCGGCCCTTCAGTTTTTTGAAGAAAACGGCCTCTCCGCCGAGGGGCTTGACCGAAAGGACGTAAAATCCGTCTACCGGGATATCACCACCGGGCAGTTCACCTACGGTAAAACAGCCCAGGTGATCGAAAAGAGCGTGACCGGACGGGTATCCGGAACGGAGATCTTCCAGAGCGGACCAACCCCGG
The DNA here is from genome assembly GCA_947066815.1 of uncultured Lachnotalea sp. GTDB lineage: Bacteria > Bacillota > Clostridia > Lachnospirales > Lachnospiraceae > Lientehia. The sequence goes on from CAMSZT010000001.1 coordinate 206,897, forward strand.
AAGAACTGGAAGCGCTCTGGGACCACCGAAGCCGGGAGCTTCCAAAGGACGGAATCAGCTATCAGATCCACTACACGGAAAAAACAGACGAAGCCCTGGGCTTCGAGGTCCACGACAAGAGCACTCTGGAGCGGTACGAGGACGGCGTCCTGACCTGGACGGCGGAGTTCTCCGATTTTCAGGTCACGGATTTTACCCAGGTCTCAGACGGCACGGCCGTGTGGGGCCATACTCCCACCTGGTCCAGTGAGCAGCCCTCCTCCGGCTGGGTCGCCAAAGTCGACGAAGGCGGAACGGTCCTGTGGGAAAGGGAGATGGGCCACGGCTTTTGCCGCGAGTCTGTCTCTGCCATCCTGGACAACGGCGACGGCACCTGGGCGGTGATCAGCCGCGGGGACCTTGCCTATCTCTGCCTGAGCCAGTATTCGGATACGGGGGAGGAACTGAGCTTCCGGAAGACGGAGGTTGGCAATTACGGCATCTGGAACGCCGCCAGGCTGGAGGACGGATACCTGATCCAGCTTGGCAATAACATGAGCGGAGAATTCGCCTCCCTGGCAAAGCTTGACCGGGACGGAACCCTCTCCGGCAGCTTCACCTACACGGGAGACGACTGCCACTACCATCTGAGGGACATGACGGAATATAACGGCCGGGTCTATCTCTCCGCCTATGCCACCCCGAAAGAATCCGGGGATGATTCCGACAACAGCATCTACAGCGAACTCTCCGGGATCATGGATCATCTTTTTGACAACCGTCTTTTCGATATCTCCAGCGAAGAACTGACTCCCATGATCCGGGAAAATTATACGGCGGTACTCCTGGTATGCCCTCCCGGCGGAGGCGCGCCGGAGACCTTTTATGAGGTGAAGGGTTCCCTGGGGGCAGAACTGACGGTAAACGAAGAAGGAGAGCTCCTGTGGGATACAGAACGCATCTCCTCCGACTTCTTCTTTTCCCCGGCCACCAGCTCCTTCTCCATCGGCGGCACCTGCCGGGTCTTTTGCTATACCTTTGACGAGGACGGCGCCCTGGTCCGGCAGGAGGACACGGGACAGACTGTGGATTTCCGCCGTTAGCCCTGAGGTTCAGCCGGAAATCGCATCCTTCATGCTCCTCACGTACCTGCCGACGTGCTCCGGCGCATCCTTCCCGTACTGCTCCAGCTGTTTCACGATGGCGGAACCGACGATCACGCCGTCGGCCAGCCCGGCCATCCGCCCCGCCTGCTCCGGCGTGGAGATCCCGAAGCCGATGGCACAGGGGACGTCCGTATTCTGCCGCACCACTTTCACGATGGAGGCGAGATCCGTCTGGATCTCACTTCTGGCCCCCGTCACGCCAAGGCTGGAGACGATGTACAGAAAGCCCTCCGCCTCCTTCGCGATCATGGCGATCCGGTTCTCCGAGGTGGGGGCGATCAGGGAGATCAGGTCCACGCCGCAGGCCCGGCAGACCGGAAGAAACTCCCCCTTCTCCTCATAGGGCAGGTCGGGCAGGATCAGCCCGTCGATCCCGACGTCCCGGCAGGCGGCGAGGAACCGCTCCGCTCCGTAGGAGAAGACCACGTTGGCATAAGTCATGAAGACCAGCGGCACCGTGACATCCTGACGCAGTTCCCTCACAAAGGCAAAAATCTTGTCCGTGGTGACGCCGCCCTTCAAGGCGCGGAGATTGGCCCCCTGGATCACCGGCCCCTCCGCCGTGGGATCGGAGAAGGGAATGCCCAGCTCGATCAGGTCGGCGCCGTTTTCCACGGCGGCACGGACCGCGGCCGCCGTGGTCCCGAGGTCCGGGTCCCCGCAGGTGATAAAGGCGATAAACGCTTTTCCGTTCTCAAATGCATTTTTGATCTTACTCATGGAGATCCTCCCCTCTGTAGCGGGCAATGGCGGCGCAGTCCTTGTCCCCCCTGCCGGATACGGTGATCACGATGATCTTGTCTCTGTCCATGGCCGGTGCCAGCTTCCTGGCGTATGCGACCGCATGGGCCGACTCGATGGCCGGGATGATGCCCTCCGTCCTCGCCAGGTACTCAAAGGCGCACACGGCTTCCTCGTCGGTGACAGGGACGTACTCCGCCCGGCCGATATCATGGAGCCAGGCATGCTCCGGTCCGATCCCCGGATAATCCAGGCCGGCGGAGATGGAGTAGACCGGTGCGATCTGGCCGTACTCGTCCTGGCAGAAGTAGGATTTCATCCCGTGGAAGATGCCCTCACGGCCGGTGTTGACCGTGGCCGCCGTCGAGGAGGTGTCGATCCCCCGCCCGGCGGCCTCGCACCCGATCAGTCTCACACTCTTCTCCTCGATGAAGTGATAAAAACTTCCGATGGCGTTGGAGCCGCCGCCCACACAGGCGATGACCGCATCCGGCAGCCTCCCCTCCTTCTCCAGGATCTGCTCTTTGATCTCCCTCGAGATGACCGCCTGAAAATCACGGACGATGGTCGGGAAGGGATGGGGGCCCATGACGGAGCCCAGGCAGTAATGGGTGTCGCTTATGCGGGAGGTCCACTCCCGCATGGCCTCGGAGACCGCGTCCTTGAGGGTCGCCGTCCCGGTCTTTACAGGAATGACCTTGGCCCCCAGAAGCCGCATCCGGTACACGTTGAGGGCCTGACGGACGGTGTCCTCCTCCCCCATGAAGACCACGCACTCCATGTCCATGAGAGCGGCGGCCGTCGCCGTCGCCACGCCGTGCTGGCCGGCACCCGTCTCGGCGATCAGGCGGGTCTTCCCCATCTTCTTCGCCAGGAGCGCCTGCCCCAGCACATTGTTGATCTTATGGGCGCCCGTATGGTTCAGATCCTCCCGCTTGAGATAGATCTTCGCACCGCCCAGATCCCTTGTCATCTTCTCCGCAAAATAGAGGCGGGAGGGCCTTCCGGCATATTCGTTGAAAAGCTCCGCAAGCTCCCGATTAAATTCCGGGTCGTTCTTGTAGTGTTCGTAGGCTTCTTCCAGCTCGATCACGGCGTTCATGAGCGTCTCCGGAATGTACTGCCCGCCGTGGATCCCGAAGCGTCCCTTTGGATTTGTCATCTTCCCTCTTCCTTTCTGACCGCGGCCGCAAAGGCCGCCATTTTCTTTTTATCTTTCCATCCGTCCGTCTCGATGCCGGAGCTCACGTCCACCCCGTAGGGATGAAGGGTCCGGACCGCCAGGGCCGCCCGCCCTTCGTCAAGCCCCCCGGCAAGAAAAAACGGCCGTCTGATGTTTTTAAGCAGATTCCAGTCAAACGGACGCCCCCCGCCCGCACCGGAATCCAACAAAATAAAATCTGCTGCGCTGTCCTTGGCCCCGGCGGCGTCCCTCTCCGTCTCCACCCGGAAGGCCTGGATGAGCGGCTTTTTCGTGAGCAGCCGCAGCCGTTTTATATAAGCCGCGTCCTCCCGGCCGTGGAGCTGGGCCAGGTCGATGACGCCGCTCTCCAAAAGCTCTGCCACCTGCTCCGGCTCCTCGTCCACGAACACGCCGACGGCCCGGATCTGCACATCCAGCAGCTTTTTAAGCTCTGCGGCCCGGCCGGGGCTCACACAGCGCCTGCTCCCCGCCGCAAACACGAAGCCGACATAGTCCGGCCGGATCTCGTTGGCGGCCTCGATGTCACAGGCCCTTGAAAGGCCGCAGAGCTTGATCCTTGTCATGGCGTCCCCCGCAGCTCGGCCAGCTTCGCCCTCTTGTCGGCGGCCCTCATCAGCGTCTCGCCCACCAGCACGGCGTCTGCGCCGATCTCCCGGAGCCGCTCCACGTCCCAGGCGGTCTTCACCCCGCTCTCGGAGACGAACAGCACGTCGGGAGGAATCTGCTCCCGGAGCCTGCGGCTGTTCTCCGTATCCACGGAGAAATCCTTCAGGTTGCGGTTGTTGACGCCGATCATGCGGGCCCCGGCCCGAAGGGCCGTCTCCACCTCCCCCTCGTCGTGGGCCTCCACCAGAGCCGACAGCCCCAGTCGGTCACACAGGGCGATGAAGTCCCGAATCTCCTCCTCCCCGAGGATCGAGCAGATCAGGAGGACGGCCGAGGCGCCCAGGAGCTTCGCCTCATAGATCATGTAGGCATCCACCGTGAAATCCTTCCGCAGACAGGGGACGGATACCTGTTCTGCGATCTCCTGCAGGTATTTATCCTTTCCCAGGAACCACTTCGGCTCGGTGAGCACGGAGATGCCGTCCGCCCCCGCCGCCTCATATTCCGCCGCGATCTGCAGATAGGGGAAGTCCGGTGCGATCAGCCCTTTGGAGGGCGACGCCTGTTTACACTCGCAGATGAAGGAGAGCCCCGGCTTCCCGAGGGCCTTTTCAAAGGCGAACCCTCCCCTCGGAAGCGCAAAGGCCCGCTTCTCAAGCTCCTCCTCCGAGTTCCTCTGTTTTGCCTGTCTTACCCGTTCTCTGGCATAACCGGCCAGCTCGTCAAGGATCGTCATACGCTGTCTCCTCCTATTCTTCCGGGTCCGGCCGGTTGCTGACCTGGGTCAGCCGCTCCAGCGTCTCCAGGGCTTTTCCCGAATCGATCAGCTTCTCCGCCAGCGAAATGCCCTCTCTCATGCTTCCGGCCTTTCCCCCGATGTAGAGGGACGCCCCCGCATTCATCAGAACCGCATTTCTCTTGTGCCCCGGCTCTCCCTTCAAGACCGCCAGCGTGATCTTCGCATTCTCCTGTGGCGAGCCGCCCCTAAGCTCTTCCTTCGCACAGCGCACAAAGCCGAATTCTTCCGGCGTGATGACCAAGGACCGGAACCAGCCGTCCCGGATCTCGCAGACCTTCGTCGGCGCACTCAGCGAAATCTCGTCCAGCTTATCCTGCCCGTACACCACCATGCCCTTTCTCACGCCGAGGCTCACCAGCACCTGGGCCAGGGGCTCCACCAGGTAATCATCGTACACGCCGAGGAGCTGCATGGAGGGGGAGCCCGGATTGGTGAGGGGCCCCAGGATATTGAAGACCGTGCGGAAACCCAGCTCCCTCCGGATGGCGCCCACGTATTTCATGGAGGTATGGTATTCCTGGGCAAAGAAGAAGCACATCCCCACCCGCTCCAAAAGCTCCCGGCATTTCGCCGGGCTCTGGCGGATGTTCACGCCGAGGGCCTCCAGGCAGTCCGCGGTCCCGCACTGGGAGGAAGCGGCCCGGTTGCCGTGCTTTGCCACCCGGACCCCGCCGGCCGCCGCCACCAGGGCGGAGGTGGTGGAAATGTTGAAGCTCCCGGCATTGTCCCCGCCGGTGCCCACGATCTCGAACAGCTCCATGCCGGTCTCCACCTTGGTGGCGTGGGCCCTCATGGCCGCGGCGCAGCCTGCGATCTCGTCCGTGGTCTCCGCCCTGGCGCTCTTTGTCGACAGGGCCGCAAGGAATGCCGCATTCTGTGTCGGGGAGGTCTCCCCGCTCATGATCTCGTTCATCACCGTGTAGGCCTCGTCATAGGTGAGATCCCCCTTGTTCACGATTTTAACGATCGCCTCTTTGATCATAACCTATCTCTCCTTTATGAAATTTTCAAGCATCCTTTTTCCGTCCGGCGTCATAATGGATTCCGGATGGAACTGGACGCCGAAAATGGGATACTGCCTGTGTCTCACCGCCATCACCTCGCCGTCCTCTGCGACGGCGGTGACCGCAAGGCAGTCCGGAATGGCATCCGCATCGGCGGCCAGGGAATGATACCTGGCCACGAGAACTCGCTCGGGACAGCCCGCAAACAGCGGACAGGACCGGTCAAGCCGGACCTCCGACTGCTTGCCGTGCATCAGCCGCTTCGCATAGGTGACCGCCCCGCCGAAGGCCGCACAGATCGCCTAGTGCCCCAGGCAGACGCCGAGGGTGGGGATCTCCTTCCCCAGCGCGAAGGCGGCTTCCATGGTGACACCCGCATCCTCCGGCCTGCCGGGGCCGGGGGAGAGGATGATGCGGTCCGGCCTCATCTCCCGGATCTCCTCCACCGTCCGCTCGTCGTTGCGGATAACACGGATGTCCGGCTCCATCTCGCCCACCATCTGGTAAAGATTGTAGGAAAAGCTGTCGTAATTGTCGATCAGCAAGATCATGCGTCCGCCTCCTTCGCAAGCTTCAGCGCGTTCACCACGGCCTTCGCCTTGTTGATGCACTCCTCGAATTCCTTTTCCGGAACGGAATCGGCCACGATCCCCGCCCCCGACCGCACGAACACCCGGCCGTTTTTCTTGTAGGCGATCCGGATGGCGATGCAGGTGTCCATATTTCCCGCAAAATCAATGTATCCGATCGCACCGCCGTAGATTCCCCTCTTGTTGTTTTCCAGCTCCCCGATAAGCTGGCAGGCCCTGATCTTGGGTGCACCGGAAAGGGTTCCCGCCGGCAGGACCGCCTCGATGGCGTCCAGGGCGTCGCACTCCTCTCGGATCTCCCCCCGCACGGTGGAGCCGATGTGCATCACGTGGGAAAACAGTTCGATCGAGTGCAGCTTTTCCACCCGGACCGTCCCGAACCTGCTGATCTTTCCCAGGTCGTTCCGCCCCAGGTCCACCAGCATGTTGTGCTCGGCAAGCTCCTTCTCGTCCGCCAGAAGCTCCCGCTCCAGCGCCTGATCCTCCTCGTGGTTCCTGCCCCTCGGCCTGGTCCCCGCCAGGGGAAAGGCGTGCAGCACGCCGTCCTCCAGCCGGACCAGGGTCTCCGGGGAAGCCCCCGCCACCTCTGCGTCCGTGCCGGAAAAATAAAATAGGAAAAGTAACCGACCAGTCCTCCCGTAAAAGGGGGAAGGTATCCAAAGCGGGGGCTTCTGTGATCGGCCAGGATCTGGCGGAGGCACCCGGATGGATCCTCCGTCCGGAACGTCAGGCTGCCGACCCTCATCTCCCCGTCCACGCAGGTGATCTCCATCTTCGGGTCAAAACCCAGAAAGGTGTAGCGCCCCCATTTGTCATCCGCCCGGGCCGACTCCAGCATGTAGCAGTGGACGGACACGTTCTTCAGGATCCTCAATGCCTCCATGGGTGTGATGAAATCCGACAGGATTTCGCAGCTCACCGGCAGCACCCGGTATTCTCCCGCGGCTGCGATCCTCCTGACCTCATCCAGTTCCGGTAAAAATTTCATGGTCTTCCTCCTCCCGGCATCCGTGTTCCTTTCGGGCGGGGGACCAGCCCCCGGCCGCCGCGCGGCTCGTGCGCCGCCTTAGCGGCTACTCCCTCTGCACGAGCCTGTGCAGAAAAAAAAACGCCCCTGACAGAATGATAAACTCTGTCAAGGACGAATCACATATCTTGATAAAGATCCGATACGATCCGCGGTGCCACCTTGCATTCACGGCATGACCCGTGCCCTTAGCAGGATACCTGCATATCCCCGGCAACTAACGTATGCCTCACGTTGCAGAATACTCTGTAAGACCCTCTTCTCCCGGGATCTCACATTTGACTGCACCCTCGGCGGCCCATTTGACAACTTGTTTCTTACCTGACTCTCAGCATCGCAGGCTCTCTGTAAAGGCATCATCGCCGTTATCTCCGCTTCAACGGTTTGGCTTATGGATTTTTAAAACTTTTCAAAGTATAGCACGTTTCTTTCCGGGTGTCAAGGGCGGGATCCTCCTGTTACCGGGCTTTCCCGCTCACCTGCTCCACCACCAGACGGAAAACCGCCGTGCGGGGCATGACTGCCTGGTTAAAGGTATGCTCCTCTTTGTGATAATGCCCCATCAATGCGCACAGCGCCCCATATTTTTCTTCCTCCGGGACCGGCTCGATCCTGCCCCGCCCGATGACGCTCTCATATTTCATCGTACAGGAGCAGCCGTCCTTCCCCTCTGTGAGCACCAGCTCGTGGGAACAGTCCATCTCGAAACCGGCCCGGCTATCCTCTGCGATCAGCTCATGTTTCCTTCCCTCCGCGGCCCCGTGAAAATACAAAACGATCTGCCCGTCTTTTTCCTCCATCCCGAAATTTAAGGGCAGGATATAGGGATATCCCCCATCATTGAGTGCCAGCCGGCACACATCGCACTTTTTTATGACCTCAATGATCTGATCCCTGTCTTTGATCTCTCTGTCGCTCCTTCTCATCTTTGTCTCCTTCCGGATCTATAAATATTTTTTTGACATTTCCAGGCTTGGCCCATACTGTTCCTGTATTTTCGCCAAGATCGTCGGCAGCGGGATGTTTAATTCCTTCAACACAGAAACCGTCCCCCGGATGCCTTCCTCGCGGATTTCCCTGCAAAAACGGAGCAAAACCTTTCTCCCGGCTCTGCTCCGTCTGCCGCGTCTCATCTCAGACTTTTTAAGCTCCGGTAAACGGGCTCCAGCGCATGGTATGCCTCGTCAAAGACCGGGGCCGTGCGGCGGTAAAGGGTATGCTCCGCCTCCCGCGGCTCCACGTTCCGGCAGATTTCCAGGAATCGGTCCGCCTCGTTAAAATCCCTGAAAAGCCCGACGCCCACGCCCGCCGTGATGGCGGCTCCCATGGAGGCCGCCTCGTCGAGCAGGGCCGGAACCTGGATCTTCACGCCGTAGACATCCGCCAGGATCTGCTGCCAGGTAAGGCTCTTGGCCCCGCCGCCCACGACCACCATCTCCCGGATATCCTGTCCGTTTTTCCGGAAAGTGTCAAGGACCACATTCAGGTTCAGAGCCACGCCCTCCTGGACAGCCCGCAGAAAATCTCCCTTTCCGTGCTCCATGCCGATTCCCACGAAACCCGCCCTGGCATCCGGATTCCAGCGGGGGCTTCTCTCTCCCAGAAGGTAGGGCAGGAACAAAAGGCCATTGCTCCCGGGACGGCTTTTTTGAAGTTCCTCCTCCAAGACCGTGTAGACCGACACGCCGCGTTCGTCCGCCAGAGCCCTCTCCTGGCCGCAGAACTGCTCCACGTACCAGGCATAGGCTCCGCCGCCGCTCTGCATGGTTCCCGTGGGGAGCACGTAGCCGGGAACGATGTGGGCCCAGTTGAAGGTCTTCTGTTCCTCGTCGTAGATCGCTTTTTTGCTGGTAATGGAGATCCAGGAGGAGGTGCCCATGCTGCTGTGGGCCACGCCCTCCCTGGTACAGCCGGTGCCGATGGCGGAGCAGACCCCGTCCCCGCCTCCGCAGACCACCGGCGTTCCGGAGAGGAGACCCGTAAGCTCTGCCGCCTCCTTTGTCACACAGCCCGCAATATCCGTGGACCGGCAGAGCCTGGGCATTTTGCTTTCCTCGATACCCATGGCGTCCAAAAGCCTCTCCGACCACTCCAGATGGTCCAGATCCAGAAGGCAGGTGGAGGACGCGTCTGTGTACTCCGTCACAAATTCCCCGGTCAGCTTGAGGATCACATAATCCTTGGCATTCAGCATTTTATAGGTGGCCCGATAGACCTCCGGCTCATGTTCCCTCACCCACATAAATTTCTGGCCGCCATAGGAGGGCGACAGCCGGTGTCCGGTCAGCCGGTAAAATTCCTGCTCCCCGATCCGCTCCCCGATCTGCCTCTGCTGCTCCACCGCCCGCATATCTGCCCAGATGATGGCGTCCCGCAAAGCCTCCCCCTTCTTGTCCACGCAGACGCAGCCCATCATCTGTCCGCTGAAAGACACGGCTGCGATCTTCGCCTTATCCACCTTTGATGCCAGGAGCCTGGTAGTCTCAAGGACGGCCCGCCACCAGTCCTCCGGCTTCTGCTCCGCCCAGGTCCCATTGGAATAGGACACCGGATAATGACAGGTCACACTGTCGATGAGCCTCCCGTCTGCCGAAAATAACGTGGCCTTATTTCCCGAAGTCCCCAGGTCGTGCGCCAACAGATATTCCATGAGCTTCTCCCCCTTCGTGTGTGCTCCGTCCGTTCCTCTACTGCCTGCGGTTCTTAAATTCCTCAGTGATGGCAATGGATGCGGAGGTACCGATCCGTTCCGCACCGGCCGCTGCCATGGCAAAACAGGTATCCAGATCCCGGATCCCTCCTGCCGCCTTTACCTTCACCGCATCCCCCACCATCTCCTTCATCAGCTTCACATCCGAAAGAGTAGCTCCGCCGGTTCCAAAGCCGGTGGAGGTCTTGATGTAATCCGGCCGTTCCTCCAGGGCGATCCGGCAGAGGGCTTTCTTTTCTTCGTCTGTCAGAAAACAGTTCTCAAAGATCACCTTGCTGATGATCCCGTGCGCCCGGCACACCGACACGATCCGATGCATCTCCTCTTGGATATAGGCGAGATTTCCTCCCTTGAGCTCCGTCAGATTGACCACATAGTCGATCTCGTCGGCTCCGTTCTCGATGGCATCCTCCGTCTCAAATACCTTCGTCCCAATGGTCGTCTGTCCCAGAGGAAAGCTGACGGCCGCCCCCACGTGGACGCCGCTCCCCTTCAGAAACTCTGCGCACCGCTTCGTCTGGACCGAATTGACGGCCACCATGGCGAAGCCGTACTCTTTCGCCTCCCTGCAGAGCTTCTCCATGTCCGCCTCCGCAGCGTAGGGCTTCAGATACGTATGGTCAAAGAGTTTTACCAGATCCTGTAATTCCATTTACAATCCCTCCCGTTTATGTTATTATGTAATTACATAATAAAGTAAAAAAATAAGAATGTCAACTGAAATAACTGTTTTTCGTTCATTCCCGCAAGGAGGTAACCGCACCGTGAATCCGATCTACCGCCGGCTCGCCCTGGACCGGAGTATCCCCATCCCCCTGTACTATCAGATCAAAACCTTTTTTATGGACCACATAAAAAACGGGGCGCTGCCCGACGGAGAATCTGTCCCGACGGAGGAAGAACTGTGCGCCCTCTGGGATGTGTCCCGCCCCACCGTCCGCCAGGCCTTCTCCGAGCTGGTCCACGAGGGGTATCTGAACCGGATCCGTTCCAGAGGCACCCACATCACTCATCCCAGGGTAAACAGCGACTTTATCCAGAAGATCCAGAATTACAACCAGGAGACAACGGCAATGGGACTGACCCCCTCCACCAAAGTCCTCTCCCTGGAGAGACAGGCCGCCATGGAGGAGGTAGCGGGACATCTGGCGCTTTCCAAAAAGGATCCTGTGATCCGTCTGGAGCGGCTCCGCTTTGCCGACGGGAAGCCCATGGTCTATGTGAAGACCTTCCTGCCGGCCTCCCCCTATGCTCCCGTCCTGGAGGCGGCCGACCTGGAAAAGGATTCCCTCTACCAGACACTGGAGCAGCACTGTAACGTCCGGATTGGCAGGCTCACCAGACAGATCCATGCCGCCCTGGCAGACGATTACCTGGCCCGGCTCCTGCGCATGATCCCCGGCTCCCCCATCCTGTACATTTCCACGGTGGCCTACACGGAAGAAGGCCTCCCTTTTGAGTACTCTCTGGCCTCCTACCGGGGCGACAGCTACCGGATGAATGTGGAGCTCTCCAGAGGGAAGCCGTAAAAACAGGCGGGGAGTCCCCGCCTGTTTCACATTCTCCTTAACCCTGTCTCGCCATCCTGCGGTAACGCACCGCATTCTGGTGGGCCGGCTCCAGCAGGATTTCCTGGTCAAATGCCCGGGCAGCCGCCTCCTTTTTGTATGCTTCTTCATATCTCCCAAGCAGGTTCAGAAGCCCGCTCTCTGTTGCCTCTTCCCTGGAAACCTCTCCCACAATCTCCCTTGATTTCATGACGATGATCCGGTCCGAAAGTCCGATCACCTCCGGCAGCTCCGAGGAGATCAGGATCACGCCCAGCCCCTGCTTCGCAAACTGGCAGATCATCTGATAAAACTCCGCTTTCGCCCCCACGTCGATGCCCTTGGTCGGCTCGTCGAAACAGATTACCTTCAGGTTTTCTCTGGAATAGGCCTTCATGATCTCTACCATCTGCCGGTAGGCGATGCTCAGATCCTTGACCTTGGTACCCGGTTCGATCGGAAGCCCGAAATCCTCTATGATCTTCTTCGCCATCTCGCCGGCTTTTTTGGTATCGATGATGCCGAAACGGTTCACCGGGATCCTGCCATGGAATATACCGCCTGGACAGACGTGCCCACGTATATCAATCTGTCCAATCACACCTACTGGAGCCTGTCCGGTGATTTCACAAAGCCGGCCCTTGACCAGGAGCTGCCCGACGCCCCCCGCCTTTTCCGGACGCTTACCGCATCACCCTGCCGGAAAAGCCCTTTCACCGGGTGATCCAGTACCGTATCGTGACAGGCCGTCAGTAATGGTACCTGCAGGTATACACGATCAGATGATCGTCTTCTATTTGATAAACCAGCCGGTGTTCGTCCGTGATCCGCCTGCTCCATTTCCCTGCCAGATCATATTTTAACGGCTCTGGCTTGCCCAGGCCCTCGAAGGGATTTCTTCTGATATCCTTCAGCAATTCATTGATTCGTCTGATCACCCGTTTGTCTGCCTTCTGCCAATAGAGATAATCCTCCCAGGCGTTTTCCGTAAACGAGACATTCATCAAGGATCCTCCGCCTCAAAATCCACAAGTCTCCCCTCCTCCGCCTGTTTCATCGACTCCTTCAGCCATTCGTAATTTGCCCTGCTCTCTCTGATATGAAGATTTTCCATCAGATTATCATACTGTGCCTGGGACATGAGCACGACGTTCTCATCATTTTTTCGGGTGATGACCGCAATATCAAAATCCTGTACCACCCGGTCACATACCTCTTTAAAATGATTTCTTACATGAGAGAAATTTGTCGCTATCATTTTATCACACTCCTTTACATTCAGTGTATTCCATGCCCCCATAAATGTCAATATCCTGTACAATATTCTGACCAATTATTCTATTCGCCGCCGCTGCAGACGTCCACCCACCGCATGAACCCGGAATACCGCTCCAGTTCCGGAATGGACAGCCGCACTGCGCTGTGGCCACTGCCTGCCGCTGGATAGACAGTTTCAAACCGTTTTAAGGAGACGTCCAGATAGATCGTCACCCCCGGCTTCACCACGAAGGGGCACACGCCGCCGGGGGCGTGCCCGGTCTGCTCCTCCACCTGCTCCCAGGGAATCATTTTGGCCTTCTGATGAAATTCGGCCTTGTACTTTTTGTTGTCCACCCGCACGTCCCCGGCTGCGACGATCAGTACCGGGCCTTCCTTCTGCAGAAAGGACATGGTTTTTGCGATCTGCTTCGGCTCGCAGCCCACTGCCAGCGCCGCCTCCTCCACGGTGGCGCTGGACTTCTCAAAAACCATGACCCGCTCTCCCATGTCGATGCTCTCAAAATATTCTTTTACCCGCTCGTATGACATATTCTCCTCCACAATTCCACTTTTCCGCACCGCCCGTGCGTCGCATCTGCGACATCCTTCCTCTGCACGGGCGTGTGCATAAAAAACCGCCGCCCCGGAGAGTTCTTCCATGAAAAGCCTCCCCGTTTTGCGGCGGTCCCTATTCTGTCTGCTTGCCTGACGGACCAAATCTAAGGGAACAAATGCCCCATAATCTCCTCAAATCTCTCCATATCGTCCGTCTTTTTTTCAAAATAAAACTCAAACCCGGAAAGCTTCTGCCTTCCGTTGTCAAAAACGATCTCATCCTTCAGGCGAGCCAGGAAATGATAAGCGGGTTTAAAGAACAAAGTCCGCCTTTCTATCTTTTCACAACTCACCAGGTCGCCGGCAAGGTCACAAGTCCAGACCCCGGCGCCGTTGTGGACGAGCAGGTTCCGGTTGCTCAGAGCCAGAAAACAGTCCCAGCCTACCGCACTGATCAGCCTGCCTTTCTCCGTCCCCAGCATCTCCAGTCTGCAGAGAAAGACAAGCCTTTCCCCTTCCTGCAACGGAAACCCCGGTTTATTCTCCACCTCCGGCAGAGTCTCAAGATAGCTGATATCCATAATTTCCCCTTTCCCGTACCCGGCCTTTCGGATATCCGGCATTTACTTCTGCTCACCCAGCTGCAGGTACTTTAAATAGGCGCTGATAAAGCCGTCCAGGTTTCCGTCCAGGACGCTGGCCACGTTTCCGCTCTCCTCGTTCGTTCTGTGGTCCTTCACCATGGTGTAGGGCTGCATGACATAGGAGCGGATCTGGCTGCCCCAGCCGATCTCCTTCACGTCTCCCCGGATGTCGGAGATCTTCTCCGCATTCTCCTGCTGCTTCAAGAGAAGGAGCTTGGCCTTCAACATCTGCATGGCCTTGTCCTTGTTCATATGCTGGGAGCGCTCATTCTGGCACTGCACCACGATCCCCGTAGGCAGGTGGGTGATGCGGATGGCCGAGGAAGTCTTGTTAATGTGCTGACCACCGGCCCCGCTGGAACGGTAAGTGTCAATCCTTAAATCATCCGGATTGATCTCGATGTCGATATCCTCCTCGATGTCCGGCATCACGTCGCAGGACACGAAGGAGGTCTGTCTCTTCCCCGCCGCATTGAAGGGCGAGATCCGCACCAGCCGGTGGACGCCCCGCTCCGATTTGAGATAACCGAAGGCGTTCATGCCGTTGATCTGCACCGTCACCGACTTGATCCCCGCCTCCTCGCCGTCCAGATAGTCAAGCACCTGGGTGGTGAAGCCCTTCCGCTCCGCCCAGCGGGTGTACATCCGGTAGAGCATCCCGGCCCAGTCGCAGGACTCGGTGCCGCCAGCCCCCGCATGGAGGGTGAGAATGGCATTGTCCCCGTCATACTCGCCGGAGAGCAGGGTGGACAGCCGGATCTCCTCCAGCTTCTCCCTCAGCTCTTTTAATCCTTCTTCAATCTCCGGAATCACGGAGGCGTCATTTTCCTCGTATCCCATCTCCAGAAGGATCTGGAGCTCTTCCATCTTCTCTTCCAGGCCGTAGAATTCCTCCACCGCATCCTTCAGGTTCTTTAGTTCCTGCATAATCTTGGAGGAACGGGCGGCGTCATTCCAGAAATCCGGCTCCTCCAGATATTTCTCCAATTCTGCGATCCGTTCACTTTTCCCAGCCAGGTTAAAGTGAATCCCTCACTTCCACTAATGGTTTTTCCAGAGCGGTAAGTTCGCCCTTGAATGCGTCAAGCTCGACCAATAGCTTCACCTTCTTTCTTTTTTATTTATTTCAAACTCCGGCGTCGTTCCTTCCGTGCGCAGGCACGTCGATTTTATTGATTTTACTGCGCCGCTTATTGCCGCCAGCCACTGCCTCCATCAAACCGGGTCGGCATGACTGGCGGAGCTAGCCGCAGTAAAATCTGCAAAATCTTCCGATCGCCTGCTCACGGAAGGAACGACGCCTGGATTTTCCATACATCAAAAAGCTGCTTTCCGGTTCTTCACAGGCCCCGCCCGCAGCACTGCTTATACTTCTTTCCGGAGCCGCAGGGACAGGGATCGTTGGGATATACTTTCTTCGTCTCCCGCTTCTTGGGGGCGTTGACCAGGGAGTCGTCCTTGTTGGTGCCGGTCACCTTGGCCACCTGCTCCCGCTCCACCTTCTGCTCCACCCGGACATGGAAGAGGAGCTTGATGGTCTCCTCCTGGATGTTGGCCGTCATGGCGTCAAACATCTCGTAACCGGCCATCTTGTATTCCACCAGGGGATCCCTCTGGCCATAGGCCTGGAGACCGATGCCCTGCCTGAGCTGGTCCATGTCGTCGATGTGGTCCATCCACTTCCGGTCGATGACTTTTAAGAGGATCACCCGCTCCAGCTCCCGGACCTGCTCCGCCTCGGGGAACTGGGCCTCCTTCTCCTCGTAAAGCTTCACCGCCTCTTCCTTCAGCGTATGCTTTAGCTTTCCTTTATTGTAAGAACCGTAGTCCGCCTCGGAAAGCTCCACCGGCTTCACCGGGACCGCCGGGAAAAGCAGGTCGTTGAGCCCCTTCACGTCCCATTCCTCCGGAGACTGATCGTCGGAAATGGTGGCGTCCACGGCGTTCTCCACCGTGTCGGTGATCATCTTGTAGATCACGTCCCGCATGCTCTCGCCGTTGAGCACCCTGAGCCGCTCCGCATAAATCACCTCCCGCTGCTCGTTCATGACTTGGTCATAATCCAGAAGCCGTTTCCGGATGCCGAAGTTGTTGCCCTCGATCTTCTTCTGGGCCCTCTCGATAGCGCCCGAAAGCATCTTATGCTCGATCTCCTCACCGTCCTCCACGCCCAGGGCGTTGAACACCGACATGAGCCGCTCCGAGCCGAACAGACGCATCAGGTCGTCCTCCAGGCTGATATAAAAGCGGGATTCGCCCGGGTCGCCCTGTCTTCCCGACCGGCCCCTGAGCTGATTGTCGATCCGCCTGGACTCGTGGCGCTCCGTGCCGATGATCTTAAGGCCTCCCGCCGCCTTCGCCTCCTCGTCCAGCTTGATGTCCGTACCACGGCCCGCCATGTTGGTGGCAATGGTCACGGCCCCGTGGACACCGGCCTCGGCGACGATCTCCGCCTCCATCTCATGGAACTTGGCATTCAGGACCTTGTGGGCAATGCCCTTCTTTCGGAGCAGGCCGCTGATCTCCTCGGAGGAGTCGATGTTGATGGTGCCCACCAGGACCGGCTGCCCCTTCCTGTGGGCCTCCATGACCTCCTCCACCACCGCGTTCAGCTTTTCCTTCCTGGTCTTGTAGACGGCGTCCTGCCTGTCGTCCCGGATCACCGGGCGGTTGGTGGGGATCTCGATGACATCCATCCCGTAGATATCCCGAAACTCCTTCTCCTCCGTCAGGGCCGTACCGGTCATGCCCGCCTTCTTGTCAAACTTGTTAAAGAAATTCTGGAAGGTGATGGTGGCGAGAGTCTTGCTCTCCCGCTTCACCTTCACGTGCTCCTTGGCCTCGATGGCCTGATGGAGCCCGTCGGAATAGCGGCGCCCCGGCATGATACGTCCCGTGAACTCGTCGACGATCAGCACCTGGTCGTCCTTCACCACGTAATCCTGGTCTCTGAACATCAGGTAATTGGCCCTGAGCGCCAGGTCAATGTTGTGCTGGATCTCCAGGTTCTCCGCATCGGCCAGATTTTCAATATGAAAGAACTGCTCCACCCGGGAGACGCCCTGGGCCGTCAGGCTCACCACCTTCTCCTTCTCGTTGACAATGAAATCGCCGGTCTCGGTGATCTCCTCCTTCATGATGGCGGCCATCTTGGTCATCTCGCCGCTGGCCTCGCCCCGCTGGAGCCGTTTCGCCAGGCTGTCACAGACCTCGTAGAGCTTGGTGGATTTCCCGCTCTGGCCGGAAATGATGAGCGGCGTCCTGGCCTCGTCGATGAGCACCGAGTCCACCTCGTCGACGATGGCGTAATGGAGCTCCCTGAGAACGAGCTGTTCCTTGTAGATCACCATATTGTCCCTCAGGTAATCAAAGCCCAGCTCATTGTTGGTCACATAGGTAATGTCGCACTTATAGGCTTCCCGCCTCTCGTCGTTTGTCATGCTGTTCAGCACGACACCCACGCGGAGCCCCAGAAATTCATGGACCTGTCCCATCCATTCCGCGTCACGCTTGGCCAGATAGTCGTTGACCGTCACGATATGGACGCCCCGCCCCTCCAGCGCATTTAAATAAGCAGGGAGAGTCGCCACCAGAGTCTTTCCCTCACCGGTCTTCATCTCCGAGATCCGGCCCTGATGGAGCACGATGCCGCCCAGGATCTGCACAGGATAGTGCTCCATATTGAGTACTCTCCTGGCGGCCTCCCGGACCACCGCATAGGCCTCCGGCATCAGGTCGTCCAATGTCTCGCCTTTTTCCAGCCTGCCTTTGAACTCCTTCGTCTTCTCTCTCAGCTCCCCGTCAGAAAGCTTCATCATCTCCGGCCGCATGGCGACGATCTTGTCCATGATCGGCCTGATCAGCTTGATCTCACGCTCGCTGTGTGTTCCAAATAGCTTCTGAATTAAACCCATATCTGTACGCTCCTGTTTTTTTCTCAAACAGATACCCATAAAACACTTGTAAATCTTTTCTATTGTATCACCAACTTCCATTTCCTTCAACTGTTTTGTGCGGGAAAGTAATTATGCAGGATGCACAAAACGACGGCGCTTTTTTCGGATACAGATCCCCCTCTCCGCATAGTTATCCACATTATCCCCAAAGATCATCCCCAAACAACGGCGGCATTTTCCCTTGATTTTCCGGTTATCCCCGAAGTTATCCACATTATCCACATTTTCTCCTCTGTGGACAACTACTGTCTCGAAAAACACCTGTTTTGTGAACTTATCCGAATTTTGCGTTTTTCGGTCGGTCCCCCCCTCTTTTCTCTTGACTTTTTCCGCCGTCTTGTTCCACCCTTTTCCGACTCTCTTCCCACTTTTTCATCACTCTTCTGTTGTCAAACAACTTCTTCTTTTTTTCTTATTTGCCTTGTAATTTTTTTATAATATGATATAATTTCTTTATAATCCATCCGGTCAGGACCAGGTGGATCCAGGGATATTTTTAAGAGACGATCCCGAAAATACGCAGAAAAAGGAGTTGGTGTTATGCAGTATATCATTACCGGAAGAAATATCGAAGTCACCGAAGGTCTCAAAAACGCGATCTATGAGAAAATCGGCAAGCTGGAGCGGTACTTTACCCCGACGACGGAAATACAGGTCACCTTAAGCGTCGAGAAAGACCGCCAGAAGATCGAAGTCACCATTCCCGTCAAAGGCTCCATCATCCGTTCCGAGCAGGTCAGCAGCGACATGTACGTCTCCATCGACCTGGTAGAAGAGATCATTGAACGTCAGTTAAAACGCTATAAAACGAAACTGGTGGATCAGAAACAGAGCGCCGCTTCTTTTTCCGAGGCGTATATCGAGGAGGAGGCCGACGATCCCGAGGAGATCAAGATCGTCCGCACCAAGCGTTTCGCCGTGAAGCCCATGGACCCGGAGGAGGCCTGCATCCAGATGGAACTTCTCGGACACAGCTTCTTCGTCTTCCGGAACAGCGAGACCGACGAGGTCAGCGTCGTATATAAGAGGAAGGGAAACACCTACGGGCTCATCGAGCCGGATTTCTGATCACAAGTTGCGGTATAATCCAAAACCGGCGCAGGAAACCTTTCTCCTGCGCCGGTTTTGTTATCCCAAAAGACCCGGGCCATAAAATCCCCGCACCTTCTCTTATCCCGCTGGTAAACGACTGCTTCAGAGTCTCTCTCGGCGATCCAACCGCAAAGTCCAAAATCCCCATCTCTTTGACCAGGATATCTTTCATCACTTTCCAGGAAATATCAAAGGTCAGATTAAAATTCTACACCGCAAACTGGCTGTTGTAGAGCTTCGCATAGAAGCCGTTTTTCGCCAGGAGCTCCCCGTGGCTCCCCTGCTCGATGACGCTCCCGTCCTTCATGACCAGGATCACGTCCGCCTCCTTGATGGTGGACAGGCGGTGGGCCACGATAAAACTGGTCCGGCCCTCCATCATCTTCGCAAAGGCCTCCTGGATGCGGATCTCCGTCCTGGTGTCAATGGAGGAGGTGGCCTCGTCCAGGATCAGCATGGGCGGCAGGCAGAGCATGACCCGGGCGATGCACAGAAGCTGCTTCTGCCCCTGGGAAAGATTGTCCCCGTCCTCGGTGATCACCGTGTCATAGCCCTTTGGCAGACGCTTGATGAAGCTGTGGGCGTGGGAAGCCTTCGCCGCCTGAATGATTTCCTCCTCGGAAGCCTCCGGCCGCCCCATGGCGATGTTTTCCCGGATGGTGCCGTTCCTGAGCCAGGTGTCCTGGAGCACCATGCCGTAGTTCTCCCGCAGGCTCTTCCTGGTGATCTCCCGGATCTCCTTCCCGTCCACCCGGATCCCGCCGGCGTCCACGTCATAAAACCGCATCAAAAGATTGATCATGGTGGTCTTCCCGCAGCCGGTGGGGCCCACGATGGCCACCCTCTGGCCCGGCTTCACCTGCAGGTTGAAATCCTCGATCAGCTTCTGGGAAGGATTGTAGGAGAAAGACACGTGCGAGACGGCAACATTCCCCTCCGCCTTCCTGAGCGTCCCCGCATCCGCCCGGTCGGGAACCTGCGGCTCCTCCTCGATCAGCTCAAAAATCCTCGCGGCGCAGGCCAGGGCATTCTGCAGCTCCGTCACCACGCCGGAAATCTCATTGAAGGGCTTGGTATACTGATTCGCATAGGTCAGGAAACAGGAGAGCTGGCCCACGCTGATCCCGCCGGCAATGGCCGAGAAAGCCCCGGCAATGCCCACGCCCGTGTAGACCAGGCTGTTGACAAACCTGGTACAGGGATTCACCAGGGACGAGAAGAAGATCGCCCGCAGGGAACAGCTCTGAAGCCTCCCGTTGATCTCGTCAAACTGGGCCTTCGTCTCCTCCTCATGGCCGAAGGCCTGGACCACCTTCTGATTCCCGATGGCCTCCTCGATGAGGGCCGTCTGCTCCCCCCTGGTTTCCGACTGGAGCTTGAACATGGAGTAGGTCTTCTTTGCGATAAAGCTGGCCACAAACAGGGAGACAGGCGTGATCACCACCACCACCAGCGTGATCTTCACGTCCACGGAGAGCATGAAGCCCAGGGTCCCCACAATGGTCATGACCCCGGTGAAGAGCTGGGTGAAGCCCATGAGCAGGCCGTCGGCAAACTGGTCCACGTCGGCGATGACCCGGCTCACCACCTCGCCGTAGGAATGGCCGTCAATATATTTTAATGGAAGGATCTCGATCTTCGCAAAGGCGTCCCGTCTGATATCCCGGATCACCCGGTAGGTGATGCGGTTGTTGCACAGGTTCATGAGCCACTGGAACAGGGCCGTCAGGACGATCACGACCACGATCGTCTCCAGAACCTTGCGGATCTCCCCGAAGCCCACCTTCCCCGGGCCGATGATAAAGTCGATGGCACGGCCCGTCAAAATGGGCACGTACAGGGTGAGGGCCACCGTGGCCGCCGCAAAGGCCAGAGACATCAGCACAAAAAACCAGTATTTCTTAATATACCGGAGCACCTTCTTCATGGTGCCCCGCTCCGCTCTCTTTTTCTGTTCAGCCATTTGCCTGCACCTCCTTCGGGAACTGGGAGTAATAGATTTCCTGATACACGCTGCACCCGCGGAGCAGCTCGTCGTGGGTTCCGATCCCGGCCACCTCGCCGTCCTCCAGCACGATGATCCGGTCCGCATAGCGGACGGAGGAAGCCCGCTGGGACACCACGAACACCGTCAGCCGTTCCTTCATGTCCCGGATGGCCATCCGGAGGCTTGCGTCCGTGGCAAAATCCAGAGCCGACGCGCTGTCGTCCAGGATCAGGATCTCCGGCTTCTTCACCAGCGCCCTGGCGATGGCAAGCCTCTGTCTCTGTCCGCCGGAAAGGTTCTTCCCCCCCTGGGCGATGGGCGTGTCCAGTCCCTGCTCCTTTTTCTCCACGAATTCCTTTGCCTGGGAAAGCTCCAGCGCCTCCCAGAGCTCCTCCTCCGTGGCGTCCGCCTTGCCCCACTGCAGATTATCCCGGATGGTCCCCTTGAACAGCACCGACTTCTGAGGCACCACGCCGATCTTTTCCCGCAGCTTCCCCGTCGGATATTCCTTCACGTTAATTCCGTCCACCAGCACCTCCCCGCCGCTCACGTCATAAAACCGGGGGATCAGGTTGACCAGGGAAGACTTCCCGGAACCGGTACCGCCGATGACCCCGACGGTCTCGCCCCGCCCGGCCTTAAAACTCACATGGCTCAGAGACTCTGCTCCCGCATTCTTATAATGAAGGCAGGCGTCGGAAAACTCCACGCATCCCACCTTCCCCGGCGCTTCCCGCTCCCACACCTTGGGCGCCGTCATGCTGGACTCCGTCTCCAGCACCGAAGCGATCCGCCCGGCGCAGGCCAGGGCCTTGGTGATGGTCACGATCAGGTTCGCCAGCTTGATAAGCTCCACCAGGATCTGGGACATGTAGTTGACCAGGGCCACCACCTGCCCCTGGCTGATGATGCCGCCGTCCACCTGAAGGGCCCCCGTCCAGATGAGCACCACCACGGCCCCGTTGATAATCACGTAAGTGAGCGGGTTCATGAGGGCCGAGATCCGTCCGGCGGACACCTGCATGTCTGTCAGGCCCTCGTTCCGCTCCGAAAACCGCTCCCGCTCCTCCGCTTCCTTATTAAAAGCCCGCAGGACCCGGACGCCGGTCAGGTTCTCCCTGGTGATCCCGAGGACCTTGTCAAGCCCCGCCTGTACCCTTTTATAGAGGGGCATGGTGATCATCATGATCCCGAACACCACCACCGACAGGGCGGGGATCGTCACCACGAAGATCATGGCCGCCCGCACGTTGATGGTAAAGGCCATGCACATGGCGCCGAACACGATAAAGGGCGACCGGAGGAACAGCCGCAGCGTCATGTTGACGCCGGACTGGGCCTGGTTCACGTCGCTGGTCATCCTGGTGATCATGGTCGAAGTCCCCAGGGTGTCGATCTCCGTATAGGACAGCTTTTGGATATGGGAAAACAAAGCCCCCCGCACGCCCGTGGCAAACCCCACCGCCGCCCTGGCTGCAAAATACTGGGCCGTCACGGAACAAACCAGCCCGACGAGCCCCAGCGCCACCATCACCAGGCACATGCGGATCACGTACCCCGCATCCCGGTTTGCGATCCCCCTGTCGATGACCGCCGCCATCACCAGGGGCACCAGGAGTTCAAAGGAAGCCTCCAGAAGCTTGAACAGCGGCCCCAGGACACTTTCCTTCCGATAATCCTTCAGATAAATAAGAAGTCGTCTCATGCCTTCACCTCAGAATAATATTTGTGTTGCATTTTTCCGTTTTTTATACTACCATAAACACAAGTATATGAAAAATATTATATCAATATAGTTCCCATATTGTTTTCATATGGTTCCCGCTCCACCGCCGGCGGCACGAAAGGATTACCAGATGCCAGCTCCAGGCTCTGCTCCTCCGGCAGACGATAGGAAGGTTTTGCTGATTTTGCGAGCATAGCGCAGACAATTTCAGCCGACCCGGTTTGATGGAGGTGAAATTGCCTGCAATAGGCGGCGGAGCAAAATCGGCAAAACCGACGTGTCTGCCGGAGGAACAGAGCCTGGAGCGTCACTCACCGAAAGGATATTATTTTATGGATTTGAAACAGCTCACCTACTTCGTCACCGTCGTCAGCGAAGGCACCATCTCGGCGGCGGCCAGAAAACTCCACATGACCCAGCCGCCCTTGAGCACCCAGCTAAGGCTCCTGGAGGACGAAGCCGGCTGCCGGCTTTTCGAGCGGGGTCCCCGCTCCGTCCGCCTGACGGACGCCGGAAAAATGATGTATGAAAGGGCCTCCACCCTGCTCCACATGTCCACTCTTTTGCAGGAGGAGCTTCGGGAGTACCGGCGGGGCGGCCGGGGCACCCTGCGGCTGGGTGTCGTCTCCTCGGTGAGCAGTACGCTGTTCTGCCGGTGGTTCGAAGAGTTCCATCTGCTGCACCCCGATATCCGCTTTGAGCTTTTCGAGGCGGACACCTACCAGCTTCTGGAACGGCTGCGGGACGGCCTCATCGAGCTGGCCATCGTGCGCACTCCCTTCCCCACCGGAGACTTTCTGTCTTTTCCCTTGAAAAAAGAAGCCCTCGTCGCCGCCGGACACAGCTGCTATTTCCCGCCCCAATCGCAGGCTTCCCCCGGCTGCGCCGCGAAAGCGGTCTCCGGAGATCCTCCTCCTGAAACCGTCTCTCTGGCCGATCTTTCCCGCATGCCCCTGATCCTCTACCGGCGCTGGGAAGCGGTCCTGACGGCTGCCTTCCACAGGGAGAACCTTCCCTTTGAACCCTTTTGCAAAAATGACGACGCCAGGACCACCGCCTTTCTCTCTGATGCCGGGATCGGGGTCGGGATCCTGCCGGAGTCGGCCATCCCCCTGCTCCGCCATAAAGACACCGTCTGGCGGCCTGTGGAACACGAAGTATTTACCTCCACGATCTGTGTGATCCAAAATAAAAATGCCGGCCTGTCGGCTCTGGCCAGAGCCTTTATGGAATTCCTCCGAACACATTGAAATTTTCCGCAAACTCTCCACGCACGAAACGGACTGCCGCAGGGCAGTCCGTTTTGTGTCTTCCTATTTTTATCCTATCACGTCCACCGCGCAGTAAGGGGTCGTCCAGTACATGGACGAGATCCCAATCCCGTGGGCTTCATCGATGGCATGGATGACTCTCCCGCCGCCGATATAAAGAGCTACATGATAGATCCTTCCGCCGCTGGCATAAAAGATCAGATCGCCCGGCTCCACACTGTTAAGGGGCACCTGCCGTCCGTCTCCGGCCTGAGCGCCGGAGGTTCTCGAAAGTCCGTATCCGAAATGCCCCAGAACGCCTCTCGTGAATCCGGAACAGTCCGTGCCGCGGGTCAGGCTGCCGCCGCCCCACACGTAAGGGTTGCCGATAAACTGCTTCGCATAGGCTACCACCGCATCCCTTCTGGAGCTCTTCTTCGCCGCCTCGGCTTCCTCCGCACGCCTCTTGGCCTCCTCGATCATCTCCTGCTCTTCTTCCCGGGAGATGGCCTTGTCAAATTTCACATAGACCTGAACGTACTGCTCCGCCACATATCCGGTGACCGGGTTTCCGTCATCGTCGTCGCCCAGGGACAGTTTCACAAACCCGTCCGCCTGCTCCACTACCGTGTATTTTTCTCCCGCCCAGAGGGTCGTGATGATGTCGCTCTCCGTGGTGGGCTCGGTGCGCACCCTGAGACCTCCCTCCTCCACATACCCGAACATCTTGCCGATCTTCAGCGCAAGCGCCTCGGCCTCGTCACCGGTAACAAAATATTCCGCCTTGATGTATCCGTCCACAGAACCGGAATGGATCTTGTACCAGGTCCCGTCCTCCTTCTCCACCGTCTCCTCAATGGTGGCCGCACAGTTGTTGTAGATCTTTCCTAAAATCTCTCCCTCCGTGCTGGCCTCGTCACGGATATTCACATAATCGTCATCGCCGTTCACCTGGGAGACCGCCACATCTTTATAAGGAGAGGGCGCTTCCGTGGGAGATGCCGCCGCCATCTGCACCGCAGCTTGGCTGATCATCCCCTCCGGGCCGGAAGCCGTAACGGATACGTTGGAGGCCGCCGTCAGGGATGCCGCTCCCACCGCCACCTTGTCCTCCGCTCTTCCCGCCGTTTCCTGATCCAAAGCCCCGGTCTCCGGCGCCTGCGCCGCTCCCGTGGTTTCCGGTTCCTGCGCCGCCTGAGTTTCCGGCGCCGCAGCCGTTTCCCCCTGTGTCTGTTCTGTTGTATGATCGGAAGAGGCCGACGGCACCGTCCTGGGCGCCACCGTCACCAGGCTTGTCGCTCCGGGCATGGCATAAGCTGTCATACTCACTGCCATCGCTGCACAGATACACCCCGCTGCAACCAGTTTCCTTGTTCTTCTCATAATTTCCTCCAAATCGCTGCTTTACATTCCCGTCATTTATTACAATTTTGTTACAATCCTGTGATTTATTATAGCAGGCACAGGAAAGCTTGTCAACCCCGCCGCAAAATCGAAGTCCGGCAGACGATCTTATACGATGAAAAGCGGTACGGCCTGTCCGCCGTACCGCTCATACTGCCTATTGATCTTTTTAGAAAAGGGATACCGCCGTATACACCCTCCCTGTATTCAGGCCAGTGATGCCGATTCCCTGAGACTCGTCGATCGCATGGATGATCTGGCCGCCGCCGATATACATGGCCACGTGATAGATCCTGGAACCGTTTGCGTAGAAGATCAGGTCTCCGGGCTGCAGTTCACCGACCGAGATCCGTCTGCCCACACCTGCCTGAGAACCGGACGTCCTCGGAAGGCTGATCCCGAAATTCGCATACACGCCTCTCGTGAAACCGGAGCAGTCCGTGCCGCCGGACAAGCTGTTGCCGCCGTATACATAAGGGCATCCCACGAACTGCTTCGCGTAAGCCACAACCGCATCCCTGGTAGCATTGGACACTTCCGAAGAAGGTGCCTGGGGTTCGGGCTCCGGAGCCGGGGCCTGGGTTTCAGGGGCCTGGGTCTCAGGCGCCGCCGTCTCCTGCCTTCCGGAATCTTCATTTCCGGAGGACTCTTCCCTGCGGTTCTCCCGCTCCTGCTCTCTGGCCCTCTCGAGTTCTTCTTCCGCCTCTCTGGCCTCCTGCTCCAGTCTTTCCTTCTCTTCCTCCATGGCCTTCTCTTCCTCAAGAGAAATGGCCTCGTCAAACTTTACATATGTATTCACGTACTCCTTGGCGACATAGCCTGCCACGTCGTTTCCGTCGTCGTCCTGCCCAAGGGAGAGCTTCACAAAATCGTCCTGCTGCTCCGTCACGGTGTAGATATCTCCCTGCCACAGGGTATCAATCACGCCGCTCTCGGTGGTAGGCTCCTCTCTCAGCCTCAGGCCGCCCTCGGATACCTCCGCGTAGCTCTTGCCGATCTCCATGGCAACCTGCTCCGCCTCGTCGCCGGTCACAAAATAATCGGCCTTCATGTATCCCTCTACAGAACCGGATTTGATCTTGTACCAGTCTCCGTCCTCCGTGGTGATCGTATCCTCGATGGTCGCCGCACAGTTATTATAAATCTTTCCTACCACCTCTGCGTCAGTGTTCGCATCCGTCCGGATGTTTACATATCCCTCGTCGTCGCCGACCTGGGACACCGCGATATTTTCATAAGGAGAAGGCTCCCTTTCCGGTTCTGCCGCCTGCTGCTCGGGTTCCGCCTGCGCGGGGGCCGGAGCCGGAGCGCTCTGCAGATAATCCTTTAACTCATCCTCCGGGTTCTCGGTCCCGGCGTAGAAATTGTTCATCGCCACAGAAAGACCTGCCACCGCAGAATCGATCTCAACCTTGTTTGCCGCCTTTGCGGGAGCCGCTCCCGCTATCATTACAGATGCACATACACAACCTACTGTGACTAAGATCCTGTTTCTATTCACAAATACAACCTCCAGTACTTCCGCCATTTGTTACGAATTTGTTACGTCTGTAACCATTATAGCCCCTTAACGGACTGCTGTCAACCGTTTTTAGACGGAAAATCCATCCACATCTTTCCAAAACAGCCCCGGACCATCTGGTTTTCTTGTCATTTTGTAATAATTTTGTCACATTTTGCGGAGGGCAGAAAAACCACCGCATGACATAAATTATACCAACTCTATAATACTGTGTCAATTATTTTGTAATAATTTCTTGGATCCTCCGTCCCCGGCCAGAGGAAAGCCCGCGCCCGCCGCCTATCCGCAGAGGACTCTTACCGTCCGGCAGACGGTATCCGCCGCCGATCCGTCACTGTGGATCCGGTAAAATTCAACGACCGCTTCCCGGCCCTCAAAACGGATCGCCGCAAATTTGTTTTCTGCAGCCGCGGCTCCGGTCCCTCCCATTCCCAGGACCGTGACAGGCCGCATGTCCTGCAGGGTGACCGTCTGTTCAGACGACGCCGGATAGCTGACCCTGGCCAGAAACGATCTGTGTTTATGCCCGTGGAGCAGCAATCGGACATCGTACTTTACCAGCCAGTTCATCAGACGGTCCGCATCGTATACCGCACTGCTGGCCCGGGTCACATCGATCACTTCCGTATAGCAGACAGGCAGATAATGATGGTGCATCATCGCGATACGGATCGAGTTTTGGCATCCGGTGCGGTTCCACCCCATCTCCTCCGCAACAAAATCCAATTGTTCCTGGGACAGATACCAGTGGCCCTCAAAATTGGGATATTGCTGGAGCATCAGGCTGTTCAGAGCCGCGATCTCAAGAAGGTGTCCAGACGAAAGTAATAATTTCCTGCCGCCCGCAAAAAACCGGTTTGGATCTGTCTTGTAGACCGACTGGTAAAAATCAGAAAAACCGGCTGCATTTTTTAGTCTGTCAGAAATGAATGCCGGTTCCGCACCACGGGGCAGGTCTTTCGCCTCCCACGCAAAATCATGATTCCCCGGACAGATCAAAATATTCTCGGAATTTAAGCCGGGGATCTCGGAATTCAGGTCCTTGAGCAGCCGCTTTGCATTTTGAAACCCGGCCTTTTCCGCCCGGGACGTGATATCCCCGGAGATCAAAAGGCCCGCAATTTTGCGCCCGTCGATGCTTTTCACGATATGCTGTGCCAATGTCTCGCGGATCTTCCCCCGTTCCATCTCAAACACAGGATCCGCAAGATGCAGATCGGACAGCCAGAGGAGCGTATCGCCGGACGGCTGGCAGTATCGCGCGCTGAAATGAGCCGGCTGGATAAAATCGGAACTTAAAAGTATGATCTCATTGCTGCGGTCGGAAACCCTGGCCCTGCGGATAAACCACACGGTACGGTCCTGCTGGATCAGCTCGCGGACAGAGTATATTTTTTTGTTGTCAAATCTGCCGTAATCGACGTTTTCATCACAAAACAGGGATCTACAGTCCACATAGGAAAATCCGGTCAGATCCGCCTCACTGCCAGATCCGATCTTCGTAAACTTAAACCAGGCGTAATATTCCTGATCGCAATAATACTCCGGCGTTTTTTCTTTTTCCGGCGACGGGATCTTTTCTTCGGTCTTTATTTTAATGTCTTCACAGACTGCCTCATACACGAGATCCTGTCCGGAATCGACCAGAAAGATCTTGAGAGGCTTCGATTCCGCTTTCACTCTCAGCGAGGCAAATTCATCCACCGGTGTCTTTTCATTCCCTTTTTTCCACCAGGCCCACCATACATACCCATATTTCTTTATAACGGCTGCATGCTTTTCGATCGTCTCGTTTTCTGCCGTGACCAGATCCCGAAAGCGAAGGATCACGGTCTCAAAATCCGCCATCTTATCCTCACCTCACTATCACAGATCACTCAGATAATTGCGAAACATAAAATTGCGAGAATATTCGACAAGCTTTTGAGTTTCGCAATCGCCTAACAGATCACTGAAATCGTCAAGTTTCGCATCTCTTCTATTCTATCGCATCCTGTCGTTTTTTGTCTATCTGTTTCTGCTTAAAAATCAGAGATCCGCAAAATCTGCCTATCGTCTGCTACAAGCGGCTGTTCCCTGCCAGAGACAGAATCCACTCTTTCAACCGCACAGGCGGAAAAGCTTTTCTATACGATGGCGAAGGCATCCGCCCGCCTCCCGGTGTTCGGATGCCTTCACATGCCCGCTGTTTCGACCTTGCTTCTTTATGAAACTACTTTTTTATGAAACTCCTGTCTGTCTTTCCGGGAGCCGCGCCGCCTTTTTCCACCAGGCGGACCTCAACGGCCTCCAGGCGCTTCGCGAAGCCCTCGCTGCCGGCGCTCTCCCCGTTTTTCGCCCAGTCAAGCCATCCGTAGCTCTGGACATGGACCCGGTAGTAGATGTCGTACCGCTCCGCGGCCTCCCCGGTCAGCTCGATCCGGACCGCTTCCAGCCGCTTGGATTTCCCGGTGGTCCCGCTGAGGGCGCCGTCCTGCTTCCAATCCTTCTCCCAGCCAAAGGACTGGACATGAGAGCGGTAGCGGACGCCGCCGGAAACTCCCGGGTCTGCAAGCCGAAGCTCCAGGGCCTCCAGACGTTTGGCCTTTCCCTCTGTTCCGGCTCTCTGCCCGTTGCTCGCCCAGTCCATCCAGTCGTAGCTCTGGACATGGGTGCGGTAGTTGATCCCGGTGGTCTGCCCCTTTTTCACAAAAGCATTCCGGCTGTTTCCGGGAGCCGCGCTTCCCTTTTTCACCAGCCGCACCTCGATAGCCTCCATCCGCTTCGCGAGGCCCTCGCTCCCCGCACTCTGTCCGTTCTTCGCCCAGCCCAGCCATCCGTAGCTCTGGACGTAGGCCCGGTAATACACGTCATACTTTTCCGCCAGCCCGTCCGTCAGTTGGATCTGAATGGCCTCCAGCCGCTTCTTCTTTCCGGTGGTCCCACTGACCTCATCGTCCTGCTTCCACCCCTCTTCCCAGCCAAGGGACTGGATATGGGTCCGGTACCGGATGTTTCCGGAGACCCCGGGATCCTCGATCTTCATACGGAGGGCCTCCAACCGCTTCGACTGGTGCATGGTGCCGCTGACGCCGCCGTTTTCCGTCCAGTCCTTTTCCCAGCCCAGGGACTGGATGTGGGACTGATACTGAAGCTTCGCCGTCATGCCGGCCTCCGATACGGTGTAGGAGCCGTTTCCGTTCTCCTTCAGGGTATACCCCTCCGCCGCCGTCAGCAAGATGCCGGTGTGGCCGTCCGCATCCAGCGAGAAGGTTTTCTCCCCGCTCACCTTCGCCGTCAGGCCGTCCCTGAGGACGATCACGGTCCCTCCGTTCTCCACCGCGTCCACGGCCTCCTGCAGGGTATCATAGCCTGTTTCCCCCACGAGGGCCGCCGCATCCGCATTCAGGGAGATCGTAAAGGGGCTGAAGCCGTGCCTCGTCACGAAGGTCAAAAGACCGTCCCTGTTTGCTTTACTTCTATAATAATAGGTGCCGTCCGCCGCCCGGTGCTTCACATACACCGTCGTGCCATCCTCCGTGATAAAACCCCGGGGAAGGGTCACGCGGACCTCGGTCTCCTTCACGTCCGCCTTTTTTGCCGCCCCGTACTGGACCGCATTCCGGCCGCTTCCGCTCAGAATGATGCCGCCGGCGTCCTCCGCCGTGGAGGCCACCACCCGGACCTTCGGCGTGATGTCCATGGAGAGGGACTTGTCCGCCCCGGATCCTCTGTAATCCTTCAGCGCGATATCCAGGTAGCCCTGCACATACACGCGGATCTCCTCCTCTGCCGCGTGCAGTTCTTTTTTTGCCTGCTCGACCGCGTTTCCCCTGTCATTGCCGAGGATCGCCCCGAACCGCTCCTGAAGCCATTCATCAAAGCCTTTCAGGGCCACGCTCCCCGCCGCCTGCTTTGCTCCCGCGTCGGTCACTGCTCCCGCGTCGACCTCCGGTGCGCTGACCGCGGCGTCTGTCAGAAGCTCATAGCGGATCTTGTTCTCCGCACAATATTTCTCTGCATAGGAATCTTTATGGACACCGAGGACCAGCTTTGTCAGGTCGCAGCCCTCAAAGGCGGCTTTGTCTATGGCCGCCACGCTGGCCGGGATGTCCAGCCGCTCCAGGCCGGTGCAGTTGTAGAAGGTGCAGTAGCCGATGCTCTCCAGGCCCTCCTCCAAAAGCACCTTTTTCAGGCCGCGGCAGTTGTAGAAGGTACCGTCGAGCTCTCTGACCGTGCCCGGGATCCGGATCTCCTCCAGGCTCAGGCAGTCCCCAAAAGTGACACACAGGATGTTGTCGATCCCTGTCTTCGGCAGATCGATCTCCTTCAGTTTTACGCACTCGCCAAAGGTCTGCTCCCCCTCCAGTATCACGGTGTCATGGATAGAAACCCTCTCCAGGCCGGCGCACTCTGCGAAGGCCAGCCACCGGACGGTCGCCCGCTCCGGGACCGCAAGCTCGGTCAGGCTTTCACACCCGCGGAAGGATCCGTTGCCGATGTCGATCCCTGCGGGAAACCGCACCGTCTTTAGCGCCGTGCAGTCGGAAAATGCACCCGTTCCGATCTCCTTGACACTATCGGGAAGGACAAGCGCTTCCAGGGCCGTACATGCGGTAAAGGCCCCCTCGTCGATGACCTCCACCCCCTTCGGCAGCGTGACCCGGACAACCGGCGTTTCGGCCAGAGCACTATAGCCGATCCGCCTGACTTTTCCCGGCACCGTAAGCTCCGTCAGCCCGCTTTCCTCAAAGGCACAGTTCCCGATGCTCTCCAGGCTCTCCGGCAGACGGATCTGCGTCAGCCCTTTACAGCCATAGAACAGGCCCTCGATGCTTTTTAACCCTTCCGGCAGCGTCACCGTCGTTAATTTGCTGCAGTTCGCAAAAGGAAATCTCGCCGCGGACTCCTTGACAGGAAAGCGGAATTCCTTCTCATCGTACTCCCCCTCAACGGTCTCTGTAAAAACCGCCGCCAGATAGGTGGTCGGGACCGTAAGCGCCGTCAGGTTCTCAAAGGACGGCTTCACCTGCGCCGGGTCCGCCGTGGAGGTACCCATATTTTCCGGGTCGAAATAGGACAGGTACCTCACGCCCTCCCCGATGACCAGCTCCGTCACCCGGCTCCTGTCCGCCTCCGGGATCTTCCCAAAATCCACGATCCCTGTCTCGTCGATCACCATTTTACTGCCGGTCAGGGTATAGTTTACCGTCACAAAGGGCTGCTTCCCCGTACCCTCGGGAGCCGCGGCCCCCTTCGCCATAAGCTGGATCTGGATGCCCTTCACTTCTTTCCCTTCGCTTCCCGCATCCTCCCCGTTCTTCGCCCAGCCGAGCCAGCCATACCCCCGCACGTTGACGCGGTAATAGACATCGTACTGAGTCTCCATCTCTTCTGTCAGACGGATCCGGACAGCTTCCAGCCGCCTGGCCTGACCTGCGGTTCCCGCCATTGCTCCATCTTTACACCAGGGCTGCCAGCCATAGCCCTGCACAGAGCTCTGGTACTCGATGCTCCCGGTGACCGCAGCCCCCTCCAGGCAGATGTTGACGGCTTCCAGCCGCTCGTTTTCACTCCCCGCCTCGGCTGCGGCTCCGTCCTGCTTCCAGTCCATCCAGCCGGTATACATGGGATCGGGACTGGCCGTTATTCCGAAAAACACCTTGTACTTCACATGGACCGTGTCCTGGGCCGGCGTGACGCCGGTATCCGCCGCCGGTCCGCCTTCATCTGCCGCATTTTCTCCGTCTGCCGCACCTCCTCTGTCTGCCCTGTCTCCTCTGTCTTCCGTACTTTCTCCGTCTGCTGCCGCCGGTCCGCCGGTGTCCTCTCCCGCCGCAAGCGCCATGCCTCCGAGCAGTTGGCACAGCAGCGCCGCGGTCAGAAGGATCCCCAAAAATCTTCGTTTCATCCTATTCCTCCTTGTCTTTTTCCTTTTATTTCCACCGCCGGTCTTCCTTGCAGTAGGCAAGAAATTCCAGACGGCTGTTCCCAAGCTCCAGGACGTCGCCGTCGGTCAGGATCTCCTGCCCGCCCAGCGGTTCCCCATTCCGACAGGTGGCCGTCCCACGCCCCTCCAGGATATAAAACTGATTTTTTTTCTCGTTATAGATCACGGTACAGTGGGTATCCCGGCCGACCTTCCCGTCCTCGCTGATGCACACCTCCATCCTATAGCTTCTCCCTATCCGGTTGCGGCCCTGATAGAGGGGATAAGCCCGGCCTTTTTCCGGTCCCTCCGTACAGACCAGCCAGCCGGCCACAAATTTTCGCTCCCGGTCGGCGCGGAAGCTCCCGACCGTTACTTCCCCTCCCGGCAAGACTTTTATCTCGGAAACCGTTTCCCCGTCTTCCCGCTCTCCCCCGTCCTCCCCGGACAGACGGGCCGGCCTCCGGCAATGGGGACAATCTTCGTAAGTCTCTCCGTCATAAAAATGTCCTTTTCTGCAACGTATGATCAACATTGTGTTTCCCTCTGTTCTAAATGCTGTTGGCCGTGTACCGCAAGAGCGCCTCTCTGGTCTGCCGGTATCTGGACCGGCTCACCGGGAGCAGACGGCCGTTAAACAGTTCGATCGTATCTGCATTCATCCGGCGGATCTTGTGGATGTTCACCAGATAGCTCTGGTGGCAGCGCAGGAAACTGTCCGGCAGCTTTTCCGCAAAGGACGTCAGGGTCCCATACAGCTCATGGCAGCGTTCCCCGCACCATATCTTCAGCTGATGCCGGTTGCTCTCGATATAATCCACGTCCCGGAGCCGCAGGGCGACCATCTCCCCCTGGGTACAGATCCGGACGATCTCATGGCCGGCTTCCTCCATCCGCCTCACGGCCCGGTCCACGGCCCGCTTCATGCTCTCCCTGTCAAAAGGCTTCAAAAGAAAATAGACCGGTTCGATCTGAAAGATATCCTGTGCGTATTCCGGATACCCGCTGCTGAAGATGATCTGGATCTCCGGCCAGAATTCCTGGATCTCCATGGCCACCCGGACTCCGTTCTGTTCTCTCAGGCGGATATCCAGGAACAGGATATCCAAGGGTTCATTTTTCTCATCCTCTATGTAAGTCAACAGCGAAAACGCCGTATCAAAGGCCACGATCGCAATGTCAAAGGCGTACAGATCCCGAAGCTCCTCAGCCAGAGCCCCGGCCACCAGCTTATCGTCGTCGCATATCCCGATCCTCATGCTTTTCTACCCACTCCTTTTCTGACTCCCACGCCGGGAACATCAGCACGGATACCATGCTCTTTTCCCTGCGTTCCATCAGAAAATCCCCACCATATTTTTGGGCGGTCTTTTCTATGATCTTGAGACCATACCCGCCCCTTTTCTCTTTTTTGTACCCCCGCTCCCCGTCACAGCTGTTCTTCATCCGGATCTGCCAGAAGCCGGTCCGAAAACCGGTGAGCAGACAGATCCATCCGTTTTCCCCGCATGCCCGGATCGCATTGTCCAGAAGGTTTCCAAACAGGCTCACCAGCTCGTCCTGCTCAAAGCCGATCGTCTCCGGGATCCGCACCTGGATCCTCGTCCGGATCTCTTTTCCCGCGCAGACCTTCTGCTTTGCCATGAGAAGGACGTCCAGGCATCTGCTCCCCGTCGTCCTGAAAGGACCCTCGCAGCTTCTGAGGATCCGCTCCTGCAGCCTGTGCCGCCGATCCTGTCCCAGGCTCTCCCACTCGTCGATCAGCTTCCGAAGCTGCCGTCTCAGCTGCTCCTCCCCGCTGCCGTGATCCTCTTTTCCCGAAAATGCCTTGGCATAGATCCTCTGCAGATAATCCTTCCCCTCCATCTTCAGCAGTGCGGCCGTCACAAAATGGTTCGCCAGATCATGGCGCAGATGGCAAAGCTCCGTTTTCTCCCCTTCAAAGTATATCTTATCCATAACCCTTTTTTCTCCATTGCAGCATATCTGGTATGAGATCTGACAGATTTTGTAATCTCTTCGATTATGGCAAAATATAATATAGGCTTCAATGGGGGTTGCACAAATGGAAACTTTATTGTCATTTTTGGACATATACCGCACGGACAAAACCGGTTACCCCTGCGGATAAAGCGTGATGAGGACAGCAGGCCGCCATCCGGACAGCGAAAGCTGTTACAAATGGCGGCCTTTTCCTTTCTCAAAAGTTTATGGCGGATACCGTTTTATTTCTGCACAAAGGACCGGCTCGTACTCCC
>CAMSZT010000002.1 GCA_947066815.1 uncultured Lachnotalea sp.
AAGGCCCAGTTCGGCGGCCAGCGGTTCGGCGAGATGGAGGTGTGGGCCCTGGAGGCTTACGGCGCGGCTTATACCCTGCAGGAGATCCTGACGGTGAAGTCCGATGATGTGGTGGGCCGTGTGAAGACCTATGAGGCCATCATCAAGGGTGAGAACATCCCTGAGCCCAGCGTTCCGGAATCCTTCAAGGTGCTTTTAAAGGAGCTGCAGTCCCTGGGACTTGACGTGCGTCTCCTGCGGGACGACAACACGGAAGTGGAGATCACGGAGAGCACCGACTACGGGAATACGGATATCAATGCGTTGCTCAACAGCGACCGGGTATTCAATGACTATGAGGAATCCTACGGTTCCATGGGTTACCAGAAGCAGGAGTTTGAGGACGGCGAGCTGGTCGACGTGGAAGAGACGGAGCCGGACGACGATTATCCGGAGGAGCCGGACGAAGACTTTGGAGATGAGTTCGACGAATAGAGCAGAACCTGGCACATGGATATTGATAGAAGGGAGAATCACTCATGCCTGAAACAACGAATGAAACCTATCAGCCGCTTTCGTTTGACGCGATCAAGATCGGCCTGGCATCTCCGGAAAAGATCCTGGAGTGGTCAAAGGGTGAGGTGAAGAAGCCTGAAACCAT
The DNA here is from genome assembly GCA_947066815.1 of uncultured Lachnotalea sp. GTDB lineage: Bacteria > Bacillota > Clostridia > Lachnospirales > Lachnospiraceae > Lientehia. Next base: position 641 of record CAMSZT010000002.1, read on the forward strand.
CAATTACAGGACATTGAAGCCGGAGAAGGACGGACTGTTCTGCGAGCGTATTTTCGGGCCCAGCAAAGACTGGGAGTGTCACTGCGGAAAATATAAAAAGATCAGATACAAGGGTGTCATCTGCGACCGATGCGGCGTGGAGGTCACCAAATCCAGTGTGCGCAGAGAGCGGATGGGCCATATCGCCCTGGCGGCTCCCGTATCCCACATCTGGTATTTTAAGGGGATCCCCAGCCGGATGGGACTGATCCTGGACCTGTCGCCGAGGACCCTGGAAAAGGTACTGTATTTTGCATCCTATATCGTTCTTGACAAGGGCGATACCGACCTGCAGTATAAGCAGGTGCTGTCTGAAAAGGAATTCCGGGAGGCTTACGACAGATGGGGCAGCGCCTTCCGGGCCGGCATGGGAGCCGAAGCGATCCAGGAGCTCCTTAAGGCCATCGACCTGGAAAAGGATTCCGCGGAGCTGCGGAAAGGACTCAAGGAATCCAGCGGTCAGAAGCGGGCCAGGATCATCAAGCGCCTGGAGGTGGTCGAGGCCTTCCGGGCATCGGGAAACAAGCCGGAATGGATGGTCATGGACGTGATCCCCGTGATCCCGCCGGATCTCAGACCCATGGTCCAGCTGGACGGCGGACGCTTTGCCACCTCCGACTTAAACGACCTGTACCGGAGGATCATCAACCGGAACAACCGTCTGGCCAGGCTTCTGGAGCTTGGCGCGCCGGATATCATCGTCCGCAATGAGAAGCGCATGCTCCAGGAGGCAGTGGACGCCCTGATCGACAACGGAAGAAGGGGACGTCCCGTGACGGGCCCCGGAAACCGTCCCCTCAAATCCCTTTCCGATATGTTAAAGGGCAAACAGGGCCGGTTCCGCCAGAACCTCCTGGGAAAACGTGTGGATTATTCCGGCCGTTCCGTTATCGTGGTGGGGCCGGAGCTCAAGATCTACCAGTGCGGCCTGCCCAAGGAGATGGCCATCGAGCTGTTCAAGCCCTTTGTCATGAAGGAGCTGGTGGCAAACGGAAAGACCCATAATATCAAGAGCGCCAAGAAGATGGTGGAGCGGCTCCAGCCGGAGGTGTGGGATGTGCTGGAGGAGGTCATCAAGGAGCATCCGGTCATGTTAAACCGGGCCCCTACCCTTCACAGACTGGGGATCCAGGCCTTTGAGCCGATCCTGGTGGAAGGAAAGGCCATCAAGCTGCATCCTCTGGTGTGCACGGCTTTCAACGCGGACTTCGACGGGGACCAGATGGCGGTCCATCTGCCCCTCTCCGTGGAGGCACAGGCGGAGTGCCGTTTCATGCTGCTCTCTCCCAACAACCTGTTAAAGCCCTCCGACGGCGGCCCTGTGGCGGTGCCTTCCCAGGACATGGTCCTCGGCATTTATTACCTGACCCAGGAGCGTCCCGGCTCCGAGGGAGAGGGGATGACCTTTAAGAATGTCAACGAGGCGATCCTCGCCTATGAAAATAAAGCGGTGACCCTTCATTCCCGCGTAAAGGTCCGGGTGGAGAAAAAGCTTCCCAACGGGACCTTGAAGCGCGGGATCGTGGAATCCACGGTGGGGCGGTTCCTCTTTAACGAGATCATCCCCCAGGATCTGGGTTTTGTGGACAGGAGCGTTCCGGAGAATGAGTTAAAGCCGGAGATTGATTTCCATGTGGGCAAGAAGGGGTTAAAGCAGATCCTGGAGCGGGTCATCAACAACCACGGCCCCATCCGCACGGCGGAGACCCTGGATGCCATCAAGGCCATGGGTTATAAATATTCCACCAGGGCGGCCATGACCGTATCCATCTCCGACATGACCGTGCCGGAGACAAAGAAACAGCTGATCGCCGACGCCCAAGCTACCGTAGACCGGATCGCGAAGAACTTCCGCAGGGGCCTGATCACGGAGGAAGAGCGCTATAAGGAAGTGATCGAGACCTGGAAGAATACGGACGATATCCTGACCCACGATCTGCTGTCCGGCCTGGATAAATACAACAATATCTACATGATGGCCGATTCCGGCGCCCGTGGTTCCGACAAACAGATCAAGCAGCTTGCCGGCATGCGGGGACTGATGGCCGACACGACGGGCCGCACCATCGAGCTGCCCATCAAGTCCAATTTCCGTGAGGGGCTGGACGTTCTGGAGTATTTCATCTCCGCCCACGGGGCCAGAAAGGGCCTGTCGGATACGGCCCTGCGTACTGCGGATTCCGGCTATCTGACCAGACGTCTGGTGGACGTCTCCCAGGATCTGATCATCCGGGATGTGGACTGCTGTGAGGGGAAAGCCGTTCCCTACATGGAGATCCGGGGCTTCTCCGACGGCCGCGAGGTGATCGAGAGCCTGGAGGAGCGGCTGACCGGAAGGTATATCGCCGAGAGGATCGTCGACCCGGATACGGGAGAAATGATCATAGAAGAAAACGAGATGTGTACGCCGAAGCTTGCGGCGGAGGTGGTGAAGGTCCTGGAGAAGCTGGGCAGGAATTCGGTGAAGATCCGTACCATCCTGACCTGTAAATCTCATCTGGGCGTCTGCGCCAAATGTTATGGTGCCAACATGGCCACCGGCCGGCCGGTGCAGGTGGGCGAGGCGGTCGGGATCATCGCGGCCCAGTCCATCGGGGAGCCCGGCACGCAGCTTACCATGCGGACCTTCCACACCGGCGGAGTGGCCGGAAACGATATCACCCAGGGTCTTCCCCGTGTGGAGGAGCTCTTCGAGGCGAGAAAACCCAAGGGGCTTGCGATCATCGCGGAGTTCGGCGGCGTGGTCACCATCAAGGATACCAAGAAGAAGCGCGAGATCATCGTGACCGACAACGAGACCGGGAATTCCAAGACCTACCTGATCCCCTACGGTTCCAGGATCAAGGTCCAGGACGGACAGGAGCTGGAGATCGGCGACGAGCTGACGGAGGGCAGTGTGAACCCCCATGATATCCTGAAGATCAAGGGAGTCCGCGCCGTCCAGGATTACATGATCCAGGAAGTCCAGAGGGTATACCGGCTCCAGGGCGTGGAGATCAATGACAAGCACGTGGAGGTCATTGTCCGGCAGATGCTCAAGAAGATCCGCGTGGAGAGCAGCGGGGACAGCGATGTACTCCCGGGCACTTCCATGGAGGTGCTGGATTTTGACGACATGAACGAGGCGCTGACCGCCGAGGGGAAACAGCCTGCCGAGGGCAAGCAGATCCTGCTGGGGATCACGAAGGCTTCCCTGGCGACCAATTCGTTCCTGTCGGCGGCTTCCTTCCAGGAGACTACGAAAGTATTGACGGAGGCGGCCATCAACGGCAAGGTCGATCCGCTGATCGGACTGAAGGAGAATGTGCTGATCGGCCAGCTGATTCCCGCCGGGACCGGGATGAAACGTTACCGTTCCGTGCGCCTGAACACGGATCTGAAGGAGGATGACGAGCTGGTCCTCTCGGAGGAGTTTGAGGACGATTTCGGGGAGGAGGATCCCGCCGTGGATCTGGATATGGAGACAGAAACAGAGCCGGAGGAGGCTGAAGATGCCTACGACGACGCGGAGACGGACGCGCTCCTGGAGGATGAGATCATCCAGTATTCCGAGGAAGAGGCCGAGGCGGATGCCGAGGAGATCCCGGTAGACGAATAAATCCGATGAAACGCGTCACCGGCGCGTTTCCCTGGATACTTCGCAACAGAAAAAGCCCACGGGGATCCCCTGTGGGCTTTGAACGATATAACAGGAGGAGAGACAGATGAAGACCGAGATGACGAGGGAAAAGGCCCTTGTCCTTTTAAAGAAATACAATCAGGAGGCGTTCCACATCCTTCACGGACTGACGGTGGAGGGGGTCATGCGTTATTATGCGAGGGAGCTGGGATACGGGGACGAGGAAGAATTCTGGGGGATCGCCGGGCTGCTCCACGACATTGACTTTGAACAGTACCCGGAGGAGCACTGTAAAAAAGCGCCGGAGCTCCTTTTGGAGGGAGGCGCGGAGGAGGAGCTGATCCACGCGGTGTGCAGCCATGGCTACGGCCTGGTGAGTGATGTGAAGCCGGAGCATGAGATGGAGAAGGTACTCTTTGCCGCGGACGAGCTGACCGGCCTGATCGGAGCGGCGGCCAGGATGCGCCCTTCGAAGAGTGTGGCGGATATGGAGGTTTCCAGCCTGAAGAAAAAATTTAAAGACAAGCGTTTTGCCGCAGGCTGTTCCAGGGATGTGATCCGGGACGGCGCCGAGATGCTGGGCTGGACGCTGGAGGAACTGATGGAAAAGACGATCCTCGCCATGCGTTCCTGTGAGGCGGGGGTCAATGAGGAAATGGCAGGCTGCGCCCCTTAACGGGAGAGATGCAGATATTCTTGTAAAGAATCTCCATTAATGGTATACTATTCAGGAAAGTGCCGGCGGGCGCGGGTATCGTAGTCCTGTACGAGGAGAGTCATATGAAGAATGATATGAAATTAAAGGGGTGGCTGCAGAGATTTTTGGGTTGGCCGCTTTATATGGGGATTCTGGTGCTGGCCATGACGGCGGCGGCCTACGTGTTTGAACTGAAGGCGGGACTGATCTGTACGGTCCTGGCGGCCGTTTATCTCGTGATCGCCTTCTGGTTTTATTTCGCGAAGCGTCCGCTTGTGATGCGGGAGCTCCTTCTATTTGCGGTCAACCACGCGCAGATCCAGAAGCAGCTCCTGTCAGATCTGGATGTGCCCTATGCCCTCCTGGACGAACAGGGGAGGGTACTCTGGATCAACAAAGCCTTCGGGATGGTCGTCCGGAAGGACAAGAGCCTCCGCAGGCGGATCACGGATCTTTTTCCGGAGCTTCCGCCCCGCCCCTTTTCCGATTCGGAGGAGGAGGCGGTCTGGGATGTGGCCTATGAGAACCGGTTTTACCGGCTGCATCTGAAGAACATCTACATGACTGCCGACGAGGAGGACGAGGGGGAGGAGGAGGGCGGTTTCCGTGTGGGACTGATCGCCGCCTATCTCTTCGACGAGACGGAGAAGATCCGGTTCCAGCAGGAGATCGAGAATCAGAAGCTGGTGGCGGGCCTGATCTACCTGGACAATTATGAGGAGGCGCTGGAGAGTATCGAGGAGGTGCGCCGTTCCCTGCTGGTGGCTCTGATCGACCGGAAGATCAACAAGTATTTCGCCAGCATCGGCGGTGTGGTCCGAAAGACCGAGAAGGATAAGTATTTCCTCGCCATCAAAAAACGGTATATGGAGACCCTGACAGCCTCCCGGTTTTCGCTCCTGGAGGATGTGAAGACGGTCAACATCGGGAACGATATGGCGGTCACCCTGTCCATCGGCCTTGGCATGGGAGGCGGAAGCTATATCCAGAACTACGAGTACGCCAGGACGGCCATCGACATGGCGCTGGGGCGGGGCGGCGACCAGGCCGTGGTGAAGGACGGGGAGACCATCAATTATTACGGCGGAAAGTCCCAGTCCCAGGAGAAGAATACCCGCGTGAAGGCCCGCGTGAAGGCCCATGCCCTCCGGGAGCTTCTGGAGACCAGGGAGAAGATCTTCATCATGGGACACAAGATCGGCGACGCGGATTCCCTGGGAGCCGGCGTCGGGATCTACCGGGCCTGTGCCACTCTGAATAAGAAGGCACATATCGTTCTGAACGATATCACCACCTCGGTCCGCCCGGTCCTGGAGCGGTTCAAGAACAATCCGGATTACCCGGAGGACATGTTCATCCGGGGAGAGCGGGCCATCGAGCTGGCCGACGACAGTGCCCTTCTGGTGGTGGTGGACGTGAACCGGCCCAGCCTCACGGAGTGCTCGCCCCTGCTGGGCATGATCCCCACGGTGGTGGTGCTGGACCATCATAGACAGACCAGCGACAGCATTTCCGGCGCGGTGCTCTCCTACGTGGAGCCCTATGCGTCCTCGGCCTGCGAGATGGTGGCGGAGATCCTGCAGTATATCGGGGACAACATCCGGATCCGCCAGGCGGAGGCGGATGCCATGTACTCCGGAATTGTGATCGATACCAACAATTTTATGAACAAGACGGGGGTCCGCACCTTCGAGGCGGCGGCCTTCCTGCGGAGGAACGGGGCCGATGTGACCAGGGTGCGGAAGATCTTCCGGGACAGCATGTCCGATTACAAGGCCAAGGCGGAGGCGGTGCGCCGCGCGGAGATCTTCGAGGATGCTTTCGCCATCAGCGTGTGCCCGGCGGAGGGGGTAGAGAGCCCCACCATCATCGGCGCCCAGGCGGCCAACGAGCTTTTGAACATTGTGGGGATCAAGGCGTCCGTGGTCCTCACGGAATATCAGAACAAGATATATTTAAGCGCCCGTTCCATCGACGAGGTGAACGTGCAGGTCATGATGGAGAAGCTGGGCGGGGGCGGCCATATGAGCGTGGCCGGCGCACAGCTTAAGGGCTGTACCGTCGACGAGGCGAAGGCGCGGGTGAAAGAGACCATTAAAACGATGCTGGACGGAGGAGAGATCTGACATGGAAGTTGTATTATTGGAGGATGTAAAGTCCCTGGGGAAAAAGGGAGATGTCGTAAAAGTAAACGACGGGTATGCGAGGAACTTTATTTTGCCGAAGAAGCTCGGGGTGGAAGCCAACGCAAAGAACCTGAACGACCTGAAGCTCCAGCAGGCCCACGCGGACAAGGTGGCGGCGGAGCAGCTCGCCGCGGCGAAGGAGTTTGCGGTGAAGCTTGCGGACTGCACCGTGGAGCTGGCGGTGAAATCCGGCGAGGGCGGGAAGGTGTTCGGCTCTGTCTCCACCAAGGAGATCGCCGCGGCGGCAAAGGAACAGTACGGCATGGAGCTGGATAAGAAGAAACTGCAGATCGCGGAGCCCATCAAGGCCCTCGGGACCTATGAGGTGCAGGTGAAGCTCCACCGGGAGGTGACGGCCAAACTGAAGGTCCACGTGACGGAGGCGTAAAAGAGACAAGGTAATTGCGAAACCGCAAAATGTGGGAAGGATTCTGACAATTGCATCCAGGAAAAGCCCTCTGCGCCATGGAAAGGAGACCATGGAAAACGGGAGGGCCTCTGCCCGACTGTTTTCTGCGCTTATGGGCTCCTTGGAATGGTTGGCGCTGCAGGCTTTGGATGGATCAATTGTCAGAATCCACTCGACAATTCCACGTTTCGCAATTACCTGTAAAAGAGACGGTAGAAAGGCGGCCCCGGAGCGGGTGCGGTAAGGAGGACTTCATGGAGGAGGCGCTGATCAGGCGGATACAGCCACACAGCATCGAGGCGGAGCAGTCGGTTGTGGGCGCCATGCTGATGGACCGGGACGCCATCGTCACGGCGGTGGAGATCATCCACGCCGATGATTTTTATGACAGGCGGTTCGGCACGGTCTTCGAGGCCATGGTGGAGCTGTATACGGAGGGGAAACCGGTGGATCTGGTGACCCTCCAGGAGCGCCTGCGGGAAAAGAAGGCGCCGCCGGAGATCGGCAGCGTGGAGTTCCTGCGGGAGCTTATCGCAGGGGTCTCCATCTCGGCCAACGCCAGGCAGTATGCCCTTATCGTCTATGAGAAGGCGATGCTCCGCAGGCTGATCCGGGCCGGAGAGGAGATTGCCGACGAATGCTATGCGGCCTCGGAGCCCCTGGATACGATCCTGGAGGAGACGGAAAAAAAGATCTTTGAGCTCCTCAAAAACCGGGGCAGCGGCGATTTTACGCCCATCCGGCAGATCGTCCTGGACACGCTGGAGCGGATCGAGAAGGCGTCGAGGAATAAGAGCGCCATCACCGGGATCCCCACCGGGTTTACGGATCTGGACCAGAAGCTTTCCGGGCTGCAGCCCTCGGACCTGGTGCTGGTGGCAGCCCGTCCGTCCATGGGGAAGACGGCCTTTGTGCTGAACATTGCCCAGTATGTGGCTCTCCGGAAGGACTATACGACGGCGATCTTCAGCCTGGAGATGTCAAAGGAACAGCTGGTGAACCGTCTGTTTTCCATGGAATCCAGGGTGGATTCCATGGCCCTTCGGACCGGAAACCTGTCGGATTCCGACTGGGAGAAGCTGGTGGAGAGCGTGGGGGTCATCGGAAATTCCAGGCTGATCATCGACGATACGCCCGGCATTTCCGTGTCGGAGCTGCGTTCCAAGTGCAGGAAATTCAAGCTGGAGTTCGGCCTGGACCTGGTCATCATCGATTATCTGCAGCTGATGTCCGGCAGCAGGAGGAATTCGGACAACCGGCAGCAGGAGATCTCGGAGATCTCCCGTTCTTTAAAAGGGCTTGCCAGGGAGGTGGGGGCCCCGGTCATCGCCCTGTCCCAGCTCTCCCGCGCGGTGGAGAGCCGCAACGACAAACGGCCCATGCTCTCGGACCTTCGGGAATCCGGTGCCATCGAGCAGGACGCCGACGTGGTCATGTTCATCTACCGGGACGACTACTACAATAAGGACACGGAAAACCCCAACATTGCGGAGATCATCATCGCAAAGCAGAGGAACGGCCCCACGGGGACGGTGAACCTGGTGTGGCTGCCGGACTATACCAAATTTGTCAATATGGAGAAATAGAGCGGGAGGACGGGGCATGGGAAAAGAGATCTGGAAGGCGGGCAATTTTGTCTATCCGGTTCCGGCGGTGCTGGTGAGCTGCCGGGACAAAGCGGGCCGGGAGAACCTGTTTACGGCGGCCGGGACCGGGACCGTCTGCACCAATCCGCCCATGGCATACATTTCGGTGCGGCCGGAGCGGTACTCTTATCCGATGATCCGGGAGACCGGAGAGTTTGTGATCAACCTGACCACGGAGGCCATGGCGAGGGCCGTGGATCTTTGCGGCGTGAAGAGCGGCAGGGACGTGGACAAATGGAAAGAGACGGGGCTTACCGCCGGGAGGGCCGCCGAGGTGGCGGCGCCCATCGTCCTGGAAAGCCCGGTGAACGTGGAATGTGCGGTGACGGAGGTCCTGGAGCTCGGTTCCCACCACATGTTCCTGGCCCTGGTGAAGGCCATCCAGGTGGAGGACGGCCTGATGGATGAGACGGGACGGTTCTGTTTTGAGCGGGCGAAGCCTCTGGCCTATTCCCACGGCGCTTACTGCGGGCTCACGGAGGCAGTCGGAAGCTTCGGCTACAGTATTCGGAAAAAATCGACAGGAGTGAAGAAAAAGCAGAAAAAAACCTTCCGGAAACAGGGGTAAACCCATTGCAAACCGGCATAGTTTTGATATAATGGGCTTATCGCCGGGCGGAGTCCGCCCGGAAAGCAATCGGAAAGGAGCTTTCCCAAAGTTGACTCATTATTTAATTTCCGAGGCTTCGCGGGAGCTTGCCGTGGAGGCCCATGTGTTACGGTATTGGGAGGAAGAGTTAAAACTGGAAATACCCAGGAACGAGTTGGGACATCGTTACTATACAGAGAAGCAGCTTGCGCTGTTTCGGCGGATAAAGGAATTAAAGGAACTAGGATACCAGCTAAAGGCCATCAAGACCAGTCTGAAGGAGGAGTACGGACCGGCGGAGGCAGACGAGGCTGGATTTTTATTGCAGAATATCCAGCAAAACGAGCCGGCGGCGCATTTTGTCGGATCGCACGGTACCCGGCAGGCAGAGCCGGCGGCGGAGGCTGGGGGGGAGGAGGCAAAGGGTACGGAGAAACGGTTCCAGGTCCTGACGGGACAGCCCGCCGGGAAGGCGGATGACGGATCCCTCTTACATAGCCATGGCCCGGAGCCGGCCGAGGGGGACAAGCAGGATCCCTCTGCGCGGGCAGAACGTCTGGACCGGCTGTCCGGGCGCCTGTCTGCCAGCTCGTCCGGCCCCATGACGGAGGCCGTACTGGAAAAGATCACCGGCAGGCTGGCCGAGGGCATCGGACAGGCCGGGATTGCCGGAGGGACCGGGGAGTCCGGACGGGAAAAGGACGCCGGGGGGCCGGAGGAGAGCAAAAGGGAAACGGGAGCCGTGGAGGCCGGGAGCGCCAAAGAGGCAGAGGCCGGCGGACGGCCGGAGACAGAGACGGCCGGGGCGTCTGCGGAGGAGCCGGAGGGCGCAGACAGACGCCGGGAGACGGCCAAAGCGGCACAGGAGGACGCGGAGAAAAGGGCAGGGAAGAAAAACGGACAGGCAGAGGACGGCCGGAGGGAGGATGTTTTGGAGACGGCGGGACAGGGTACGGAAGAGAGACGGGAGACGGCCCTGGAGCTGGTGGAGAGCAGCAGCCTGGCGGCCTCGCCGGAGAAACTGCAGCAGTTCCAGAACATCATGACGGACGTGCTGGCCGAGGCGCTCCGGAGAAATCAGGAGATCCTCAGCAAAGAAGTGGGTGGCAGCGTCTCCGAAAAGCTGGTGAAGGAAATGAATTATCTGATGAGGGACCGGGAGGAACGGGAGGAGGAGCGTTACCGGAAGCTGGATGAGACCATACGGGCCTGCCAGAGGGTGCAGCGGCAGAGGAGCGAGGCGGCGGCCACCAGGGTGCCGGTCCGCGGCATGAAAAAAAGCCGGTTCCCCTGGGGCCGGAGAAAAGATTCCTGAGGGGTCAGGGATTTACGACATTTCCGGCGGGTATCGATCCGGTTTCGGATCCCTTCGCGTTGGACAGAGTGGTATCTGCGATGGCGTCCAATGCCTCCTGGGTGAAAAAGCCCTGGTGGGAGGTGATGATCACGTTGGGGAAGGAGAGGAGCCTTGCCGTGACGGAATGCTCCAGGATCTCGTCGGAGCGGTCCTCAAAGACATTTTTGGTCTCCTCCTCGTAGACATCCAGGCCCACGCCGAAAAATTTCCGGGCACGGATCCCGAGGATCAGATCTTCCGTTTTGATCAGGCCGCCGCGGGAGGTGTTGATCAGGATCACGCCGTCCTTCATTTTTTCGATGGTGTCCCTGTTGATCAGATGATAGGTGGAATCCGTCAGGGGGCAGTGGAGGGAGATCAGGTCGCTGGAGGCCAGCAGCCGGTCCAGGTCCACATAGTCGGCAAAGCCCAGGTCCGGATGTCTGTGCATGTCATAGGCCAGCACCTTCATGCCGAAGCCGTGGCAGAGTTTTGCCGTGGCGGCGCCGATCTTTCCGGTACCGATGATGCCGGCAGTTTTCTGATGGAGGTTGAAGCCCATGAGCCCCACCAGGCTGAAATTATTTTCACGTACTTTAATGTAGGATTTGTGCAGATGCCGGTTGACAGCGAGAGCGAGGGCCATGGCATGCTCGGCGACCGCCTCCGGAGAATAGCCGGGTACCCGCAGGATAGTCATACCGTAGTTTTTGGCCGTCTCCAGGTCGATGTTGTTGAATCCGGCACAGCGCATGAGGAGCAGCCGGACGTGGCATCCATGGAGTACGTCGAGGGTGTCTTTTCCCAGATCGGAGCTTACAAAGGCACAGACGGCGTCGTAGCCCTTCGCCAGGGGCGCCGTCCTGGGAGAGATATCCGTTTTCAGAAAATCTATGGTGATGCCCGGAAATTTGGGAAGCTGTTCCTCGAAGGTTTCTTTGTCGTAAGGTTTGGTGTCGTAAAACAGAATTTTCATGGATCGTCCTCCTGTATTTTCATGGAACCGTTTTTCTGTGTTCCCTCTTACAGGTAGTATGGCATGGACGGGCTTTTGATATGCAGTTTTTCTCCGGAATCGACCCATGTGTACAGAAAAAGAAACAGCCGGCGGATCCGCCGGCCATTCTTATGTACGTGTTCCGATCATTCGGCGGAGATAGCGCCGGTAGGACATACGGCCTCGCAGGAACCGCAGTCTACGCACTCATCGGCGTTGATCTCATACTTTCCGTCGCCCTCGGTGATCGCGGATACGGGACATTCGTCAGCGCAGGTACCGCAAGCTACACATTCGTCAGAAATTACGTGTGCCATAGTAGAAACCCTCCTTCTCTTAATTTAAAGATAGCGTACTGCCTGTGTGTATTGTAATACATGGCAGATAGAATTGCAAGTGCAAAATTCCGTGCAGGAAAGATTCCTGCCGCCGCCGCGCGGATCTACAGGATCTGGCAGAATTCCAGCTGTTCTCCGGTGGGGCTTGCGATCTTGAAATAACGGACGCCTTTTTCCCAGAAGGTGGGCAGTTCCTCGATGCCGTCGGTGGTGACGGGATAGCCCTGCTCCACGCAGTATCTGTAATCGGCCTCGATATCGTCGGAATCAAAGCTGTAATGGTCGATCTTGCCTGCCGTCTCGGGAGAGAGGGGCGGGTCTGCCTGATACATCTCATAGACGACGTCGCGGTTCTTCAGAAAATAGACATTGTTGCCGGCCCCGTTGGGGAATTTGCCGATCACCTCAAAGCCCAGCACGTCAACATACCATTTTGCGTCAGCCTCCACGTCGTTGGTGGCCAGCCCGATGTGGCCGTGTTTTCTGTTTTTGATCATAGAAATGCCTCCTTGGATCCTTTTTTCCTATTTTAATGCCTGGGAAAAGAATCTTCAAGTATAAATTGCCAGAAAGGAAAAAGTATAGTAGACTATAGGTGAATAGGAAGGGAACTGAGAGCGGATACTGAAAGAAATCAAACGATAAGGAGGGATTTTTATGTCAGTGATCACGATTACGAAGGACAATTTCAAACAGGAGGTTCTGGAGAGCAGGGAACCGGTGCTGCTGGATTTCTGGGCGGCCTGGTGCGGGCCCTGCCGCATGGTGGCCCCTGTCCTTGAGGAGATCGCCGGGGAGCGGACGGATATCCGGGTGGGGAAGGTCAATGTGGACGAGCAGCCGGAGCTGGCTTCCGAGTTCGGTATCATGAGCATCCCGACCCTGGTGGTCATGAGGGAGGGGAAAGCGGCGGCAAAGTCTGTCGGAGCCCTGCCGAAGGAGGAAATCCTCGCAATGCTGTAAAACCGGGGAAACGGTTGGGAAAAGGAGAGAAATGGCAGACGTTCTCTCCTTTTTTCGATGGAAAATATATGGTACAATGAGGGGGAAGGCGTAACGAGGACAAAAGGGGCGGATACGATGGGAAAACGGAAAAAATGGAGGCGTCGGCTTGCCGTTTTGGCGGCAGTCCTTCTGATCCTATACATAGCAGCATGTAATATTCTGGTAAACGTGGCGCTGATCCCCGAAACGATGAAAAAGCTGCAGGCCTTTGAGGACGTGACGAAGGAGGGGATGGAGGCCCTTGTGCAGACAGACGATATCCGGGGAAATCATGCCCAGTCCAAGAGCGAGACGGAGGAATGGCTGGAGACGGCCCTTTCGGAGCTCCTCACGGTGACGACGGAGGACGGCTATGAGCTGGTGGGAAGGATCTTCTACCAGCCGGAGGAGGGAAAAACCCATAAATGGGTGCTGCTGCTCCATGGCTATACCGGATGGAAGGAAGAAATGTACCCCATCGCCTGCCGGTATGCAAAGGAGGGCTACCAGATCCTGGTCCCGGACATGCGCTGCAGCGGAAAGAGCGGGGGCGATTTTATCGGCATGGGCTGGACGGACCGGCTGGACAATCTGCTCTGGCTGGAACTGATCCTGGAGAGGGATCCGGAGGCGGAGATCGCGCTCCACGGCCAGTCCATGGGGGCGGCCTGCGCGCTGATGATGTCCGGGGAGGAAAGGCTCCCGGAGGCGGTGAAGGCGGTGGTAGCGGACAGCGCCTATACGGACGCCTACCAGATGTTTGCCAAGCAGATGTGGGAATGGGCCCGTCTGCCGGCGTTTCCCCTGCTTCCGGGCGCGTCCCTCATGTTAAAGCTCCGGGGCGGCTACAGCCTGAGGGAGGCTTCCGCCCTGGAGGCAGTAAAAGAGACCGCCCTTCCGGTCCTGTTCATCCACGGGGAGGAGGATGTGTTTGTGCCGCCGGAAATGAGCCGGGAGCTCTATGAGGCGGCGGCAGGAGAGAAGGATCTTCTGATGGTGGAGGGCGCGGGCCATGTGCAGGTGCAGGATAAGGAGCCGGAACTGTATTACGGGACCGTGTTCTCCTTCCTGGAAGCCCACGGGATCCGGTGAACCCACGGCCGGAGCGTGCCATGGAGGAAGCACTCGCGGGGAATGGTTTTGAAAAAAACTTTTGCCGGATCCGGCCCTTTACATTTGAAGGGGTCAGCCCTTATAATAGAGGGAAGGGCAGACGGATCAGCCCTTTGCGGCAGGAAAACAGGGAGGGACGGAGGATGTCCGGTCCCGGTATAGAAGGAGAACAGCGTATGAACGGCGTATCAGAAGAAGCATTTGACAGAATAGAAGAGATCAAAAGCCAGGCCAGGCAGGTATTCGACGAGCTCTGGGAGGCGGCAGAGCTCTCGGAGGGGGAGATCCTGATCGTGGGATGTTCGTCCAGCGAGGTGGCCAGCCACAGGATCGGTTCCTGGTCCAGCGGGGAGATCGGAGAGGCCCTGTTTGAAACCTTTTATGGGGCATGCCGGGAGAAGGGGATCTATCTGGCGGCCCAGTGCTGTGAGCATTTAAACCGGGCCGTGATCCTTCCCGGGGAGGCGGCGAAGCGCTGCGGCCTTCCCATGGTCAACGTGGTGCCCCAGCTGAAGGCCGGGGGCGCCTTTGCCACGGCGGCTTATCGCGGGCTCCCCCAGGCGGTGGCCGTGGAGGAGGTGAAGGCCCAGGCCGGGATCGACATCGGTGACACGCTGATCGGCATGCATCTGCAGGCGGTGGCCGTCCCGGTGCGGACAAAGGTGAAGTGCATCGGGGGCGCCCATGTGGTGTGCGCGAGGACCAGGCTCAAGTATATCGGCGGGGCCAGAGCCGCCTATTTATAGAAGTTCAGGGGGGAACGGTTTTCCCATTGCCATACGGTTAAAATGCACTCATGATCAACGATAATATAACTCAGGAGGAAAAAGACAATGTACATGATATGTTTGGATTTGGAGGGCGTGCTGGTGCCGGAGATCTGGATCGCATTTTCCGAGGCCAGCGGTATTCCGGAGCTCAAGCGGACCACCAGGGACGAGCCGGATTATGACAAACTGATGAGATGGCGGCTGGGGATCTTAAGGGAACACGGCCTGGGGCTTAAGGAGATCCAGGATACCATCGCGAAGATCGATCCGCTTCCGGGGGCAAAGGAGTTTCTGGACGAGCTCCGCTCCTTCACTCAGGCGGTGATCATCAGCGACACCTTTACGGAATTTGCCTCCCCGCTTATGAAAAAGCTGGGATGGCCCACACTTTTGTGCAACAGCCTGGAGGTGGCAAAGGGCGGCGGGATCACCGGCTTTAAGATGCGGATCGCAGATTCCAAGCTGAGTACCGTGAGGGCGTTCCAATCCATCGGCTACGAGACGATCGCCATCGGCGACAGCTATAACGATCTGGCGATGATAGAGGCGGGAAGATCGGGATTCCTGTTCCGGAGCACGGACAAGATCAAGGCGGATCATCCGGAACTTCCGGCCTTTGAGACCTATGAGGAACTGATGGCCGGGATCCGGGGAGCCATGAAATGATCCGGAAACTGAAGGTCATTGCGCATATCTACACGGACTTTGAGGAAAAGTTCGGTATTCCCAGGCAGAGCGGCCTGGTGAAAGGCCTGCGGGGCCGGATCGTGTTCGAGGAGGCGTACCGGTCGGCGGAGGCGGTGCGGGGGCTGGAGGGCTTCGACTACATCTGGCTCCTCTGGCAGTTCCAGGGGGTGGGGGAGGACTATTGGTCGCCCATGGTGAAGCCGCCCAGGCTTGGCGGGAAGATGCGGATGGGAGTGTTCGCCACAAGGTCGCCCTTCCGTCCCAACGCCATCGGCCTCTCCTCGGTAAGGCTTGAGGGGATCGAATCCAGGGAGGAAGGGCCGGTACTGCTGGTTTCGGGGGCCGACCTTAAGAACCGGACGCCCATCTACGACATCAAGCCCTATCTGGCCTACACGGACGCCCACCCGGAGGCGCGGGAGGGGTTTGCACGCGAGGGACGGGAGCATGTGCTTTCGGTGGAATTTCCGGAGGAGCTTCTGGAGCTCATTCCGGAGGAGAAGCGGGAGACGCTTCTGGAGGTGCTCAGACAGGATCCGCGGCCGGGCTATCACGAGGATGAGGAGCGGAAATACGGGGTGGCTTTTGCGGGCCATGACGTGCATTTTCGGGTGAGGGAGAATATTCTGACAGTTTTTGAGGTTGTGCCGTATATTCCGGCATGATATAATTTGAAAATGGAAATTGATCGGCCGGGCCGGGAACCGGCATCGGCAGTATCCGTACCGGGAGAAAGCGGCGGGGATCGCCCGCGGATGCCGGTGGGAGGAAATGGGAGGGTATGGGAATGGAAGGCAGAAAGATCATTCAGGTGGAAGAGAAGGTTCCTGTGAAGCTGTTGATCCCGTTAAGTATCCAGCATATGTTCGCCATGTTCGGCGCGTCGGTGCTGGTGCCGTTTTTGTTCGGGATCAGCCCGGCCATCGTGCTGTTCATGAACGGGGTGGGAACGCTGCTCTTTATCTTGGTCACCAAGGGGAAGGCTCCGGCCTATCTGGGCTCCAGCTTTGCATTCCTGGCGCCGGCCGGGATCGTGATCGGCAAAATGGGCTATGAATACGCGCTGGGCGGTTTCGTGGCCGTCGGGGCCCTCGGCTGCGTGCTGGCCCTGATTGTCTACAAGTTCGGCTCCGACTGGATCGACGTGGTCCTGCCTCCGGCGGCCATGGGTCCGGTGGTGGCGCTCATCGGCCTGGAGCTCTCGGGAAACGCCGCTTCCAACGCGGGGCTTTTAGATGAGGTGATCGATCCTAAGAACGTCATCGTCTTTCTGGTGACGTTGGGCGTGGCCGTGTTCGGGAATATTTTATTCCGGGGATTTCTGTCGGTGATCCCCATCCTGATCGCGGTGATCGCGGGGTACGCGGCGGCCCTTGGCTGCGGGATCATCGATTTTGCCCAGGTGACGGCGGCCCCCCTCTTTGCGATGCCCAATTTCCAGACGCCGAAGTTTAACCTGGAGGCGATCCTCATCATCCTTCCGGTGATCCTCGTCATTGCCTCGGAGCATATCGGCCACCAGGTGGTCACCAGCAAGATCATCGGCAGGGACTTGCTGAAGGATCCGGGACTGCACCGCTCCCTGTTCGGGGACAACTTCTCCACCATGCTGTCGGGCCTGATCGGTTCCGTGCCGACTACCACCTACGGGGAGAATATCGGCGTCATGGCGGTGACGAAGGTGTACAGCGTGCGGGTCATTGCCGGGGCGGCGGTGCTCTCCATCGTCTGCTCCTTTGTCGGAAAACTGTCCATGCTGATCCAGACCATTCCCGGCCCGGTCATCGGCGGTATCTCCTTCCTGCTCTACGGGATGATCGGGGCTTCCGGCCTCCGGATCCTGGTGGACTCCCGGGTGGACTACGGCCGCTCCAGAAATCTGACCCTGACCTCGGTGATCTTCGTGACGGGACTTTCGGGGATCTCCGTGAAGATCGGGCAGATCCAGCTCACGGGCATGGTGCTGGCCTGTGTGGTGGGGATGATCCTCAGTCTGGCCTTCTATGTGCTGGACCGTTTTGGGCTGACCAATGACCGGGAGGGATGAGAAGGTATGACGGCCGCCGCCTTCTGTCGATTTCCGATTCGTTTGTTCAGGCTCCCGGCGGTGTTCTCCGGCAGACGATAGGAGGTTTTGCGGATTTCACGAGCATAGCGCAGGCAATTTTAGCCGACCCGGTTTGATGGAGGTAAAATTGCCTGCAATAGGCGGCGCAGTGAAATCCATAAAACAGAACGTGTCTGCAGGAGAACACCGCCGGGGGCCGTCCCGACCAGAAAAGACAGAGGGCGGCGGCCGGGCGGGATCAGCCGGGCACGGCCATGTCGGGCCAGGTGAGGATCACGTCCGCGATCTCTGTCTCATAGTCGCCCAGGATGTCTTCGCTCCTTCCTGCACATTTCACGTTGGTCTCGGCGCCCCATAGGCCGTCGTCCAAAAACTCCCACACATGGTAGCGAAGTCCCCGGAACTGGAAATCCAGGCTGCCGCAGTCATCCTCTTCCGCATAGGTGAAGAGGATGTTTTTTGTTTTCAGAGCCTGCTGTACTTTTAAAAGCCGCATGGGTTGACCTCCTGTCATATGATAAAACGTTTACTTCTTGCTGTCTTCATTGATAATGCGAAAACCTATCTGCCTCACAAAAATCGTGTGCCTCCACCGGAGGGCTTATAGTAAACGGCAGATACTTTTGTCATTTATTATAAGTATAACATGTTTTTCGCAATGTTGAATAAAAATCGTACGTTTACGGATTTACGCAGGCTCTTTTTTGAGGACCGGACGTTTTTCCGTTTACTTTTTTGCAAAGCTGCGTTATGGTAGAGGGAGAAATTTTTGCGAAAAGGGGGGATGGCGCAGGAGGATGCGCCGGAGAAAATGAAACAGCAGAAGAAAACATGGCAGCAGATCCTGTATGCGCTTCTTTTTCTGACCGTTGTGCTGATCTTATTTTATACATACACGATGCAGAACCAGGCGCGCATCCAGGAACAGAACAGGATCTATGCGGAGGACTGCGCCAGGCAGGTGGCAGAACGTATTGAGAGTGAGTTTGACAATGCCCTGCAGCGGATCCAGAACAGCGCTTATCTGATCAGTACGGACGGAGAGGAACTGAAGATCAACGCCGGAGTGCTACGGGAGATGGAGGAGAACACCACCTTTGACGCCATCCGTTTTACCAATGCGGACGGTCTGAACCTTGCCTCCAACGGAGAAACCAGCGACAGTTCGGACCGGGATTACTTTGCCCGCGGGATGCGGGGGGAGAGCGGCGTGGAAACCGTGGCCCAGTCCAGGATCACCGGAAGGCCCATGATGGTTTTTTATGCGCCCATATACCGGGGAAAAGAGGTTGCCGGAATGTTTCTGGGACTCTATTTTGCGGAGGATTATCTGCAGGACATGGTCTCCGCCAGTTATTTTGGCGAGGCGGCCGACGTCTTCCTCTGTACGCAGGAGGGCAAGGTGATCGCCGACTCAAACGGAAGCGGCTACGGGGTGGACCTGTTCGATTTCCTGACCGGATCGGGCGTGATCGATAACGGGACCGCCGAAAAGGCGAGGACCGTGTTCACGGACGGCGGCGAGATCGCCCTCTTGTGCGGAGGAGACTGCAAGACGGACAATCTCTGCGTCGTTGACCTGCCCGGGCACAAGTATGTCCTTGCGCAGGTATTTCCCAAAAATATCACGCAGGCGATGGTGAGGCGGGCGAATATGGCGGGGGTGAGACTGGAGATCTCCCTGCTGATCCTGTTTGTGGTCTATATCCTGTTTCTTGCGGTCCATGCGCAGAGGCAGCAGAAGAAGCTGGAAAGAGAGAACAGGCTGATCGGAGACGTGCTCCGCGGTATGAACATCATCTTCTCTTCCCGGTATCTCATGGTGGATCTGGAAAAGGACCATTATTCCTATATGGCCGGGATCGGCCCCTTAAATACCGGCATCCCGATGACAGGCGTTTACAGCGAGATGATCGCGCTCCACGCCGCGGATATCATCGGGGACGACGGGAAAAAGGCATTCCTGGACTTCTGCCGGGCCGATACCCTCAGGAAGACTCTTTCTTCCGGAGATTCTGCCGTTCATGAATGCCATGTTTCCCGCCGGGGGAAGGAGGAGTGGGAGCATCTGCTGGCAGTGTGCCTGGAGCGAAAGGGCGGGACGCCGATGAGGCTTCTATTTGTCCGCCAGAATGTCACGGAGCAGGTGAGCGAACAGCGGGAGCAGCGGCAGGCCCTGCAGGATGCCCTGATGCAGGCACAGCGTGCCAATCAGGCCAAGACCACCTTCCTGTCCAATATGAGCCATGACATCCGCACGCCCATGAACGCGATCATCGGCTTTGCCACCATTGCGGACAGCCATATGGAGAACAAGGATCAGGTGCGGGACTGCTTGAAGAAGATCCTCTCCGCCAGCAGCCATCTGCTGGGGCTGATCAACGATATCCTGGATATGAGCCGCATCGAGAGCGGAAAGCTGCAGATCCATGAGCAGGAGTGCCATATCCCGGAACTGATGCATGATCTGGTCAATATCATCCAGCCGCAGGTAAAGGCCAAACAGCTGGAGCTGTCCATGGACACCTTCGGAGTGGTAAATGAGGATATCGTCGCCGACCCGCTGAAACTCAATCAGATCTTTATCAATCTGATGGGAAATGCGGTCAAATACACTCCCGCGGGAGGGAACGTGACTTTCCGGATCACCCAGCGCGCCTCCTGCCGGCCGGGGTGGGGCGATTATATTTTCGCTGTCGAGGATAACGGGATCGGAATGTCGGAAGAGTTTGTGAAGAGGATCTTTGAACCCTTTGAGCGGGAATCGACGGCCACGAGGAGCGGGATCCAGGGGGCCGGGCTCGGCATGCCCATCACCAAGAGCATTGTCGATATGATGGGGGGAGAGATCACCGTGGAAAGTGAAGCGGGGAAGGGGAGTATCTTCACGGTAAGGCTTCCCCTGCGGCTTCAGGAGGCAGAAAAAACCGAAGAACGGATCGGGGAACTGGAGGGACGGCGCCTGCTGGTGGTGGACGATGACCGCAGCGTCTGTGAAAACATATGTAAAATGCTGGAAAGCATCGGTATGCGTTCTGAATGGACGACTTCCGGTGAAGAGGCGGTATACCGCGCCAAGTCGGCCCGCGAGGAGGGGGATCCCTACCACACCTGTCTCATCGACTGTCAGATGCCGGAGACAGACGGCATGGAAACCGCAAGAAGGATCCGCAGCGCGGCGGGACAGGATACGCCCGTCATCATTTTTACTGCCTACGACTGGACGGACATCGAGGAGGAGGCGAGGCGGGCGGGCGTCACCGCATTCTGCGCCAAGCCGCTGTTTCTGTCCGACCTTAAGGCGGCGCTTTTGGCGGCGGACCAGACCGGCAGTCCGGGGGCCTGTGCGGCCGGCGCCGCCTGGACGCAGGTGGATTACAGCGGGAAGAGGCTCCTTCTGGTGGAGGATAACGAGTTAAACCGGGAGATCGCGGAGGTGGTCCTTGAGGAGGCCGGCTTTATGGTCGAGACCGCACCGGACGGGACCGATGCGGTCGCCATGGTGGAACGGTCGGCGGAGGGGTATTATGACGCCGTGCTGATGGACGTACAGATGCCGGTCATGAACGGATACGAGGCCACGAAGGCGATCCGCGGGATGGAGCGGCGGGATGTGAGGATCCTGCCCATCATCGCTATGACGGCCAACGCTATGGAGGAGGATAAGGAGACGGCGCTCAAGAGCGGGATGAATGCCCATGTGGCAAAGCCTCTGGACATGGAACTGCTCATGAACGTGCTCCGCCGGTTTCTGCATTAAACGGGGTGCGGCCCGCCGGGGAACGGCATGGGATCATCTCCTGTTTTCTCCGATCGTCTGTAAAAGGCTTTTCTCCGGGTCGGAGGTGTCCTGGGTGAGTTCCCAGATCATGATGCCGCCCAGGTTTTCTCCGGCGTATCTGGTTTTTCGGGCGATGGTGTCCACGCCGTTGTAATGGACCTCCATGCCGCTAAAGGCGGTGTGGTCTTTGCTCCAGGCGCTTGGGTCGCTCTCCAGAATAGTTCCGTAGTCTGCCCAGCCGGGCCTGGAATAGAAAGGAACGCCCAGCACCACTTTGTGGGCGGGAAGTCCTCTTGTTTCTCTCCAGTAGGTTCCGCAGTCCACGGCGAACTGATACGGGGAGTGGCGCTCGCCGTCACCTCCGTCATAGGCCATGACATTGATGAAATCCACGGCGTTTAACACGGCGTCTGTGTGGGTGGCGGCATCGTAGTAGATGTTGCCGTCGGCGGTGGCGCCGCTCAAGACCGCCGCCGTCAGGAGCTTGCCCCTGGCGTGGAGCTTTTCGGACAGCGTGAGCATCAGGGATTCGTACTGTCTGGCGCTGCTGCCGTCGGTCCGGGGATGCTCCCAGTCCATGTCCACGCCGTCGAAGCCGTATTCTTCGCACATGGCGAGAATGTTCTCTGCAAGGCGTTCCGTGCCGGCCTCGTCGGCGGTGGCTTCCATGAATACCGGTTCCAGAGGGACGTCCTGATAGCTCCAGCCGCCCACCGAGAGCAGCACCTTGGCCCCGTTCTCGTGGGCGGAGCCGATCAATGCCGAGGCGGTGTCCGGGTTGTCCAAATCCCGCAGGTCCCCCTCTGCCGGCCGGCGCACAGCCACAGGGCGGAGGCAAACAGGATGCCGGCGAGAAAGCCGTACAGGATGTGGAGGAATCGCTGTTTTTTATCCATGGGTCTCTGCCTCCTTTGGGCCTGTTTTTATTCACTGTCTTCATTATATCGTGGGTGCGGCACCGGCGCAATGGGAACTCAAAGAATTACTGTTTGAGGGTCCGGCGGCCGGCGAGGAGACGGAGGGTCAGGAGGAAGGTGGACAGCTCCGAGGCGGGGATGACGAGCCACACGCCGTCTGTCCGCAGGAAGGGGGGCAGGATGAAGAGGCCGATGATCGGAAATCCGAAGGTCCGGAGGAAGGAGATGAGGGCGGAGGATTTCCCGTCGGAGAGGGCGGTGAAGCATGCGGAGGCAAAAATATTGCAGCCGGAGAAGAGGAAGCTGAAGGAGAAAAGGAAAAAGCCGGTCCGGGCGAGGGTACGGACGGTCTGGTTTTCTCCGGCGAAGATCCCGGCCACGGCCCCGCCGGCCAGGAGGGAGAACAGGAACAGGAGCAGGGAGACAGCCGTGACGAAGCGAAGGCTGGCCCGGATGATCTTGTTCCGTCTTTTTTTGTTGCCGCTCCCGCAGTTGTAGCTGATCACGGGGGCGGCTCCCATGGAAAAGCCGATGATCACGGAGGTGAGCAGAAACTGGGAGTAGATGATCACCGTGACGGCGGCCACGCCGTCTTCCCCGGCAAGCTTCATCATGACGGCGTTGTAGAGGAAGGTGGTGACGGCGGTCGCAAGCTGACTCACCAGCTCGGAGGCCCCGTTGGAACTGCTTTTCAGGAGGAAGGACAGATTCAGGCCGGGTCTGCAAAAACGGAGTTCGCCGTGGCCGAGGGAGAAGTATGCGGTGCCAGCCAGAGTCGGGATCAGGTATCCGATCCCCGTGCCCAGGGCGGCTCCGGCGATCCCCATCTGCAGGCGGACGATGAACAGGTAGTCCAGGATGAGGTTGGCGGTCCCGGCGAGGACGGAGAGGAACAGCCCCAGGGAGGGCCTCCCGGCTGTCACAAAGAGGTTCTGGTAGAGCACCTGCATCATGTTGCAGCCGGCGAAGAGGAGCTGGATTCGCAGATAGTCCCGGCAGTAGGGGAGCAGGAGCCGGCTGGCTCCCAGTCCCAGAATGATCTCGTCGGTGAACAGGAGGCCGACGGCGGTGACGGTCAGACCGAGAAAGGCTCCGGCTACTATGAGGAGGGTGAAGTTCCTGCGGGCCTCGTCGTTTTTTCCGCCGCCCATGTCTGCCGCAATGACGGCGCTGCCGCCTGCCGCAAGCATGGTCCCGAGCCCGACGATCAGGTTGATCACGGGGCAGACAATGTTGATGGCGGACAGGGCGTCCGTGTTCACGAAGCGGGCCACGAACAGGGTGTCCACGACGGTGTAGAGTCCCATGAACAGCATCATGACCATGCCGGGGAGGGCAAAGCGGATCAGGGAGAGGGTGCCGAAATCCCGGGCGAGGGGGTTGGTTTCAGTCTGGCTCACGGCTGGTTTCCTCCTTATGTCTGGGGGCCGGTCCGGAACTATGTCCAGGTACCGGTTCTGTGTCTGGTGTGACGGCGTTTCCGGGCGGGAGTGTGAACTGCTGGACCGGGTATCCGTACTCGACGGACAGCTGTCGAATATTCTGACAATATTTCCGGTAAAAGCCCTCTGCGCCGTGGAAGCAAGACCAGAGAAGGCAGGAGGAACTCTTTTTCGAGTGACTTCTGCGGTTCTGGGCTTGCTGGAATGTTTGGGGCTGCAGGCTTTGGACGGACAAATTGTCAGGATATTCCTGCAATTTTACCTTTCGCAGTTACTTAGGATATTATAGCGCAAAATGTAAAGTTTTTTTTCATGATTCTTGCTCAAAGAACTTTTTGTTTACTTTTGGCTGTCCTTGGGGTATGGTAGAGAGGAGTGATCTTGGCGTCGCGGAAAGGCGGGGCGGAATGGGGGGGGAGGATGGATGTCGCAGGATACTTGAAAAAGGCCATGGGGCGTATTCACGGCGCCGGCAGGGACTGTCCGGAGAATGCGGACGGAAAACTCCGGATCCGTGCGGAGCGGGACAGTGTGTGCATGGGGGACGACTGCGATGCGCCCAACACCAGGTATCTGGACTACGGGCCGGATGAGCGGCTGTCGGAATTTATGGATTCCGTGGCAAACTATGTGCCTTTGATGAGGGAGGCCGTGTGGAGCGTCACATGGGAGGGCCGGACGATCGCCTACCTGGTCTTTGACGAGAAGGGGGATCATCTGTGTGAGCTTGCCGTGCCGGACGGCAGGGTATCGGAGCTTGCCGGGAAGCGCATCTATTGTCGGTATTACCACCGTTACAGCCTGCTGGATCACAAGGCCGTGCCGCCGGCTGAGTTATATCCGGAATGCGGGACGCTTCTGGAAAAGGTTAAGATCCATGAGAGGAAGGCCGAGGAGGGAATATGAAATTAGTAAAGCTGACGCCTCACATTTATTACAGCGAGCCGGAACGGGAGACGGACCGTCCGGTGCTGGGATACATTGCGGGCGATAAAAGAGCCGTCATGGTGGACGCCGGCAATTCCAGGGCGCATTATGAAGCCTACCGGGAATTGCTGCGGGCGCATCGGCTGCGGATGCCGGAGGAGAGGATCGTATTTATCAGAGATATCTATGGGGACGACTGGTACCAGGGAAGAAAACGGGATCGGATAAAACAAGGGCGCTTTATCAGGCGCTTGACGAGATTGATTTCGGACTCGCGGTTCCCGGACACAGTGAGCCCGTCTCCAAGGAATGGCTGATGGGATTTCTGGAGCAGTTTCTCAGGAAATGCTGATCAGATCATCGTTTTCCTAACCTGGATGAGACAGAACCGAAATTTTGCCATTCTGTGCAGGATTTCATTGTTAAGTGTCTAAAGAACGGCTGACGGTATTTCGGTGAGGATATCCGGAGGCTTGGAGGGGTGGCAGGCACGGCAGGATAAGGGCCTGCCGGATTTAAGGCGCCGCATCACGGAGTGATGGCAGGGCTTAGGACAGATGGAAGTGAGGGGAAACCATGACAGAGAGGGAAAAGATGCTGGCCGGGGAGCTTTATGACTGCGGGGATGCCGAATTGTTGTCGCGGTGGCATAAGGCAAAGGATCTGGTGAGGGCGTATAACCTTGTGGATTCAGAAGATCGTGAGGAAAAGGACAGGATTTTAGGGGAATTGCTGGGGGGAAGAGGGGAAAACCTCTGAATCACGGCCCCGTTTTTTGTCGACTATGGCAATAATATCTATTTCGGGAATCATTGTGAGGTGAATATGAACTGTACGTTTCTGGATGACAATGTCATTCAGATCGGGGATCATGTCCTGATCGCTCCCAACGTGCAGATCTATACGGCTTTTCACCCGACCAATGCCCTTGACCGATTTGGGGAGCCGAAAGCGGATGGTTCCTTTGAGTTCTGCAAAACGCAGACGGCTCCTGTCAGGATCGGGAACGATGTGTGGATCGGCGGCGGGGCCATTATCCTGCCGGGGGTGACGATCGGGAACAATGTCGTGATCGGAGCGGGAAGTGTCGTCACAAGGGATGTCCCGGACCACACCGTGGCCTGCGGCAATCCCTGCCGGGTGATGAGGGAGAATAAATAGGAAGAATGACCGGCGCATTGCTATGGAGTTTTTGATTTACATGGGGGGATGGCCGGATGGCAACGTGGAGCGGGATTCGAAAAAAACTTGAGAGGGAATATTTGGCGCAATGTCTGCGGGGCCATATTCAATATTATGCAACATCTTATAGCAAAAGCCCGGATCATGAAGGGCGGGCGGCGATCCGGTATGACGGAAAAGAGATCATGAAGGGGTGCTATTGGAATAATTGGACGAAGGCGGAATAGTTTGACAATCAGAGTATTGAGAAAAGCCTGATGAGCGATGACCTGATCGTGAGAATTTTTGCAATACTTGACCGAAGAGTCGGGAAGCGAAAACTGCGTTTGATCCAAAAGCAGATCGAGAAGGAGCCGGGGCCCTTCCGGGAGTTTTTTGCCATTCGTGCGAAGGCCGAGGGGCTTAAGCCGGAAGAGGACTTTGATAAAAAAGGAGTGGATTTTGATGAATGAGGTTTTGACATTTGCGAGCAGGGAGGAATTCAGGGAATGGCTTTCCCGGAACTGTCTGTCGGAGGAGGGCGTCTGGCTGTTGTTTGGAAAGGTTGGCGGGCCAAAGACTATAAAGGCGGGGGAGGCGCTGGAGGAGGCGCTCTGCTTCGGATGGATCGACGGGCAGATGAAAAGCATCGACGAGAAGTCTTACAGAAAGTATTTTTCCCTGCGCAGGGAGAAGAGCAAATGGTCGGAGAAGAATAAGGCCCTGGTCAGGAGCCTGGAGGAGCGGGGGCTTATGACGGACTTCGGAAGGCGGAAAATCGAGGAGGCCAAACAGAACGGCCAGTGGGACGCTCCGAAGGCGGCGGCGGTCACGGAGGAGGATATCGCCGGGCTTTCGGCGCTGCTTTCGGGGTATGAGCCCGCCTTCACGAATTTTAAGGCCATGTCCCTGTCTGTGAAGAAGACCTACACACGGGCGTATTTTGAAGCAAAGACGGATGCGGGGAGGGAGAAGCGGCTGGCCTGGATGGTAGACCGGCTGAACCGGAATCTGAAACCGATGTAGGGGCTGGCACTGCCTTGAGTAAAACGGCAAAATTTTGGTTCCGGTTTATCCGGGTTAGCGTGGAGGGAGAATGAAAGTGACGAGGGAAGAGCAGTTGATACGGTCCTGGAAGCGGGAGGAAGCCGAAGCTCATGTTCATGGATGGGATTTTTCTCATATCGAGGGACGGTATGAGGCGGGGGACGACCTTCCCTGGGATTATGACGGGATCGTCCGGGAATACCTGAGGGACGACATGACGCTCCTGGACTATGACACCGGAGGGGGAGAATATTTGCTGTCCCTGGGGCATCCTTATTCTAAGACGGCGGCCACGGAGGGGTATCCGCCCAATGTGGAGTTATGCGAACGGAGGCTTAAGCCTCTGGGAATTGACCTGCGCCGATGTGACGATCCCTCGGACATTCCCTTTCCGGACGGGTCCTTTGACATCATGATCAACCGGCACGGGTCCTTTGACCCGCAGGAGATCTTCCGGCTGCTGCGAAAGGGCGGGATCTTCGTTACGCAGCAGGTCGGGAGCGACAACGACAGGGAGCTGGTGGAACTGGTGCTGCCGGGATGTGAGAAGCCCTTTCCGCATCTGAATCTGAAAGAGCAGAGGCGGGCCTTCGAGGAGGCGGGCTTTGCCATCCTCAGGGCGGAGGAGGCGTACCGGCCCATCGTCTTTTACGACGTGGGAGCCTTTGTCTGGTTTGCACGCATCATCGCGTGGGAGTTTCCGGGCTTTTCGGTGGACGGATGCCTGGAGTGCCTGCTTGAACTGCAAAAAAAGGTAGACCAAGAGGGAAAGATCGAGGGGCGGATCCATAGGTATCTGATCGTCGCCGGAAAATAGCGCATGTCCCCGGCGGGACGGGCACCATGCACGTCGTGTTTGACCGGCTGAGATCGAAGGCGGGAGTGCCGCTGATTGGCATTCCGGAGACGGCCGCCGAGGCGGCCCTGGCCAAAGGATATAAAAGAGTCGGACTTCTTGGGACGATCTTCACCATGGAGCAGGATTTTCTGAGCGGGGCCTTTGTCACAAGGGGGATCGAGGTCATGGTTCCCCCTGCCGCGGGGCGTGCCCTCGTCCACCGGCGGATCTCGGAGGAACTGGAGTACGGGGTGGTGAAGGAGGAGTCTGTAAAGGAACTGCTCTTCGTCATTGAGAAGATGAGAAGGGAATCGGGCATCGAGGCGGTGATCCTGGGATGCACGGAGCTGCCGCTGGCGCTGAATGCGGGCAACTGCCCGGTGGACTGCCTGGACATCATGGAGCTTCACATCCAAAGGCTCGTGGAGCTGCTGGAGGAGCAGGCGATCGGGTAGGGGAGAGTTCGTTTTTTCCTACGCACAAAAAAAGCAACGTCTCTGAAGGTGAAACAGAGACGTTACTCCCCGGTTTACAGGCTGTCCGTGAAGGCTCGCCGTCATTGCCGGTTGTCGGTCAGCGGTGGTTTTTGGTATAGCTTGCGGTTGATTTCTTTTTTCAGGATTTCAATCTCCTCTTTTACGGCTTCCAGATCTCCTTTTTTTACCTGGCGCTCGATCCGCTCCACGGCGGAGAGCTGGTCGAGAAGATAGTCGTTATACTCCTTTTCATTGATCGGCATATGCTCACCTACCTTTTTCGATGTTGCTGTTTTGACGTATCCACGGTGTTTTATGGTTTTATTATACCAGACATCCGGCTGTGGTGTAAAGAACTTCGTGGACTGCGGCGGGGATAGAGAAAATGGAGAAGCGTTATTTTTGGAGTGTTCACCTGTCGGCCGGGGACGGGAGATTGTGGCGATGAAGCAGAAGGAGAGCGACGGGCGTGATACATGATACAAAGGGGAAGTGATAGTTTGCAGTTTGCTGGATTTCCTATTATGTTTGACCCACAAGCAATTGCAGAGCAACATAATGTGGTGTTGAAGCATATGTTCAAGGGGAGGATAGAAGGTTATTTTCTGATAGACATAAAAGACAGGGTTATGAAAGCGCTGGGCCGGACAGGGCTTATAAAATATTATGATTTTCATTGGTCGGTTGAGCAGGTGGTGACCGGAATGGAGGAAGGCGCTGTTTCGGGGAAGGGAGTTCCTGTACTATCCGTTGCCGTATGAACTTTTTGCGATATCGATCAGGCTGGGAGAGGTGCTGGGGGAGTGTAATGATCTTGACCGTGGACAGCTTTACTATGGTATAATGTATAACGGGATTTCGGCTTTGTCGCTTATGGGGGATAATTTATACGGCAGTGCGTATCCCTTGTGTCGGGGCGCCATTGAACTGTATCCCAAGCTCCTGATCTTGAATATGCACACAGAAGCTTATGATCGGTATGACATGTTCAGGGAGTTTGAGATTGAGCAGTCTTGTTGTTCTCAAGAATATCCGGAAAAGTTTATTGAAAGGAATTAGTGGATTTTGCAGTTATTTGGTGAAAGCGAGGAGGACCATGATCATACGAAACGAAACAAAAGCGGACCACCGGGCGGTGGAGGAGCTGACAAGGCGGGCGTTTTACAATCTCTATGTTCCCGGGTGCGTGGAGCATTACCTGGCCCATGTGATGCGGGAGCATGAGGACTTTATTCCGGAATTGGACTTCGTGGCGGAGCTTGACGGGAAGATCATCGGGAACATCATGTACACGAAGGCGAGGCTGGTGGACGGGGGCGGCGTCGAAAAGGAGATCCTTACCTTCGGGCCGGTCTGCATCGCACCGGAATACCAGCGTAAGGGATATGGGAAGAGGCTGATGGAGCATTCCTTTGAGCAGGCGGTAAGACTGGGCTATGACGTGATCGTCATCTTCGGCAGTCCTGCCAATTACGTGGCCCGGGGCTTTAAAAGCTGTAAGCGGTACGGGGTCTGCTCGGAGGACGGGCGGTTTCCGGCGGCCATGATGGTGAAGGAGCTGGTCCCGGGCGTGCTGGACGGCAGGAGGCGGACGTACCACGGGAGCCCCGTCATGGAGGTTTCCGAGGCGGAGGCGGAGCGCTACGACGGAAACTTTGACTTTATGGAAAAGAAATACAGGCCCAGTCAGGAGGAATTCTTTATCATGAGCCAGGCGTTTCTTTGAAAAAATTTTGCCCCCTTCCGTGGATGGAATGCGTCAGACTCCTCTTGCATGGCTGGCATTAAATAGCTGCATAAGTCCATCCTGGAGAACCTGGGAACAGTTCACTCCCCGTTTTTCCGCCAGTGTAGCCATCCATGCGGGAAGGGAGACATTTTTGCGGACAGCCCTGGTATCGGTTGCTGCTCTGTATGCGAATGTATCAATGCGGATAATTGAGCGGGCTGCGTTTTCTGGAATATCCAGATTATGTTGAGGAGTAGGAGCCGGGATTTCATTGCCTTCGTCCTCTGCCACCACAAGCCATCCGCTGGCGGCGTCGGTGATCATTTCAATGGCATCATCAATATCGTTTCCGGTGGTGATGCATCCGGGGAGATCGGGCACCCGGCAGTAGTATTTGGTTCCGTCTTCATTTGGTACGAATGTCGCAGTATAGATATATTTCATAGGTCGGTCTCCTTTACTGGCAGCAGGGAGGATCTACCTCTTGCCCTGTTTGATTTCTTTGCGTATATAGCGGAGATCATCTTCATCAAAGTGGCCACGTTTCAGGGGGATGGAATACTTGGTTTCCGGATTGTAGTAGATATCGTGATTCCCCCGCTCCGTTTGAATTGATAGCCGCTATTGTTTAGATCCTTTATTGCCGTGTTTCGTGGGGTCATTGCTGTTCTCCTTATAAGAATATTATACACAACGATACACAATATATCAAGGGGGAATGAGAGAAAATACTTTTCTGGGAATTATAACTTGTACACCCCGCCGCTTGTGTGGTATACTGGATAAGGATTATTTTGGAGATATGAGGGGGCTGTCATGGAGAAAGCGAGAAGGGTGTTGCTGAAGCTCAGCGGAGAGGCGCTGGCGGGGCCTGCGGGCCGGGGATTTGACGAGGATACGGTGAAGGCGGTGGCCGCCCAGGTGGCGCCTTCGGTGAGGGAAGGGATCCAGATCGGCATTGTGATCGGCGGCGGCAATTTCTGGCGGGGCCGCCAGAGCAAAGCCATCGACCGGACGAAGGCGGACCAGATCGGGATGCTTGCCACGGTCATGAACTGCATCTACGTGTCGGAGATCTTCCGCTCGGCGGGTATGGAGACGGAGATCTTCACGCCCTTTGCCTGCGGTACCATGACGAAGCTTTTTTCCAAGGACGAGGCGAACCGGTGTTTTCGGGAAGGCCGGGTGGTGTTTTTTGCCGGAGGGACAGGGCATCCGTATTTTTCCACCGATACGGGGATCGTGCTGCGGGCCATTGAGATGGACGCCGACGTGATCCTTCTCGCCAAGGCCGTGGACGGGGTCTATGACTCGGATCCCAGGGAGAATCCTCTGGCGAAGAAGTACGACACGGTTTCGATCGGGGAGGTCATTGAGAAGAAGCTGGCGGTGGTGGATCTTACGGCGTCCATCATGTGCATGGAGCACCGGATGCCCATGGCGGTATTTGGGCTGGGCGAGAAGGACAGTATCGGAAATGCGCTGAAGGGTAAGATCACCGGAACGACGGTGACGGCAGAGTAGCGGGAAGGGGATTTGGGGAAACGCGGATCAAAGCGTTTCCTTAGATGGTTTCTTTTGGGGCCGGGGAACCGGCGCATACTGAATAACAGGGAGGTTTTTGTGTTATGGAAGACAGATTAAAGGGGTATGAGGACAAGATGGAGAAGACGGTGAGCGTGCTCCGGAGTGATTATGCGACGATCCGGGCGGGCCGGGCCAATCCCCATGTGCTGGACCAGATCACGGTGGATTACTACGGGGTGCCCAGCGGCATCCAGCAGGTGGCCAACGTGTCCGTGCCGGAGCCCAGGATGCTGCTGATCCAGCCCTGGGAGAAGAGCCTGATCAAGGCCATCGAGAAGGCGATCCTGACCTCGGATCTGGGGATCAATCCCAGCAACGACGGGAACGTGATCCGCCTGGTGTTCCCGGAGATGACGGAGGAGCGCAGAAAGGATCTTTCCAAGGACGTGAAGAAAAAGGGGGACAATGCGAAGGTCGCCATCCGGAATATCCGCAGGGATGCCAACGACGCCATCAAGAAGCTGCAGAAGGGCGGCGAGATCTCGGAGGATGAGCAGAAACAGTATGAGGACAAGATCCAGAAGCTGACGGACAAGTTCATCGAGAAGGTGGACGGGGAGATCGAGCTTAAGACCAAGGAGATCATGACAGTCTAAGGCCTTTTCGTTCAGGGCCGTTTTCGGTGGATTTTTTGTAAAAGAGCATAGGAACGATCAGGGGGCAGGGGCGTTGACGGATTCTGCCCCCTTTGCGCACGGGAGTTTTCCGGACTTTTGTGCGGTTTGACGGAGGGTTTGTTTATGGCAGAGGAGATGGGCCTGCGGGTTCCGAGGCATGTGGCGATCATTTTGGACGGGAACGGCCGCTGGGCGAAGAAGCGGGGTCTTCCCCGGAACATGGGCCACGTGGAGGGCTGCAAGGTGGTGGAGCGGACGGTGGAGGACGCCGCCGGGCTGGGCATCAAATACCTGACAGTCTATGGGTTTTCCACGGAGAACTGGAAGCGTTCCGCCGAGGAGGTGGGGGCGCTCATGCAGCTGTTCCGCTATTATATGAAGCGGCTTCTCAAGGTGGCGAAGAAAAATGACGTGCGGGTCATCATGATCGGCGAGCGGAGCCGGTTTGACGCGGACATCATCGAGGGTCTTGACCGGCTGGAAAACGAGACGAAGGGGAATTCCCGCATGACGTTTACCATCGCCGTCAATTACGGGAGCCGGGATGAGATCACCCGGGCGGTGCGGCGGATGATGGAGGACTGTGCGGCGGGGAAGCTCTCGCCGAAGGACGTAAACGAGGAGCTCATAGGCAGTTACCTGGATACGAAGGAGCTTCCGGACCCGGACCTTCTGATCCGCACCAGCGGCGAGGAGCGGCTTTCCAATTATCTGCTCTGGCAGCTGGCTTATACGGAATTTTATTTTACGGATGTTTTGTGGCCGGATTTCAATAAAGAGGAATTGGTCAAAGCCATTGAGAAATACAATGGTAGAGACCGGAGGTTTGGAGGGGTGTAGGATGTTTAAGACGAGGCTTTTGAGCGGGATCGTCCTGGTGGCAGTGATCATCGGGCTTCTGGTCCTTGGAGGAAGTGTGCTGGCGGCTTCTCTCGGCCTGATCTCCCTCATCGGCATGTTTGAGCTTTACCGGACGGTGGGGGCGGAAAAGAGTCTTGTGGGGGCGGCCGGATATCTGGCGGGGGCCGTTTTTTATCTTCTGCTGTTCTTTTCCCGGGATCCGGCGTCGGATTCCATGCCCATCCTGTTTTTCGTGGCGTTTTTGATCGTCCTCATGGCCGTCTATGTGTTCGCCTTTCCCAGGTATTCGGCCGGGCAGGTCATGACGGTGTTTTTCGGGCTGGTCTATGTGGCGGTCATGCTGTCTTATGTGTTCCGGACCCGCATGCTTTCGGGGGGCGCTCTTCTGGTGTGGCTGGTGTTCTTAAGCTCCTGGGGCTGCGACACCTGTGCCTACTGCGTGGGCATGCTCATCGGGAAGCACAAGATGGCGCCCAACTTAAGTCCGAAGAAGTCGGTGGAGGGCGGTGTCGGCGGCATCCTGGGAGCCGGTATCCTGGGAGCGGTTTTCGGCGCCGTCTTTGCGGATGGCCTTTCGGGGGCCCTGGGAAGCCCCACGCTCCACTGCGCCGTGATCTGCATGGTGGGGGCGGTCATATCCCAGATCGGGGATCTGGCGGCGTCGGCCATCAAGCGGAACCATGGCGTGAAGGATTACGGCAGACTGATCCCCGGCCACGGCGGGATCCTGGACCGGTTTGACAGCGTGATCTTTGTGGCGCCCGGCATTTATTATACGATCGTGCTTTTGACAGAGGGAACGGAGGCGCTCAGCCGGTTTCTGGGATAAACCTGTTTTTCGGCCCGCGGGACGACTTCCTGTCGGTTTGGGAATGCGGGCGGGGACGCGGACAGTGCATGGATGCTTTGAAAATGGAGAATACTGATTATGAAAAAAATATCGATACTGGGTTCTACGGGTTCCATCGGAACGCAGACTCTTGAGGTGGTCCGGGAAAATCCGGAGCTTCGGGTGACGGCTCTGGCGGCGGGCAGGAATGCAGCGCTCCTGGAGGCGCAGGCCAGGGAGTTTCGGCCGGGGTTCGTGTGTCTCATGGACGAGGCGGCAGCCGGGGACTTGAGAGTCCGGCTGGCGGATACGGATATCCGGGTACTGTCCGGCATGGAGGGCCTTTTGGAGGCGGCCGTGGCAGAGGAGGCAGATATGGTGGTGACGGCGGTGGTGGGGATGATCGGCATCCGCCCCACGATCGCCGCCATCGAGGCGGGGAAGGATATCGCCCTGGCAAACAAGGAGACGCTGGTGACGGCGGGCCATCTGATCATGCCGTTTGCAAAGGAGCGGGGAGTGGATATTTTCCCGGTGGACAGTGAGCACAGCGCCATTTTCCAATGCCTGAACGGGGAGGAGGGGAACCGGATCGACAAGATCCTTCTCACGGCTTCCGGCGGCCCATTCCGGGGAAAGACCAGGAAGGAACTTGCAGGAGTCCGGCTGGAGGACGCCCTGAAGCACCCCAACTGGTCCATGGGCCACAAGATCACCATCGACTCTTCGACCCTGGTCAACAAGGGGCTGGAGGTCATGGAGGCGAAGTGGCTCTTCGGCGTGGGAGTGGACGATGTGCAGGTGGTGGTCCAGCCCCAGAGCGTCATCCATTCCATGGTGCAGTTTGAGGACGGGGCGGTCATGGCCCAGATGGGGGTGCCGGATATGAAGCTTCCCATCCAGTATGCCCTTCTCTATCCCAAAAGACGGCGGATGCCGGGGAAAAGGCTGGATTTCTGGAGCCTTAGATCCCTGGATTTTGAGAAGCCGGATCTTGAGAATTTCCCCGCGCTCTCCATGGCTTATGAGGCGGGCCGGGCGGGCGGCACTTTGCCCACGGTCTTCAATGCCGCCAACGAGTGGGCGGTGGCTGCGTTCCTTCAGGGAAGGATCGGCTACCTGGATATCACGGATATCATCGGGGAGGCCATGGCCCGCCATAAAAACATCGAGGCCCCGGGGCTGGAGGAGATCCTCCGGACGGAGGCGGAGACGTATCATTATATCAAGGACAGGTGGTAGGAAGCATGATCTTTAGTATTTTGCTGGCAGTTTTGGTATTCAGCCTTCTGGTGGTGTCCCATGAATTCGGGCATTTCCTTCTGGCGAAGAAGAACGGGATCGGCGTCATCGAGTTTTCGGTGGGCATGGGCCCCAGGATCTTGAGCGGCGTCAGGGGAGGCACCAGGTATTCCCTGAAGGCGGTCCCCTTCGGAGGCTCCTGCCAGATGGTGGGGGAGGATGACGACGACGACAGCGAAATTTCTTTTAACAGCAAGTCCCCTTTTGCCCGGTTTGCCGTGGTCGTCGGCGGGCCGCTGTTTAATTTTCTGCTGGCCTTTATCCTGTCGGTGGTGGTCTTAAGCCTGGCCGGGGTCAATGAGCCCAGGGTCTATTATGTGTCGGAGGGATACGGCGCCGAGAAGGCAGGGCTTGAGGAGGGGGACCTGATCCGGTCCATCGACGGCCATAAAATGACTCTCGGCAGGGACATCGAGCTCTATTTTTTAAGCCATCCCATGGACGGGAGCCCCATCACTATTGAATATGAGCGGGACGGGGAACTTCGGGAGACGGTCCTCGACCCTTCCTACGAAGCCTATCTGACCGGCTTCTCCTACTATGCCTCCGAGGACGAGGCGGCCATCACGGCCCTGACGGAGGGGCTTGCCATGGCCGAGGCGGGGGCGAAGGTGGGGGACGTGATCGTTTCCATCGACGGGACGCCCATCGCTTCGGGGCTGGAGGTGCAGTCTTATTTTGAGGAGCACCCGCTCCGGGGGGATACGTCGGTGAAATTTGTCTTGGAGCGGAGCGGGAAGACGCTGGAGCTTTCGGTGACGCCCACTTATTATCAGGCTTCGACCCTCGGCATGGAGGCGGTCGCCTACCGGAATAAAGAGGCAGGGGCCCTGTCGGTGCTTCGGAACGGCTTTTCCGAGGTCCGCTACTGGATGAGTTATACCCTGACATCTCTGAAGATGCTGGTGACGGGACGGGTGGGGGTGGAAAACCTCTCCGGTCCGGTGGGCATCGTCAACATGGTGGGCGAGGTGGTGGAGCAGAGCCGGTCGGACGGCGCCCTGTACGTGTTTTTGAATCTTTTGAATTTCAGTATCCTGCTGAGCGTGAACCTGGGAGTCCTGAACCTCCTGCCTCTGCCGGCGCTGGACGGGGGACGTCTCGTGTTCATCCTCATCGAGCTTGTCCGGGGGAAGCCGGTGTCCAGGGAGAAGGAGGGGATGGTCCACACCATCGGGCTTCTGTTGCTCATGGCGCTCATGGTGTTCGTCATGTTCAATGACGTGCTGAAGATCTTCAGGTAGGGGAGGAAGGAATATGACTCATCGGGAAGGTACAAAGGTGGTCCGTATCGGGGACCGGGTGATCGGCGGGGGAAATCCGGTGCTGATCCAGTCCATGACCAACACGAGGACGGAGGACGCAGCGGGTACCGTAGCCCAGATCAGGCGGCTGGAAGCGGCAGGCTGTGAGATCGTCCGCTGTACGGTGCCGACCATGGAGGCGGCAAAGGCCCTCGGGGAGATCAAAAAACGGATTTCCATTCCTCTGGTGGCAGATATCCACTTTGATCATAAGATGGCCATTGCGGCCATGGAGAACGGGGCGGACAAGATCCGTATCAATCCGGGCAATATCGGCAGTGAAGAGCGGGTGCGGGCCGTGGTGGACGCGGCGGGGGAGCGGCAGATCCCGATCCGTATCGGCGTCAACAGCGGTTCCCTGGAGAAGCGTTTTTTGGAAAAATACGGGAAGGTCACGGCAGAGGGCATCGTGGAGAGCGCCCTGGAAAAGATCCACGGGATCGAGGACATGGGTTACGACAATCTGGTGGTGAGCATCAAATCCTCGGATGTATTAATGTGTGCTAAGGCCCATGAGCTGATTGCAGGGCAGATGAATTATCCGCTCCACGTGGGCATCACGGAGTCGGGGACCCTTTATTCCGGCAACATCAAGTCGGCCCTGGGACTGGGGATCATCCTCTACCAGGGGATCGGCGACACGATCCGGGTGTCTTTGACCGGCGACCCGGTGGAGGAGATCAAGTCGGCGAAGCAGATTCTTCGGAATCTGGGACTTCGAAAAGGAGGCATCGAGGTGGTGTCCTGTCCCACCTGCGGGCGGACGAAGATCGACCTGATCGGCCTGGCGAACCAAGTGGAGACCATGGTGGCCGGTATGGACCATCTGAACCTGAAAGTGGCCGTCATGGGCTGCGTGGTCAACGGGCCCGGCGAGGCGAGGGAGGCCGACATCGGCATCGCCGGGGGAATCGGCGAAGGCCTCCTCATCAAGAAGGGCGAGATCGTCCGCAAGGTGCCGGAGGACGAGCTTCTGGAAACCCTGCGGCAGGAGCTGCTTAACTGGAACTGACGAGGGATTTTTATCATTCCGCTTCTCTTTTTTGAAGAGTCAGGCTCTTTTCCTGCCATGTCTGGATTTGCGGAAACCGACGTGTCTGCGCAGAACCGGAGCGCCGGTTTCCGCACCGACTGATATGGCAGAAAAGAGCCGTCACTTCTCGCTCAGACCGAACGAAGCGGAACGATAAATAACAGGAAGGGGTAACAAATGGCGAAGCAATTCTGGGAGGTTCTCCCCACGCTCCAGGTTTCCGACGAGATGCGGGAGCTTCTTTCTTTCGCGACGGTGGAAAAGGTGTCTGCCAGCCGGGACAGGAGCTCGCTCCGCATCTATCTGTGTTCGGAGCGGCTGATCCATAAGCGGAACATTTACATATTGGAGGCCAGCATCAAGAAGCAGCTGTTCTCCGGATATGAGACGGAGGTGAGGATCCAGGAGCGGTATCGGCTCTCCGGCCAGTATACGCCGAAGCGGCTGATGCAGGTCTACCGGGACAGCATCCTCCTGGAGCTCAGGACCTACAGCCTGATCGAGTACAACGTGTTCCGCCGGGCGGAGTGGGAGTTCACGGAGCCGGACATCCTGACTTTGGAGGTGGAGAACGACCTGGTCACGAAGAGCCGGGTGGACGAGTTAAAGCGGGTGCTGGAGAAGATCTTCAACGAGCGGTGCGGGTTCGGGATCGAGGTCCGCTATCTGTATAAGGAGCGCGAGCCCGGACAGCATGAGCGGGAGAAGGAACAGCTCACCAGGAGGCAGGCGGCCCAGGTTGTGAGGAATTCTTCCTTTGGAAGGGGTCTGTCCGGGGAGGGCGGCCAGGGAAAGGACGGGGATGGAGCGCTTTCACCGGAGCCCCTCAAGGTGCTGGACGAGAAGAAGGAGCCGGTGAAGCTTAACCGGCAGATCCAGCCGGAACGGCCGGCGAAGCCTGCCTTTAAGAAAAACAGCCACTACAGCCGGAAGGTGAAGGTCCACCACGACGACGTGGTCTTCGGCTATGATTTTGACGACGGGGACGAGGTCCCGATGGATCAGATCATCGGGGAGATGGGGGAGGTGGTGGTCTGCGGCCAGGTGATCCGCCTGGAGGAGCGGGAGCTCAGGAGCGGCAAGACCATCATGATCTTTGACCTGACGGATTTTACGGATACCATTACCGTGAAAATGTTCATCAAGCCGGAAATGCTTTCGGAGGTCCGGGAGTTTTTGAAGAAAGGGGCGTTTTTCAAGGTTAAGGGCGTGACCACCATCGACAAGTTTGACGGGGAACTGACCATCGCCTCGGTGACCGGGATCCGAAGATCCGGGAATATCGCATCGAAGAGGCAGGATCTTGCCGAGGTGAAGCGGGTGGAGCTCCACTGCCATACGAAGATGAGCGACATGGACGGAGTCTCCGACGTGAAGGACATCCTGAAACGGGCCAGGGAGTGGGGAATGCCGGCCCTGGCCATCACGGACCACGGCTGCGTCCAGGCCTTTCCCGACGCCTTCCACACCTTTTCCGGCTACGGATACGAGACCATCAAGACGGACCCCTTCAAGGTGATATACGGGGTCGAGGGATATCTGGTGGACGACCTGAAGGAGGTGGTCGTCCGCTCGGAAAACCAGTCCCTGGCGGATACCTACGTGGTCTTTGACCTTGAGACCACGGGCCTTTCCGCCAAAAAGAACAGGATTATCGAGATCGGGGCGGTGAAGGTGGAAAAGGGGGAGATCACGGACCGGTTTTCCGCCTTCGTGAACCCGAAGATTCCCATTCCCTTTGAGATCGAGAAGCTGACCGGGATCAACGACGGCATGGTCATGAATGAGCCGTCCGTGGAGGAGGTGCTCCCGAAATTCCTGGAATTTTGCGGGAACGCGGTCATGGTGGCCCACAATGCCTCCTTTGACATGGGGTTTGTCGAGCACAATGCGGCCCTCCTGGGGCGGGAATATAAGCCCACGGTGGTGGACACGGTGGCCCTGGCCAGGATCTTACTGCCGGAGCTGAAGCGGTTCAAGCTGGACACGGTGGCGAAGGCCCTTGGCGTGTCCCTGGAGAACCATCACCGGGCCGTGGACGATGCGGAGGCTACGGCGTATATTTTCGTGGAGTTTGTGAAGAGGCTCCGAAAAAAACAGGTGGAAAGCCTAGATAAGCTCAATGAGTTCGGGGCATCCTCCGTGGAGAATATCCGCAAGCTCCCCACCTACCACGTGATCATCCTGGCGAAAAACGACGTGGGACGGGTGAATCTGTACCGGCTGGTCTCCATGTCCCACCTGACCTATTTTGCCAGGAGGCCGAGGATCCCCAAGAGCGAACTGGTGAAGCACAGGGAGGGGCTGATCGTCGGCTCAGCCTGCGAGGCGGGGGAACTGTTTCAGGCGGTGTTAGACGGCGCCCCCGACGAGGAGCTTGCCAGACTGGTGAAATTTTATGATTATCTGGAGATCCAGCCCATCGGCAACAATGAGTTTATGCTGCGGGAGAGAAAGCATGGGATCGAGACCGTGGAGGATCTGCAGAATCTGAACCGGAAGATCATCGAGCTGGGGGACCAGTTCGGGAAGCCTGTGGTGGCCACCTGCGACGTCCATTTCCTGAACCCGGAGGACGAGATCTACCGGAGGATCATCATGGCGGGGCAGGGATTTTCGGACAGTGACAACCAGCCGCCCCTTTACCTGCGGACCACGGAGGAGATGCTCCGGGAGTTTTCTTACCTGACGCCGGAGAAGGCCTACGAGGTGGTGGTGGAAAACAGCAACAAGATTGCCGACATGTGCGAGCGGATCGCACCCCTCCGGCCGGACAAGTGCCCGCCGGTGATCGAGAATTCCGACCGGGATCTTCGGGAGATGTGCTACAAAACGGCGAAGGATATTTACGGGGAGGAGCTTCCGAAGCCGGTGGAGGAGCGGCTGGAGCGGGAGCTTAATTCCATTATCACCAACGGCTTTGCCGTCATGTACATCATCGCCCACAAGCTGGTGAAAAAGTCCAACGACGACGGGTATCTGGTGGGTTCCAGAGGATCCGTCGGCTCTTCCTTCGTGGCGACTATGTCGGGGATCACCGAGGTGAATCCCCTCTCGCCCCATTATTACTGCCCGGAGTGCCACTACTGCGATTTCGAGTCGGAGGACGTGACGAGATTTGCCGGCGGCGCGGGCTGCGACATGCCGGACAAGTCCTGCCCGGTCTGCGGGAAGCCCTTAAAGAAGGAGGGCTTTGACATTCCCTTTGAGACCTTCCTGGGATTCAAGGGGGACAAGGAGCCGGATATCGACCTGAATTTTTCCGGGGAATATCAGTCCAAAGCCCACACCTATACGGAGGTGATCTTCGGGAAGGGGCACACCTTCAAGGCAGGCACCATCGGTACGCTGGCCGACAAGACGGCCTACGGCTACGTGAAAAAGTATTTTGAGGAGCGGGGGACCAGGAAGCGGAATGCGGAGATCAACCGGATCGTCCAGGGCTGCGTCGGCGTGCGGCGGACCACGGGACAGCATCCCGGCGGCATCGTGGTCATGCCCCACGGGGAAGAGATCCATTCCTTCACCCCCATCCAGCATCCGGCCAACGACATGACCTCCGATATCGTGACCACCCATTTTGACTATCATTCCATTGACCACA
Source organism: uncultured Lachnotalea sp. (assembly GCA_947066815.1). Lineage (GTDB taxonomy): Bacteria > Bacillota > Clostridia > Lachnospirales > Lachnospiraceae > Lientehia. Next base: position 41,574 of record CAMSZT010000002.1, read on the forward strand.
ATCTTCTGAAGCTGGACATTCTGGGGCACGATGATCCCACTATGATCCGCATGCTGGAGGATCTGACGGGCTTAAACGCCAGGGAGATCCCTCTGGATTCGAAGGAGGTCATGAGCCTGTTCCAGAACACGTCGGCCCTTAAGATCGAGCCGGAGGACATCGGCGGCTGCAAGCTGGGGGCCCTGGGGATCCCGGAGTTCGGCACGGATTTTGCCATGCAGATGTTGATCGACGCGAAGCCCACCTGTTTTTCGGACCTGGTGCGGATCGCCGGGCTGGCCCACGGGACGGACGTGTGGCTGGGGAACGCCCAGGACCTGATCTTAAGCGGCCAGGCCACCATCCAGACGGCCATCTGTACCCGTGACGACATCATGATCTACCTGATCGGCATGGGCATGGACAAGAGCCTTTCCTTCACCATCATGGAGTCGGTCCGGAAGGGGAAGGGGCTCAAGCCTGAATGGGAGACGGCCATGCGGGAGGCGAACGTGCCGGAGTGGTACATCGGATCCTGCAAGAAGATCAAGTATATGTTCCCCAAAGCCCATGCGGCGGCCTACGTGATGATGGCCTGGCGGATCGCCTACTGCAAGGTCTTTTATCCTCTGGCCTATTATGCCTCCTTCTTCAGCATCCGGGCATCGGGATTCTCCTACGAACTCATGTGCCAGGGGAGGGACCGGCTGGAATACCACCTCCAGGATTATAAGAACCGCTCCGACAGCCTGTCCCAGAAGGAGCAGGGAACTCTCCGGGACATGCGGATCGTCCAGGAGATGTATGCACGGGGCTTTGAATTCATGCCCCTGGACATTTACCGGGCGCAGGCCGACCGGTTCCAGATCATCGACGGGAAGCTGATGCCCTCTTTGAGTTCCATCGACGGGCTTGGCGGCAAGGCGGCGGAAGCCGTGGTGGAGGCGGTGAAGGCGGGAGAGCGTTTTCTGTCCCTGGAGGATTTCTGGCAGAAGACCAAGGTGCCCAAGGGGACCATCGACCTGATGGCGGACATGGGGATCTTCGGGGATCTGCCGAAGACCAACCAGATCTCGCTGTTTGACCTGGCTTTGTAAAATGTGTTACAATAGACGGAAGGATGATTGAGGAAAGGACTGGGAGAAGGATGGATTGCGGAAAGGAATGTGCAAGCTGCAGGAAGCGGAAGCATCGGGATGAGAAGGAATACAAGGATCTGGTCCACCGCCTGAACCGGATGGAGGGGCAGATCCGGGGGATCCGGGCCATGGTGGAGGAGGACCGCTACTGCGTGGATATCTTAACTCAGGTGCAGGCCGTGAGCTCTGCCCTCAATGCGTTCAGCCGCACGCTTCTGTCGAACCATATCAAGACCTGCGTGGTGGAGGATATCCGGGACGGCAAGGAGGAATCGGTGGACGAGTTGTGCCGGACGATCCAGAAGCTGATGAAGTAGGCGGAGCGAAAGCATGGCCTGCTCCATGGATGCGGCCGCCGGATATCCGGAGCCGGAGAAAAAAGTTGAAAAAGTTTTTAAAATATTCTTGACAATATGAAAAATTTAGGCTATACTTACGGAGGTATCGAGGCGTGGCTCAGTTTGGTAGAGCGCCGTGTTCGGGACGCGGAGGCCGCAAGTTCGAATCTTGTCGCCTCGATTATCCCTCTCATAACAGATACAAGGACAAGGCCTGTTGGTCAAGGGGTTAAGACGCCGCCCTCTCACGGCGGAAACAGGGGTTCGATTCCCCTACAGGCTATTGAGGATTAAGTATCCCGATGAAAAGATTCGTGAACGGTTGCGCTTGCGAATCTTTTTTTCTGTACACAGGGGTGCAAGATCGCACACAGGGCAGAAAAGAGGAGACGGAGCCGGAGGAGCCGACCACGAAAACATGCCCTTACTGTCGGAGCGAGATCGCCCTGGAAGCGGTACGGTGCCCGCACTGCACTTCGGAGCCGGACAAAGAGTCTGCGCAATGAGGTGGGGCAGGGAAGAGAACCCTTGCTCCTGCCCTGAAAAATTTTTAAATTTACTACTTGACTATTTTCCAGAACGTGCTAAACTAGAGAAGTACGGAAGCATAGCTCAGCTGGGATGAGCGTTCGCCTCACACGCGAGAGGTCATGGGTTCGAGCCCCATTGCTTCCAGGAGAGAAAAGCCGGAATTGTTGGTAGATCCAGCGAATTCCGGTTTTTCCTTGATGATAAGATTTGATAAGCGTCCAAAGCGAAGGAGTGCGTGGCGTCCTACCGCATGAGCGGCTTTGGCGTGGATGCTTTTTCCTCCTTCTGTGTCCTGGCCGGAAACAGCCTGTGGGCGATCCTCGGCCTCGGTACGGTGGTCAACGCCTTTTGCAGCGGACCTCTGATCCAGTTTTTCTGCGGCCGGATCGAAGGAGTATTTTTCCAAAAAGGAAAAAACAGTTGAAAGAAAACTTTTTTTCAGGTATAATAGAAAAATACGAGAGATGTTCAGGATGTAAGGCTGTCTGAGCTTTTAGGCGGCCTTAAAAAATGAGAAGAAGAGGGATGGATGTTATGAACAATTCGATCAAAAAATCGGTGTGGGTACGGATGGCAGTGATCTTTGTTGCGATTGTGATCTGCGGGGTGGCTACTTCCGTGGGATTGTCGATGATCCGGGGCTATACGGATTCCACCGAGTCGGCCACCGAGATCCATGCAGTGGCTCTGGCGGCAGAGAAGGCGCATTACAGCTGGCTGGAAAATCTGAGTTCTTCCATCAGCTTCGGCACGGAGTTTACGGGAAGCACGGATTATACGGCCTGTGACCTGGGGCATTGGCTCTATGACACGGACCGCTCCACGCTCAAAGATTCGGACATTACCGATCTGATGGATCAGATGATCCCGATCCATCAGGAGATCCATGAGTCGGCCACCGAGATCCTCACTCTGAACGAGACGGATCCGGATGCGGCGCATGAGATGTATGTGAATCAGACAAAGAAAAACGTCAGCACTCTGGTCGGCCTGCTGGAGCAGGTGGTCAGCGACGCGAGTGCGGACATGGAAGATTACCAGGCGGCTCTCCGCAATGCGATCCTTATCACGACGGTCGTGGCGCTGGGAACGGTTCTGATCATCATCATCGCCAGCCTGACGCTGATCCGTTACGTCATGTCCAAGATCGTCCGTCCCATCGTGGCTATCACGGAAGACAGTAAACTGCTTTCCCAGGGTAAGCTGGATTTTGAGATCAAGGTTGACAATACGGATGAGATCGGCGTGCTGGCTCAGAGCCTGAATCAGGCGGCCAAGACGCTGTCCATGTACATATCGGATATTTCGGAAAACCTGAATGCGATCGCCCAGGGGAACTTGGCGAGAGACCCTCAGCTCAGTTATATCGGGGATTTCGTGGAGATCCAGAATTCCACGGACATCATCCTGCAGCAGTTAAATGACACCATGTCCCAGATCCAGATGGTCGCCGTCCAGGTGGGCAGCGGTGCGGAGCATGTATCCAGCGGCGCGCAGGCATTGGCTCAGGGGGCGACGGAGCAGGCCAACGAGGTTGACACTCTGGTCGAGACGGTGGAGCGGGTCTCGACGCAGATCGGCGACAATGCGAAGAATGCGGGTGAGACCAGCCACAAGGTGGACCGGGTGAATCAGCAGGTGGGGCTCTGCAACCAGCAGATGCATGAGATGTCCAGGGCGATGGATGAGATCAGCGACTGCTCCAAGGAGATCGAGCATATCATCAAGACCATCGACGACATCGCATTCCAGACCAATATCCTCGCGCTGAATGCGGCTGTCGAGGCGGCCCGGGCGGGTACGGCCGGAAAGGGCTTTGCGGTGGTCGCGGACGAAGTCCGGAACCTGGCGGCCAAGAGTAGCGAGGCGGTGCAGAGCACTTCCGAACTGATCACCAAGACGCTGAATGCGGTTGCCAACGGTGTCCAGCTGACGGAATCGACGCAGAAGGCGCTGAGCGACGTGGTGGAGGGGACGCAGACCGTGATCGGACAGATCCATGCGATCTCCCAGGCTTCGGCGGAGCAGGCAGAGTCCATTGGCGGGGTCAGCGAGGGGATCTCCCAGATCTCCAGTGTGGTCCAGAGCAATTCTGCTACCTCTGAGGAGAGCGCTGCGGCCAGTGAGGAGCTGTCCAGCCAGGCACAGGTGCTTCGAAACCTTCTGGAGAAGTTCCAGTTGAAAGAGGGCGGCAATTATTAAACCTCTTTTGTGAAGAGATAGAAAGATCCGGATGATCAAAGAATAGAAAACGAAGGCCCGCATCTTCCACTGGCAGGAAGATGCGGGCCTTCGTTTGTACGGAAATACTTGCTTTATGGAGCAGAGACGGCCCACAGGGGGGCGCCGTCGTCCCGGGAATGCTTTAATTCAGAGAGGAGAAGATTTAAATCCCATTCCATTTTGGTATTCTCAAGGCTATAACAGTCTGCGATGTGGACATTTCCGTTTTCCAGGATATCCGTTATGATCACGAAATGCCCGTCGCTGGAAAAGGTCCCTTTTCCCATCAGTGCGACCAGGATGTGGCCGGAACGGAGCAGCCCGGCGGCCGTGTCATAGTCGGCGCCGGCGGCGCTTTCTACCTGAAGCCCGTAGGCGGAGAGGGCGCCGGGAATGATCCCGTGCCGGGAACCGTTGCGGGGAGAATGATAACCGTTGACTGCGGCCCATTCCGCCAGGTTCGGGGGTATGACCACATATTCTGAAAAAGCATTGATCAGCATGGCGGCGACGGTGGGACCGCAGCCATATTGGGACATGGGATCCGTGCCGCCGTAGAGATAATCCCTCCAGCGGTTGTCTCCCTGGTTATAATAAAGCATGGGACCCATCGTGGAATCCAGCATGACCAGATAGTCGTCATTGGTAAACACCCCTTTATCTGACTGGCCGAGCTGGTCGATATCCCCCTGGGAGGAAGAGAAGGTGATCAGGGGGATCTCCGGTTCGGCAGCCGTCGGCTCTTCCTGTGGCGGCGGAACCGTTTGGGAAGCCGCAACCACCAGGGGGACTGCATTTACGGCAGAAGCCGCGGCCGACGGATGTGACGGGCTCTGCTGCAGGTTCCGGGGAGCGGAAGCACTCTGCAGGGGAGGGTCTTCCTCCGGCTCCGCGATCCCTGCGAGTTGTTTGGCAAAATCCTGGACCGCAAGGGCGGTACGGGCAGCTTCGGAAGGATAATAATAAAAAAACAGGCTGATCACGATGGTGGCGGAAGCGATAAAGCAGCCGCCGACTAAAAATATGCGAAGCAAACGGCTTCCGAGCGAATGTCCGGAAGCCCTATCTTTTTTTTCATAATCCCAAAATTCTTTTTTTCTCATAGGTCAGAGTCATCCTTGTGGGGCTGAACCTGTATACATGGTGGTATCTGCAATGCCAGGGAAACGATTTGATCGGCGTTTCCCTAATATGGAGGTTTACTTTTGAGAGGCCAGTCTGGCGATCACAGTGGAAGCGACCGCGTTCAGGGAGACCTGCGTACATACGGCGCCGATCTTGTAGGCTTCCATGGGCATTCCATAAACGACACAGGATTCCTTATCCTGCCCGATGGTGTAAGCGCCGTTTTTCCGCATCCGGAGCATCCCGGCGGCGCCGTCGGCACCCATTCCGGTGAGGATCACGCCGATCGCCTTATTGCGGGCGATGCTGGCGACGGAATCAAATAGGACATCCACGGAGGGGCAGTGCCCGCTGACTTTTTCCGTCCCCATACAGCTGACAGAGTAACCGTTTCCCATACGGACAAGACGCATCTGCATCCCGCCGGGGGCAAGCAGCGCCAGTCCGGGCTGGACCCGGTCTCCGTGCTTGGCCTCCCGCACCTCCACTTTGCAGAGACGGTTCAGACGTTCTGCATACATGGCCGTAAATCCCGGAGGCATGTGCTGGGTGATGACAATGCCGGGCATCTTTGCGGGAAACTGCTGCATAACGGCAAGGATTGCCTCCGTGCCTCCTGTGGAGGCCCCGATGGCAAGGACCATGTCGTCACTGAAACTGGCTCCCTTTAAGGGAAGATTTCCGACCGTTCTGCCGCCCGCCGTCAGGCCGGTTGCAGGAGCAGGGGCAGAAAAACGGCGCATTCCGCCGGAAGTTTTTTGAGTGACCGCGCCGTCGGCAATGATGAACCCCTCCGCCGTGGGGAGACGGACACGAGAATGAGAGGCAACCACGACCTTATTGATCAGCGTTGCGAGGAATGCGTCTCTGCGGATATGATTCTGGTCATCCGGCTTCCGCACAAAATCAACGGCGCCCGCCGCTAGAGCATCAAAGACCTTCACGTTGAGCGAAGATACGAGAACGACGGGAATCGGATGCTTGGGCAGGAGCTTTTTTAAAAACTCCAGTCCCGTCATTCCGGGCATCTCGATATCCAGAGTCAGGACCTCCGGCTTATAGAGAGAAATTTTGTTCATAGCATCCATGGCGTTGATCGCAAAGCCCACCACGTCGAAACGGGGATCGGCAGACAAGGCGTTGATCAATAACGTTCGAAACATAACGGAATCGTCAACGACCATTACCCTGGTTTTCTTCATAATATCTATGCCCCCTTGCATGTAAAAATCCTGTTGAGTTTATCCAATCTGAAAACTGCCTGCGGTCAGACCTTCTGGTAAATGGCGGGAAGTATATACTTATAAGGACAGGTGGCCTTGTTGAGTCCCTCGGAATGCCCGATAAAGAGATAACCGTTGGGCACGGTCACGTTATAAAAGCGGCGGACCAGAGCCTCTTTGGTGGGCTGGTCAAAATAGATCATGACATTTCTGCAGAAGATCAGGTCAAAAGGTCTGCGGAACTGGATCGGATCCATCAGATTAAAGGTGCGGAAGATCACATTGTTCCGGATCTGGGGGGCGATCGTAAAGGAGCCGTCCGTCTTTTTGGTAAAATACTTGCGCTGCCAGGCGGCGGGAAGTTTTGACAGGGCTTCCGCCTCGTAGGAAGGATTCATGGCTGAGCTTAAGATATTCTGAGAGATATCCGTGGCCAGGATCCTCGTGTCCCAGGAACCGACCTTATTTGCAAAATATTCTTTCAGATACATGGAGATTGTGTAAGGCTCTTCTCCGGAAGAGCAGCCCGCACTCCAGATGGAGATGGAATGATCCGTCTGATGCCTGCGCTCGATGGCAGGGAGTACCGTCTTTTGTAAAAAGTCGAAGTGTTCTTCCTCGCGCAGGAAATATGTGTAGTTGGTAGTCAGCTTATTGAGCAGCACCGTCGTGCGGTCTTTGTCCCGGCCGGATACGATCTCATCCACATAAGCCGTGAAACTGGAATAGCCTTCCCCACGCAGGGTGTTGGACAGACGGCTGACGATCAGCTGCTTTTTTTTGCTTAAGTCAATCCCGTAATTTTTTTGTATGTAGGTATATAAACGGTGAAAATCGGCATCACTTAAACTCAAGGTTATCATAAATCAGCACTCCTTTTTTATCCTCTGAAAAAGGAGGAAAAGCGGATCAATACCGCTTTTCCAATAAGACGTTGCAGTCAAAGGACATCATTACTTTCCCGTCTCCCAGATCGATCATTCCGTTTAGCAGTTTCTGCTGCCGTTTGACCGGAATGGGACGGACTTCCTTAAAATCAATATCCAGAACCTGGCATACGGAATCGATGACGATGCACAAAGGCGCCGAGTCGATATCCAGGCGGATCACGCAGGTCTTGCCGGTGTACTCTGCCGGGGGTTTATCCATGCACAGGCGCATATCCAGGACCGGGAGGATCTGTCCCCGCAGATTGATCATTCCTTTCACAAAGGAAGGAACCATGGGAAGGGGCGTGATCGGGTAATCATTTACAATCTCTACAATATAATCCGTACTGAGAAACAGGATAAGATCATCTACCTGGAACGAAAGGCAGCGCTCGACGGTAGTTGCTTCTTCCTGGGCAGACGTCTCTTCCGCATCTAAATTCACATTGGTCGTTTGTTCTGACATGGTTTCTTCCTCCTGCTATTTTTCATTGACGGCGGCGCCGTAAAGGCCAAGTACGTCGAGAATGATGCTGATGCTGCCGTCTCCCAGGATCGTGCAGCCGTTGATGCCGAAGTTCTTGAGTTCAAAGGAATTTAAGTAAGTGGGGAAAGGCTTCACCACGACCTGCTGTTCTCCAATCAGCTGATCGACGAAAATGCAGTAGGAGCGGTCGTTTGCCTCTACCCAGAGCAGGATTCCATCCTCCAGATTTTCGACCTCCGTCTCCAGATTGAAGAAACGGTGCAGGCGGACGATGGGATAAAAGCTGTCCATGCGGGCTACCATCTCATTACCATAATCGTCATAGATGATCTCGTCCGTAGTGATCTTAAAGGACTGCATGATGTTGGCGATGGGGATCGTGAAGATGGATCTGCCAACGGTCACTTTCATACCGTCCATGATCGCAAGGGTGAGCGGGATCCGCATGGTGACGGTGGTGCCGGAACCAAGCTCGCTGTCCAGGGCAAAGGTGCCGCCGACGGACTCGATGTTCTTCTTCACCACGTCCATACCGACACCCCGACCGGAAAACTCTGTAACCGTCTGATTGGTGGAAAACCCGGGAAGCATGATCAGGTTCAGGGCTTCCTTCTTGGTGTACTCTTCCGCAGGTTTGGTGAGCAGGCCCTTCTCTGAGGCCTTGGCCAGAAGCTTGGCAGGATCCATGCCGTAACCGTCGTCGGTCACGGTGATGACGACTTCGCTACTGGTGTGGGTGGCGGCGAGGATCAGGGTACCCTGGGGATCCTTGCCGGCGCGGATTCTTTCATCCTGGGTCTCCTCGATGCCGTGGTCCATGCTGTTGCGGACGATGTGCATGATGGGATCCTGGATGCTGTCTACGATATTCTTATCCATCTCGGTGTTTTCCCCTTCGATGATGAGACGGACGTCTTTATTTAATTTCTGTTTCATATCCCGCACGATCCGGTTCATCTTCTGGAATACGCCGGAGATGGGGACCATCCGCAGGGACATGGCGATATCCTGCAGATCGTCGGTCAGTTTCCGAAGCTGTCTGGCAGACTTCATGAAATTGTCGAAGCTGTCTCTGGAGAGCTGGTTTAACTCCGGTGCGGAGGTGACCATGGATTCGGTGATCACCAGCTCGCCGACGATGTCGAGCAGGCTGTCTAATTTCATGACATTGACACTGATCAGGTTCTGTTTGACAGGCGCATGGGCTTTGGCCGGAACAGCTGCGGGCGCCTTGGCCGGAGCGGCCGCCGGTTTGCTGTCCGAAACGGGGGGCTCCTGTTTTGCGGGAGGCGCCTCCTGCGTTTTGACATCGGATGCTGCCGGTGCGGGAGCGGCCGTCTTCTTCCCGGGATTTTCCAGGATCTCGTAGGAGCGGATATGTGCCTGGGATTTTAACATGGATTCTGCCTGTTCCACATCCTCCCGGGAATCAAAGGCCACGTAAAATCCGTTTTCGATGATCTCCGCGCTGGTATCCGGATTGGTCTCCACATCCGGCGGATAGCAGCGGAACACGAAAGCGTCCTGGAGCGCATTGATGATCATAAATGCGTACAGGTTCTCCATGCCGCTTCCCTCTTCCAGATAAATGTGAAGGAAGGCGGCGGCATCCGGATCCTCCGGCATGCCGGGTGCGGCGGATTTTTCCTCAGGTGCGGGGGTCTCGTCCGCCGTCTCCTCGGGAGCCTCGTCCGCCGTATTGCTGATCTTTTTCAGAAATGCGTTGATCTCGCTGGCAAAGGAGTCGATCTCTGCCTCTGCCGACAGGGGGGAACCCTCCTCGACCTTCTGTACTTCGCTTCTCAGATAATCGCCGGAACGGAACATCAGATCAAAAAGCTCTTTCTTATGCTCCGAGTCCAGAGACTCGATGCCCTTATCACGGATATAGAAGAATAGATCTTCGATGTGGTGGGCAATCGTGGCAAGGGAATTGAACTCCATCATAGCAGAGGAGCCCTTGATCGTATGCATACTGCGGAAAATTTCATTTACGTCGTCTGATGAGAAATCTCCGATTTTTTCATCATTCACCAACAGTTCATCCAGAGCGTCCAGCAAAGAGTTGGTCTCGTAAAGGTATGTTTCGAGCATGGCTTCCATACCATTATCCATTACATAACACCGCCTTCATTCGTTTTTTTGTGTTCTCAGAAAAAATAGTCCTTCTAAAAAGATATCGACAAAAACTGAGAATATATAAGGAAAACGCAGAGCCTTCCCTTTTTTGCCTCTGCTACCATTGTATACGATACGGAGGAATTTTTCAATGAGAAAATGAAGCTTAGATCCCGGAGGCCGCCTTGAATTTGGATCTGACTTGTAGTATGATATGGAAGAGACAGAATATCTTTGGAGAAAGGAAGCGTTTCGTATGACCAAAATAGATATTTTTTCCGGGTTTCTGGGAGCGGGGAAGACGACGCTGATCAGAAAACTGATCGAGGAGGCTTTTCAGGGAGAGAAGCTGGTGCTTATTGAAAATGAATTTGGCGAGATCGCCATCGACGGCGGCTTTCTGAGGGACGCGGGGATCGAGATCACAGAGATGAATTCCGGCTGCATCTGCTGCAGCCTGGTGGGGGATTTCGGGGAGGCCCTTAAGAAGGTGCTGGGGCAGTTCCACCCGGACCGGATCCTCATCGAGCCCTCCGGCGTCGGGAAATTGAGCGACGTGATCCGGGCGGTGCAGAACCTGCACATGGAGGGGGTATCTCTAAACAGCTTCACAACCGTGGCCGACGCGGGGAAATGCAAAATGTACATGAAGAATTTCGGCGAGTTCTACAACGACCAGGTGGAGCATGCAAATTCCATTATTTTGAGTCGGACCGGAGGGATCTCGGAGAAGAAGCTTTCCGAATGCGTGGCGCTCCTCAGGGAGCATAATCAGACGGCCACCATTATCACGACCCCCTGGGAGAAGCTTTCCGGAGGGCAGATCCTGGAAGCCATGGAGCAGAGGAATACCCTGGAGCAGGAGCTTAGGGAGCTGGAGGCGGAGGCCCACGGGCACCATCACCATGATGAGGAATGCGGCTGCCATCACCACGATGGGGAACACGAGCACCACCACCACGACGGGGAATGCGGCTGCCATCACCATGACGAGGAGCACCACCACCACGACGGGGAATGCGGCTGCCATCACCATGACGAGGAGCACCATCATCATGACGGGGAATGCGGCTGTCATCATCACGAGGAGGAACACGGGCACCACCACCACGATGGGGAACACGAGCATCACCACCATCATGCCGACGAGATCTTTACCAGCTGGGGCATGGAGACTGCCCGCAAATTTACGGCGGAGGAGCTTGACGGGGCGCTTGCGGGCCTTTCGGACAGCGAGACCTACGGCATGGTCCTTAGGGCCAAGGGCATCGTGGAGGGAACAGACGGAAGCTTCCTTCATTTTGACTTTGTGCCGGAGGAGAGGAACGTCCGCACCGGCCCCTCGATCGTCATGGGCCGCCTGTGCGTGATCGGCTCCCATATCAATGAGGAGGCCCTTAAGAAGCTGTTCGCCTGAGCGGCTTTTGGGGCGGTTGTCAGTAAATGGACAGGTAATTGCGAAACCGAAAAATCTTGGAAAGGATTCTGACGGTTGCTTCCGGGAAAAGCCCTCTGCGCCGCGGAAGCAAGACCAGAGAAGGCAGGAGGGACGAATCCCGAGTGACTTCTGCGGTTCTGGGCTTGCTGGAGCGTTTGGCGCTGCAGGCTTGGGACGGACGCAGCCGTCAGAAGCCGCTCTATAATCTGGTGTTTCGCAATTACCTGGGTAAATGGTTGGAAGGAGGAGACAGATGGAAGACTTTCCGGTTTATCTGTTTACGGGTTTTTTAGAATCGGGAAAGACCAGGTTCATCAAGGAGACCCTGGAGGATCCCAGGTTCAACGGAGGGGAGAGGACGCTCCTCCTTCTCTGTGAGGAGGGAGAAGTCGAATACGATACGGACCTTCCCTGTATGGAGAATGTGTTCATCGAGGTGATAGAGAATGAGTCGGACTTAACGCCCAGGGTGCTCGACTATCTGGAAAAGAAGCACCGGGCGGAGCGGGTCATGGTGGAATACAACGGCATGTGGATGCTTTCCTCTCTTTATGACAATATGCCGGACGCCTGGGCCATCTACCAGGAATTCCTGTTCATCGACGCAGGGACTTTTCTGAGCTACAATGCCAACATGCGGGGGCTTGTGGTGGATAAGCTCACCACCTGCGAGCTGGCGGTCTTCAACCGGTTTGGGGCAGGCATGGACAAGATGGAATTCCACAAGATCGTCCGGGGAGTGAGCCGCCGCACGGCCATCGTCTATGAATCGCTGGACGGGAACGTGGAGTACGACGATATCGAGGATCCCCTTCCCTATGACATCGACGCTCCCATCGTCGCGGTCGGGGACGAGGACTATGCCATCTGGTACCGGGATGTGTCGGAGGAACCGAAGAAGTATCACAAAAAGACGGTGGAGTGCCTGGGGATGGCCGTGGTCAATTCCCGGTTCAAGGCGGGGAGCTTCGCCTTTGGCAGAAAGGTCATGACCTGCTGCGCGGACGACATCCAGTTTGCCAGCTTTCTGGCCCTGTGTGGCCCGGAGCATATGCCGGAAAACAAGAAATGGTACCGGCTGCGCTTCGAGATGGAGTTTAAGTTCCACAAGCTTTACGGGCGGAGAGGTCCGGTACTCACAGTCTGCTCCATGGAGGAGGCCGGGCCGCCGGAAGATCCGGTGGCGACGTTCTATTAATGCTTGGAGCACCGGACTAAGAAGAATCTGGGGGAGATGAAATGCTTGCGAAGATTTTAATTGACAATCAGTCGAAAAATGAGCTGGCCTGTGAATGGGGGCTGGCGGTGTATCTGGAATATGAGGGCCGCAGAATTCTTCTGGACACGGGGACGACGGGCGTATTTGTGAAAAATGCGGAGGCCATGGGCGTTCCCCTGGAAAAAGTAGAATACGGTGTGTTGTCCCACGCCCATTACGACCATTCCGACGGGCTGGAGGCGTTTTTTGAGAAAAACGATACGGCAAAGTTCTATCTGAGGAAGGGTGCCAGAGAGAACTGCTATGGCAAGCGGTGGATTTTTTATAAGTATATCGGCATTGCGAGGGGCATTCTGGAAAAATTCCGGGATCGGATCGTTTACGTGGACGGAACCTTCGAGCTGCTTCCCGGCGTCTGGCTCCTGCCCCACACCACGCCGGGCCTGGAGAAGATCGGAAAACGGGCGGGGCTTTATGTGAAGGATGGGCGGAAGCTGGTTCCGGACTTTTTTGCCCACGAGCAGAGTCTGGTCCTTGACACGAAGGAGGGCCTTGTGATCTTTAACAGCTGTTCCCACGGCGGCGCCGACAATATCATCCGGGAGGTCTCGGAGGCCTTTTTGGGGAAGTCCATCTGCGCCCTGATCGGCGGGCTTCATCTGTACCGTTCCACCGGGGAGGAGGTGCGGGCTCTGGCCGGCCGGATCCGGGAAACGGGGATCAGGAAGGTCATCACCGGACACTGCACCGGGGAGAGGGCATTTGGGCTCCTGAAGGAAGAACTGGGCGATGTGGTGGAGGGACTGTATACGGGGATGGAGTTTGAAATCGGGTGATGTTTTATGAAGGAACAATATCAGGAGATTTATGAGGATCAGACCTGTCCTCTTGACGGCCGGGCGGCGGTCCATACCCTTTGGCTTACCAAAAGCACCTGCACCAGATGTGCAGATGAGGTGCTGAATTTTTCCTGTAGTCTGGACGGAGAGTGCAGGGAATGCGTCTCAGAATATCCGTAGGGGCCGGGATGGAGATTTCTTTGCACTATGAGGAGACGGGGGAAGGAGAGCCCTTGGTGCTGCTCCACGGGAACGGGGAGGACGGCAGTTATTTTTCTGCTCAGACCGCCTTTTTTCAGAAGTATTATCGGGTGATCGCCGTTGACACCAGAGGGCACGGGAAGTCGCCCCGGGGGACGGCCCCCTTTACCATGGCGCAGTTTGCCGCAGACTTGAAGGGCCTGCTGGATGGTCTGGGCATCCGGACGGCGCACCTTCTGGGCTTCAGCGACGGAGCCAACATTGCCATGACTTTTGCCCTGCGTTATCCGGAGTATCTGAAAAGCCTGATCTTAAACGGCGGGAATATAAGTCCCTGGGGCGTGAAGCTTTCCGTTCAGATTCCGATCCTGCTGGGATACGGCCTTGTATCTGTGATTGCCCTGTTTGACAGAAAAGCAGTACTCAAAAAGGAGATCCTGGGGCTGATGGTCCACGAGCCGGACATCCGCCCGGAGGAACTTGGGCGGATATCGGCGCCGGCCCTTGTCATTGCCGGAAGAAAGGACATGATCCGTGAGTCCCACACAAGGCTGATCCAGAAGAGCATACCGGGAAGCCGCCTCTGCATCATGGAAGGAACCCATTTCATAGCCGCAGAAAAGCCAGAAGAATTCAACCAACACATCCTCGGATTTTTGGAGCCGCCCGGTCGGAATCTGTTTTCGAGAGCAGGCGATAGCGGAAGCGAGTCTGTGGAGAGCGAAAGCCCCGGAGCCGCCTGGTCGGAATCTGTTTTCGAGAGCCGCCGATAGCGGAAGCGAGTCTGTGGAGAGCGAAAGCCCCGGAGCCGCCTGGTCGGAATCTGTTTTCGTGAGCAGACGATAGCGGGAGCGTGTCTGCGATGAAAAGCAGATTCCGACCAGGCGGCGACTTAAAGGAGAGAGATTTTATGGAAAATGTAAAGATCATCGCAGACAGTACCTGCGACTTAAGCGACGAGCTGTTTGCGGAGTACGACATCGGTATGCTCCCCCTAAGCATTGTCATGGACGAAAAGAGCTATTTTGACAGAAGCGAGGTCACGCCGGAGGAGATCTTCAAATGGGCGGACGAGAATAAGACCACGCCCAAGACGGCGGCTATTTCCATGGAGATGGCGGTGGAGACGGCGATGCCCTACGTGGAGGCGGGGCGGGACATCATCTTCTTCGGGATCTCCGAGGACATGAGCACCACCTGCAACGTGATGCGGCTGGCGGCAGGGGAGCTTCAGACGGACCGGATCTTCGTGATCGATTCCAGGAACCTTTCCACCGGGATCGGGCTCCAGGTGCTCCGGGCTGCCGAGATGGCCGGGGAGGGAAAGGCGGCGGAGGAGATCGTGGCAGAGATCGAGGCGGCCAGAGATCTTGTGCGGGCCAGCTTCGTGGTGGATACGCTCACCTATCTGGCCAGGGGCGGACGCTGCTCTTCCGCGACGGCCCTGCTCGCCAACACCCTGAAATTAAAGCCCCGGATCGCGGTGAAGGACGGGAAGATGGGGGTGGACAAGAAGTACAGAGGGACGCTCTCCAAGGTCATCCTCAAATACACGAAGGATATGGAGGAGGAACTTCTGCGTGCGGACGGAAAGAGGGTGTTCATCACCCATTCCGGCTGTGACCGGGCGGTGGTAGAGCAGGTGCGGGCTTACCTTGAGGGCCTCGGGGTCTTTGAGCAGGTCATCGAGACCAGGGCAGGGGGCGTGATCTCCAGCCACTGCGGGCCGGGAACCCTGGGTGTTTTGTTCTATGTGAAAGAGGCATGACACGCGGGATACGGCAAAACGCATGAAAGATAAAATCTGGCGGAAAGTGGGAGGCGGAATGCCATGACGATCAAAGATCTGGAGATCGGCCAGTCGGCGGTGGTGAAAACCGTCGGCGGAGCCGGTTCCCTGAGACAGCATTTTCTGGATATGGGAGTGATCCCGGGAGCGGAGGTGACCCTTGTAAAGTATGCGCCCATGGGCGATCCCATGGAGCTCAGGCTCCACGGGTACGAGCTGACTCTGCGGGTTGCGGATGCCAAACAGATCGAGGTGGAACCCATAAGGGAGGCCGGCGCGCCCGGCGTAAAAGAAAAAAGAGGCGGAGACGACGCGTGGGTGGACGGGAACAGAGCCTTCGGAAGGAAAACGGAACCCGCCCGGTCCTTTACAAGGATCAGCAGCAGAGAACATCCGGGTTTCGGCGAGGGCGGACGCTACCATGTGAAGGAGGGGGAGAATCCGCTTCCGAAAGAAACCTGCCTGACCTTTGCCCTGGCGGGAAATCAGAACTGCGGGAAGACGACTCTGTTCAACCGGCTGACCGGGGCCAGTCAGCACGTGGGGAATTTCCCCGGTGTGACGGTGGACCGCAAGAGCGGGACCATCAAGAGCCATGAGAATACGCTGGTGACGGATCTGCCGGGGATCTATTCCCTGTCGCCCTACAGCAGCGAGGAGATCGTGTCCAGGCGGTTCATCCTGGAGGAAAAGCCGACAGGGATCATCAATATCGTGGATGCCACCAATATCGAGCGGAACCTGTATCTGACCATGCAGCTCATGGAACTTCAGGTGCCCATGGTCCTGGCCCTCAACATGATGGACGAGGTGAAGGGCAACGGCGGCGCCGTCTACATCAATGAGATGGAGGCCATGCTGGGGATCCCGGTGGTGCCCATCTCGGCGGCGAAGAACGAGGGGACGGAGGAACTTGTGAACCACGCCCTCCATATCGCCAGGTATCAGGAGCGGCCGGGGAGATTGGATTTCTGCGGCCCGGAGGAGATGGGCGGCGCGGTGCACCGGTGCCTGCACAGCATCAGCCACCTGATCGAGGACCACGCGAAGGCGGCGGGGATCCCGGTCCGCTTCGGGGCGACGAAACTGGTGGAGGGGGATCCCAGGGTCATGGAGGCCCTGCGCCTTTCCCAGAATGAGAAGGAGACCATTGAGCATATCATCTGCCAGATGGAGGAGGAGCGGGGCCTTGACCGGGCGGCAGCCATTGCCGATATGCGTTTTTCCTTTATCGAGCGGCTGGTAAAAAAGACGGTGGTGAAGCCGAGGGAGAGTAAAGAGCGGGAGAGGAGCCGGAGGATCGACCGGCTTTTGACGGGGAAATATACGGCGATCCCGGCCTTCGCGGCCATCATGGGGCTGGTGTTTTTCCTGACCTTCAACGTGGTCGGCGCCTGGCTTCAGGACATCATGGCTTCCGGCATCGACCGGCTGGCGGTGTATGTGGACGGGACCCTCGCCGCCTGGAATGTGAACCGGGTGCTTCATTCCCTGATCATTGACGGGATCTTCAACGGCGTGGGAAGCATCTTAAGCTTCCTGCCCATCATCGTGACCCTGTTTTTCTTCCTGTCCCTTCTGGAGGACACCGGGTACATGGCCAGGGTCGCCTTTGTCATGGATAAGCTTCTCAGGAAGATCGGCCTGTCCGGGCGGAGCATCGTGCCCATGCTGGTCGGCTTCGGATGCACGGTGCCGGGAGTCATGGCCAGCCGGACCCTCCCCTCGGAGCGGGACCGGAAGATGACCATCCTCCTGACGCCTTTTATGAGCTGCACGGCGAAGCTCCCCATTTACGGATTTTTCACGGCGGCATTCTTTCCGAAATACAGTGGTCTGATCATGGTGGGGCTTTATTTCTTCGGGATCTTCATGGGGATCTTGCTGGCGCTCCTGCTCAAAAACAGCATGTTCCGGGGGGAGGCGGTGCCCTTTGTCATGGAGCTTCCCAATTATCGGATGCCGGGTCTTAAAAACGTGGCCAGGCTTCTGTGGGAAAAGGCCAAGGATTTCCTCCAGCGGGCCTTTACCGTGATCTTCGTGGCCACCATCGTGATCTGGTTTTTGCAGACCTTTGACATCCGGCTGAACGTGGTGACCGACTCGAAGGACAGCATTCTGGCGGCTGCGGCCGGCCGGATCGCCCCCCTGTTTGCGCCGCTGGGCTTTGGCGACTGGAGGGTCTGCACGGCCCTGATCGCCGGATTCATGGCCAAGGAGAGCGTGGTCTCCACCCTGTCGGTGTTATTCGGGGCGACCACGGCCCTCCTGGCTGCCATCACCCCGGCGGCGGCAGGAGCCCTTCTGGTGTTCTGCCTGCTGTATACGCCCTGCGTGGCGGCCGTCGCCTCCATCAAGCGGGAGCTGGGCGGAAAATGGGCGGCGGGCGTGGTCGTCGGCCAGTGCCTGATCGCCTGGGCATGTGCGTTCCTTACCCATCTGGTCATGGGAATATGGGGATAGCCGGTAAAAAGCAACGTGGGTTTTATGTTAAATTATTAAGAGGCTTATGCTTTCAGAAACAGAATTAAAAACGGTCCCGCCTTTGGCGGAGGGGGATCAAAAACAATCTTTTTTTGAAGATCAAGGAGTGAAGAATATGAATTTTAAATTTGCCCACAACAACCTGAATGTGTTTGATCTGCAGAAATCCCTGGAGTTTTATGAGAAGGCCCTGGGGCTCAAGGAGGTCCGGAGGAAGGAGAAGGAGGACGGGAGCTTTATCCTGGTGTACCTGGGGGACGGGCAGACGCCTCACCAGCTGGAGCTGACCTGGCTGAGGGACATGGACAGGCCCTACAACCTGGGGGACAACGAGATCCATCTGGCTTTTTCCGTGGACGACTTTGAGGCGGCCCATGAGAAGCATAAGGAGATGGGGTGCATCTGTTTTGAGAATCCGGCCATGGGGATCTATTTTATCTCGGATCCGGACGGGTACTGGCTGGAGATCATACCGGAAAGAAAGTAAGGGATCATGGCGATGGATATCGAGACGAGGAAAAAGGAGCCGGAGGTGAGGCAGTCCGGGGAGACGAGGGAGCAGGACGGCGTGGCGGGTCTGCTCGCGCTTCTTTCCCGGGAAGGGCTTCTCCTGGAGGCGTCGGAGGGGATCGAAGAACTTCTGCCGTTTTTTTTCACGGCCAATTCAAAGGAGGCGAAGGCGGGCACGTTCTTTGTCTGCAAGGGCTACACGTTTAAAAAAGAATATCTGGAGATGGCAGAGAGGCAGGGGGCCATCCTCTATATGGCTGAGACGGATTACGGCGTCTCGCTGCCGAAGATCCTGGTGACGGACATCCGGCGGGCGGCCTCCCTGGCGGCCCGGTGGTTTTACGGGAATCCGGGGGAGGAGCTTTTTGTGACTGGCATCACCGGGACAAAGGGAAAGACCACCACGGCCTATATTTTAAAGTCGATCCTGGATACGGCACGGCCGGGAAGGACGGCGGTCTTTTCCACCATGGAGGTGTTCACGGGGAAGGAATCCCGGGTGAGCCACCTGACGACTCCGGAGCCTGCGGAACTTCAGTCCTATTTCCGGGAGGCGGTGGAAAACGGCTGTGACCACGTGGTCATGGAGGTGTCCTCACAGGCCATGAAGCTGTCCCGCGTCTACGGGGAGCCCTTCCCCATAGGGATCTTCCTCAATGTGGACGAGGACCATATCGGCGGGAAGGAGCATGCTACCCTGGAGGAATACGTGGGCTGCAAGATCGCCTTTTTGGCACAGTGCGATACGGTGATCGTCAACCGGGAGACCCGCTTTTTCGACCAGGTCATGGCCGGATGCGCAGGGAAACGGGTGATCCTCTACGGCCGTGACGTTTCCTGTGACGGGGCCATCCGGAACACAGCGTCGGATGCGTCGGGGAGCCGGTTTGAGCTGGGCTATGGGGGGGAATGGTACGCTTTTTCGTCCAGCCTGGTGGGCCGGTTCAACGTGGAGAATCTGACGGCAGCCATTTTGGCGGCTCTTGTGATGGGGATCGACGCGGGAACGATCCAGGAGGGGATCCGTTCGGTCCATGTGCCCGGACGGATGATGGTGATGGAGCATGACGGGATCCATATCGTGGTGGATTACGCCCACAATTATCTGAGCTTCCTGAATGTCTATCAGGCGGTGAAGGAAGCCTTTTCACCGAGGCATATCCATGCCGTGTTCGGGAGCCAGGGGGAGCGGTCCCCGGTGCGCAGAAGGGACGTGGGCGTGCTGGCGGAAAAATACGCGGACTACGTCTATCTGACCGCCGACGATCCCGGCTATGAGAGGGTGGAGGATATCTGCGGGGAGATCCGGCGCCACATCACAAAGCCCTGTAAGATCATCCCGGACCGGGAAGCGGCCGTGTGGACGGCCCTCTCGGCGGCAGAGCCGGGGGATGTGGTGATCCTGGCGGGGAAGGGGGCGGAGGTGACCCAGCGGGTGAGAGACGGGTTCGTCCCCTATATTTCGGATATCAAAGCGGCCCAGCAATGGATCGCCGCACAAAAAGAGAAGGGCCGGTGAGCAGATCCACCGGCCTTTCCGCAAGGAAAAAAGAAAATGATCAGTTGAAACCATAGATTTTCTGAGTGATGTTGTAGGCGATCACGGAGATCATCCGCCCTACGGAGCCCGGCAGGTTCATGAAGATGCCGAGGATCGTGCGGAAGCGGAACTTCCGGTAGAGGGAGGGGTTCGCCTCCTTCAAATACTGCCACAGTTCCCTTTTCCAGCGAAGGTGTTCGGGGGTGCCGGACTTGATCGCCATGATGGAGGAGACGCTCATGATGATGTTCAGATAGGAACACATGTTTTTGCACTGGGTGTCGCTCTTAAAATGAACGCCGGATTTCAGCAGCACGTCGATCATCCGGTAATTGACCCGGTACTGCTGATCCAGTCTGGAGATCATGACGGACTCGTTGACCGACTGATCCTCCCTGCCGATGAGATAGCGGTAAAAATCCACGTCGATATAATAGATGGTGTGGACATAAGGCATGGGCTGGAACACGAACAGGTTGTCCACGTAGAAGGTGTGCTCCGGAAGCTTCAGGCCGCAGACGCGGAGCACGTTGGTCCGGTAGATGACCGAATGCATCAGGATATAGGTGGTGGGCGGCAGAGGCTTCACGTCGTCCCAGGTAAAATAGGTGTCCGTGGGGAAATACTTCCGGTAGTGCATGATCTTCTTATGGGAAGCCCCCTGCTTTTCATAGACGTAGTTGGAGAGCAGCAGGTCCGGCAGACGGTCTTCGCGTGCGGCGGTGCGCAGGAAATCTAAAATGCTCCGGTAAGCGTCCGCGTCCACCCAGTCGTCGCTGTCCACCACTTTGAAAAAGAGGCCGGAAGCATGGGCGAGCCCCGTGTTGACGGCGCCGCCGTGGCCGGCGTTCTCCTGGTGGATAGCCCGGATCATATCAGGATGCTCTGCCGCCAGCCGGTCGGCGATCGCGGCGGTACCGTCCTTCGATCCGTCGTCGACGATCAGGATCTCAACCTGGCTGCCGCCCGGAAGGAGGGAGGCGATGCAGTGTTCCATATAGTCCTGCGAGTTATAGCAGGGAACCACGATTGATAGTAATTTCATGAAGTATGCTCCTTAGAGAACGAGTTTTGTATGTCACTCTGAGGTTTAGTATACTCCCTTTTTTTAAAAGTTGCAACGGGGCCCGGAGAGAGAATTTTTCGTCTGCAGGGCGGACCGTGATAGTTTTCGGGGAAATTGTGCATAATGGGACAGAGGAAAAAACGTCAAAACTCAGGAAAATTTGAGAATTGACAAACGAAGCTTCCTATTATAAAATACGGTAATATAAGAAAAAGGCGATGACAAAGAGAAGTAGTGCGAAAGATCGCTCCCAGTGAGCGGGGGACAGTGGGAACCCTGCAGAATGAGTCCGCATGAATAACACTTTCGAGCTGCAATCTGAACCCCGCAGGAGACGGGCAGTAGGTGCGACGCAGGCCGGGCGTTAACCGACAAGCCATGAGGGGACTGCTTTCGGGCAGTAAATCAGGTGGTACCGCGGACAGAGAGCTGTTCGTCCTGAAAGAGATTTTGAGGACGGACGGCTCTGTTTTTACATTTTATCTCGGAAAGGAGAAGACGACGATGTCAGATATTTACCGCAGCAAGACCATGGATCAGATGGGAGAGGGGGATGTGGGAAAGGAGCTTCGGATCGCCGGATGGGTGGAAAATATCCGGGACCATGGCGGCGTGTCCTTCCTCGACCTGCGCGACATGTACGGGGTCATGCAGGTGGTGTTCCGGGATACGGAGCTTTTGAGGGGGATCCGCAAGGAGGAATGCATCCGTGTGGAGGGCCTGGTGGAGCACAGGAGTGAGGAAACCTACAATCCCAAGATCCCCACGGGGACCATTGAGCTGGAGGCCCATAAGGTCGATATCCTCGGGAAGGTCTACCGGGATCTGCCCTTTGAGGTGGCGGCCTCCAAGGAGATCCGGGAGGATGTCCGTCTGAAATACCGTTATCTGGACCTCCGGAACCATAAAGTGAAGGAGAATATCATTTTCCGCTCCAGAGTGATCAACTATTTAAGGGAAAAGATGACGGATATGGGATTTCTGGAGATCCAGACACCGATCCTCTGTGCCTCTTCCCCGGAGGGCGCCAGGGATTACATCGTCCCCTCCAGAAAGTACAAAGGGAAATTTTACGCCCTGCCCCAGGCTCCCCAGCAGTATAAGCAGCTCCTCATGGCTTCCGGATTTGACAAGTATTTCCAGATCGCTCCCTGTTTCCGGGACGAGGACGCCCGGGCGGACCGCTCGCCGGGAGAGTTCTATCAGCTTGATTTTGAGATGAGCTTCGCCACAGAGGAGGATGTGTTCCGTGTCGGCGAGGAGGTGCTCACTGACACCTTTAAAAAATTTGCGCCGGAGGGCTTCTCCGTCACGGAAGCGCCCTACCCGGTTTTCAGCTACAAAGAGGCTATGATGCAGTTCGGAACGGATAAGCCGGATCTGCGCAATCCCCTGCGCATTCTCGACGTGACGGAATTTTTTCAGAACTGTACCTTTAAGCCCTTCCTCAAAAAGACGGTGCGGGCCATCAAGGTCCACGCGGATCTCTCCAAGGGATTTCATGAGAAGCTGCTTAAATTTGCTCAGTCCATCGGCATGGGAGGACTCGGCTTCCTGGAGGTGCAGGAGGATCGTTCCTACAAAGGCCCCATTGATAAGTTTATCCCCGACGAGAGGAAGGGAGAATTGGCAGAGCTTGCCGGACTTTCCGGCGGCGACGTGATCTTCTTCATCGCCGACAGCGAGGAGCGGGCTTCCAGATATGCGGGGCAGATCCGAAACGAACTGGGCGAACGCCTTGGCCTGATCGAGAAGAACGCCTACCGGTTCTGCTATATCAATGACTTCCCCATGTATGAGCTGGACGAGGAGACGAAAAAGATCGGATTCACCCACAATCCCTTCTCCATGCCGCAGGGCGGGCTGGAAGCGCTGAACACGAAGGATCCGCTGGAGGTCCTGGCCTACCAGTATGACATTGTCTGCAACGGCGTGGAGCTTTCCTCCGGTGCGGTGAGGAACCACGACATGGACATCATGGAGAAGGCTTTTGAGATCGCAGGCTATGACAAGGAGGTTCTGGAAAGCAAGTTCGGTGCCCTCTACCATGCCTTCCAGTTCGGCGCTCCGCCCCATGCGGGTATGGCCCCCGGCGTGGACCGGATGATCATGCTGCTCCGAAATGAGGAGAACATCCGGGAGGTCATCGCCTTCCCCATGAGCGGGACGGCTCAGGATCTCATGTGCAGCGCTCCGAACGAGGTGACGGAGCAGCAGCTTCGGGAAGTGCATATCAAGGTGAGAGATTAAAAGGTGAGGGATTAAAAAAGAAGGGACGGTCTCGGACCGTCCCTTCCTGTAGGGATCATGAAAAGATCCGGAGGGTTACCGGTTTTTCACCTGGTTTACCCCGTGACGGAGGGCAGGGCCCACGATCACGGAGATGATGATCTTGGCGGCGTCGCCGGGCAGGTAGGGGATGACTCCGGCCATGAGCCCGGCGCCGAAGGACAGTCCCATCTGAAAGCAGAGCCAGACAGTGCCGAAGAGGTAGCAGACAGCGGTTCCTAGGATCATACCGGCAATATGAAAATAGTACTTTTTCGGAAACCGGTCAATGAAGAAGCCGGCGACGACAGCCATAAAGATAAATCCGATCAGATAACCTCCCGTAGGTCCGGCCAGTTTCGCCGGGCCTCCGGTGAACCCGGAAAATACGGGAAGGCCTGCCAGTCCCAGAAGGAGGTAGATCAGGTAGCTTAAGATCCCGGCCCTCATGCCCAGCACATAAAGGGTAAGGTAGACGGCCAGATTTGTGAAAGAGATCGGCACGGGGCTTATGGGGAGGGGGACTGCCAGGGGACCCAGGATGCAGGTGACGGCAGTCATGACGCCGACCAGGGTCATGGTGATCAGAGGAAGCTTTGAAGATTTTACCGATGCGTTTTTTTCCATTTGTGCAGGCTCCTTTTTGTTGTAAACTAGAAATAAAAAACTGTTGATATTATAAAAGATAATGGACTGATTGTCAACTTTAAAAATAAAATAGTTTACAAATTGGGGCTGACATCGCTGCAGCATTCCTGCGGGATCCGGCTCCCACCGGATTCTGGTGATTGCCAATCCATTCTTCGTATGATATACTTGTAGTATATGAAATCATCCGTTTCATATATGAAACGGGAGAGGGCCCTGCTCCGGCAGGATCCATCGATCAAAAGGAAAGGAAGGTATTTTTATGGCAAACAGGAAACCACTTTTGGGTATCATGGGGCTGTCCGACGGCGATCCCGTCGTCCATGAGAAGAGCAAGGACGTGGTACAGCATCAGCTCGACGTGATCAAGGCGGCGCTGGAGAAGGACGGCCGGGTGGACGTGGTCGTGGCGGACAATCTGGTGAACTCCGTGGCTTCGGCCAGGGCCGAGGCGGAGAAGCTGAAAGCGAAGGGCGTGGACGGGACGATCTTTTCCTACGGCGTGTTCGCATGGCCCAACTTCTCGGCCATCGCGGCGAAATACGGCCAGGGTCCGTTCCTTCTGGCTGCTCAGCTGAATCCGGATTGGCCCGGCATGGTGGCCATGCTGGCGGCCGGCGGCGCGCTGAACCAGCAGGGTATCACCCACTTCCGCGCTTACGGGGATTTCAACGATCCCGAGGTGCTGGGGCGGATCATCACCTTCGCAAAATGCGCCCGGGTGGTGAACGGACTGAACGGACAGAAATACGGCCTCATCGGCGGCCGTTCCCTGGGCATGTACAGCGCCACCGTGGACATGCAGGACTGGCAGGAGAAATTCGGCGTGGACGTGGAGCATTGTGATCAGAGCGAGATCGTCCGCCTGGCCGCAGAGGTTCCCGAGGAGCAGGTGGAGAAGGCATTCAACTGGCTGACGGAGAAATGCAAGGCCATCGAGTACGACGGACAGAAGCTGACGCCGGAGAAATTAAAGACCCAGATCCGCCATTACGAGGCCATCAAGAAGATCCAGAAGGACAATGAATTCGACTTTGTCGGCGTGAAATGCCATTACGACATGAGCTGCCATTACTGTACGGAATGTATCGCGGCCGCGTTCATGAACGATCCCTACGACTGGGACGGCGCCAAGGAGCCGGTGGTCTACGCCTGCGAGGCGGATTCCGACGCGGCCCTGACTATGCAGATGCTCAAGCTTCTGACGGGAGATCCGGTGGTGTTCATGGATGTCCGTCACTGGGACGAGGAGAATCAGGTGCTGGAATTCTGCAACTGCGGTTCCGAATCCACCTGGTACGCGGCGAAGAGCGACGATCCCGACGAGAATCTGAAGAACGTGACCCTGTATCCCTGCCTGGACATTTACGCGGGAGGCGGCTGCCACGTGAATTGCCAGACGGCTCCGGGGCTCTGCACCATCGCAAGGCTCTGCCGTTCCATGGACGAGGACGGAAAGCGCAGATACCGCATGGTCATGTTCACGGCGGAGCTGGTCTCCATGCCCAAGGAGCGGGAGGAGCTGACCAACAAGGAATGGCCCCACAACTTTGCGAAGCTGCACTTTGACTACAAGGTGTTCCTGGACAACTTTGACGCCAACCATGCCCATGCCGTTTACGGCGACCACATCGAGGAGCTGAAGACCATCTGCAAGATGATGAAGATCGACGTGGAAGTGCTGGGCGAGTGAGGATCTGAGGACACAGCCCCCGCTTGAGACAGCGCTGAGTTTCTATATGGATTTAATATAGACAGGAAGAAAAGCGTTTTTTAGCCGGAACCTTTCATTACTAAAAAACAGGTCATTGCGAAACCGAAAAACATGGGAGGGATTCTGGCGATTGCATCCAGGAAAAGCCCTCTGCGCCATGAAGATGAGACCATAGAAAACCGGAGGGTCCATACCCGAGGGTTTTCTGTGCTTATGGGCTCATTGGAACGTTTGGCGCTGCAGGCTTTGGATGGATCGATCGTCAGAATCCGCTCTGTAATTTTGGATTTCGCAATGACCTGTTATTAAAAATATGAAAGGGACCGGTTTTTTTGTCATATCCGCAAACATTAAAATTATGGAAACTCAGGGAATCCGTCCTTGTATCCTCCGCTTTTAAATGATAGAATGAAAGCAAGGAGGATGTGCCAATGAACGAGAAATTATACGAATTGATGGACTGGCCGGAGATCGAGGCCCTTGTCTACTCGGAGTGCCAGGAGCCGGCGTCGGTCCTCGGCCCGCACCTGACGGACGACGGAGTTTTGATCCAGGCGTTCCTGCCGACGGCGGCGGCCGTCTCGGTGGTGACGGAAAAGAGCGGGAAGCGGTATGAGATGGAGCTGGCCGACGAAGCTGGATTTTTTGCGGCGCTGATTCCGGGGAAGCGGATCCCCTCTTACGTGTTCGAGGTGACCTGGGACAGCGGCGAGGTTCAGACTCTTCACGATCCTTACAGTTTTTCTTCCATATATAAAGAGGAAGATATCAAACGGTTTGACGCCGGGATCTATTATGAGATCTATGAAAAAATGGGAGCGCATCCGAAAACCCAGAAGGGTGTGCCCGGCGTGGTCTTTTCCGTGTGGGCGCCCAACGCCATGCGGGTCAGCGTGGTGGGGGATTTCAACCTCTGGGACGGCAGGCGCCACCAGATGCAGCGGATCTCCGATTCCGGCATTTACGAGCTGTTCATCCCGGAGCTCCCCGTCGGGACGCTCTACAAATACGAGGTGAAATTCCGGGGCGGAAGTCCCAGCCTGAAGGCGGACCCTTATGCCAACTATGCGGAGCTCCGTCCGGCGACGGCTTCCATCGTCTATGACCTGGAGGGCTACGCCTGGCAGGACAAAGAGTGGATGGACGGGCAGAAGGCCCAGGCGGAGAAGGGCCGCCCCGCCCCCATGAATATCTACGAGGTGCATCTTGGATCCTGGAAGAAGCCGGAGGCAGTAGAACAGGAAGGAGAAGCCGCGGAAGAGGCAAAGGAGACCGCAGCGGAGAACCCGGAGGCCGTGGAACCGGCAGAAGAGACCGGAGCAGCGGCGGAGGAAAAAGCCCCGGAGCCGGAGCGGGAATTTTTCAATTACCGGGAAATCGCGCCGGAGCTGGCGGCCTACGCGAAGGAGATGGGCTATACTCACGTGGAGCTGATGCCGGTGATGGAGCATCCCTTCGACGGCTCCTGGGGTTACCAGGTGACCGGGTATTACGCACCCACCAGCCGCTATGGGACGCCGGACGATTTCCGGTTCTTCGTGGAGACCATGCACCGGGCGGGGATCGGCGTGATCCTGGACTGGGTTCCGGCCCATTTCCCCAGGGACGCCTTCGGGCTGGCGGACTTTGACGGGACGGGGCTCTACGAGCACAAGGACCCGAGAAAGGGCGCCCATCCCCATTGGGGCACCCTGATCTTCAACTACGGAAGGCCTCAGGTGTCCAACTTCCTCATCGCCAACGCCCTCTTCTGGGCCCAGGAATACCACGCCGACGGGATCCGCATGGATGCGGTGGCCTCCATGTTGTATCTGGATTACGGGAAAAATGACGGGGAGTGGATCCCCAACCTCTACGGCGGCAATGAAAACCTGGAGGCCCTGGAGCTCTTAAAGCACCTGAACTCCATTTTCAAGAAGAAAAAGCTGCCGACCCTGCTGATCGCCGAGGAATCCACGGCCTGGCCCAGGATCACGGGGGACGTGGAGGACGGCGCGGTCGGTTTCGATTATAAGTGGAACATGGGCTGGATGAATGACTTCCTGGGCTACATGCAGTGCGACCCCCTGTACCGGACCTACCACTACGGCGAGCTGACCTTCAGCATGGTCTATGCCTACAGCGAGCGGTTCATCTTGGTGCTGTCCCACGACGAGGTGGTCCACGGGAAGGGCTCCATGGTGGGGAAGATGCCGGGGGAGACCTTTGAACTGAAATTTGCCAACCTCCGGGCTGCCTACGGCTTCATGATGACCCATCCCGGAAAGAAGCTCCTGTTCATGGGGCAGGAATTCGGGCAGATGGACGAGTGGAATGAGAAGGAAGGGCTCCAGTGGTGCCTGTTAAATTACGACATCCACAGAGAGCTCCATGACTATGTGAAAGCGTTGAACCGCCTGTATCTGGAAAGCCCCGCCCTCTGGGCGCTGGATGACGACCCGGAGGGCTTTGAATGGATCGACTGCACCAATGGCGAGGAGAACATTGTCGTGTTCCTGCGGAAGAGCGGGAAGAAGGCGGAAACCCTCCTGGTGGTCTGCAATTTTGTCCCCGTGGCTCATGACTCCTACCGGGTCGGAGTGCCCTATGCGGGGAAATACAAGGAGATCTTCAACAGCGACGAGGTGCGTTACGGCGGGAGCGGCGTGACCAATCCGAGGGTGAAACAGTCCGTGGCGGTGGAATGTGACGAGCGGGAGCAGTCCATTTCCATCAAGGTGGCGCCCCTCGGCGTCCAGGTGTTCCAGTACATTCCCGTGGTGGAACAGGTGAAGGGCAACGCTGCGGCGAAGAAAAAAGCCCATGCAAAGACTTCCAGGGGCAAGAGCGCCGGAGTGGAAAAAGTAAAGAAAGCGATGATGGAGGAATCGTAAGTGAGGGTATGGCTGGGGGCGGAAGAGCAGGCCGTCGATGTGGCAAAAGCGGTCAAACAGATCGAACAGGCTTATGAGCGGGGGCGGTTCCAGACGATGTTAGACGAGCTTCCCGACAGGGCCCTGTCCTTTGGGCTCCGCGTGCTGGCGGCCCTGCTCCTGTTTTTCATCGGGAAGAAGATCATCCGGATGATCGTGAAGCTGACGGAGCGCTCCATGGAAAAGGCGGGGGCGGAGATCACCGTGCGCAAATTCGTGAAGTACCTGGTGCGGGCCGTCGGCTATATCCTCCTGATCATTCTGATCTTAAGCGTGGCCGGCGTGCAGCCCACAGCCTTTGCCACCGTGGCCAGCTCCGTGACCGTGGCCCTGGGCCTTGCCCTCCAGGGCAGCCTGGGGAATTTTGCCGGCGGGCTGCTGATCATGATGATCCGGCCCTTCAAGGTGGGAGACTATATCATCGAGGACACCCACAAGAACGAGGGGACTGTGCGGAAGATCGGCTTGGTCTACACAGAGCTCGTCACCATGGACAACCGGGTGATCGTGGTCCCCAACGGAAATCTGGCCAACAGCAGCATGACCAACGTGACGGCCCAGGAGAAACGGCAGCTGGATCTAAAAGTGGGGATCTCCTACGAGTCGGACCTAAAGAAAGCCAAGGAGGTGCTCTTCGGCCTCATGGAGGCCCACCCCATGGTGGTCATGGAGGACGACCATTTCGTCTACGTGTCGGAGCTTGGGGACAGCGCCGTGATCCTGGGGCTCCGCTGCTGGGTGAAGACTTCCGAGTACTGGAAGTGCCGCTGGGACCTGACAGAGCAGATGAAGCTTTCTTTCGACGAGGCGGGGATCGGCATTCCCTACGGGCAGCTGGATGTGCATATCAAGGGCGGATGTTGAAGCGAACTTTTACTTGCATTTATCAGGGGGAGTGTGCTAATATAGGGAATTGTGAATACTCTATAAAAGCACGCTCCCTCCGGCGTTTTGAAGCGCTTTTTTGGGAGGGAGATCGATAAAGGAAGCAGGCAAAGTATGAAGACGACAAGAGAAGACGTAAGAAATATCGCGATCATCGCCCATGTGGACCACGGCAAGACGACTCTTGTGGACGAGCTCTTAAAGCAGAGCGGCGTATTCCGGGAGAATCAGGAAGTGGCGGAGCGGGTCATGGACTCCAACGACATCGAGAGGGAGCGGGGGATCACCATTCTCTCCAAAAACACGGCAGTTTTTTATAAAGGGACGAAGATCAACATCATCGACACTCCCGGCCATGCGGATTTCGGCGGCGAGGTGGAGCGGGTGCTCAAGATGGTCAACGGCGTGATCCTGGTGGTGGACGCCTTCGAGGGGGCCATGCCCCAGACCAAGTTCGTGTTGCAGAAGGCCCTGGAGTTAAATCTCTCGGTGATCGTCTGCATCAACAAGATCGACCGGCCGGAGGCCAGGCCCGGTGAAGTGATCGACGAGGTGCTGGAGCTCCTTCTGGAGCTGGACGCCTCCGACGAGCAGCTTGACTGCCCCTTCGTCTTTGCCTCGGCCAAGGGCGGTTATGCGGTGAAGGACCTGGGGGACGAGAAGAAGGACATGAAGCCGCTGTTTGACACGATCCTTGATCATATCCCGGCGCCGGAGGGGGATCCGGATGCGGATACCCAGATTTTGATCAGCACCATTGATTATAATGAATACGTGGGGCGGATCGGCGTCGGCAAGGTGGACAACGGTTCCATCCGGGTCAACCAGGAGGTGGCCCTGGTGAACCATCACGACCCGGACAAGTTCAAGAAGGTCAAGGTCAGCCGTCTCTACGAGTTTGACGGCCTGGAGAAGGTGGAGGTGGCGGAGGCAAAGATCGGCTCCATCGTGGCCATCTCCGGCATTGCCGACCTGCACATCGGCGACACCCTCTGCTCCCCGGAGCACCCGGATCCGATCCCCTTCCAGAAGATCTCCGAGCCGACCATCGCCATGCATTTCATGGTCAACGACAGTCCCCTGGCGGGAACGGAGGGCAAGTACGTGACCTCCCGCCACATCCGGGATCGTCTCTTCCGGGAGTTAAACACGGACGTCAGCCTCCGGGTGGAGGAGACGGAGGACGCCGACCGGTTTAAGGTGTCCGGCAGGGGTGAGCTGCACCTTTCCGTTCTCATCGAAAATATGCGGAGAGAGGGCTATGAGTTTGCCGTCAGCAAGGCGGAGGTCATCTACAAGCAGGACGAGAAGGGCCGGAGGCTGGAGCCCATGGAGCTGGTCTACATCGACGTGCCCGACGAGTTTTCCGGCACGGTCATCCAGAAACTCTCCCTCCGAAAAGGGGAGCTGCAGGGGATGTCCCCCTCGGGCACGGGCTATACCAGGATGGAGTTTTCCATTCCCTCCAGGGGACTCATCGGCTACCGGGGCGATTTCCTCACGGACACCAAGGGGAACGGCGTTATGAACCAGCTGTTCGACGGGTACGCTCTGTATAAGGGAGATATCCAGTACCGCCGCCAGGGTTCTTTGATTGCTTTCGAGAGCGGGGAGAGCGTTACCTACGGCCTGTTCAACGCCCAGGAGCGGGGAAATCTCTTCATCGGGGCCGGTGAGAAGGTTTACGCCGGTATGGTGGTCGGTTCCAATGCGAAAGCGGAGGACATCGAGGTCAATGTCTGCAAGACGAAGCATCTGACCAACACCCGTTCGTCCGGCTCCGACGAGGCGCTCAAGCTGGTGCCGCCGATCGTCATGAGCCTGGAGCAGGCCCTGGACTTCATCGACGCCGACGAGCTTTTGGAGGTGACGCCGGAGCACTTAAGGCTCAGGAAGAAGATCCTGGATTCCCGGATGCGCAAGCGGGCCGGAGCCCAGAATAAATGAGTGATAGATGCGGGAATATATATTGAAGCAGAGTCTTTGATCTCTTTGCGGCTGACTGTCACGCATCGCATTTATGGGTACATGAAAGGCTCTGTTTTTAATATTTTATGGGTTGATCTGGGGCATGGAGATCATGCGGCATGTGTCTGCAGATCCCACAAGAAGCACACATGAGATCGTCAGATCAGAAAAGATGAGGAGGAACATGAAAGTATTATTGATCAACGGAAGCCCCCACGAAAAGGGGACCACCTACACGGCGTTAAAGAAGGCGGCCGACACCCTGGAGGGCCTCGGGATCGAGGCGGAGATCTTCCACGTGGAGAAGCTTGCCGCCACCTGCATCGACTGCCGTGTCTGTAAGAAAAAGCAGAACAACCGCTGTGCCTTTGACGATCCGGTCAACCGGGCGCTGGAGAAGGCGGAGCATGCGGACGGATTTATCTTCGGCACGCCGGTGCATTACGCGGCTGCCTCCGGGCTGATGACGGCCTTTATGGACCGCCTGTTTTATGCCGGCGGCCCGCTTTTCAGCTATAAGCCTGGGGCGGCCGTGGCCTGCGCGAGACGGGCCGGGACGACGGCGGCGCTGGACCAGATGAACAAGTACATGACCATCAACCATATGCCGGTCGTGTCCTCCCAGTATTGGAATATGGTCCATGGAAGCGGCGCGGAGGATGCGGTGAAGGACGAGGAGGGGATGCAGACCATGGAGACCCTGGCCAAGAATATGGCGTGGATCCTCAGGTGTATTAAGGCCGGAGAGAAGGCGGGGATCTGCCCGCCGGAGGAGGTGCCCATCGTTCGGACCAATTTTATCCGCTGAGTTTTGGATTGGGATAACACGGAAGAAAACAGATCCTTTTTTGAGAGACTGTCCGGGAAGCGCCCGGCGCTGTTCCCCTTCAGACACGTCGGTTTTACGGATTTCACTGCGCCGCCTGTTTACAGGCAATTTTACTGCTAACAAAACGGGCAGCGAAAATTGCCTGTAGCTCCGCAGCGAAATCTGCAAAACCTTCCTATCGTCTGTCGGGGAACAGCGCCGGGCGCTTCCTGGTCCGATCTTCCGGAAAAGGAACGGTTTCCTTCCTCATTATGCCGTTATCCGGCCGGCTGTTCCGGCGCGGGCTGCTCCGGAGGGGGAGCCGGACTCGGAGCCTGGGTCTGAGGAGTCTGGGGTTGAGGGGGCTGGCCAGGGGGCTGCTCCGGCGCCTGGGAACTCTCCTCCGGAGAGGCCCCCTCCGACGGCTGTTCCTCCCCGGTCATAAAGGGGAAGGGATAGCCGGTGTGGATGGGACAGGTACTGTTCCGCAGAGACTCCGGGAGGAGATAGGCGCTGTCGTCCGTATTCCCGGCAGGTTCGTCGGTCAGCGTCCGATATACACGGTTTTCCCGCAG
This sequence comes from uncultured Lachnotalea sp., assembly GCA_947066815.1. Taxonomy (GTDB): domain Bacteria; phylum Bacillota; class Clostridia; order Lachnospirales; family Lachnospiraceae; genus Lientehia. The sequence goes on from CAMSZT010000002.1 coordinate 74,530, forward strand.
GGCCTCCGGACAGAATTCCGTGGCCAGGACGCCGCTCAGGCGGCAGACCGTCACCTTTGTGTGGTGGTCGCAGACCTCTGTGGGGGCAGTGCCCCTGGCAAAATATTCCGTGTAGACCATATTTCCGCCGGGGTCGGCATCGCACACGCCCGGTATGGCCAGCTTGCCGGATTTGTGGCAGATGGACACCTCCTCGATATTTCCGGGCTTTGCCGGGAATTCCTTTGCGGGAAGCCCCTCACAGGCGCGGGACATGATCGTGCGCCACATGGCCCTCACATCGGAGCCGGTCGTCAGCTCCGCGTTTTCGTCATACCCCTGCCACACGCCCAGGGTGTAGTAGGGGGTGTAGCCCACAAACCAGATGTCGTTGGTGTTGGTGGTGGTGCCGCTCTTGGCGGCCGTCGGCATATTCTCCAGACTGGTCTCCAGCCGGCTGGTGGGGATATCCGTGTGGCCGTACAGGAAGGAATACCGGCAGACGCCCTCCATGGCATTGGTCAGAAGCCAGGCGGTGGACTCCTTGATCACGGTGTGGGTCTCCGGCTGGTTGTCGATGATGATCTTGCCGTTGCGGTCCACGATCCTTGTGTAATAAATGGGTTCCGTGTAGATCCCCTGGTTGGCAATGGCCGCATAGGCTCCCGTCAGCTCCAGATTGCTGACCCCGTGGGTGATGCCGCCCAGGCAGAGGGGGGCACCGATGTCGGTGAAGACCTCTCCGGTGGTCTCGTTCACTTCACTTTCCACCAGCGAGGTGATGCCGAAGTTCAGGGCGTACTGGTAACCGATCTGAGGCGTCACCGTGTTCATCAGAGCCTTCAGGGCGACGATGTTCATGGAATAGACAATGCCGTCGCGGATATTGGCGTAGCCCACATAATGGCTTCCCCACCAGTTGGCAAAATCTTTCTTGTCCAGGGAATAGGGGGCGTCGTAGTAGACGGAGCCCAGGGTGGCGCCGGAATTATCCAGGGCCGGGGCGAAGGCGGTCAGCACCTTGAAGGTGGAGCCGGGCTGGCGGAGGGTGTCGGTGGCCCGGTTCAGGCTCAGGCTGGCCGTTTTTTCCCCGCGCCCGCCGCTGATGGCCAGGATATAGCCCGTCTCCTGGTCCATCAGGACACAGGAACTCTGGGGCTGCAGGGTGATGTCCAGCCGTTCCCCGGGGATAGTGTCCCGGCGGGATACCACGGTGGCCCTGTATTCCTGCACGATCTGCCGGATCTCGTCCTCGGTCTCATAGATCAGCTTGACCGGCTCTCCTCCGTTTTTCTCCCGCAGCCAGGCCTTGATGTTGTTTTCCGAATAGTTATCCGTGGTGCCGTCCTGGTGGGTGACGGAGAGACGGTAGGTGAAGCTGTAGCGGATCTCGCTGCTCACATAGTTTTCCGGGGAGGAGATCTCCTCGTCCACGATCTTCTGCAGACGGGGATCCTGGGTCGTGTAGATCCGAAGGCCCCCGCTGTAGAGCATGGTGCGGGCCTCCGTCTCCGAATATCCGGCCTTTTCCTGCAGGTCGGCCAGGACCTGGACGATGGTCTCGTCCACAAAATAGCTGTAGATGGAGGACTCATTGTCCCTGGCGGCGTCCACCTCCTGGATCCTGGTATAGACGTCGTCCGCCTGCGCCTCCTTCTGCTCTTCTTCCGAAATGTATCCCTGTTCCTGCATGTACTCCAGGACGATATCCCTCCGTTTGACATTTTCTTCCGGATGGGTGATGGGATTGTATCTGGTGGGATTGCTGGTGACGGCGGCGATGACGGCGCATTCCGACAGAGTCAGTTCGCTGACGCCCTTTCCGAAGTAACGCTCGGAAGCGGCCTGCACTCCCAGGGTGTTGGCTCCCAGGTTGATGGTATTCAGATAATTCTGGAGGATGATCTCCTTGTCCATGGTCTTCTCCAGCTGGATGGCCAGATACTGCTCCTGGACTTTCCGCTTGACCTTGGAGCCGAAGGAGGTCTCCATGCCGCCGCCGAAGGCAACATTCTTGATGAGCTGCTGGGTGATGGTGCTGGCCCCTTGATCCAGCTCGCCGGACATGAGCCCCTGGAAGGCGGCTCTGGTGAGTCCTTTGATGTCCACGCCGTTGTGGTCCCAGAAGCGGGAATCCTCAATGGCGATAAAGGCGTTGACCAGGTTTTCGGGCATTTCCGAGTATTCCACCGGCTGACGGTTGGAGCCGGCCATGACTAAGGTCTGTATTTCATTTCCCTCCGCGTCGTAAATGATCGTGGCGGAGGCATTGGGGGACATGTCCAGTGTGTTTAAGTCCGGGGCGGAGTTCAGGATCCCCCGGAACATACCCAGTCCGGCGGAAGCGATCAGCACGAACAGGGCAAGGACGCCGGTCAAAAAAGCTTTGAAGGTCAGGACGCCGGCTTTTGTTTTTCGCCTGGCAGATTTGGAAGAACAGGAATGAATCTGCTTTTTCAGGCCGGATTTTCCGTAATTCATAGTAAAACCTCCTAGATTCTTATAGCAGACGACAGAAATCTTTTCCTTATGGCGTCTGCCGCGCCGATCTTTGCTGCGCGTGGGCGTAGGATCTGCCTTACAAAAATCGTGCGCTCCCCGGAGGGCTGGCTCAAAGTAACCCTCTTTCATTCATTGTGGTATCTGTAATGACGATATAGGGGTTTACTTTGAGTATACCAAAAAATCATGGAGAAAGAAAGGGGGATTCCGAAAGAGAACCTTACGAAACTGTGACGAAACTATGAAGGAAACGGAAATCGGGGAAGAGCAGGGTTGCAGAGGGAAGACTTCTATACTACAATGGTATCATAGGACAAAAGACCGGGAGGGGAAGATGAGAGAGAGTTATCTGGAGGCATATCAGGGGGGCGAGGGGGAGCTGGTGGAGAAAAAGTCCAGGTTCATTGCCACGGTGCGCCCCGCAAAGTCGGAGTCGGAGGCGGCGGCCTTTATCGAGGAGATGAGAAAGAAATACTGGAATGCCAGCCACAACTGCACGGCATTTTGCATCGGGCGGCAGCATGAGCTGACCCGCTGCAGCGACGACGGGGAGCCCGGCGGCACGGCGGGGCGGCCCATGCTGGACGTGCTTTTGGGAGAGGGCATCCACAACGTATGCGTGGTGGTGACCCGGTATTTCGGCGGGACCCTCCTCGGGAAGGGCGGCCTGGTGCGGGCTTATTCCGGGGCGGTGAAGGAGGGGCTCAAAAACAGCGTGATCCTAAACAAGCGTCCCGGAAAGGAGGTTTCCGTGGTTTGTGATTACAATGGCCTGGGAAAGCTCCAGTACATTGCCGGACAGAGGCAGCTTCCCATCCTGGATACGGAATACACCGACCAGGTGGCCGTCCGGCTGCTGCTCCCGGAGGAGGAGGAAGGCGCCTTTGTGAAACAGCTCACAGAGGCCACAGCCGGAAAAGCCGTGATCGAGGTCCTGGGAAGCCCCTATTATGCGGACAACGGCGGGGAGATCCTTCTGTTTGAGGAATAAGCCCCGCGCACAGAGGGGTCAGGAGGGACATGGACAGACCTGCGGGAAAGATGTAAGCCCTCTCGCACAGAGAGAACAGGGGCGGTCAGATCCATCCGCCGTCCAGGGTGACGATCTGCCCGGTCAGGTAATCGGGGGCGGAGAGGAGCTTCCAGGCCGTCTCGGCGGCTTCCTCCGGGGTGCCCAGCCGGCCGGCGGGGATTTCCTCTGTCAGGGCGGTCCGGTCCTCTTTGGAGAGGAACCGGTTCATGTCCGTGTCGATGGCGCCGCAGGCCAGGGCGTTGACCTGGATGCCGGAGGGGGCCAGCTCCTTTGCCAGGGCCCTCGTGAGGGCGTTGACGCCGCCCTTGGAGGCGGAGTAGGCGGCCTCGCAGGAGGCTCCGGCGCTTCCCCAGACGGAGGAGATATTTAAGATCCGGCCGCTTTTGGCGGCCACCATGGAGGGGATGGCCAGGCGGCAGCAGTAAAAGACGGAGGACAGGTTGGCGCCGATCAGGGCATCCCACTGGTCGTCGCTCATATCCTGCAGAAGTCCGATGTGGGAGATCCCCGCATTGTTCACGAGGATGTCTACGGAGCCGAAGGCGGCGCCTGCCTCGTCAAAGAGCCTTCTGCAGGCGGCCGGGTCCGACACGTCGGCGGCGACGGCCAGGCAGGGGACGCCGAGAGCCAGGAGCTCCTTCCTGGTTTCCAAAAGGGGCGCTTCGTTCCTGGCGCAGAGGGCGAGGCGGAAGCCCTCCCTGGCGAGCCGCAGGGCGACGGCCTTTCCGATGCCGCGGGAAGCGCCTGTGATCAATGCTGTTTTTACAGAGGCCATGGTTTCTCCTTTTCTGCCATATACATAGGTGATCGCGAAACAGGAAATATATTCGATAAGTTTTTGAGTTTCGCGATCACCTATGTCATATACTTATTGTGTCCGTATAATTGCGGGACGTAACACTGCGGGCACTGTCATTCAGTATAACACAGGTGTGGATCGGGTGTCATGAAAAATGAGGAGGATTTTATGGGGAAACAGAAAAAACTTTCGCAGGGGCCGCTCCTTGACGGGCGGGGTGGACTGAACGAGGCGGGGTACGCCACATCGCTGGTGAAGGAATATGACAGGAGCCGCATAAAGGGCGGGGCCCTGCGGATCAAGGAGTGGGATTATTATCTGATCCACAATGACAGGTACGGGGTGGCGCTGACGCTGGACGACAACTCCTACATGGGGCTTGTGAGTATTTCCTTCCTGGATTTTGAGCGGCGGACGGAGCACACAGCCAGCCCGATGACGGTTTTTCCCATGGGAAAAACGGGATTTCCGGGGACTTCGGCGGCGGGGGATGTGTCGCTGGATAAGAAAAACATGCGGATGTCCTTCTGCCACAGGGACGGGAAGCGGATCCTGGACGGGGAGATCAGGCGGTTTGAGAACGGCCTGCCCATCCGGGTCCATTTCGAGCTGACGGGGGAGCCGGAGGACAGCATGGTCATCGCCACGCCCTTTCCGGAAAAAAGGACGGCCTTTTATTATAATCAGAAGATCGTCGGCATGCGGGCATCGGGAAGGGCAGAGTATGCCGGGAAGGTTTATGAGTTTAAGGAGGAGGACAGTTTTGCCCTGCTGGACTGGGGAAGAGGGGTCTGGACCTATGACAATACCTGGTACTGGAGCGCGGCCATGGGGCTTAACGGCGGGGAGGTGTTCGGGTTCAACCTGGGCTATGGCTTCGGGGACACCTCGGCGGCCACGGAGAACATGCTGTTCTATAGAGGGAAGGCCCATAAGCTGGAGGAGGTCCGTTTCCGGATCCCCGGCGAGGAGGAGGGGAAGACGGATTACCTGAAGCCCTGGACCTTCACCTCCTCTGACGGGCGGCTGGAGCTTTCCTTCACGCCCATCCTGGACCGGAAGGCTTACACCTCGGCCGGAGTCATCTTGAGCGATCAGCACCAGGTGTTCGGCTATTTCGACGGAACGGCAATCCTTGACGACGGGACAAGGCTTTCGGTGGAACACATGCTGGGCTTTGCGGAGAAGGTGCGTAATAAATGGTGATCATCTCTCCCAGCGTCCGGAGGCACCGCAGGGGAGGACGAGTCCGGTCTCGGTGACGGGAAGCCCTATTTCACCGGCAAAGATGCGGCCGCCCTGCTTTTTTAAGGCCACTCCCAGCATGTAGGAGAGGACGGCGGGAGCCAGCCCGGTGGTGTAGGAGTTGATGAGGAAGAAAAGCGGCTCCTCCGACAAAAGGCCGGCGCAGAGGGTTACCAGGGAGAAGACGGCATCCTCGATTTTCCAGATCTCCCCCTTGGGGCCGCGGCCGTAGGAGGGAGGATCCATGATGACGGCGTCGTAACGGTTCCCCCGGCGGATCTCCCGCTCCACGAATTTCACGCAGTCGTCCACGATCCAGCGGACAGGAGCCTCCGAGAGGCCGGAGGCGGCCGCGTTTTCCCTGGCCCAGGTGACCATGCCCCTGGAGGCGTCCACGTGGGTCACCTGAGCTCCCGCCCGGGCGGCCGCCAGGGTGGCCCCGCCGGTGTAGGCGAACAGGTTCAGGACCTTCACGGGGCGTCCGGCGTCTTTTATCAAGGCAGAAAACCAGTCCCAGTTGACGGCCTGCTCCGGGAACAGCCCGGTGTGCTTGAAGCTGAATGGCTTCAGCTGGAAGGTGAGGTTTAAGGGTTCGTAGCCGATGGACCACTGTTTTGGCAGGCCGAAAAATTCCCACTCTCCGCCGCCCTTCGCGCTCCTGTGATAATGACCGTTTTTCTTTCTCCATCCCCTGTGGGTTTTTGGAGTGTCCCAGATGACCTGGGGGTCGGGGCGCACCAGCAGATAGTCTCCCCACCGCTCCAGCTTTTCCCCCTTCGAGGTATCGATGACTTCATAATCCTTCCAATGCTCTGCGATCCACATGGCACATATCCTTTCCCAAAAGAAATCCCGCAGCTGATGCGGGGGCGTGTACATAAAGCCCATTATATCGGCTTTCCCATCTTCCGTCAATGAGCAATATAGCGTATGGGAAAATCGGAAAATATATGGTACACTGGACAAAACGGAACAGTAAAGGAGGAATGGGAAATGAAACATATCATGATCGGCGGCGTTCTGGAGGCTTCCGAGATGGCTCTCGGCTGCATGAGGGACTGCCGGATCCCTTTCGAGGATGCGGAGAAGCTGGTTTTGACGGCAGTGGACGAGGGGATCACGTTCTATGACCATGCAGACGTTTACGGGGCAGGCGCCTCCGAGGAATATTTCGGAAGGATCCTGGAGCGGAATCCGGGGCTTCGGGAGAAGATCCTGATCCAGTCCAAGTGCGCCCTGATCCGCGACACGGAGAAGACGCTGTACATCGACACCAGCAAGAAGCACATCATCGAATCGGTGGAAAACAGCATGAAACGGCTGAAGGTCGACCACCTGGATACCTTCCTTCTCCACCGGGCGGACACCCTGATCGAGCCGGAGGAGGTGGCGGAGGCCTTTGACCTGCTCCATTCTGCCGGAAAGGTCCGCTATTTCGGCGTCAGCAATTTCAAGACCATGGATCTGGCGTTTTTACAGTCCTGCCTGAACCAGAGGCTCATCATCAACCAGATGCAGCTTTCCGTGGCCCACACAGAGCTGATCGACCCCACGGCCTCCGTGCAGCTGAACGAGCTGGACAACGTGGACCGCAACGGCGGCGTTCTGACCTATATGAGGATGAAGAAGATGACGGCCCAGGCCTGGTCTCCCTTCCAGGTGCGCTTCTACGGCGGCGTGTTCATGAACGACGATCAGTATCCGATCTTAAATTCCGTGGTGAACCGGATGAGCGAGGAGAAGAAGGCCTCTCCTTCCGCCATCGCCATCGCCTGGATCCTGCGCCATCCGGCGAAGATCCAGCCGTTGATCGGCACCACCAACAGGGAGCGGTTAAAGGATATCTGCACCGCCTCCAATGTGGAGATCAGCAGGGAAGAGTGGTACGAGCTGTACCGGGCGACCCTGGACGACGAGAAGCGGGCTCAGGTCGGAAACTCCAATCCCAAGCCGGCAAAATAGGAACGGCCGCAGAAAGTTCCGGTTCCGGAAAGCTTTGATCGTAGAAAGTTCCGGCACAGAAGGGCCGGATACCGGAAAATCGAATACCGCAGACAAGACGGAGCCGGGGATCCTTTGGGGTCTCCGGCTCCTGCCATGCGCGCGCCGCTGCAGAGGGGACATGCCGGCACGGAGGAGTGATGCCGCTTCGCCTCTTGACAGCGGGCGGGCCTGCCGATACAATGGAAAGAAAACGCGGTCCTTTGGATATTGCTCCGGGGGATGGAAAGCGGAGGGATGGGAACATGGTTACGATCGACAGAGAACTCTGTGTCGGCTGCGGAGCCTGCGTGAGGGACTGCCTTCTCGGGAACCTTCATTTGGAGGGCGGAAAGGCGGCGGCAGGGGAACGGTGCATCGGCTGCGGCCACTGCGTGGCGGTCTGCCCGAAGGGAGCCGTCTCCATTCCGGCCTGGGACATGGCGGATGTGGAGGAGTATGAGGCGGAGGGCTTTTCCGTAAAGCCGGAGGATTATCTCCACGCGGTGAAGTTCCGGCGGAGCATCCGAAGCTACGAGGAACGGCCGGTGGAAAGAGAGAAGCTGGAGCGTATCCTCCAGGCGGGACGGTATACGCCCACGGCGGCCAACCGGCAGGCCTGCCGGTTCTATGTGGTACAGAAAGAACTTTTCCGGTGGAAAGAACTGGTGTGGCGGGAACTTCCCGGCGTGACCGCGGCCCTTCGGGAAACGGCCCCTGCCATGGCGGCCCGGTTTGCGGAGTTTGTGAAAGCGCATCAGGAGGATCCCGGAAAGGATTCCCTGTTTTTCGGGGCGGATGTATTTCTGGCCGTGGCGGCCGACGAAACCTTTGACGCGGGGCTTGCGGCCTGCAACATGGAAAACATGGCCGCCGCGGAGGGGCTTGGTATTCTTTACAGCGGTTACCTGACCAGGATCGTGGGGAAAAGCCCGGCTCTTAAAGAGTGGCTCGGAGTGTCCGGGAAGCCCCTGGCCTGCTGTATGCTCCTGGGGTACCCGGCGGTGCGCTACAGGAGGACGGCGCCCAGGAAACCGGCGGACATCCTCTGGAGGTAAAAACCGACGGACAAAACCGGCAGGTAAATGCGGGATGAGGGAACGCGGGGAGGATGAGATGACGGACGAGAAGAAACGACAGATCGAGGAGCGGCTTTTGGAGCTGCCCCTGGCCCAGTATGCCTGGATCCGGCCGGAGGAGCTTGCCTTCCTGGAGCGGGTGCGTTATATCTGCGAGACGGAATGCCCCAGGTACGGCACCTCCTGGGCCTGCCCTCCCGCCGTGGGGACGGTGGAGGAGTGCAGGGAGAGATGCCTTTCCTATGGGGAGGGGTTTCTGTTTACCACCTTTTCCGAGGTGCCGGACATCGCGGATCTGGAGCAGACGTTGACCTTCCGGGCAGGCCATGAGGAGATCACAAGACAGGTGTGTGACATTTTTGAAGGGCAGGGGCTTAAGGTCATGGCCCTGTCCACGGAGTCCTGCGCCGTCTGTGAGACATGCGCGTACCCGGAAGGCCCCTGCCGCCACCCGGACAAGATGTTCCCCTGCGTGGAGAGCTACGGGATCCTGGTGACGGACCTGGCGGAGAGGCATGAGATCGAATTCATGTACGGCGGCAACGTGGTGACCTGGTTCAGCCTGGTCCTGTTCGGGGAGCCGTGATCCGATACAGAGAAATGCAGATGCTTTGGGAGTGCCATTTATGAAGAAATATTTTAAGATCGGCCTGGATGTGGACGACATCCTCTTTTCCTGCAACGAATACGCAGTGGCCCTGGCCAACGAGGAATACGGCTTTGAGCCGCCCATGACCGTGGAGGAGGTCCGCTCCTGGGGAAAGACGGGGCGGCGGACCGATGTGCTGCTTGCGTATTATCGGAGGGAGGAGTTTGTGAGAAGCCAGCCCCTCCTTCCGGGGGCGGCGGAGTTTGTGAAGGAGCTTTCCAGGCGGGCGGAGGTATTTTTCATCACGGCCCTGCCGCCCCATCTGATGGGGATACGGGCCGCCAGGCTCATGGAAGCGTTTCCCATGGTGCCGGGGGAGAATATCATCATGGGATCCCGGAAAGAACTGATGAACGTGGATATGCTCTTAGACGACGGCGGCCACAACATTTCCGCCTCCGGCTCGGCCTACCCGGTGCTGATGCGAAGGCCCTGGAACCGCCATATGACGGGCTGCATTTCGGTCAATAATTACGAGGAGTTCCTGACGTTCCTGGATATCTTGATGGATCCGGCGGCGTACCAGTGGGAGGAGGGGGCGGGGAGCCGGGTCATCGCCCTCGTCGGCCCCTCCGGCTCCGGAAAGACCGGGATCATGGAGGAGCTCATAAAAACCGGGAGCGCCGTCCGGGCAAGATCCTACACCACCCGCGGCCCGAAGGGCGGGGAGGAGACGGACGCCTACCATTTCGTCACGCCGGAGGAGTTCGGACGGATGGAGCGGGCGGGGGCTTTTTTCGAGACGACGCGCTATGCGGGAAACAGCTATGGAAGCATGTTGAAGGATATTGAAGAGATCCTGGAGCGGGGAAATGACGCGGTGATGGCCGTGGATATCTGCGGTGGGATCGCCCTCAAGCGGGCCTTCGGGAAGCGGGCCCTCCTGGCCTTTGCGGAGAGGCCGAAGGAGGAACTGATCGCCGCCGTCCTGGAAAGGGACTGCCCGAAGGAGGAGAAGGTGGGGCGGATCCTGTCCCTGGATACGGAGCTTCGAAACGAGGAATTCTGCGATCTGACGGTCCATGGCGCGGAGGAACTGCTGCGGCAGCACTGCTGACAGATGCCGTCATGCCCTTTGGGTACAGCGCAAAACGCAGGGCAGTATAAAATGGTACAGGAAACGACACACATCAAAAAGAAAGAGAGAACGATATGGCAAACAAGAATGGGAGATGCCCCAAATGCGGCGGGGAGCTGAGTATTCCGGAGGAACTTGCAAGATTTTCCTGTATGTACTGCGGCGCGGTGCTGACCCAGGAGGAGCTGATCGTCGTCCGGGAGAAGAAGGAAAAGGACCCGCTTGAGGATGTGCTCCAGAAACTATACGAAAGCGGGGATGAAAAGGCGGAGGATCTGATCGATCAGATGCTGGAGCTGGATCCGTATAATGCGAAGGCCAACGAGATCTACGCCAGGCTTCACTTCAATGAGATCCTGTTTGAGCACCTGCATATCATGGAGCATTTCAGCCGTTCCGAATATGCCTCCAGCTTTGACAATTATAAGAGACAGTGCCGGCCGGCGCTGGAGACGGTAGACCGGTATGCCATGGTCTCGGAGGATCAGGGGGAGGCCCTGATGCATGAACTGGCGGCGGGCCTTGTGAAGGCCGTCGACGAGGCGGTGGCGGCGGATCCTTCTCTGCGGTCGAAGAATGCCCGCGCCATGAAGCTGGATCAGTATAAGATGATCCTGGCTGTCTACGCCATTCCCATGGCGCAGGAGCAGAAGCTTTCCATCGGCGGGCGGCTGGCGGACATTCTGGTGGAGGAATGGATCTCGGCCCATCCGAAATCCAGGATCGCGAAGGGAAACTACCAGGATATGGTGGTCGGCTTCAAAAAGGGAAAGATGTGCTTTATCACAACGGCGGTCTGCGAGTCCTTCGGAAAGCCCGACGACTGCTATGAGCTCACGAGCTTCCGGGAGTTCCGGGACACCTATATGCTGGGAACGCCGGAGGGACGCGCCCTGGTGGAGGAGTATTACGACGTGGCCCCGGCCATCGTCACCTGCATCGACCTGGGAGAGGACCGGGCCGCCGTCTACAAGGGGATCTGGAGAGAATGGCTCTCCCCCTGCCTCTCGGACATCGAGGCCGGAAGGATGGAGGCCTGCGGCAGGCGGTACCGGGAGATGGTGGAGAGGCTGAAGGGGCGGTATCTTTCCGGAAAAAACAGCAAAGAGGCACTTAGAGAGCAGGCGGCTGTACAGTTTATGCGTGGAGATGTCAAGTGAACAAAGATCCTTTTAAAGAATACATCAGGGAGACCGAACCGGATAAACGGGACAAGGGGTATGCGTGGCATACGGCCATTGGACTGCAGGCGGTGGACGGACTGAAGACATCCGAATATTTGGTGCATACGGCTGTCCGTAATATTGAAGGTGAGATATCATTTGAAGAGGCAGATGCGCTCCTTCAGGCATATTACAAGGAGAATCCCTCCCGCATTGCTGAAGACCGTACCGAGGAGGCCGACAAGGTCTCGGCCAGGATCGCGGCACTTCTGTCTGAGAAAGCATTTAGCTTCACGCCAAATGAATACCTTTCCATTCACAGAAAGCTGTTCACTGGAATCTATCCTCATGCGGGACGCACCCGGGATTACAACATTACGAAGAAGGAATGGGTGCTTGATGGTGCGACGGTGCTCTACGGCAGCGCCACGGAACTTAGAGCGACTCTGGATTACGATTTTTCTGAAGAGAAAAAGTTTTCCTATCGCGATCTTTCAATGGATGAGATCATCCGTCACCTTGCGGTATTCATTTCGGGATTGTGGCAGATCCACGTATTTGGAGAGGGCAATACCAGAACGACAGCGGTGTTTTTCATCAAGTATCTTCGGAAGCTTGGTTTTAATGTGACAAATGGCATTTTTGCTGAGAATGCCTGGTATTTCCGCAATTCTCTTGTCCGGGCAAATTATAACGATCTGAAAAACGGCATCCATGAGACTACGGAATTTCTGGAATTGTTTTTAAGAAACCTTCTGTTGAATGAGGATCATCCGCTTCATAACCGGACACTGCACATTAGCGGCGTTTTTAAAGCACCGGAAAAAGTGAACATTGAAGAGCAAAAAGCGAACATTGAAAGAGAAAAAGCGAACATTGAAGATTCGTTTACGGCAAAGACGGCTTCTCATGTTTGTAAATTGCTGGAGGAATATGGCTTTCAGACGCTCTTTGGCAGGTCGGATGTTCAGAAGGTCCTCGGTCTGAAGCCAACCAGAAGTACTGCGCTGCTTCGAGAGATGGCGGAGAAAGGATTCATCGAACCGGTCACTGGGCTTGGGAAAGGAAAATACAGATTCAGGAAAAAAATTACGGAGACCGGCTTTTAGGAAAACGGTGATTTGATCAGCGTTTCCTTAGCAGAAGATATTTGACAAACGGAAAAAATTGAAGAAAAAGTAGAAAAGATCGATAAGATAGTTCATAAAAGACTTGTGCGCTTTTAAAATGATAAGCGGTATAGGAGGGGCGTCAATACTCGCAGACGCCCCCGAATGTGAGGGGAGAAAAGATGATGAAAAAAAGAAGGACTTTCTTTTTGTTCTTGTTTGCACTGGTTGTCCTGTCGGGCTGCGGGAAAAGCGGGATGGCGGAGGAAAAGTCATTTCCCCGGAATGGAGAACTGGTTAGCAGGGAGTTGGGGGAGGGCGTCACGCTGGACGCAGTTGCCGAGGTTCCGGAGGACTGGGACGGGAAGGTGGAAATTTGCCGGGTAAAAAACGTGTTTTTTCATGGAAGAACGCTGGCCGGCCGGCTGTATCCGGAAATTTCGGAGGATGCCTGGGAGGACGGGGGCTTTGCGGACTTGGGAGACGAAGAAGGCGTAATGTATCGGGGGGATATCTGGATCGAAAAGGGACAGGAGCCCCAGCCGGGACTTATTAATTTGACAGGGGGCCTCAACATCAGTACGGATGAGGCCGAACGAAAGTATCAGCTGTTTGGACATAATATAAAGGGAGAGATGGCGAAGGTCGTCAGGCGGGAATTTACTTTTTCCACGACAGAGGAGGCGGAGAAAAAGGCGGAACGCTACTGGACGGAGACGATTGGAATAGAGGGCGCCCGGCCTTTTCGGGTTTATTCCGTGTCCCATGAAGAACTGCTGGCAGAGCAGGAGAGACAAGAAAAAGAAGAGCAGGCGGGATATACGCCAAGTTATGATTTTACAGAAGCGGATGATTGCTATGACATTCGGATGGAGCAGGTGGTAAACGGACTGCCGCTGACGGCCAATTATTCGCATAATGTAAGAAAGGATGGGATTTACGTGCCCAGCGGGGAAATCGTCGTCGTATGTACCCGGGATGGAATCGAATACGTTTCCTGTGCTGGAAACTATGAGATTCTAGAAAAAGACGTAAAGGAAGCGGTTCCCATGGACGAGGTATATGAGACGCTGGAAAGGAAGTTCCGGATGTTGATGTACGGGACGGTCGAAGTGAACGAGATGCGGCTGGTCTATTACCCCTTTCCCCTTTCCACAGAGAACATAAACTGGGAGTACGAGTTTGTGCCGGCCTGGTGCTTTTCCTTTCAGCCAGGCGAAATGGGAATCACGAAAAATATTTATGTCAATGCGGTGACTGGAGAAGAAATCGTGGAGTAGGGAAGGATTGCCGGAAGAAAGTTGTGGCTGAAGGGAGAGAGGATGACACTTTTAAGAATGCTGAAGTCGGATTTTCGACGGTTGTTTCAAGCGAAAAATTTTTACTTTGTGGTTTTGCTGGTGGCGTTTATCACGGCGGTCGGTCTGGTCCCGGACATCTGGGCTTACAGAAGCAGTCTGTCGGTTTTCAGCCTGGTGCAGTTTCATGGTTCTGCCACCAGCTTTTTTCTGATCATGACGGTTCTGGCGGCGTTTCCCTTTGGGTTGAGCTACAGGGAGGATGTCCGCCACAATTATATTCATGGCATCGCCAGCCGGGTGGGAGATTCCGCCTACTGTTGGTCCCATGTGATCGTCACGGCGGCGGGGGCCTTTCTGGCGATATTTCTGGGATACGCCCTGTGTTACGTGATGATGGGGCTGTTCTTTCCGATGATCCACGGGGAGGAGGCGGAGGCTCTGCTGAAAAGCAGCCGGGATGTCTATACGGACCTGATGCTGGGGCCGGTTCCCCTTTTTTATTTTTTCTGCACGATCTCGACGGAGGCGGCGGGATATGCCTTTCTGGCGGTGTTTGCCCTGATGCTTTCCCCGAAAATAGAAAATCCTTTCGTGCTGTTAAGCTCCCCGGCCCTTTTTTATTATGGAAGCGTCGTGGCCTGCGGGGTACTGGAACTACACGGAATCGCACGCTGGTACAACATTTTAAGCCGTGGCGGATGGCTGGCGGCAAAGATTGCGGATATCCGGTTCCTGATGCCCTGTGTCTTTTTATATTTCGGAAGTCTGATCTGTCTGGAGGGACTGGTGTTTCTGTCTTGGGTGGAGAGGGGGCGCATTCATGGATAAAGGGAGACAGATTTTTCGCATATGTGCAGGGAATTTGGAACGCATTTCCGGAAATCCGAGGCTGTATCTGGCCTTTGCCTGGTTTGCCATGACCATCGCCTTTTATATGGTTCAGGTGCGGCGGCTTGCGTATTCCCTGGGGGAGACGGTCTCGGCCTGGGTATTTCCGCTCCTCATGGCGAAATCCGGGAATCAGATGTTCTTCATTTTAGGTGCGGTGCTCCTGTTCTGCGATGCGCCCTTCCTGTACGACAACAGCGGCTGGCAGATTCTGAGGGCCGGCCGACGCACGTGGTTTTGGGGAAATATCCTGTATATCGGGGTGCTGTCACTCCTCTATACGGCAATTGTCTCCGTTTTGCCCGCCGTCTTTGCGGTTCCGAAATTGAGCCTGGCCAATGAATGGGGCCGCCTGATCGGTTCCCTGGGGCAGACGAGCCTTGCCAGTCAGTCGGGCCTGACTTCGCTGTCCTACATCATTATGTCAAGGTATTCCCCCCTGGAGGCCATGGGGATCGCCGGGCTTGCAGCATGGCTTAACGCTGTTTTGGTGGGGGTGGTCAGTTACGCCGCTAATCTGCTGCTCAAGCAGGGGGCAGGGGCGGTCATCTGCATGGCTATGGGCCTGACCCCGGTCATCATAAGCGGTGCGCTGCCGCCGGTTTCCTATTTCGCTTATTATCTTTCTCCTCCGTCGTGGATCAATCCGGAGAATTATAACCGAAAAGGGTACGGGGCGGCGCCGTCTCCCCTGTATATTTATCTGGCCTTTGCGGTGCTGATCGCGGGATGCGTCCTTGCGGCCCGCGTCGGGATCGTGAAAAAAGATCTGTACACGATACAGGATCTATGAGGAAGGAGGAAGCCATGAAAGATAAGCGAAAGACGGAGGAATGCAAAGGAGCGCCCGCAGGAGACCGGGGCCGGGCTGAAACGAACAAAATAGAAGTCCGCCATGTGACGAAGAGTTTTGGGGAATACAAGGCCCTGGACGACGTGTCCCTTTCCTTTGGATCAGGGAAGATCCACGGGATCGTCGGCAGGAACGGAAGCGGGAAGACGGTGTTATTCAAATGCATCTGCGGTTTCATGAAAATGGATCGGGGGGAGATCCTGGTGGACGGAAAGTCCGTCGGGAAGGACATCGAATCTCCGCCGGACGTGGGGGTGATCATCGAGATGCCGGGTTTTCTGCCGAATTACAACGCCTTCCAGAACCTGAGCTTTCTGGCGGGGATCAAAAACGTGATCGGAAAAGAGGAGATCCGCCGGGTGATCAGGCTGGTGGGGCTGGACCCGTCCGGCAAAAAACACGTGGGGAAGTATTCCATGGGCATGCGGCAGCGCCTCGGCCTGGCCCAGGCCATCATGGAGAACCCGTCGCTCCTGATTCTTGACGAGCCCATGAACGGCCTGGACAACCAGGGGGTGGAGGATATCAGGAACATTCTTTTAAAGCTCAGGGGCCTTGGGAAGACCATCCTTCTGGCCAGCCACAACAGGGAGGACATCGAAATCCTCTGCGACACGGTGACGGAGATGGACCGGGGACGGGTGCTGTAATGGGTGGCTCTCCGGGTTCCCATAGGGTCCATTACAGCATGGGATCCGGCCGTATACAATTAAATTTTCCCGTGGCAGATCTCTGTTTAAGTCAGTGGAGGGAAAAAATACCGGACATTTTCCTTGACAATCTCCTGCTCCGGGCCTATAATACAGGTACGTCAGACAACTGTTCCTGATCAAACCGGGGCTTGTACTGGTTTCGACGGGGGTTCAGAAGTTTGGGAAGCCATCCGCAGACCGTGGCTGCGTCACCAACATGGAAAACCTAAATATAAACGCAGACGAACAGTTAGCGTACGCTGCTTAATTGCAGCTGTCGGCCCTAGGTCTCTCGCAGCTTAGGATCCCGGCATCGACGATGCGAGGAACTTCGCCTTCTAAGCTTTGCGGAGGTGGAAGAATGATGAAGCTACCGAGTGGGGAAGCCTGTCTTTTGGCGTTCTCACGGGGGAATCAAAAAGAAAAGACTGTGATGGGAGAAACCTGAATGGAAGGGCTTTCGGACAGGGGTTCGATTCCCCTCAGGTCCACTTTAAAGATCCTTGGCTTACAAGGGTGAAAGTGTAAAAATTTGTGTCCCTGAAAAATGACTCCTTTTTGGTAAGAATTCTGAAATGACAATTCTTATCGAAAAGGAGCATTTTTATGGCAGTTGCCAGGGAACGGGTTCGGCAGATCATCTCACAACATAATTCAGACAGCGTAGCCTCAGGAAGGCGGTTATAATGGGGACTGTTACGGGGAGGCGGACATGAATGACAGATTCATCCAGAGCATTTCCATCGACTGGCCGGAGGTGGAGGAGGACTCCTACCTGCGGGGGATCCCGGCTCTCAGAAAGATGGGGCGGCTGGATTTTAAAAAGAACATCACCTTTTTTGTGGGGGAGAACGGGACGGGGAAGTCGACCCTGACGGAAGCCATCGCCGTGGCCTGCGGCTTCAATCCGGAGGGGGGAACGGCGGACTATCGGTTCTCCACCTTCGACGACGTGTCGGAGCTTGGCAGGGCCCTCAGGGTGGTGCGGGGCTTTCGGAGACCGAAAAACGGTTATTTTTTTCGGGCGGAGAGCTTTTTCAACGTGGCCAGCAAGGCGGAGGATTACCGGGACGGGACCGCAAAGTCGGTCTACTATGCCAGGTACGGCGGGAGATCCCTCCACGAACAGTCCCACGGGGAGAGCTTTCTGGCCTATTTTCAGTCCTTCGTGGAGGCGGGGCTCTATATCATGGACGAGCCGGAGGCGGCGCTGTCGCCCCAGAGACAGCTGGCCCTCTTTATCCAGATCGCGGGGATGGCGGAGCGGGGGTCCCAGTTCGTGATCGCGACCCATTCCCCCATCCTGCTGGCGATCCCCGGGGCGGAGATCTATTCCTTTGACGGGGAGGGGCTCGCTCCCTGTGACTACGAGGAGACGGAGAGCTACCGGCTCACGGAGCTTTTTATCAATGAGAGAGAGCGGATCATAAAAGAACTTTTGGAGGAAAAGGAGTGACGGCAGATGATCGTGAAGCTTGAGAGACCGGAGCGGTCGGAAGGTTTGTTTGAGGGATGTACGGACACCACCCTGTTTTCCTGCCTGCAGGGGGTCATGGGGGAGGTCTACGGGGACGACGCGGAGCGGCCGGAGGCGGCCAGGGCGGTCCTGGGGGATTTCAGCTTTTTCGGCGGAAAACCCACGGAGGGACTGCTGCGTTTGTTTGAGGATTTGGAATTTCACATTTTGGTGCCTGGCTCGGAGGGCTGGGAGCGGCTGATCGAAGCCTGCCTCAGCGCGAAGGTAAAGCGGGTCCTCCGCTATGGGATCAAAAAGGAGCCGGAGGTCTTTGACCGGGCCCGGCTTTTACAGGCGGCCTCCTCCCTTCCGGAGGGATATGAGCTGAGGCAGATCGACGAGGAGCTGTACCATCAGTGCCGGCGGGAGAAATGGAGCCGGGACTTCGTGGGCAATTATCCGGACTATGACGCCTACAGGCGGCTGGGGCTCGGAATGGCCGTCGTGAGGGATGGGGAGCTGATCGCGGGGACATCCTCCTATTCCAGCTGCCTTGGCGGCATCGAGATCGAGGTGGGCACGAAGGAAGTTTACCGGAGAAAGGGATTTGCCTATGCCTGCAGCGCGGGGCTGATCCTCGCCTGCCTGGAGCGGGGGCTCTATCCGAGCTGGGACGCGCAGAACCTCCACTCGGTAGGGCTGGCAGAGAAGCTGGGATATCACTTTGACCGGGAATATGCGGTATACGAGTATTACGGGGAGAAAGAAGAAGTTTAGGAGAGGAAAAGGGCCGCCCGAGGGCGGCCCTGTCCGGTCGGGACCGGCGTGCGCTCACAGCGGTTTTCCGGCCAGGATCTCCTTGTAATCCTTATAATTTTCCTGAAGAAGATCCGGCGTTTTGAGGCTGTAGGGACATTTTTCCATGCATTTTCCGCAGTGGATGCAGTCCTCGATCTTCGCCATCACGGCCTGCATCTCGGGGGTGAGCCAGGCGGCGGAGGGAGCGCGGCGCAGCATCAGGGACATCCTGGCACAGTCGTTGATGCGGATCTTGGCCGGGCAGGTAGGCACGCAGTAGCCGCAGCCGCGGCAGAAGCTGCCGGAGAGGGCGGCTTTTTCCTTTTCAATATAGGCGGCCATCTCCTCCGTCATGGCCGGCGGGTTGTCGATGTAGGATAAGAATTCATCCAGCTCTTTCTCCCTCTGGACGCCCCAGATGGGAAGCACGTTGTCGTACTGTGCCTCGAAGGCGTAGGCGGCGGCAGAGTTGGTGATGAGGCCGCCGGACAGGGCTTTCATGGCGATGAAACCCATGTCATGTTTTTTGCAGGCTTCGACAATGGCGATGTCCTTATCCGTGGCCAGATAGCAGAAAGGGAACTGCATGGTCTCGTAAAGATCCGATTCGATGGCTTCCATGGCCACATGGAGCCTGTGGTTGGTGATGCCGATGTGGCGGACCTTCCCCTGCTCCTTCGCCTTCACGATGGCGTCGTAGAGGCCGGATTCGTCGCCGGGCTTCGGGCAGAAGGCCGGGTTGTGGAACTGGAGGATGTCCACATAGTCCGTCTGCAGGTTTTTCAGACTGGTATGTAAGTCATTCCAGAAATCATCCGCATTCTGGGCTGCCGTTTTGGTGGAGATGAAGAGCTTTTCCCGGATCCCTTGAAAAGCATAGCCGACCTTCTCCTCGCTGTCGGAGTAGGCACGGGCCGTGTCGAAAAAATTGATGCCGTTTTCATAGGCTTTCCGGAGCAGTCCGGCGGCCTCCTCCTTGGAGATCCGCTGGATGGGCAGGGCGCCGAAGCCGTTTTTATTGACGGTGATCCCCGTCTTGCCGAGTGTTACTGTAACCATAAGATACCTCCTCACAGGGTATTTGGCCTGAACTGTGCGCAGGCCGTTTCCTTATTAAAGAGTATATCTGCCGCCGGAGGGAATGTCAACCGGTTCCGGCGGCGGTCACGTTTCCATATTTTTAGGGCTGCAGAAAATACGGAAACGTGGGGCCGCTTTGTGGTTGACAAATGCGGGAGGCGGTGTTATAATTACACTCGCTGGTGCACTTTAAAGCGCTAAAGCGTCGTGCCGGCAGATCGGCATTGAAAAAAGAATGAACGGTCAAAAAAAGGAACGAACGGTTAAAAAAAGAATGAACGGTCGGAAAAAAGAATGAACGGCAGAAAAAAAGAACAGCCGGCGTCAAGACGGAATGGCCGGCCGGGAAAGAATGGCAGATCCGGGAGAGCGGGTCGGACAAGAAAGAGATCGAGGGAGAATATCATGACATCAAGAAAAGGCAATTTAATGGGTGTCCGCCGGGACGTGAAGGTGGTCGACGCGACGGTCCGGGACGGGGGGCTGTGCAACAATTTCGAGTTTACGGATGAGTTTGTCCGGGAATTATATAAGACCAACATCAAGAGCGGCGTGGATTATATGGAGTTCGGCTACAAGGCCAGCAGGGCGCTGTTCGATGAGAAGAAGTTCGGGAAGTGGAAGTTCTGCAGGGAGGAGGACATCCGGGGCATCGTGGGGGAGAACGTCTCCGACATGAAGATCTCCGTCATGGCGGACGTGGGCCGCTGCGATTATAAAACGGATTTCCTTCCAAAGAGCGAGAGCGTCATCGACATGGTGCGGGTGGCCTGCTACGTGCATCAGATCCCGGCGGCGGTGGAGATGATCGAGCACCTCCACGACCTGGGCTACGAGACCTGCTGCAACATCATGGCGGTCTCCCAGGCGAACATGAACCAGATGGAGGAGGCCCTGGAGATGGTCTGCGATTCCAGCGTGGACGTGGTCTATCTGGTGGACAGCTACGGCTCCCTGTACCCGGAGAATGCCTCGGCCCTGGCCAGGACTTACCTGGCGGCGGCGGAGAAGGCGGGGAAAAAGGTGGGCTTCCACGGCCACAACAACCAGAACCTGGCCTTCGCCAACACCATCGAGACCATGTCCTACGGGATCTCCTACCTGGACGCCACGGCCCAGGGCATGGGGCGGGGGGCCGGAAACTGTGCCATGGAGCTTCTGCTGGGCTTCTTAAAAAACCCCAAGTACAACCTTTACAGCCTGCTGATCTTCATCGAGAAATACATGCTGCCCCTGAGGGAACAGGGCATCACCTGGGGCTTCGACCTTCAGTACATGTTCACGGGCCAGTTAAACCGCCATCCCAGGGAGGCGATCCAGTTTACCGCGGAGAACCGGAAGGATTACTGCGAGTTTTACAAGTCCCTGCTGGATAACTTCTGACAGGCAATCGCCTATTAAGGAAACGCTGATTAAATCACCGTTTCCTTAACTTTTAAGCCTGAAGGAGCTTTGCATTGTCCGGACGGCCAGAAAGAAAACAGGTTCCTCCCGGAGGGGTCTGTTTTTTTTCGTCCGTCCCCTCAAAAAGGCAGGAAACATTCTCCTGCTTGCAATCTTGGGAGAACTGTGCTATCATACGTATAACAAATATAACGAAAGAGGCCGGGTGGGAAAATGATGATAGAGATTGATTTTAACAGCGACGAAGCTCTGTATATCCAGCTTCGGAATCAGATTATCGTTGGCATCGCCACCGACGCCATACGGGAGGGGGATACGCTTCCCTCGGTGCGGAGTCTGGCCGAAACCATCGGCATCAATATGCATACAGTAAATAAGGCGTATTCGGTCCTCAGGCAGGAAGGTTTTGTGAAGCTGGACCGGAGAAGGGGAGCCGTGATCGCCGTGGATTTTGACAAGATCCGGGCCATGGAGGAGCTTGCCTCCGGCCTTAAGGTACTGCTTGCCAAGGCTGCCTGCAAAAATATCAGCCGTAAGGAGGTCCATGAACTGGTGGATTCCGTGCTGGACCAGTTTGAGTGTGCCTGTGGAAGGAAGGGGTTTGAGGACCCTGAGGAAGATGCCAGATAGCCCTTTAGATAAGAGAGGAACAGCCATGTTGTGTGAAAAGTGTAAGATGAGAGAGGCAAATATCCGCTATACGGAGGTGGTCGGCGGCGTCAAGACGGAGTACAATCTGTGCAGCCACTGCGCCAGGGAGATGGATTTCGGACATTACAGCGCCGTGTTTGATACGGACTATCCCATCGGGAAGCTTCTGGCCGGCCTGTTCGGGCTGGATGCGGACGGCGGGGAGAATGACGAGTTTGATGTGAACCAGGTGACCTGTCCCACCTGCCATACGGCCTACAGCGACTTTGTCAAAGACAGCCGGTTCGGATGCCCGGACTGTTACCGGGTCTTCGACCTTCTGATGAGCGAGAACATCAAGAAGGTGCAGGGGAGCGATACCCATACGGGGAAGCGGCCACTTTATAACCGCGAAGGCGGGCAGGAGGGGGCCGGGGAGGACGAGGAGACGAGGCTCTTAAAGAGCATTGAGATCCTGGATTCCCGGTTGAAGGAGGCTGTCCAGGAGGAAGAATATGAGGCGGCGGCCCGTTACCGGGACGAGATCAGAGAACTGAAGGAAAGGTTGGGGGAACATGCTTAAATGGTATCAGGAAACGGAAAACCAGCATGACGTGTTTGTAGCTTCCAGGATCCGGCTGGTACGGAACCTCACCCACTGCCCCTTTCCGGTGAAGCTTTCCGGTGAAGAGCGAAAGAAACTGGCGGAAAAGCTGGAGGAGGGGCTTAAGGATATCGGGAGCGTCTGCAGAAAGGATTTCCGGCGGATATCCCTGTCCGCGGCCGGCGGGACGGAGCGGGAGGCCCTCCGGGAGCGGCGGGCCATAGGCGCGGCCGGGGCGGCGGAGGAAGGTATGGAAAGCCTGCTTTTGTCGGAGGATGAGACCGTGAGCATTACCCTGGCCGGGGATGACCATGTGCGGCTCCAGTGCATGAGCGGACAGGCAGAGCTTTCCAGGCTGTGGGAGGAGGCGGACCGGCTGGACGATTATATCAACGAGCGGTTCCCCTATGCCTTCCACGAAAAATACGGGTATCTGACGGCGTACCCCACCAATGTGGGGACCGGGCTTAGAGCGGCAGTGACACTGCACCTGCCCATGCTCTCGGCCGGGAAGCGGTTCGGCAAGCTGGTGGCGGAGATCGGCCGGTTCGGCGTGGCCGTCCGGGGGGTTTACGGGGACGGGAACGAAACCTACGGTTCCCTGTATGAGATCTCCAACCAGAAGACCCTGGGGGTCACGGAGGAAGAGGTGATCACTCTGGTGAAGCAGATGGCGGACCGGCTGGCGGCCAGCGAGCGGAAGATGAAGTCGGTGACCTTAAAGAGCCACCGCACGGACATGGAGGATGAGATCTTTAAGTCCTACGGGGTGCTCCGTTATGCCAGGAAGCTGAATTTAAAAGAAGCCATGACCTATCTCTCTCAGGTACGGGCCGGGGAGATGGAGGGGCTTCTGCAGTTTAAAGAGCCGGTCAATATCTGCCGGCTGATGACAGAGATCCAGCCGGCCAACATCCGGATGCTGGTGCCGGAGGAAGAGGAAAATGACCTGAACCAGGCCAGGGCGGCCTATATCCGGAAGCTGCTTCCGGAGCTGGTTTGAGATTAGAGGAGGACGACATGTATAACGACAGATTTTCGGGCAAGGCGGAGGAGGCGCTCCGTCTTGCCGCAGAAATGGCCGGGGCCCTGGGGCAGGGCTATGTAGGTACGGAGCATATCCTTTTGGGACTCCTGCGGGAGGGGACCAGCGCCGCGGCCCAGGTGCTTGCCGGTTATGGGATTACGGAGGAGCGGGTCCTGTCCCTGATCGAAAAGCTGATCGCTCCGGCGTCCCCGGTGCATACGGCGGAAAGAGGCGGTTATTCTCCCAAGGCGGAGCGGATCCTGGAAAACAGCTCCCGGGAGGCTGCCCAGTTTAAATCGGCGCTGATCGGCACGGAGCATATCCTTATTTCCATGCTGAAGGACAATGAGTGCTCGGCGGCCAGGCTGCTCGCCACCATGAATGTGAATTTTCAAAGGATGTACGTGGATCTTCTGGCCTCCATGGGAGCCGACGCGTCCCGGTACAGGGAGGAGCTTGACAGCAGGAACAGGGGCAGGGGGAAGAGCACGACCCCGACCCTGGACAACTACAGCAGGGACCTGACGGCCCTTGCCAGGGAGGGAAAGCTGGATCCGGTGATCGGCAGGGAGCGGGAGATCGAGCGGGTCATCCAGATCCTGAGCAGGAGGACCAAGAACAATCCCTGCCTGATCGGCGAGCCGGGTGTGGGAAAGACTGCCATCACGGAGGGGCTGGCCGGAAAGATCGTGGAGGGGAGCGTCCCCGACACGGTGAAGGAGAAGCGGGTGGTCACCCTGGATCTTTCCGGCATGGTGGCCGGGTCCAAATACCGGGGTGAGTTTGAGGAGCGGATCAAGAATGTGCTGAAGGAGGTGCGCGCCGACGGCAATGTGCTGCTCTTCATCGACGAGATCCATACCATCATCGGCGCCGGCGGGGCGGAAGGAGCCATCGACGCTTCCAACATCTTAAAACCGTCCCTGGCAAGGGGGGAGATCCAGCTGATCGGCGCCACCACCATCGACGAATACCGGAAATACATTGAGAAAGACGCGGCGCTGGAGCGGCGGTTCCAGCCGGTGATGGTGGAGGAGCCCTCGGAGGCGGAGGCTGTGGCCATCTTAAAGGGCCTGAAAGATAAATATGAGGAGCACCATCAGGTGGCCATCACCCCGGATGCCATCGAGGCGGCGGTGAAGCTGTCGGCCCGGTACGTAAGCGACCGCTTCCTGCCCGATAAGGCCATCGACCTGATCGACGAGGCGTCCTCCAAGGTGAGGCTGACCACCTATGTCGCCCCGGAGGAGATCGGAAAGCTGGAGGAAGAGTACGCCCGCCTGGAGGAGCAGAAGGTGGCGGCGATCCGGGAGGAGGCCTATGAGAAGGCCGGGGAGATCAAGAAGAAGCAGTTAAAGAAAAAGGAGCGGAAGGAGAAGCTCCTTGCAAAATGGGAAAAAGAAAAGAGCACCAGGAAGCTCTATGTGACGGAGAATGAGATCGCCGACGTGGTGTCCGGCTGGACAAAGATCCCGGTGAAGAAGCTTTCGGAGGGGGAGGCGGAGCGGCTCAAAAATCTGGAAGGGATCCTCCACGGGCGGGTCGTGGGCCAGGAGGAGGCGGTGAGCGCCGTCTCCAAGGCCATCCGCAGGGGCCGCGTCGGTCTTAAGGATCCGAACCGTCCCATCGGCTCCTTCCTGTTCTTAGGCCCCACCGGCGTGGGAAAGACAGAGCTTTCCAAAGCCCTGGCGGAGGCCATGTTCGGCAGTGAGAATGCCATGATCCGGGTGGACATGTCGGAATATATGGAGAAGCACAGTGTGTCCAAGATCGTCGGCTCCCCGCCCGGATATGTGGGCTACGAGGAGGGCGGCCAGCTCAGCGAGAAGGTGCGCCGCAATCCCTATTCGGTGATCCTGTTCGACGAGATCGAGAAGGGCCATCCCGACGTGTTCAATATCCTTCTGCAGATCCTGGACGACGGCCACGTCACCGACGCCAAGGGGAGGAAGATCGATTTTAAGAATACGATCCTCATCATGACTTCCAACGCGGGAGCGTCCCGGATCATCGAACCCAAACGGCTGGGCTTCGGGGCTGCCGCCAGCGAGACGGAGGATTATGAATATATGAAGAACGGCGTCATGGAGGAGGTGCGCCGGATCTTCAAGCCGGAATTTTTAAACCGGATCGACGAGACCATCGTGTTCCATGCCCTGAACAAGGGACATATGGGCGAGATCGTGGACATCATGATGGAGAGCCTCGCGAAGCGGACGAAGGCCCAGATGGGGATCTCCCTGGTGCTGGATGAGACGGCGAAGACCTTCATCATCGACAAAGGCTACGACCAGAAATATGGGGCTAGGCCCCTGCGCCGTACCATCCAGAATGAGGTGGAGGATAAGCTGGCGGAGGAGATCCTGGACGGAGACGTGAAGAGCGGGGATACGGTGACCATATCGGCGGAGGAGGGAAAGCTCCTGTTCGCCGGAGGGAGATAACGATAACCGGGACAGTATAAAAATTCCCAGCCGCACAGATGGAAATTTTTTGCCGGAACATCTGGAAAAAAGTCGGATTGTATACTATAATAAAGGCAGCAAAACAATTTCGCAAAGCGGAGATGCCCGTGGCAAATTTCATTGGACAAACCAGGAGGATTAAGCGATGTCGGCGGTAAAAGAGTTAATTCGGACAGAACAGAACGGAACCATCAGTTTTGGGGATTATACGCTGGATGTGAAGGCGAAGCTTCAGGATTATGAGTTTGAGGGAGATCTTTATAAGGTGAAGACCTACCGGGATATCACGAAGCTGGAGCGGAACGGCATGTTCGTGTATGAATCGGTTCCGGGAACTGCGGTGAATGAGTTCGCCGCGGCGGATACAGGGGTTTCCTTTACCGTGGAAGGCGGGCAGGACGCCCAGATCACCCTGGGGCTTTCCGACGACTGCGAGTATGACGTGAAGATCGGCTCCGAGGACGCAGGCGTCATGAAAACGAACCGGAGCGGGAAGCTTACCCTGAGTGTGGAACTCTCCGAGGGCGCACAGGCGGCGGTGGAGATCACGAAGAGATAGACGGATGCAGGATCCGGCCAAATGCTTCACAGGGCGTTTGGCCGGATTTTTTTCTGCACACAGGGCGGAGAGGAGGCAGGAATGGCAAAAGCGAAGGCGACGGTATTTTTCTGTAAGGAATGCGGGTATGAGTCGGCCAAATGGATGGGACAGTGTCCGGGCTGCCGTGAGTGGAATACCCTCGTGGAGGCGCCCGCTCAGCGGGCCGGGACATCCGGCGGGAGATTTGGAAGCGCAGGAGGCCGGGGAGGCGGCCTTGTCTCCGGCCGGTTTCCCGCGGCCGGGGAACTTAGACCCAAAAAGCTGTCGGAGATCGAGACCTCCGGCGAAGCGCGGACTTCCACCGGGATGGAGGAGCTTGACCGGGTGCTGGGCGGCGGCCTGGTGAGCGGCTCCCTGGTGCTGGTGGGAGGCGACCCCGGCATCGGCAAGTCGACCCTGCTCCTCCAGGTCTGCCGGAACCTGGCCGGGGACGGCCGCCGGGTGCTCTATATCTCCGGGGAGGAATCCCTGAGCCAGATCCGGCTCCGGGCGGACCGGCTGGGAGAGTTCTCCGGAGAGCTGTTCTTTCTGTGCGAGACCAGCCTGGAGCTGATCTCCGAGGTCATCGTGCGGGAGAAACCGGAGGCGGTGGTCATCGATTCCATCCAGACCATGTACCGGGAGGATGCGGGAAGCGCGCCGGGGAGCGTGGGGCAGGTGCGGGAAGCGACCCAGACCCTGCTGCGGCTTGCCAAGGAAAACAATATCACGATCTTTCTCGTGGGGCATGTGACCAAGGAGGGGACCATGGCGGGGCCCCGCATGCTGGAGCACATGGTGGACACGGTGCTTTATTTTGAGGGGGAGCGGAACGTGCCCTACCGGATCCTTCGGGGAGTCAAAAACCGGTTCGGCTCTACCAATGAGATCGGTGTCTTTGAGATGCAGGGGAACGGTCTCACGGAGGTGGCGAACCCCTCCGAGTACATGCTGAGCGGAAAGCCGGAGGGGGCCTCCGGCTCGGTGACGGCCTGTTCCATGGAGGGGACCAGGCCGGTGCTCCTGGAGATCCAGGCCCTGGTCTGCCGGACCAACTTCGGCATGCCGAGAAGGACGGCGGCGGGGACCGATTACAACCGGGTCAACCTGCTCCTTGCCGTTCTGGAAAAACGGGCGGGCCTGCATCTTTCCGACTGCGACGTCTATGTGAACATCGCCGGAGGCATCCGGGTCAACGAGCCCTCCCTGGATCTGGGGATCGTCATGGCCCTGGCCTCCAGCCACCGGGACACCCCGGTGGACGACCGGATGATGGTGTTCGGGGAGGTGGGGCTTTCCGGGGAGGTGCGGGCCGTTGGCATGGCGGAAAAGCGGGTCCAGGAGGCAGCCAAGCTGGGGTATACCGCCTGCGTCCTGCCCGAGGTGTGCCTTTCCCGTATCGCTGGTCCGCCCCGGGGTATCCGGCTCGTCGGCGTGAAAAATGTGGGGGAGGCCATGGACCTGATCAGCCGCTGAGAATTGTCGTTTGCGCTACATAAGTCCGGCCGGGCGCTTTTTTGAAAACTTTAATAAGGAAGCCGTTTTCTTTCGTGTTTTCCCGTTCTACGCGTCCTTAAGCTCCACCAGCGCACAGCAGTTGGGCTGGTCGATTTTGAGGGGTGCGGCGTGCATAAAGAAATAATTCTTCTCCGGCACCCAGGTGAAGAAGGTCATGGTGCTGGTCTCGTGGTTGACGGAGTAGATGTATTTCCCGCCGGGCATCATGCCGATGTCCTTGGGATATTCGCCGCTGACGGGAAGCACCGTCCGCTGTGTGAGGAGCCCGGTCGTCTCGTCCCGCTCGAAGATGCCGATGCTG
This sequence comes from uncultured Lachnotalea sp., assembly GCA_947066815.1. GTDB lineage: Bacteria > Bacillota > Clostridia > Lachnospirales > Lachnospiraceae > Lientehia. The sequence goes on from CAMSZT010000002.1 coordinate 102,743, forward strand.
TTGTCTCCCGCGTTTGAGCAGAGGATCAGCTTGCCGGCGGGGCCGAAGCGGAGTGCGGCGGCGGCATTGACGTTGCTGTGGTTCTTTGCCACGGTGGAGATGGTCTGCAGAAGCTCAAATTTCGGATAGCCGGAGCTCCCGTCATAGGAATAGACCGTGATATAATTTTTCAGCTCCGAGATCACGTACATGAATTTCCCGTCCTTGGAGAACCGCAGGAAGCGGGGGGCGGATTCCAGCTCGCAGCGGACCGTGTCCACCAGCTTGATCTTCCCGGATTCCCTGTCAAAGCGGAAGATCCGGATCTGGTCGATCCCCAAGTTGGCGGCGCAGAGGAATCTGCCGTCGGGCGTTAAGCGGGAGCAGCTGATGTGGGGGCGGAAATTCCGCTCGGCGATGCTGCCGATGCCCTTGTCATAAAAGCCGTCGGTGATCTCCCCTGCGCTGCCGTCCTCGTTGATGCGAAGCACCGTCACCTTGCCGTCGTGATAGCCGGACACGAACATGAATTTCTGCTGCGGGTCGGTGGAAATGTGGCAGCCCCTCATGCCGCGGATGGTGGCTAGTCCCATGCGCTCCAGGTCTCCGTCCGGCAGGATCCGGTAGCTGACGATGCCGTTGTCGGCGATGGAATAGAGGCGGGAGCCGTCTCTGGATGCGGAGACGTAGGAGGCGTTAAAGATCGGAACTTCTTTGCGCTTTGTCATGGTTCCGTTCTCCACGTCCACGTCGAGAATGGTGATGCCCTTGCTGTTGCCGATATATGTGTAAGAACCTACGTATGCTGCATATCTCTTTCCCAAAATGTACCCTCCAGTCTGTTTAAGTTTTGCACGGTGTCATATCTGCGGAAATTATACCATATCCGAAAAAATTTGTTAAGCCCCGAATCCATCCTGTTTTCTTTAATATGACAGAATTGTCACCGAGACTGTCACCGGAATGTCACGTTGCCATGGTAGGATGGAATCAGACAAGAGAAAAACGTGCAGTTTATCAATAGAAAAGTATGGAGGAATGAAGACGTGGAAGTATTGCGGGTGGAGAATTTATGTAAGACCTACGGCGTGGGCGACACCAGAGTGGACGCTCTCAGAAATGTGTCCTTTACGGTGGAGAAGGGAGAATTCGTGGCCATCGTGGGACCCTCCGGTTCCGGGAAGTCGACCCTGCTCCACATTTTGGGAGGCGTGGACCGTCCCACCTCCGGGAACGTGGTCATCGATGGGACGTCCATCTATGAGTTAAACGAGACGAAGATGGCGATCTTCCGGAGAAGGCAGATCGGTCTCATCTATCAGTTTTACAACCTGCTCCCGGTACTCAACGTGAAGGAGAACCTGACCCTTCCCCTTCTCTTAGACGGACAGAAACCGGATATGAATTATCTGAAAGAGCTCGCCGGGGTATTGGGACTTGCGAAACGGATGAACCACCTGCCCAACCAGCTTTCCGGCGGACAGCAGCAGAGAGTTTCCATCGGAAGGGCGCTCATCAACCACCCGGCCATCGTGCTGGCCGACGAGCCCACGGGGAACCTGGATTCGAAAAACAGTGCGGAGATCGTGGAGCTTCTCAAGGAATCCAATCTGAAATACCATCAGACTTTGGTCATCATTACCCACGATGAGCGGATCGCCCTCCAGGCGGACCGGGTGATCTCCATCGAGGACGGACAGATTTCCGGCGACCAGTGGCAGAGGGGCAGGGAGAGCCGGGCCAGAGAGGCCGGATGGCAGCGGGAGGTGCGCTCATGAATATCGTAAGCAGGGTGACAGTCCAGCATTTGAAACAGAACAGAAAGAGGACCATCGTCACGATCCTGGGGATCATGCTCTCCGTGGCCCTCATCATGGCCATCTCCGCCTTTGCGGAATCCTTTCTGGACATGGCGCGGCAGCAGGAGATCGCCACGGACGGTGAGTGGCATGTGGATTTCGACGAAGTCGCTCCCGGTCAGATCTCCGAGATCCGGGAGGATCCGGAAGTGAAAAAGGCCATGGTCAGTAAGGAGGTGGGGGCGGCCCTTCTGGAGGGCTGCGGGAATGAGGCGAAGCCCTATCTGGCCATCCGGGCCTACAACCAGGATGCCATGGAGGAATACCCTCTCACGCTGCTGGAAGGGAGATTTCCCCAGACGGCGGGCGAGATCGTCCTGCCGAAACACCTGGAGACCAACGGCGGCATCAAGTGGAAGGTGGGCGACACCATCACCTTGCGTCCCGGCACCAGGGTGATCCATACGACGGAGGGAGACCAGGAGGCACCGGTCTATTACCCGTATTACGAGGGGGAGGAGACGCTGGAGGATACCCACGAGGAGACCTACACGGTGGTGGGGATCATGGAGCGCCCTACCTTCGAGGGCTACAGCCAGGGTTCCTACACGGCCGTCACCTGGCTGGATGAGAGCGGGCTTGCGGCAGACGAGATGGTGACGGTGCGGGTCCAGGTGAAGGACTTGGACAACGGCCTGTTTGACTGGGGCGATGCCAAGGCGGCAGAACTCAATCTGACGCATTCCTTTAACAACAGCCTCCTGTCCTTTTACATGCTTTCCGGGAATGACACCATCGTGACCATGCTCAACCGGGTCAAATGGGTGATGATGCTCATCGTGGCGGCGGGCTCCGTGGCGGTCATCTACAGTTCTTTCGCCATCTCCATCTCGGAGCGGAGCCGGTATCTGGGGATGCTGGCCAGCGTGGGGGCCACCAGGAAGCAGAAGCGGAACTCCGTGTTCACGGAGGCGGTGATCCTGGGAATCATCGGCATTCCCCTGGGGCTGCTCCTTGGCTTTGCGGGCGTGTTCGTGACCACCAGGTGTATCAGAGGGCTGGTGAGCAGCACTTTCGGCGTTTCCTTTGGGATGGAACATGTGGCCATGCGGGTGATCGTCTCCTGGCCGGGGATCCTGGGCGCAGTCGTCCTGGCGGCGGTGACGATCCTCATATCGGCCTGGATCCCGGCGAAGCGGGCCTCGAAGATCACTCCGGTGGAGGCCATCCGCCAGAATCAGGACATCAAGCTGTCCACGAGACAGGTGAAGACCTCAAGGCTCACCAGGAAGCTTTTTGGATTTGAGGGAGAGCTGGCGTTAAAGAACCTGAAGCGGAATAAGAAGCGTTACCGGGCGACGGTCCTCTCCCTGATCTTCTGCATTGCCCTGTATTTGAGCGTGTCTTCCTTTACGGCCTACTTAAGGGGCGCTTATCGGATGGGGATCGGGGTGGATTCCGCCAACCTGCCGGATGTCTCCGTGACGATCTACCCGGAGCCCGGCCTCGGTGGGGCGGAAGCGGATTCCGCCGGTGAAGAGGACGAAGATGCGCAGGAGAAGGCCAGACAGGAGAGCCTGGAGGAGCGGGCCGAGAAGGTGCGGGCCATGGACCATATCACGAGCTGCGTGACCCAGGTGAGCGGTTTTGCGCAGGTGTTCCTCACTGACGGCGGAAGTCTCGCCGAGGACACGAGAGGGGCGCTGGAGGAAAACGGGAGCGCGACCCTCCTCGGCGGAAAGGACATGGGGCCTTACCTGATGAACCTGCACGTGGTCGGACTGGATAGGGAGAGCCTCTCGGCCTTTGCGGACCAGGTGGGTGCGGACAAGGAACTGCTCTTCGACGAGTCGAAGGCGGGGGTCATCCTGATCAACCGGAGAGGTGACGTGACGAACGGCCGCCATTCCTGGAAGGAGATTTTTGACGTAAAGACCGGGGACGTCATTGAAGGCAGCCAGTGGTCCGTGATCGAAAAGAATTCGGAGCTTCCGGCAGAGGGAGTGGTGGCGAGGGAGGACGACAGCGACTTCGTGGACGTGTTGACTCCATTTGCAATGGACGTGGCGGGGGCGACGGAAGAGCTCCCCCTGGGAGGTGGCTACAGTGATGATATCAATCATGTTCTGGTGTATACAACTATTGAGAATGTCGTGAAATTTGATCTTGACGGAAATGGCGTGGGCGGCGAGCGGCAGCTTCTGATCATGAGTGACGATTACGAGGCTCTGATGGAGGATCTTGACGACCTGCGGCAGGACGAGGGGAACATCTATGCCTACAGCTATAAGCAGGAGATGGAGAGCGTGAACAATACGCTGCTCCTGATCAATGTGTTCGTGTACGGCTTCATCATCCTGACGGCCCTCATCTGCGTCACCAGCATTTTCAACACCATCTCCACCAGCATGGCCTTAAGGCGTCGGGAGTATGCGATGCTCAAGTCGGTGGGAATGGACCCGAAGCGGTTTAACCGGATGATCGCCTATGAGAGCGTGTTTTACGGGCTGAAGGCCCTGCTTTACGGGCTGCCCATTGGCCTGATCCTCATGTTCGGCATCTACGCCGCCATTGCCAGCGCCATTGCGACCGGCTTCTACATCCTCTGGAACCAGGTGATCGTGGCCGTCATAAGCGTCATGCTGGTGGTGGGAGTCACCATGTGGTATTCCTCCAGAAAGATCAAGAAGGCCAACGTGGTAGATGTGCTCAAGGACGAGAATATCTGAGTTATATTTCTTGATAGGCGATTGCGAAAGTGCGAAACATGGGAAGGATTCTGACAATTGCATCCAGGAAAAGCCCTCTGCGCCATGGAAGGGAGACCATGGAAAAAGGGAGGGCCTCTGCCCGAGTGTTTTCTGCGCTTATGGGCTCCTTGGAATGTTTGGCGCTGCAGGCTTTGGATGGATCAATTGTCAGAATCCACTCAGCAATTTTGAATTTCGCAACTGCCTGATATTTCTTGACAGTGAAAGGAGTTTATGATATACTGATAGACGTTTTACAATGACAATTTATATAAGTGCCTCTCTGCCGGAGAGATCATCCGGCAGAGGGGAGAATAGGGAAATAAGTGAGAATCTTATACAATGCCGTTACTGTGAAAGCGTTTCCTCCTTCTGAGATGCCACTGGGAGACCGGGAAGGTGAGGGAGGTAAGAGCGAAGTCAGGAGACCTGCTTATATAAGGCAATTTCTTTACGGGTCATAAAGAAATTACACAAGTGATTGTTATATTCAATGAAGAGATCCCCTCCTGGGATATCCGGAGAAGTCAGAGAATGGGTATGTGCCGGGAGGAGGTGTTTTTGCTTGTGTAGCTATTCGGATCCGGATAGCTTTTTTTTGTGCACGCGGGTGCACACGCCTGCGCAGAGAACCCCCGGATTTTCGGAGAAGCCCCTGTCTGTTTTCAAACGGCGGGAAATTGCTTCCTCATGTAAAACGATATCGATCAGAGGAGGAAGGATCATGAGAAGAAGGACTATGAGAACAAGGATCGCCGCGGGACTTGCGGCAGCGCTTTTGGGGCTTGGGATGCTCACAGGATGCGGGGCGTCCGGGACCGGACAGGAAACGGAACAGACGCAGGGAAAAGAAGAGACGCAGCAGGAATCGGAACAGGCGGGGACGCCGGCATCAGAAACGTCTGTGCCGGAAACGGCGGCGTCGGAGACACCGTCATCGGAGACGAAGGGACCGGAGAGCGCGGGAGGCGTGACAGTTTCCAACACGCTGGACGGAACGGACTTTGACGTGACCTATGAGGCCCCGCAGCGGATCGTGAGCACGGCCGGCTTCACGACAGAGATGCTGCTGGCGCTGGGGCTGGAGGATAAGATCGTCGGTTACAGCTACATGGATAATGAGATCTATCCGGAATATAAGGAGGCCTTTGATAAGCTTACCTGCCTGAGTGACACGAATCCCTCCAGGGAGGTGCTCCTGGAGGCAGAACCAGACTTTCTGACCGGTTGGGCATCCGCCTTCAGCGATAAGAATTTCAACCTGGATTTTTGCGAGGAAAACGGCATCAAGCCGTATGTGCCGAAGGTCGAGGGGGAGAATGCGTCCATCGGGCAGGTATACGAGGATCTGCGGAATCTGGGCGAGATCTTCGGGGTGCAGAAGAGAGCGGAAGAAGTGATCGCCCACATGGAGGAGCAGATCGGGAGCGTGGAAGAGGCGGTGAAGGGACAGGAGCCGGTTTCGGTGTTCATCTATGATTCCGGTGAGGACGAGGCGTATACGCTCGGTTCCGGCCTGGCCTCCGACATGATCGCGGCAGCAGGCGGGAAGAATGTTTTTGAGGGGGATTTCAACTACTGGGGAGCCGTGAGCTGGGAGAGCGTGCTGGAGGCAGATCCGCAGTATATCATTGTGATGGATTATCTTGCAGGCGGCGATCTGCAGGAAAAAATAGACTTTCTGAATACCAATGAAGCGCTGCAGGATGTGGATGCGGTGAAGAACGGAAATATCTTTTCCCTTGGCCTGACGGATGTGACCGGCGGAGTCCGGAATGCGGAAGCGATCGGGACCATGGGGAGGAACTTTCACCCGGACTGCTTTGAAGGGCAGAGTGCGGACTGACGGGAGATCTCCATGTTAAAAAATGCAAAAAGCTCGGTAAGGCTGCTCCTCGCCGTCTTTCTGGCTGTATTTGTACTGTTCTCCATGATCATGGCGATCAATATAGGAGCGGTGGACATTAACCCCAGGATCATATTTTCCATCATTGCGAACCGCATTTCCCACAGAGAGATTTTTGGGGCGGACTGGACGTCAGCCCAGGAATCGATCGTTTGGTCGCTGCGCTTTCCGAAAGTGATCGTTGCGGGCTGCGTGGGCGCGGGCCTTTCTCTGGCGGGGATCTTCATGCAGGCTCTGACGAAAAATCCGCTGGCCGACCCGTACATCCTCGGTATTTCCTCCGGCGCGTCCGCCGGGGCGGTGGCCTCTCTGCTTCTGGGCAGCCTGCCTCTGATCGGGAAGCTGCCGCTCCCTGCGGGTGCATTTTTCGGAGCGCTTTTGACGGCGGTTCTGGTATTCGTGATCGGCGGCGGAGGGATAAAGGGGAGCACGACCAGGCTGGTCCTCATCGGAATGGCGATATCGGCGTTTTTTTCCGCGCTGACGGACCTGATCATCTTCCTCACGCCGGACTCGAAGAAGGTCACGAGCGCCATGTTCTGGATGACAGGCTCCTTTGCGGGCGTGTCCTGGAGCGACGTGCTGCCCGCGGTGCTCACCCTGGCCGCAGGCATTTTCGTGGCCGCAGGAATACGGAAAGAAATGGACGCGCTTTTGATGGGGGAGGAGCTTGCCCGCAATTACGGGGTGAACGTGCCCCTTGTGAAAGTGATCCTGATCGGAACGAGCACGCTGCTCACGGCGGTCATGGTGTCCATGAGCGGGATCATCGGTTTTGTCGGTCTGGTGGTCCCCCATGTTTCCAGGCAGGTCATGGGGGCGGCCCATGCAAAGATGCTTCCGGCGGCTCTGCTTGCCGGAGCGGGTTTCATGATATGGGCCGACGTCATTGCCAGGGTCAGCGTGGCCCCGGAAGAGCTTCCGGTGGGTGTGGTGACGGCGATCGCCGGCGCGCCGTTCTTTTTGATGATGCTCCGGAAAAGCCGTTATGAGTTTGGAAAGTAGGGGGGCGGGAATGGCACAGGGACAAACAGGCAGAACTGCGGCGGTCGAGGTCAGGGAACTGGGATTTTCCGTCAATGACAGCAGGCTTCTGGAGGATATCTCGCTCCAGGTAGGACAGGAGGAATTTGTCGGGCTGATCGGGCCCAACGGATGCGGGAAATCTACTCTTTTAAAAAATATCTACAGGCATTACAGGCCGACAGAGGGCGCAGTCTATATCGAGGGAGAAAACATACAGGGACTTAGGAGCCGGGAGGCGGCCAGGCGCATGGCGGTGGTCTCCCAGGAAAATTCCCTGACCTTTGATTTTTCTGTACGGGAAGTGGTCGCCATGGGCCGTTATGCCCACGGCCGGTTTTTAAAGGACAGCAGCAGAGAGGATGAGGAGATCTGCCGGAGGGCTCTGGAACTTGTGGGGATGCAGGAGTTTGGCGGCCGCAGCTTCCTGAATCTCTCCGGCGGGGAAAAACAGCGGGTTTACATGGCGATGGCTTTTGCCCAGCAGAGCCGCATCCTGATCTTGGATGAGCCGACGAACCATCTTGATATCGGATATCAGCTCCTTTTGATGGAGATCATGGAAAAGCAGAGGAAGGACTGCGGGCTCACGATCTTCACGTCCGTTCATGATATGAACCTCGCGGCGTGGTACTGTGACCGCCTGTTCGTGCTGGACCGCGGCCGGATGATCGCCGCGGGACGGCCGGAAGAGGTCCTGACAAAAGAGCTGATCCGCAGGATATTTCGGGTACATGCAGAGATCACGCACCGCGCGGAGGATGGAAAGCTGCAGATCCAGTATCTGGGATATGTGGGATGAGCCGGCTTTAAAATAGAACAGACGATCTCGGCGAGGGTCATGGCAGTGACACGGTTTCTGCCATGACCCTCGTTTTTTGCTATGGCCTGTCCATTAAGTTTAAATCTGACGTTGTAAAGTTCTGCCAGTTGTGGTACACTGAATTTATAGTGAGTTCTGGAGAGTCTGAAATTCTATATTTGCCGTTTTCACAGGCAGCAGTCTTAAAAAATCCCGTATTTCAGAAAGATCAGAGAGAAAGGAAAAGGAGAAATTTCATGAGGGAAAAGCTAGAGACCCTTCCGCTGGCGCAGCTGCGTCAGATCGCGAAGGATTTGGAGATCAAAAGTATCAGCGGAAAAAAGAAGGCGGAGCTGATCGAGAGTATCATAGAGGAAAATAAGGCCAGGGAGGCGGCCTCCTCCCGGGAAGGGGAGGAGGCGGTCAGGGAAGCTCCCGCGTACCAGGCCCCGGCCAGGCAGGAGGGCTATCAGAGGCGGGGAGCGTCATCCCAGGAGGGCTATCAGAGGCGCAGCGCGTCCCAGGAAGGAGCCCAGAGGAGGCCGGCTTTCCCCGGCGCGTCGTCTCAGAGGGGAGCGGCCGCGCCGTCCCAGGAGGGGGCCCAGAGGAGGCCGGTTTTTTCCGGTGCGCCTGCCCAGCGGGGAACAGCGCCTGCGGCGGACCCGAAGCAGCCTTCGGTGGCTCCCAACATCAATCCGGAGGAGCTGCAGAACCTGGACAGCGGCATCCCGGCCCACGGGATCCTGGAGGTGATGCCGGACGGCTTCGGTTTTATCCGGTGCGAGAACTACATGCCGGGGGACAACGACGTCTATGTGTCGCCCTCCCAGATCCGCCGGTTTAATTTAAAGACAGGGGATATTGTCAGCGGCAGCCAGAGGGTGAAGACCTCGGCGGAGAAATTTGCGGCCCTTCTGTACGTGTCGAAGATCAACGGCCTGCCCCTGGGGGTGGCGGAGCGGCGGCCCAATTTCGAGGACCTGACGCCCATCTTCCCCAACGACCGGATCCATCTGGAGATGAGCGGCGGAAGCATTTCCATGCGGATCGTGGACCTGCTCTCCCCCATCGGCAAGGGGCAGAGGGGGATGATCGCCTCCCAGCCCAAAGCGGGAAAGACCACTCTTTTGAAGGAGATCGCCAAGGCCGTGACCAGGAACCACAGGGACATGCACCTGATCGTCCTCCTGATCGACGAGCGGCCAGAGGAGGTGACGGACATCAAGGAATCCATCGAGGGGCCCAACGTGGAGGTGATTTACTCCACCTTCGACGAGCTTCCGGAGCATCATAAGAGGGTGTCGGAGATGGTCCTGGAGCGGGCCAAGCGGCTGGTGGAACACGGACGGGACGTGATGATCCTCTTAGACAGCATTACCAGGCTGGCCAGGGCCTACAACCTGACGGTGGCGCCCAGCGGCAGGACCCTCTCCGGCGGCCTGGACCCGGCGGCCCTCCATATGCCCAAGCGGTTTTTCGGTGCGGCTCGGAATATGAGGGAGGGCGGGAGCCTGACCATCCTGGCGACGGCCCTGGTGGAGACGGGAAGCCGGATGGACGACGTGGTCTTCGAGGAATTCAAGGGCACCGGAAACATGGAACTGATGTTAAACCGCAAGCTTTCGGAGAAACGGATCTTCCCGGCCATCGACATTTTAAAGTCCGGCACCAGGAGGGACGACCTTCTGCTGACGCCGGAGGAACAGACGGCCGTGGAGACCGTGCGGAAGGCGACCGGAGGCTTGAAGGCCGACGAGGCCGTGGAGCGGGTGCTGGACCTGTTCCGCCATACCAGGAGCAACCGGGAATTCATGGCCATGGTGGGGAAGTTGAAGGTCTGAGGATGCCCCCGGATGCGGCACAGAAGGCTGCCGCAGGGGATCTTATTTAAAAAAGGGGAGGTACTTATGGAGGGAATCGCAGTTGCGGGGACACTGGTGGTGGACACCATCAAGATGATAGACGGATATCCGGAGAAGGGCATGATCGCGGATATCAGCAGGATCAGCCGGGGGATCGGGGGCTGCGCGGCCAACACGGCCTGCGGGGTGAAGCTCCTGGACCCGTCCATTCCGGTGAAAAGTCTGGGATTGGTGGGGGACGACGACAACGGGGCCTTTGTGATCGAACAGCTTTCCGGATACGGGATCGATGCGGCGGGGATCCGGAAGACAACGGAGGCGGCGACCTCCTTCTCCGACGTGATGACCATAGAGAGTACGGGGGAGCGGACTTTTTTCCACGACCGGGGAGCCTGCCGCCTGTTTGCGCCGGAGCATGTGGATCTGGAGGCGCTGGGTGTGCGGCTTTTGCTGTTGGGCTATGGGGCCTTGCTCGACAGCATGGACCGGGAGGACGCAGAGTACGGCACGATGATGGCCAGGTTTCTTCATGACGTGAAGGAGAGAGGGATCCTGACGGCCATGGATGTGGCCAGCACCAGAGGGGCGGAGCGGATGAAGCAGCTGGTGCTCCCGTCTTTAAAGTATACGGATCATCTGATCGTCAACGAGGTGGAAGGCGGGATGCTGGCAGGGATCGCACCGAGGGATGCGGACGGAAACCTTAAGAGAGAGCGGCTTCCGGAGATCTGCGGGACGCTCAAGGAGGCCGGCGTGGCGCAATGGGTGGTGATCCACGCGCCGGAGCTGGGCTGTGCCGTGGACGAGAATGGGGCGTACTTCGAGGAGCCTTCGCTCACGCTTCCCAAGGGGTATATCGTGGGAGCCGTGGGGGCGGGGGATGCCTTCTGCGCGGGAGTGCTCTACGCTGTCTACAGGGGGCTTTCTGTGACAGAGGCCCTGCGCATGGGCGCGGCCACGGCCGCCGCAAACCTCTCTGCCGGCGACGCGATCGGCGGCCTCCGTTCCGTCGCCGAGACGAGAAAGCTGTATGAGGCATATGGGGTGAAGTGAGTTTTTGAGGAGGCGCCTATGGGAATATTTCTTAACACGACGATCCCTTATGAAGCATACCGGGCGGTGGCGTCCACAAGATTTTTTGTGGATAAAAGCCTGATGATCGAAGAACTCCTGAATGGTCTGGAGCTTGACGGCCAGAGATATGTCTGTATTACCAGGCCGCGCCGTTTTGGAAAGACAGTGATGGCTGCGATGCTGGCTGCATTTATGGGAAAGGCGGCTGACAGCAGCCTGGTCTTTGACCGGCTGGCCATTGCAGGAAAAGAGCAGTATAAGAAGCATCGGAACATCCATGATGTGTTTTATCTTGATCTCAGCCGGATGCCGGAGAACTGCTCTTCCTATGGATCCTATATCTCCCGTATATTAAATGGAAGAAATCCTCAAATTTGCCCATGACACGGAAGCGCCGATCTTGTCTTATAACAGTGAGAGTGAGCTGGCGGCAGTGGTCAACCTGGTCTATCTGTCGGCGCGGGATAAGTACCGCGTGGAGCGGGAAGACAAGGCGGGAGAAGGATATGTGGATTTCATCTTCTATCCGGAACGGAAAAATGCGGACGCGCTTATTTTAGAATTAAAGATCGACGGCACGCCGGAGGAAGCAATCCGGCAGATCCGGGATCAAAATTATGCCCTGCGTTTTAAGGGAAAGCTGGGGGAGGCTCCTAAATATCCGGGAAGGATCCTGGCTGTCGGGATCAGCTATGACAGGAAGACCAAAAAACATTTCTGTAAAGTCGAAGTCCTGTGATAGGATACAGAGAAGAAAACTGATATAACGGCGCACCGACCTTTCTGCGCAGGAAGATCGGTGCGCCGTTTCACAGTCAGGACTTTTCGAAATACTCTCTCACGATCCCGGTGAATGCCTCCGCCAGCTTCGCATGTCCTTCTGTTTTCAGATGGATGCCGTCTTTTACCAGGTTATCCTCCGTGAGGACTGTCTGTGCGTTAAAGTACAGGCAGTCCAATTCTTTTGCGAGGGCCTCATACCGGGGCGGGAGCTCCCTCACTTTTCTGGCGGAGGAGGCGTCAAAGCAGTACTCCTCCCTGGCAGGGGCCATGGGGCCTGGAGCTGCCAGCAGGATGGCCGGCATGGGATATTTGTCCACCGGATAATAGAAGCGGAGCTTCCGGATCAGGTTGGACATGCCCTCGGTGATCTCCCCGGAGGAGACGCAGAAGCGGGGCTTGGTATCGTTGGTGCCCAGCATGATGATGACAAGATCCAGGGGCGCATGGCTTAAGATGCAGGGGGCGACGGTATCCAGCCCGTTCCGATAGGGCTCCAGGTAGTCCGTAAAAGCGGTGGTCCGCCCGTTTAAGCCCTCCTCGATCACATGGAAGCCGTCCCCCAGGGCGGCCGCCATGAGTCCGGGCCACCGTTCCGTCTCCGTAAAGCGGCGGTTTTCCATGGGCGCATAGCCCCAGGTGTTGGAATCTCCGAAGCAGAGAATGTTATACATAAAAGAAATACCTCCTTATTTGTGGTGTGGAGCCGGCCGGCGTGGGAACAGCCTGTGTCCGGCAGGTTTCAGGATCCTTCCGGCCGGCCGCCGGCATCGTCACGGCCAAAGAAACGGCAGACGAGGTCCATCCGGGCCGTCATCCCCGCAAACAGCATGTCCACCAGGGTGACCGCCGTCATGGCCTCCACCACCACCACGGCCCGGGGGACGATCATGGGGTCGTGGCGTCCTTTGACGGAAATGGTGACCGGACGGCCCTCGCGGGTGACAGTCCGCTGTTCCTTTGCGATGGAGGGCGTCGGTTTCACGGCGGCCCGGATGAGGATATCGGAGCCGTCGCTCAAGCCCCCCAGGATCCCGCCCGCGTGGTTGGAGGCCTTCCTGAGAGGGCCTCCCTCCCGGTCCGGCGGGAGGAAGGGATCGTTGTTTTTGGAGCCGGAGCTTCTCGCCGCGGCGAAGCCGTCGCCGATCTCCACGCCCTTGACGGCGCCGATGGAGAACAGCGCCCTGGAAAGGCCTGCATCCAGCTTTTCAAAGACAGGCTCCCCGATGCCGGCGGGCATGTTCCTGACCCGGCAGGCGATGATGCCGCCCATGGAATCCTGTTCGGCCATCCGCCGCTCAGCCGCCTCGCGGACCCGCTCGGCCGCCGAGAGATCCGGCATATAAAACGGATTTTCACTGCAGAGGGAGAGATCCACGGTCTCGCAGCGGATCCCGCCGATCTCCTCCGCGTAGGCGCGGACCTCGATGCCCAGGGCGGCCAGGATCTTCATGGCGACGGCGCCCGCCGCCACCCGCCCGATGGTCTCCCTGCCAGAGGAGCGCCCGCCGCCCCGGTGATCCCGAAAGCCGTACTTTGCGTCAAAGCCGTAATCGGCGTGGCCGGGCCGGTAACAGGAGGCGATCTCCGAATAATCCCCGGACCGCTGGTCTTTATTGAAGACCACCATGGAGATGGGGGTGCCGGTGGTGAGGCCGCCAAAGACGCCGGAGAGGATCTCCACCGTGTCGTCCTCGGCCCGCTTCGTGGTGTAGCGGCTCCGGCCGGGCCTTCTCCTGTCTAAAAACGCCTGGATGTCCTCCGCGCAGAGGGGGAGCCCGGCGGGACAGCCGTCCACGACAACGCCCAGCCCCCTTCCGTGGGATTCTCCCCAGGTGGCGAGGGTAAACAGTTTTCCGTATGTTGAACCTGACATGGGAACCTCCGATCTGAAATGGTTTCTATGGTCATTATAGACTATGGGAGGAGGGAGGGCAATGCAAATTTCGAAAAATCCGGAAGCGCGGGCAAAAAACAGGGTTGAGTTTTGGATAGAAGTTTTTTATAATGACGGAGGAAGTTTTTGGCGTGCGGCGGGCCCGGAGGATCTGCGGCCGGCCGGAAGGTGCAGAAGAACGGAGAGAGAACATGTTAAAGAGCATTATTTTTGATATGGACGGGGTGCTGGTCAACAGTGAGCCGGTCCATTACAGAGCCTATCTGATGGCTTTGGAGCCCTGGGGGAAGACCTTTTCCTACGAGGAATATAAAACCTATATCGGCACCACCAACGCGGTGATCCTGGACGGGCTGATCGAAAAGTTTAAGCTGCCCCTCACCAGAGAAGAATTCAACGAACGGATGAAGGAGAAGAAGGCGTATCTCTATGAGCGGGACGGCTATCCGGGGATCGACGGCGTGCCGGAGATGCTGGCGTGCCTGAAGGAGGCCGGTTACTCGCTGGCGGTGGCCTCCTGTTCCCCCTATGAAAATATCATCCGGGCGACGAAGGCCCTGGGGATCCACGGGTATTTTGACGTGCTGGTGAGCGGGGAGAGCGTGGAACGGCCGAAGCCGGCGCCGGATGTATTTTTAAAAGCGGCCGAAGCGCTTGGGGCGGCGCCGGAGGACTGTCTGGTGGTGGAGGATTCCTGCAACGGAGTCCGTGCGGCAAAACGTGCGGGCATGGCGTGCCTCGGCTTTGTGAACCCGGATTCCGGCGGTCAGGACCTCTCCTGCGCCGACAGGCTCACGGATTCCTTCCGGCCGGTGGACGCCGCCTTCGCGGAGGCGGTGTACCGGAGAGGGAGACGGTAAACATCGGACAAGTCCGAGAAACGGGCGGTCATACAGAAAGGGAGCGGAATCCGCCGCTCCCTTTCGCCGTGTGCGTTTTCTGTCCAGCCGAGAAGGCTTACAGGTCCAGCCGCTCCCGGTCGTCCGGCACATACAGATTGCCGGAGTAATAGCGTTTCCCCTCGGCGAGGTAGCGTTCCTTCCGATGTCTGAGATCCTTGTCCTCGGTGTGCCAAAGGACGAGATTGGGGATCCGGAGGCTTTCCGCCAGCTCGCAGGCGTCCTTCACGGTGCTGTGGTGCTTTTCGTAGGGCTTGAACCGTTCCCGGTCGCCGTAGAGGCAGAAGGCCTCGTGGAGGAGCCAGCTGCTCCCGGCCACATAGCGTTCACAGCCGGGATTGTAGGGCTCGTCGCCGGCGCAGGTCAGCTTCCTCCCGTTTTTTAAGACGGTGGTGAAGCCGAACTGCTTTGCCTTGGTGGACAGGATGTCAAAGAAGGTGACGTCGTAGTCCAGGATCTGCCTGGTCTCCCCGTCGGAGACAGGGATCAGCAGGATCCGGTCTCCGATGCAGTTACAGAATTTTTTCTGGATGGTCAGGGCACACAGGGTGCGGATGGTGTCCATCAGCCCTTCATGGCAGTAAATGTTCAGGTTTCCCTCATAGCTTCCCTTTAAGATGGCAGTGGCGGTCATGCGGATCATCCAGACCATGCCGAGGATGTGGTCGTTGTGCTCGTGGGTGACGAAAATGTGATGGATCCTGGTCAGGGGCACCTCCATGTCCTCCAGAACCGTGAGGATCCCGTTGCCGCCCCCCGCGTCCACAAGGAAAAATTCTTCCCCGTCCCGGATGGCAAAACAGGTATTGTAACAGCGGGTGGCCTGGGCGTTTCCCGTGCCGAACACATAAAGTTCTTCCATGGATCATTCCTCCCGAAATAGAATTCTGTCGGCATTATATCACGCGGGGCGTTGGTTTGCAAGGCTCGGGACGCTGCCCGGAAGCCGCCGGATCCTCTTATTGACAGGAGGATGAAAAGTCTCTATAATGAGGGACGCAGTCATATAAATGCTTTTTGGATTTCAGCAAAGGAGATGACAGTTTTGGCAAAAAGTATGACGGAAGGAAGGCCTTTTCAGCTGATCCTTAAGTTTGCCCTCCCGCTGCTTGTGGGGAATCTGCTCCAGCAGACCTACAACATCATCGACGCGGCCATCGTGGGACGGGTGCTGGGGGCGGACGCTCTGGCCAGTGTCGGTTCCACCAGCAGCGTCCAGTTCATGGTGCTGGGCTTCTGCATCGGATGCTGTACCGGCTTCGGGGTGCCGGTGGCGAAGTGCTTCGGGGCGGAGCGGCTGGAAAAAATGAAACATTACATATTCAGCGCGGCGGCCCTGACAGGGATGGTGGCAGTGATCCTGACGGCCCTCTGCACCCTGCTCTGTCCCTGGATCCTTAAGATCCTCTCCGTGTCGGAGGAGCTCTACGGGAATGCGTACCGCTATCTGCTGGTGATCTTCCTGGGGCTTCCCTTTACACTCCTGTATAATCTGCTGGCCGGTATCCTGAGGGCGGTGGGGGACAGCCGGACGCCCTTTGTCTTCCTGGTGATCTCGGCGGGGTTAAATGTGGTCCTGGACCTTCTGTGCATCCTGGGCTTTGGCTGGGGCTGCGCCGGGGCGGCCATTGCCACCGTTGCATCCCAGGCCGTCAGCGGGATCCTGTGCCTGGGCTTTATTTACAAGAAGGTGGAGCTTCTCCATCCGGGGCGGGAAAACTGCCGCCTGGAGGGGGATGTTTCGAGAGAGCTTTTGTCCATGGGCCTTCCCATGGGCTTTCAGTTTTCCATTACGGCCATAGGGAGCATGGTCATGCAGTCGGCCAACAACGGCCTGGGGAGCGTGTATGTGTCCGGATTTACGGCGGCTTTGAAGATCAAGCAGTTTGCCATGTGCCCCTTCGATGCCATCGCCTCCTCGGTGTCCGTATTCTGCGGGCAGAACCTGGGAGCGGGGCGGCTGGACCGGATCCGGAGGGGCGTGAGGGAGGGGAGCACCATCGCCGTCTCCTACGGGATCTTTGTCGGGCTGGCGCTGATCTTCGGCGGAAGGTATCTTTCCATGCTGTTTGTCGGAAGCGGGGCCGGAATGGTGCTGGACGCGGCGGCCAGATACCTGCGCTGCCTGGGATATTTTTTCTGGAGCCTGGGGCTCTTAAATGTGATCCGTCTGAGCATCCAGGGGCTTGGCTACGCGGGCCGGGCCATCTTTTCCGGGGTGGTGGAGATGATCGCCAGGAGCACGGTGAGCCTCTGCTTTGTGGGCTCCTTTGGCTTTACGGCGATCTGTTTCGCGGACCAGACGGCCTGGGTGTCGGCCTGCCTGTATCTGCTGCCGGTCTACTTCCTGTGTATCCGGGGGACGGAGAAAAAGCTGGCGCAGAAAAGCTGACGGATGTCCGGAAGCCCGGGCTGACGCAAAGATGCGGGGAGAGCCCGGGTTGACAGGCTGTCGGGAGAATGCTATACTCCTATCAAAATACTATGTGAATGTCCGGCAAATAAAGGAGGAACTATTTATGGGATATGGGATCGAGACCCGGTGCTGCCACGGGGTCACAAAGATCGTGGAGGAGCATTCCTTCGGGGCGGTCAGTGTGCCGATCTATCAGACGGCTACCTTTGCCCACAGGGGCATCGGGGAATCCACCGGCCATGATTACAGCAGGGTGAGCAACCCCACCCGGGATGAGCTGGAGCAGACGGTATCGTCCCTGGAGGGGGCCGTGGATACGCTGGCCTTTTCTTCCGGGATGGCGGCGGTCTCCCTGGCTCTGGAATTGTTTGACGGAGGGGACCACCTGATCTGCTCCGAGGATCTTTACGGCGGCTCCGTCCGCATGTTTTCGGCGGTGGGGGAGCGGCGCGGCCTGAGTTTTTCCTATGTCTGTACCTCCGACGAGAGGCTCGTGGAGGCGGCCGTCCGGCCGGAGACGAAGGCTCTCTACATCGAGACGCCCAGCAATCCCACCATGCAGATCACGGACCTTCGGGCCATGAAGGCACTGGCGGACAGGCATCATTTGCTTCTGATCGTGGACAATACCTTTTTGAGTCCCTACTTCCAGCGGCCTCTGGAGCTGGGGGCGGATCTGGTGATCCACAGCGGGACCAAATACCTGGCCGGGCACAACGACACGCTGGCCGGGTTCCTCTGCGTGAGGGATAAGGGGACCGCGGAGCGGCTCCGCTATCTTTACAAGACGGTAGGAAACTGTCTGTCGCCCTTTGACAGCTATCTGACCCTCCGGGGGATCAAGACCCTGGCGGTCCGCATGGAGCGGCAGCAGGCAAATGCCATGGCCCTGGCGGAATGGCTGAAGGGGCAGAGGAAGGTGGAGCAGGTGTTTTACGCGGGCCTGCCGGAACATCCCGGCCACCAGGTACAAAAAGGGCAGGGCGACGGCTTTGGGAGCATGATTTCCTTCACCGTGGATACGGAGGAGACGGCGAGGCGGATCCTGGAACGGGTGCGCCTGATCGTCTACGCGGAAAGCCTGGGAGGGGTGGAGTCGCTGATCACCTACCCGCTGCTCCAGACCCACAGCGACGTTCCGAAGGAGGTGCGGGAGCACCTTGGGATCACGGAGCGGTTCCTGCGGCTTTCCGTGGGGATCGAGAATGCAGAGGATCTGATCGGGGATCTGGCCCAGGCCATGGAGGACAGGGAAGAGGGACACGGCGAAATAGCCGGGAGGACAGACGGGGAGGAAAACCAGGATGAAGTTTGATCTTGACAAGGTGGTAGACCGGAGAGGCACTAACTGCCTGAAATATGATTTTGCGGCGGAGCGGGGAAAAAAGGAGGATATCCTTCCCCTCTGGGTGGCCGACATGGATTTCCCGGCTGCCCCCGGCATTCTGGATCGTCTGAGGAGGGCCGTGGACCACGGGATCTTCGGATACAGCGACGCGAAGGCGGACTATTTTGCGGCGGTCTCCGGCTGGTATCTGGAAAAATTCGGCTGGGAGACAAAGGAGGAATGGCTGATCCGGACGCCGGGGGTGGTATTCGCCCTGGCGGCGGCAGTCCGGGCCTTCACGGAGGAGGGGGACGGCGTCCTTCTGCAGCAGCCGGTCTATTATCCCTTCCGGGAGGTCATCGAGAGCAATCACCGGAGGGTGGTCAACAGTCCTCTGAAGGAGGTACAGGGCCGCTATGAGATGGATTTCGAGGATCTGGAGAACAAGATCCGGGAGCATCAGGTCCGGCTGCTCCTGCTCTGCAGCCCCCACAATCCGGTGGGGCGGGTCTGGACGGAGGAGGAGCTTAAACGGCTGGGGGAGATCTGCCTGAGACATGGCGTGACGGTGGTCAGCGACGAGATCCACAGCGACTTCACCTATCCCGGCCATGAACACAGGGTGTTTGCCTCCCTGTCGGAGGAGCTGGCGGGGATCAGCGTGATCTGCACGGCCCCCAGTAAGACCTTCAATATCGCGGGGCTGCAGATCTCCAACATTTTCATATCGGATCCGGAGCTTCGGGAAAAATTTCGGAGAGCCGTGGACGGAGCCGGCTACAGCCAGGTGAACCTGATGGGGCTTTTGGCCTGCCAGGCCGCCTATGAGACCGGCGGGGAGTGGCTTTCCCAGGTAAAAGGATATCTCCTGGAAAACCTCTCCTATGTGCGGGATTATCTGCGGGAGAACCTGCCGAAGATCCGGCTGGTGGAGCCGGAGGGGACCTATCTTGTCTGGCTGGATCTCAGGGCGCTCGGCCTTACCGAGGAGGAACGGGAGGAGCTTATCGCAGAGAAGGCCGGCCTCTGGCTGGATTCCGGCGCCATGTTCGGGCCGGCCGGCGAGGGCTTTGAGCGGGTGAACATCGCCTGTCCCAGGAGTGTCCTGAGGGAGGCGCTTGGGAGGCTGTCCCGGGCGGTGGGAGAGCTGGATAAAAAAGACTGAGAAAAGAGGCTGAAAAGAGCGGCTGAGGGAGTATTCTGACATGGAACAGAGAACAGGTTTTTACAGGAACTTTTTTTCTATCTATACGGCCCTGGTGCTTCAGAATGTGGTCACCTTGAGCGTCAATCTGGCGGACAACATGATGCTGGGCGCCTACAGCGAGACCTCCCTGTCGGGGGTGGCCGCCGTCAACCAGATCCAGTTTGTCTTCCAGCAGATGGTGATGGCCCTGGGAGAGGGCGCCGTCATGTTCTGCAGCCAGTACTGGGGGAAAAAGCAGACGGAGCCCATGAAAAAGATCATGGCCACGGCCATGCGGGCCGGGCTTTTTGTGGCCGCGGTCTTGTTTGTGCTGGTATCCCTCTTTCCTCATCAGGCGGTGGGGCTTTTTACCACCGACGGCCCCATCATTGAGGAGGGCGTGCGCTACATCCGGACGATCCGATTTACCTATCTGTTCTTTGCCATGACCCAGATCCTCCTGGCGTCTCTCCGGAGCGTGGAGGTGGTGCGGATCGCTCTCTATCTCTCCGTCACCGCCTTTTTTGTCAACTGCGGCATCAATTACGTGCTGATCTACGGGCGGTTCGGCGCGCCGGAGATGGGCGTTTTGGGGGCCGCCGTCGGGACCCTCACGGCCCGGATCCTGGAATGGGGCATCCTGGTCTTCTATGTGGCGAAACGGGAAAAACGGCTCGGCCTCAGGCTGCGGGACTATTTCCGGTCCGACCGGGTGCTGGCGGGGGATTATTTTAAGGTGACCACGCCGGTGTTCCTGATCCAGAGCCTCTGGGGGCTCAACACGGCTCTCCAGACCGTGATCCTGGGACACATGACGGCGGCGGCCATCGCGGCAAACAGTGTGGCCTCCACCGTATTCCTGATGGTGAAATCCACGGCGGTGGGGGCGGCTTCCACCGCATCCGTCCTGATCGGGAAGGCGGTGGGAGCGGGCGATCTGAAAGAGGTGAAGGCTTACGCGAAAAGGCTCCAGAGGATGTTCCTGGTCATCGGGATCCTCTCCGGCATCCTGCTGTTCTTCATCCGCATCCCGATCCTAAGCCTCTATGACCTGTCCCCGGAGACCAAGAAAATGGCCGACACCTTCCTCATCATCCTGAGCGTGGTTTGCGTCGGCATGTCCTACCAGATGCCCACCAACAACGGCATCATCCGGGGCGGCGGCCACGCGGGCTTCGTGGTCAAGATGGATCTGATCAGCATCTGGGGCATCGTCCTGCCCCTGTCCTTCTTCATGGCCTTCGTGGTGAAGGCTTCCCCGGTGGCGGTGGTCTGCTGCCTGAACGCCGATCAGATCTTCAAGTGTGTCCCCGCCTTTTTGGAGGTCAATTACGGGAACTGGGTCAGGAAGCTGACGAGGGAGTGAGGGATCATGAAAAATCCCCTAAAAGTTTTCAAAAATATCTTTGAAAATATCATCCCCATATCTGGCATACAGCTTTGTTGCCAGGTCATAGCAGATATGATCGTCTCTTTGTGATATGACCACAATGTTCATGACCATCTCACGGAGGACCAGGGTGTACACAACCCGGATCCCAATCCCGCGGTATTTGATCTTGAAGAATCCGGTGAGTTTATTTCCATGCCTGTTTCCCAAGGGTTTTCCATATCCATTGGGACTGGGCAGCGGAGCTTTGGAAACCTTTACAATGCCGGCTAATGCCTGCTTTCGCAAATTCCCTTCGATTCTGTGATAGTCTTTTTTCGCTTCTTCCGAGATTCGTATTTTCCATGCCATTATTCCAGTTCCACACTTTCAGACAGCTCTTCTAACTCCGCCATGGAAAATCCTTCTTCACCCACGAAAGCTTCAAAGGAATCTGTGCTGTCATTCGCCCGGCTCTCGACAAGCTCCAGCAAACGGATATTTTCAACCCTTTCCAGCAGTTTTTCCAGCAAAGCCGCTTTTTCCCTGGTTTCCCGATATTCTTTCACAGACAGCAAAACTGCGGTCGGCTGATTGTTTTTCAAGACAATATATTCTTTGTTATTTTCTGCTACATCATGAAAGATCTTCCCAGCCCTTCCCTGACTGAAATCTGAAATGGGAACCAGACGTTCCGTTAAATCTAATAACGATATGTTCATGATCACATCCTCCTTTTTCGATTATATAGTATTATTTTATCATATGCAATATTTTAATAAAAATTTACATTAAAATTATAGAAAAATAGAATGGAGGATTACCTATGACAAGTCAGAATACCTACGGATACGTGCGTGTTTCCAGTGCCGATCAGAACGAGGGGAGGCAGCTTGCGGCAATGAGAGTCACGGGAGTGGCAGGGGAGCGCATTTACATCGACAAGCAGTCCGGAAAGGATTTTAACAGGCCCCAATATAAGAAACTCAAGTCGGTGCTCAGGGAGGGCGACCTGCTGTATATTCTGAGTATTGACCGGCTGGGACGTGATTATGAGGAGATACAGGAGCAGTGGCGGATCCTGACGAAGGAGATCAAAGCGGATATCTGCGTGCTTGACATGCTGCTTTTGGATACCAGGAGGGGAAAGGACCTGATGGGCACTTTTATTGAGGATCTGGTCCTCCAGGTATTGTCCTTTGTGGCCCAGTCGGAACGGGAGAGCATAAGAGAACGGCAGATGCAGGGAATCGCGGCGGCGAAAGAGCGGGGGATCCGGTTCGGCCGTCCAAAGATCGAGATGCCGGAGGATTTTTCCGGGGTCGTACATGCCTGGGAACGAAAGCAGCTGACCTTAAACGAAGTGCTGGCCCGGTGCAACATGAGTAAATCCACTTTTTACCGGCGTATGCGGAAACAGCCGAATGTCCGCGAACGGTAGATACAGCGTGCGAAAAAGTAGCAAAAGGTGTACTTTTTGGCACGCTGTACTTTTTTTATTATATACTATAAATGAGCAAATTCAAAAAAATGCACAGACCTATGCTACCAACTCCAATACATCCGCAAATGGAATCTGTTTTTTGCCGCATTGATATACATACGCAATACGTTCTTCCTGAAGCCGCCTGTAAAAATAAGCATAGCCATCTTCAAAAGAGACAGGTTTTCCACTCCCGGTGCAGGCGATAAAATGAGCGAGAGACATCAACAGCCAATATCTCTGGATCCCTTTGGAGGAACGGATCTGATACCGGCCGAATGCCAGACGGCCTTTGCTCTGCCGAAAAAAGACCTCAATCGGCCGGCCACAGTTCCAGATATTTGTTCAGGATTTCATCCGTGCCCAGGGAAACATCCGTGCTGATAAAGGCACGAAGGGCCTTCGGATCATGGATTGCCTTTTTGGGATAGCTGATCAGATCACCGTTTCCCCAATGAAATTCGTTACAAATCGGTTACACCGGGGACCGTTTTCCATGGTATAATGAACCTATATTCTGTTTATAAAAGGAAACAGGCAATCGCCTGTATAAAAGCAAAGCGTCAAAGGAGAGTTTAAAGCATGGGTGCGAGGATCCTGGTGATCGAGGACGAGGCGGCCATCAACGACGTGATCCGTCTGAGCCTTGAGGCGGCGGGCCACGAGGTGGATCCGTTTTTTGACGGGGCGGAGGCTTCGGCGGCCCTTAAGAAGCGGCACGACTACGGATGCGCCGTGGTGGACGTGATGCTGCCGGGAAAGAATGGCTTCGCCCTGCTGCCGGAGCTTGTGGGCTACGGGGTGCCGGTGATCTTTCTGACGGCGAAGGGGGAGTTACCGGACAAGATCCGGGGGCTCACCGGCGGAGCGGAGGATTACATGGTAAAGCCCTTCGAGATGGTGGAGCTTTTGGTGCGGATCAACAAGGTGCTGGAGCGCCATGCGCCCCAGGATGCGGTGACGGTCATCGGGGACGTGGTCGTCGACCCGGCGGGGCGCACGGTCACGAAGGGCGGGGAGGAAGTGTATTTAAAACCCATGGAGTTTGACTGCCTGATGATGCTTCTCCGAAACAAGAACAAGGCGGTCTCCAGGGCCCAGCTCCTGGCGGCCCTCTGGGGCGTGGAGTTTGAGGGGGAGACCAGGACCGTGGACGCCCATGTGGGGCGGATTCGGAAGAAACTGGGGTTTTCGGAGGTCATAAAGACCGTTCCCCGCATCGGATACCGGCTGGAGGTGGAGGAATGAAGCTGTTTCGGAAATTATATCTGCAGGTGGCTTTGGGGATGCTCCTGCTGGCGGCGGGGCTTTTGGCCTTCTCGGTTTGGGAGGTAAAGCGGCAGGGGCTCTCCGAGGCCAGGCGTTACGGAACCGTCCATGCGGAGGAGAATGCCAGATTGCTGCGGGAGAAATATGCGGAGGAAAAGATCGGTGTCCTGGAGGAAAATATCCGGGACATTGTTATTTTGAATGGCTTCAGAGAGCAGTTCGGCAGCATGGGAGTGCTGTGGAAGGACAGGGAGGAGGTCCGCAACCTGACTCCCTACGACCTTGACCTGGAGCGTTTGGAGGAGCTGCGCAGGGAGGCCGGGGTCTCGGAGACGGAGGTGTTCACCGCAGGCCCCTTTCGGGCGGGGGAGAGGCAGGTGCTTCTGTGCTGCCGGGTGGATGCCGGCTTTGGGGCGGAGGGCTACAGTTTTGCGGTGGTCCGGGATGTGACGGAGATCTACGGACGGGCGGGGAAGCTCATTCTCTACGGGACGGGTGCCGCCGCCGTGCTGCTCATCCTCATCGGCTTCCTGCTCTACCGGCGCATTTACCGGATGCTTGAGCCTCTGGAAGAATTAAAATCCGGGGCAGCGGAGATTGCGGCCGGGGAATATGGAAGCCGGGTCGAGGTCCGGGGGAGGGACGAGATTGGCGATGTGACGGAGAGCTTCAACCGGATGGCCGGGGAGGTGGAGCGGCACGTGGAGGCGCTGCGGACGGTCAATGAAAAGCAGAAGCAGCTTTTGGGGAGCCTGGCCCATGAGATGAAGACGCCCCTCACGGCCATGATTGGAAATGCGGACCTGCTTCTCACGGTGCGGCTTCGGGAGGAACAGAGGGAACAGTCCCTCACCTATATTTTGAACGAGGCCAGGCGGCTTGCCAGGCTGTCGGAAAAGATGCTGGAGCTCACAGGCCTCTATGAGAACGGAGGAGAGGGGGCGGTCATGAAGGAAGTGGAGATTGACCGCCTGTTCGGACGGCTGGAGGCTTCTGCGGCCTTCCGCCTGCGGGAAAGGAACCTTTCTCTGGAAGTGGATCTGGAAAGGAAAGAGCCGGAGGAAAGGCTTTCCCATGTCATGGACGAGGACCTGATGGAGAGTCTGCTCCTCAACCTGGTGGACAACGCCTGCAAGGCTTCGCCGCTGGGAGGGAAAATCCTGCTGTCCGCCGACCGGAAGGGGATCTACGTGGAGGATTTCGGCCGGGGGATCCCGGAGGGGGAGATCGGCCGGGTGACGGAGGCCTTCTACATGGTGGACAAGGCCAGGGGACGGAGCGCGGGCGGAAGCGGCCTGGGCCTGGCCCTCTGCAGCCAGATCGCAAAGCTCCACGGCGCCAGGCTTCTCATCGAGAGCAGGGAGGGGGAGGGGACGAAGGTGTCCCTGTTGTGGAACGGGGAGAAGTCCCGGTCCGGCGCAAAGTGAATATGGGAGGCGGATACCACGGATCGCTCCGCACTTGCGTGTTTACAGTCCGGTTACAACTCGGGGCGGATTCGGCAAAAGCTCCTGCGGTATGCTGGGGACAGAAAAAAACGGCGGACGGGGAACCGAGAAGCAGGAGTGATCGGGCACCTGTCCGCAGTGAGGAGGAAGTTTTATGAGTCGAAAACATACGAGATGCAGGAGATGGGCGGCGGGAGCCTGCGGCGTGCTGCTCTGTGCGAGTCTCCTTGGGGGCTGTGCCAAGACGCCGGAGGACTCGGTGGTGAAACTCAAAGGCGAGGCGGCCGGGGGCGGCTACGAGGAGGCGGAGTCGGCGGGCGGCGGGCAGACCCTGCGGGAGATCCTGGCTGCGCCGGAGCATTACGAGAGCGAGACAAAAGATCCCACGGGGAAGCTCACGGTCATCACGGATGCCCAGGTGGAGATTCCGGAGGCGGAAGAGGTCGATACCATTGCGGTGAGTCAGCATCCCTTCGGCCAGGAGGAGATCGACCGCATCACGGAGGCGCTCTTCGGTGAGGCGGACATTTATGATTATTACAGCTACACGGAGAAGACAAAGGAGGATTACCGGGCCTGGATCGAGGAGCTGGAGGGATACGTGGCGGCCGGGAACCTGGACCCTTACCGGGAAGGAACCGATGAGAACGGAAATTATATCTACGATATCTACGGTGTGATCGAGCAGGCGAAGCGGGATTATGAAAATGCGCCGGAGGAGGCCGAGCGGAAGAAGGTGCGCCCCCAGTACGGGCTGGAAGTGGGGATCGGCATGGGGGAGACGGAGGTTATGGAGGATTCCTTTTCCGGGATCGTGGACACCGGGGACGGAAAGCTCTACCAGTATGACATCTTCTCCTACGGGCCCGTGCCCATGCGGGTGCAGGTGAAGCGGCTGGGGAATACGGCCCATGCGGGCCTGGAGCAGCCGGAATGGTGGGCTTACCAGGACATGGAAGGGGGAGAATTATCCTATCCGGACGAGGAAGAAATCAAGACGAAGGCAGAGATTTCCCTGGAGGAGGCCAAAGAAATGGCGGACGAGAAGGTGTCGGCCCTGGGAATCTCGGACATGGACGTGGTCTCCTGGGATTACGCCCTCAGGAGCCAGGCCTGGGAGGAAAAGGGAGGCGGGGACTTTTGGGAGAACGAGGAGAACCAGGCGGGGTATCTGCTCCATTACGCCAGACGTCTTTCCGGGATTCCCATCACCCACACCGTCGATGAGGGCGGCGCCTACGAGGACATCGAGGGGACCACGGAGACCTGGAGTTATGAGCGGCTGGATTTCTACGTGACCAAGGAGGGAGTCGACCGGATGGATCTCACCAACCTGTACGACATCGGGGAGGTCCGGACGGAGAATGTGAAGCTTTTACCCTTCTCGGAGGTCACGGCGATCTACGAAAAGATGATGCAGATCCAGAATGCGGACGTGCTGAATTATGAGGATTCCAGAACCTACCGGATTGACCGGATCGCCTTCGGCTACACCAGGATCTACGAGCCTTCCACCGACAGCAGACAGGGGGTCCTGGTCCCGGCCTGGGATTTCTTCGGGAGCTTCGAGGTACCGGGCAGGGACAACGCCAAGACGCCCAGCCAGAGCTTTCTGACCATCAATGCGGCGGACGGGAGCGTGATCAACCGGGGTCTGGGGTATTAACCCATGGGACAGGTGTTTGCCGTGGCCCGGTTCAATTTCCGGGGATTTTTGAAGAATCCCAAGGTGATCCTCACCCTGCTTCTGGGCCTGGTGCTCTGTTTTCTGCTGAGCGGCAGGGTCATGAAGGTCATCGAGGCTTACGGGACTCCCGTGCAGCTTGCGGAGCCTTTCCTCTGGACCTTCGGGGACGCTTATTCCGTCCTGCTTAGCTCCATCCTTCTGCTTTTGCTGTTCTCGGACCTTCCCATGGCAAGCGCTATGACGCCCTATTACCTGTATCGGACCACGAAGGGGAGATGGCTTGCGGGACAGATGCTCTACGTGGCCGGGGTGGTGTTCCTCTACACCGGCTTCCTCTTCGTGGCCACGGTCCTTCTCTGTGGGAAATACAGCTATCTGGGCGATGTGTGGAGCGAGACGGCGGCCATGCTGGCCTACTCGAAGCTGGGGTCGGAGCTGGGGGTGCCCTCCACCGTGGGGGTCATGGAGAGCATCACGCCCTATGGCTGCATGGCGCAGGTTTTTGGACTGTTGTTTCTCTATGCCCTCACCCTGAGCTTTCTCATTCTGGCGGGAAACTTGCGCTGCGGAAAGAACCGGGGCATGATCTTTGGGCTTTTGTTCAGCCTGTACGGGCTTTTGCTCAACCGGGACGTGATCGTAGCTCTCTTCGGGTGGCGGGAATACGAGGGATACCGGGCGAACCTGTTGATCGGGTGGCTGAGCCCCTTGAGCCACGCCACCTACGGAAAGCACAGCTTTGGCTATGACCGCCTGCCCTCCCTTTCTGCGTCCCGGCTTGTGTTTGCGGGGCTCATCCTCCTGCTTGCAGGGATTTCCCTGCGGGCGGTGAGGCGTTACAGCTTTGTCTTTCTTGGAGAAAAGAGTTAGGAGGAATGGGAGGATGGGCTGTGAACTGAAACGGATGACTGCCGGACGGGGATTTCTGGCTTCGTTTTTTCTCGGCCTCTCGGCCATCCTCTCCGGCACGGCCTGGCCGTCCGGGGAGGGGAGCCTGGCCGCCGGGAATTTCCTCACGCTGGCGAAAGGGTCTTTTTGCTGCCGGGCCGTCGTCTTTCTTCTGCCCCTGGTATCGGTCCTGCCCTGGAGCGATTCCTTTCTGGCGGAGTCCAAGGGGGGATTTTTGAAGGCCTGCCTTCCCAGGCAGGACAGAAGGAGCTACACGGAGAACAAGATCCTCGCGGTGGCCCTGGGCGGCTTCCTGCCCTGGGCGACAGCCGGGCTTTTGACCCTGTTCCTCTACTTTCTCCTGTTCTTTCCCCTGGAGCAAAAAGGGGCAGTCACCTTTGCCATGGTGTGGGAACCTGTGGCCGTCCTGCTCCGTTTAGGGATCCTGGGGGCGGTTCTGGCATCTCTGGGCGGGATCGCAGCGGCCCTGTTCCGCTCGGCCTACCTGGCCTTCGGTCTCCCCTTTGCGGGCTATTATTTCTGCCTGATCCTGCAGGAACGGTATTTTCCGGAGGCCCTCTGGCTGTACCCGCCCCAGTGGATCATGGGGAGCGCCGACTGGGGACCGGGGAAGGAGGGGCTGTGGCTCTTTCTCCTTCTCTTCCTGGGTGTGACCGTGAGCCTCCACGCAGGTGTCCTGTACGGGCGGGTGGAGGAAGTGTGAGATGCCCTCGGCAGTCCCCGGCAGTGTTCCGGCGGACACGTTCGATTTCTGGGATTTCACTGCGCCGCTTATTGTAGGTAATTTCACCTCCATCAAACCGGGTCGGCTGAAATTACCTGCGCTATGCTCGTGAAATTCCCGAAATCTTCCTATCATCCGCCGAGGAACACTGCCGGGGACTACCTCGAGGATTCTGGTGGAAAAAGCCGTCGGACTTCTCGGGGCCCGCCGGCCGACGGAGACATCAAGGGGCGCAGGCTTTTGCCGCCGGAATCCGCAGGGTGCGGGAGAATGGAAGGGAGGATAGACTTTGGAGACGTGTGTGGAACTTACAGGTGTGACCAGGCGCTTCGGGGAGGACCTGGTCTTAAAGGAAGTAAACCTTACCCTGGAGGCGGGCCGGGTCTACGGGATCGTCGGCAACAACGGTTCCGGGAAGACGGTCCTCATGAAATGCATCTGCGGCTTCCTCACGCCGACGACGGGAACGGTCCGGGTGTTTGGAAAGCAGGTCGGGAGGGACGCGGACTTCCCGGAGGAGCTGGGGGTGATCATCGAGTCGCCCGGCTTTCTGACCAATCTGACCGGGAGGAAAAATCTGGAGATCCTGGCGTCTCTCCGGAAGAAGATCGGCGGATCCGGGGTTCGCGCCGCCATGGAGAGGGTCGGCCTTGACCCGGACATGAAGAAGGCAGTGGAGAAATATTCCCTGGGAATGCGCCAGCGGCTGGGGATCGCCCAGGCGATCATGGAAGACCCGAAGCTTCTGGTGCTGGATGAGCCCTTCAACGGGCTGGATAAAAACGGGGTGGCCCAGATCCGGCAGCTTCTTCTGGAGCTCAAGGAAAAGAGGAAGACGATCCTTCTGGCCAGCCACAATGAGGAGGACATCCGCATCTTATGCGACGAGGTGTATGAGATGGACGGCGGGGTGTTAAGGAAACGCTTTGATCAACGTTTCCCTATCCCACTTCGGGAAGCCGGAAAGGACAGAGGAATCGGGAACAGTGTGAACAGCTGCGGGGATCGGAGGAATGAGATATGAGGAGAATGGGCAGGTGCGGGGTGGGACTTGCGCTGACGATCGCTTTTGCGATGATCTGGCCGGGGGGCTTCCTCCGGGCCGGTGCGGCCGGGGAGGCGGGTCTGGTGACGGCTCCCGCCGAAACGCCGCCGGAATCGCAGGAGACGGAGGCCTATGGCCGGACCTATTTGGGAATTGACAGCCATTATAAATATGAAGGAATGGAACAGAGCTTTTCCGAGGGCTACCAGCCTGCGGTGAGGGACGGCGCCCTGTACCTGGTCATCCCCTTTACCGCGAGCGGAGATCTGTCGGGGGACCGGCTGACGGTCAGCCTGATGTTTCCGGAGGGCGCTGCATCCGCCTTTCTGCCCAGAAATTATCAGAAGACGGTGGGGAAGAGGCGGTACGCCTTAAGGGACGGAACCATGGTCTGCCTGGGGGCGGGCGGCAGGGCGGGATCCTTCGGCCCGCAGGAATCCCTCGGCCGTGGGGAACCTGCCGGTTCGATGGGGCTGTCGGGCCAGACGGGACCCTCCGGTCAGGGGGAGCGGGAAGCTTATCTTTACTGCATGGAGATTCCCCTTTCCGGGACGGTTCCCTCGGGTCCCTGTGCCCTGACCGTGCAGGCGGTGGGCTATACGGAGCGGATGGAACAGGTTTCGTTTACACGCCAGATCGTTTTTTCCCTGCCGGAAGGAGGAAAGCCGGACGGGGAGGACAAAACGGGAGATCACACAGGAGATAAAACAGGAGATCAGGCGGACGACCCGAATAAGGGAACTGCCGGCGGAGAGGACGAACCGGGGGATCAGGCGGGAAGCGGAGAAGAGGGAGAAGACGGCGAGAAGGGCGGAGACTTCGCCGGAAGCGGTGCGGGCGAGGGCGGCGGGAGCGGCGCCGGCACCGGGGCAGGAGGAGGAAGCGGCGAGGAAGAACTGATCCGCCAGCCCAAGATCCTCCTGGAGTCGGACAGTCTTTCCGGGAGGGCGCTGGCGGCGGGAAGCGAAGAAAAGCTTACCGTTACTTTTCGAAACTGCAGCGGTACGCAGCCCCTTTACAATTTAAAAATGTCCGCCTCCGTGGAAGGCTCCGGGCTTCGGTTTTCCAGAAATTCCTTTTATGTGGCCAGTGCTTCTCCGGGAGAGACCATCGTGCTGGAGACGGACCTCTCTGTTGCGCCGGACGCCGCCTGCGGCGAAATTCCCGTGGTGTTTGAATTTGAATACGAAGACAAGAGGGGAAATGCCCTTTCCGGCCGGGAGACCATGGCGCTGTCCGTCAGGCAGCCTGTGAAACTGGAATGTCAGGCAGGCGAGATTTCCGGTGTCCTCTATGCTTCCGACACGATAGAGCTTACCCTGAAGGCCTGCAACATAAGCCGCGCACCCATTTACAACGTGCAGGCCAGCCTGTCGGCAGAAGGGCTCTTTCCCGACGGGGACGTCTTTCTGGGAAATCTGGAGGCGGGAGCCGCTGGGGAAGGGACTATGCAGATCTATGTGGGGACCAGGACCATGGAGTCCATGGGCGTCGACGCCGGAGGGAGCGACGGGGAAAAATACGGGCCGGTGGAGGGAACCGTCACCTTCCGATATGAGGATGGGGACGGCAAAGTCTATGAGGAGGCAAGGCCCTTCCGGACGGAAATCAAGAAGGCGCAGATCGTGTCCTTTGCGGCGGAGGAGCCGGAGGAGACCAATTCCTGGGGCATGTCGGTGGCGGCCGCAGCCTTCGCGGGGCTTGTTTTCTGGATCCTTCTGCTCCTCTTTAGACTCCGGAAAAAGAATGCGCTGCTGGCGGAAAGGAGAGGAACCCAATGAAGAAAAAGAGACGGAGGCTGTCCGGGAGCGGTGTGGTGTTTTTGGTGTTTTCCGTCGGCCTGCTGGTGTTTTTCTGCACCTTCGGGCTGCAGATGATCCGGGAGTTTTCGGAGGGGAAAAAACCATATCAGTCCGTGGTTTCCCTGGACGGTCCGGAGTGGGGGGAGGATCTCACGGAGGAGCTTAAAAGGATCCCGGGCCTAAGCTCCCTCACCCCGGCGGTGGAGATTCCCGTGAGGCTGAGAGTGGAAACCTATACTATGGACGCCGCGTTCATCGGCGTGGAGCTTGAAGAACTGGAAAAACGGGTATCCCGGTCCAGGGAGGTGCCCCTTGGGAATACCCCGGTACTGCTCTTTGGCGAAGGGAGCCTTGCGGCAATGACCGACCAGAACGGACATGCGGCCTCCGAGGAGAAACAGAAGGAGCTCTTAGAGAGGTATGGGGAGAGGAACTGGGAGTACTGCCTGGCAGGAGACGGGGAGGAAGCAGAGAGCTGGAAGCCCTGCCTGGTGGCAGCGGTCTTGTCCTCGCCCGCAGACGGGATCTATATGGCCTACAGCCAGGCAGAAATGCTCGCAGGGAAAAAAGAAACGGACCGGTTTCTGCTGACGGTCCTGGGAAAGGGGAATTATGAGAGGGCGCTTGGGCTTTTTCAGGAATCCTCATTTTAGCCATTCGATCATTCTCAGGGCAATCTCTACGATCAGGATACCAAGGGCGGCCCCCGGGAGAGGTTTTAGGATTGCCTGATAGGGCCTTTTCCCGATTTCCCGCTGCTTTTGGATTTCGTCCAGGCATTCTCCCTCACTGAAAGCGACGATTTCATTTCACTCCGGTATTTCTTTATCTGCGCACTGATTTCCATTCGATTCACTTCCTTTCATCTCTCGGCTTTCACTCTTGACCTGAAGACATTATATCATTCAGAAGGCAGATGTTTCTATCAAAAACCTTTTGCAGAAGGCAGATTTCTCATGTCAAATGTATTTTACATCTAATTTTACTCCGTCTGCCAGGGCATCTGTGCGACAGCCATCTCACATGCCGCACGCCACCCAGAGGCTCCACAAATACGAATATGCTGCAGGTGCCGTTCCGGACATATTCGGGATCCAGCTTTTGTGCATCCCCTGGGCGCATAGGCAGCGGCTCCCTGGCCTCCCTCAGCAGCTGACATGGCTTTTCGTCCATGCATACCACCGGTACGGCAGGGTCATAGGGCATTTCGTAGATGTCCAGGATATCCTCCATACAGGCTGCGAATTCCGCGTTTTCTTTGGGAGGGATGCACCAGTAGGTATTGTTGATTTGTTATGTATAGAGGAAGTATGCCACTGAGGTGGCGCATCGGCGGAGAACGGGGAAATTTAAGGGTTCTCCTGTCTTGCGAAAGGCAGAGGGCCATGGTAAGATGGAAGAAAAACAGATTTTATCCGGGAATGGTGGGGGAAGGAGAGAACAGGTTTGAGTACAAATGTTGATAGGCTTGTCCAGGATTTCTATGTAAAAGCGGACAATTCAAAACAGCTTCTGCAGAGGATGCTTGAAACCATTTCAGCAGGGAAAGCCCCGGAAAAGGGTTCTGTTGATGAGTTGTATGCTTCAATCCATGTGTTGTGCGAAAAATATGATATGGTCAGGCAGTTTGCGTCGGAGTATGCCGCAGAAGACGAGATGCCCCCAGAGGGCAGTCCGGTGAATGATTATAAAGAGGCTGTCGCCAACAGTGTGTTGGCGATGCGTCGGAAATTATTAAATGATGTGAAAGATAATCTGGCTTCTTTTCTTGCGGTGCGGTCTTTGGCCGGACCATTTACTGCCGCGCTTTGGCCGTACCAAAAGCAGGCAGAAGTGTTGCTAAAGCAGATCCGTACGGATGATACCATGGATATTGAAACGGTACGGCAGGAAACCGTAGGGCCAGAAGCTTTTATGCGGGCTCTTTCCTGCCCGGACTTTGATACAGAAGAAAATATAGAGATCCTGGAGAGGCTTACCGGGCTGTATCCGCCCAGAGTCCAGATCGGCGTTTCAACCCAAAAATATTTTATTGACCAAGAAATATTGGCCAGGTCCGCAAATTTGCCTGATGTCCCTATGGAAGATGGCGTCAAAAGAAAGGAAGAAGCAGAAAAAGAGGCCACGGAGAAAGAAAACATGAAAAAAGAAGTTTCTGGTGGCGTTTTGGCGGCGGACACGGCTGCCTTGGAAGAGGTTTCCGTAGAGAATGGAGCATTTCAAGAGGCAGAGGGGC
Source organism: uncultured Lachnotalea sp. (assembly GCA_947066815.1). GTDB lineage: Bacteria > Bacillota > Clostridia > Lachnospirales > Lachnospiraceae > Lientehia. Next base: position 136,415 of record CAMSZT010000002.1, read on the forward strand.
ATGAAAATGCGTCAGAATCTGATTTTATACTCAGGCTGAAGGAAAATCATGTTTTTTTGCCTGAAAGCTATCATTATGGCATTTTGTCCGCGGAAATCAATCAGACAGCGGAAGAGAAAAAAATATCTGCCAGCATCTTTTTGAATGAGATGCGGAAAGGATATGAGAAAGCCCAAAAGGCGATCATCAAAGAGATTGAAAAAAGAAGCTATATCACGCGCGAATTGTTGGTTGATATAAAAGGCCATCCCGGAATGCAGATTCTATCTGGTCTGGAGTATTTATTGAAAAAAGGGTATCTCCATAAATACAGGCTAGTCCCCGGTGGGGAATTTTATTGTGCATCTTCCCGCTTGAGGAAAGCGCTGACGTTCAAGGAAGGATGTAAATATGCGGGCATCAGGCAGCATGCACTGGAGGATTTTGGGGACGAGATTGAGGGCGCCGCTTCAAGCGTGGCGGCCAGGGTCGCGTTTACAAAGCTGAACAATGCAAATATCAGGCGTTATGTTGATAAAGCTGTGTCTGGGTATAAAGAACACTCCAGTATATGTACCAATGCTTTTGTGGACTGCGTATATTTGGCAGACGACCCGTCTGACTGTGAATTGTCTTTCGGCGCATTCTGGGATACGCCTGAAGAATGTGATGATATGCTGGAAACCGTAAAAAATTTCTTATCATCCTGCGAGGGCGTTTCCAGGCTTACGGCGGCTGGCGTGGATTTTGAAAAAGCCAGGGCCTTGCTTCACACTGTCCTGGAATTTTTGGATTGTGATTTTATCGGTACGGAAATGTATGTCTATAGTTTGGCAGATGACGCATTCCAAAAAGATTCCGAAGATTCTTTTGCAGATGCCGGTATTGACAGCCCGGAAGAAAAAAGTGGAACAGCGGTTACAGAAGAGACAACTGCGGGAGAAGCAGTCGAGGAGGAAGCAGTCACAGCGGAAGCAGATGTTTTGGAGTCAGAGATCCGGGAACCGTTTGCTATGGAAGAAAAAGCGGGCTCAGAGTCAGAAGAAATCACAGATACTATTTACAAAATGATTATTGCTGAAAAGCATTATGCCGCCGCAGCTTATGCCAAGGTGTGCGCCATGGGCCGCAAGCTGGGCGAGATGTCCTATGAACGGCTGGCCTACGCGCTGAATGACCCGATGGCGCATTGCACCTATCTGACAGGGAATGTATTTAATTTGATCGGCCAGGACAATCCTTTTGAGGAGGCTTTGGTGATAGCGATTGCGGTCAGGACATTCTGTTCGAACCAGGTCAAGTATGATTATGATATCAAACCTTTTTATGACGGGATAAAAGACTATGCCCTTCTGGACGATTTTCCCGCGTTAAGGGAAGTGCTTTACTCTTTAATGAAGTTTAAAAATGAGCAGAAGGAGGGGCTGTATGCCTTTGTCGGCTGCCATTCCAAAAGCCAGGCGGATTTAGAGAAAGAGATTCTCGCACTGAAACGAGAAGCTGCAAGCTTTTATGATAATTATGTGGTCGGCCACAAAAAAGAAAGAGCCAGCCTGAAACGGTTTGTTGAGACAAAAAAGCTGATGTTTTCTGCCAAGAGTGAGATCGGCGAGTATATCAAGTCTGTTGCAGACGGCGACAAAGAGCTTATGCCGTTTGTTTCCGGCTTTTTGCAGGAGCATTTCTTTAGGGAGGACAGCGTTATATCCGAATCGTCTGTTGACAGTGATATGCTTTGGGGATATATCGTAGGCTTCTGGGAAGCGGCAGGCGGGAATATGATGTACCGCCGGCATGAAGATTTAAAGAGCCATCTCAGGAGCAATATTACCAGCGTGACGACAAAAGCAGTCCAGATACTGGCGAGATGGTGTGTCCTGGTAGAACAGGCCAATAAGCGTACCGAAGAGGAAGGGATGCTCGCGTACAAGAAAATCCGCAGGCCATTGCAGGAGAATATCGCGCAGGCGCTCAAGGAGGTTGCCGAAGGGTTCAGGGCAGAAGGCCGTTCCCTGGAAGAGAAGGCCGGGCTCCGTGTGTTGGCCCAGACGCTGGAGGAGCTTCAGTCCAGGGTCGGCGGCGTTGCCGATGAGCGCGACGGCAGGTATTTTTACGTCCCATTCTTGCTCACAGGGGATGTTATGCTGGATGAAAACTTTATGCCTGACCTGGATGTGCGTTCTTCTGCCGTGAAGGCGTTACAGCCGGAACGGCGCATTTTGGACCATGTCCGTGCGGTAAAGGAGGCAAAGGCTACATACAGAGGTCGTCTGGCAGATATTCTTGACGGGCAGAGGGATGATTATGGCGCGGCGCGCTTGATTGTTGAATATCTGTCGTATAAAGAGCCGGACGAGGATTTCCATGAAATTTCGGAAAAGATCGAGGCCGGGGAAAGCTATGCGAAGGAGACTGCAAAACTTCGGAAGGATGATTTTGTGGGCGAACTGGAATTGGCTCAGAGCTATGGGCAGATTGACAATTCTGTGGAAGACCAGAAAGAAAAAATCCTCCAGGTCATCGACGGATGGCATGAATGGTCGGGCAATAGCTCCAATTACGGTTTCTTTGGGAAGGTCATGGACGGCTACCTGGCAGAGATCCGGGAGTCGGCAAAGTGCAGGGAAAAAGACCTTCTGGAGCAGCTAAAGGGATTTAAAGAGGCGGAAATCCCGGGCATATCCAATGAGGCCAAAGAGAAGCGGGCCGCGAAGATCAATGCCATGATTGAGAAACAGAATTATACGGTGGCAGAAGACCTGCTTGCGCGGGCGGCAATCCTTGAGGACGAGCATGAGGGGCTTGTCGACGAAGATTTTTTAAAGGATTTTCTTGACAATTATGAAGATTATTATCAGCCTGTGGCTACGCACCAGGATAATTTCGCCAAGCTGGTCAGCAGCAGGACCAGGAACAAAGAAGAAAGGGGAGCGAAGAGGTTAGCCGAAAATTGGCTTCCGGGCGGAAGCAAGTTGGGGGAAGCCCGTCTTATGAATTTATTGAACTGCCTGGGCTTTCGGGTCGGGTCGGTCGAGGCTCAGGAGCCGCGGGGGAAATTTGAATCTTTCATCGTAAAAACTGTGACGGCGCAGGGGGAGCAGCGGGATAACTATCCCCACCCCATCGCGGCATTTGGCTCTGGAGCCATATCGAACGGCTTTCGGGTGGTGTGCATTACCGGAAGATATGAGGCGGGCAGCCTGATTGATGTAATGAAGCAGATCGGAAACGCGAAGCACACCTTGATCTTGGTCGACCATGCGCTGGCAAAGGCTGAGCGCCGCCGCCTTGCGCGGAAGACCAAAAATGAGTTGGGAGACAAGCTGTTTGCCGTGATCGACCGTACGGTGATGATGTTCCTGGTGCGCAATTTTGACGAGACAAAGATCCATCGTATGCTGATATCCTTGATTGTCCCCTTCGGCTATTACCAGCCCTATGTGTGGGAGTCTGCCAATGTTATGCCGCCGGAGATTTTCATGGGAAGGAAGAATGAGCTTGAGCGGATTAAATCCCCCACAGGCGTGAATATTGTGTATGGCGGCCGCCAGCTCGGGAAATCCGCTTTATTAAAGAAAGCGAAAGAAGACATTGATCGGGATGAGAACGGCGACCGCGCGGTATATATAGAGATAAAAGGGCTTAGCTATCAGAAGGTGGCCAGGAAAATCGGCCATGAACTGTACGACCATGGGATTTTGGAGGAAGACGCCGACATTACTGATTGGGATGTCCTGGCACGTGCTATTAAGCGCCGCTTACAGGAAGGAGAGAAAGAGAAGCAGATTCCTTACCTGCTGCTCCTTTTGGATGAGGCGGACGCCTTTATTGAAAGCTGCGAAGCGGTCAACTATAAACCGTTTGATACGTTAAAAGAGATCCAGGGAATCGGCGCCGGGCGTTTTAAGTTTGTGATAGCCGGGCTGCGCAATATCGTCCGTTTTAAGCGGGAAGCGGCTTTGGGCAACAACAGCGTCCTGACCCATCTGGAGCCAATGACCGTCAAGCCGTTCAACACGTCGGAGGCGCGCGAGCTGATGGAGGTTCCCCTCCATTACCTGGGGTTGCGTTTCCCGAAGGAAAAGGAATCGCTGGTCACATTGATCTTGGCGACAACGAATTACTTTCCCGGCCTGATCCAGATGTATTGCGCGAAGCTGTTAGAAGCTATGCGGAGCAAGGATTATGCAGGGTACAATGAGGTGGACACCCCTATCTACGAGGTGAGCGAGGAGCATATCAAAAAAGTGCTGGCAGATCCTGAATTTACTCAGCAGATCCGGGAGAAATATATCATTACTTTAAAACTGGATGAGGACAATTACTATTACCTGATCGCTTTGCTTATGGCTTACCTCTACCACACGGACAGATATAATGAGGGGTATTCTGCGTCCGATATCCAAAAGGCAGGGAAGGAATTGGGGATTGCCAAGGTGACTGTCTTGGATACGGTGAAGCTCACGGCTTTCATGGAAGAATTGCGGGAGCTTAATGTATTAAGGAGTACCGACGAAACACATTATTTGTTTACCCGCTTTAATTTTTTCCAGATGATGGGGACAAGTACGGAAATTGAGGACAAGCTTGTAGAGTACATGGAGGATTAGTATGGAGCAGATTTGGTGGGAACGGGTACCAAACGCAATGGCATTTATTTCGGATGTTGTCGGTCATCTGGTCGACGGAAAAAGCGTTGTGCTTCAGTATATTTCAGACATCCCGTGGCATTCTTTCATGGTAAAGGCAGTGAAGGATTCTGTAAGACAGCAGAATTCTTCTAAAAGCTTTGAATTCATACCGGATGCAGGAGATCCTGGGGTATATTTACTTAAAGAATACTGTAAGCCGGAAAAAAGGGCTTCCTACCGGCCGTCAAAAACATACGCCAGATTTTTTGCCGACAGCGACGACATTGTGTTCCATGACCGTTACTTTTGGGTGGATGTCCAGTCGGCGGAAAGCCTGGAGGTTTGGACGGATTTTGTTTCAGATTATTTAAAGAACCGTAAACAAAATAAAGAAGCCGCAGTGTTTATTTTTCTTTACCATTATGAAAAAAAAGTAAAGGCAAAAAAAGGGCTGAGGGTATGCTGCTTTGACGAGTATGTCGGGACATATGACAGCATTGTTTTTTCCATGCTGGCATCTTCTACGGTAAAAGGATCATCTTTTATGAAAACGTATCTGGCTGAGCTGGCGGCGAATATTCTTGAAAATGACATTGAGCTCTGTGCAGAATGCCTGCGGGACCATCAACGTTTTGTGGAGGATCCTTATCATACGGTTTTGAGGATAGCCAGAGAGTGCGGCAGGAGTGACGGAAAGCCATTTTCATTTTGCAAATCAGCGGAGGAGGTCAGGCGCGGCATCTGGCAGGTGCAGATTAAAACTATATATCCGGCTTTGGAAGAGTACAGGGAATCTTTTGTGGGAAAGTATAAGGATGCCATTCAAAAAGAACTTCCTATTGTATCATCTTATGGGGAACAGTACCGGGATCCGGAGGATGTGGAGCTTGGGACCCTGGTGTACATGGCAGGTTCCGGAAAGATACACCTCCCGACGCAGGAATATGAGAAGCTGAATTGCTATAAGGAAGCACGGAACAGACTGTCCCATTTAAGTATCCTGTCATTGGAGGAGATAGGGATGCTGGCCATTTTATGAGGCTTGTATCGGCAGCTTTGGGGCATTTATGCCATTAAAGTGGTGCAGAAACGCAGCTTGCTGCGGAGTATTTGGCTGGGACGGTATGGGGAGTAGGATAGCGGTTTCGGATTGACTGGGATTTCAAAGATATATATGACCGCGGACTTAAGCGACCAGGGACTTATGAATAGCTATCAGGCGGACAGGGAAGAGACGGGAGGATTGTTGATGGAATTTTATAGCGGAAGGACTAAGAATACAGAAGGACGGCCTCCAAGAGATATCAGGACATATGATTTCCAGGACAGCCTGGGAATTGAATATAAGCGCACAGACCATGGACCTGCGGACAACATGGAAGCCTGCAATGAGATAGATGCTATACTCGGGGGGGTGATCTGTAAGAATTTATTTTGATTGCAATGGCTGTATTCTTGGGAACAGATATATTTTTATGTCAATGTGTGAAGGGATAATAAGAAAGTATTGATTCCCAAAATCGGCGAAAAAGCGTGGAAAATAATTGTAGCATTTATTGTCCCTATAATTTTAACAGTATCCGGTTTCTGATGGAGAAAAAGCTTCTGCAGACGTCGGCTTTGTATATCTCATACTATCTGGAGCAGAACCCGATTATAGATATTGTGAATTGGTTTAGAGAAAGAAGTGAGAGCTGAGGCCTCCGGCGTGCGGAAGCCCCAGTCGTTGTCAGAAGCAGCCGCAGACGATCTCCCCTTCTTTCATCACGAGAACCGGGGCCTTTTCCGTGGCGGCGGTGATGTCCGACAGGGGATCGTCTTCCAGGACGATCAGGTCGGCCAGCTTGCCGGTTTCGATGGTGCCGAGGCGGTCGGAAAGACCGAGGATTTCGGCGCTCTCGATGGTAGCCTGCCTAAGCATTTCTTCTGCGGAGAAGCCCGCCTGTTTTCTGGCGTAGAACTCGTATCCCGGATGGGCGGCAGAAAATTTCATGGAGGAGTCGGTGCCCCAGCCAATGGGCACGCCAGCCCGTCCGGCCGTCGGCAGCATGCGGGCGGCGTGGAACATGGTTTCCACCTTGGCCTTTAGGTGGGGCGGGGCCGTGCCCTCCCTGTCCTCATAGAGCTCGCAGACCGGGGAGAGGGTCGGCACAAGGGCGGTCCGGCTGCCCGTTTCCAGGATCAGGCGGATGCATTCTTCCGTCAGGAAGGAAGCGTGCTCGATGGTCTTTACGCCTGCCCGGATGCAGTGCAGGATGCCGGCGGTGCCGTGGCAGTGGGCGGCCACGTAGGTGCCAAGACTCTTGGCGGCCTCCACGATGGCGGAAAGCTCCTCCGGCGTCGTGACGCAGGCTCCCGGCTCTCCTGTGTCGTTGGCGACGGAGCCGGTGGCCATGTATTTGAGGAAATCCACGCCCTGACTGTACTCCCGTCTGGCGGCGCCCATGAGATTTTCCGGGCGGTCCACCTCCGTGTACAGATCCGGGAAGGTGTCATTGCCTTTGGCCGTGGGGCTTATGCAGGTGCCGGCGGCGAAGACTCTGGGCCCCTTGATGATCCCCTCGGCGATGGCGTCCCGCAGGGTCACACCGATGAAGTGGGAGTTTCCACAGTCCCGGACCGTGGTGTAGCCCCGCATGAGGAACAGGTTCAGGTAGGAGATGGAGTCGATCAGGTGCCGGTTCAGGGAACGGGCGCCCAGATCGGCGAAATTGTCGGTGACGAAATACATGTGCATGTGAAGGTCAAACATTCCCGGCAGCAGGGTGCGGCCCTCCAGGGGAATGACCTTGTCTGCCTTCCCGGCGGCGATGGTTCCTGCGGGGACAACGGATCGGATATGCTTTCCCGATACGGCGACGTCGCATGGACCGTCTGCACCCCCGGACAGGAAGGAGATCAGGCGGGCGTTCTGAAAGAGGATCATAGAGGGCTCCTTTCTGAGTATAGTTCGTTTCGCAATTGCCTGTAGAGTTCGTCGGCGCAGATCACGTCCTCCACGGCCAGGCCCAGGGAATCGAAGAGGGTGATCTCCTCGGGATCCTGTCTGCCGGGCGCTTTCCCGCAGAGGACGGCGCCGATGGCGCCGACGATGTGGTCCTCGGTGATCAGGCCCTCTGCCAGGGGGATCAAATATTCGCCGCTCTCGGCCTTGCAGGCTTCCTCCTGATCCACGTAGAGACGTGCCCTTGCCACCAGGTCGGAGGAAACCTCCCGGCTCACCGGGCTGCAGGTGCCCACGGCATTGATATGGGTGCCGGGCTTCACCATGGCCCCGGTCAGAAAGGGCTCCCGGCTGCGGCAGACGCTGCAGATGATATCTGCCTCTCTGACGGCCTCCGGGACCGTATCACAGGTGGTGATGGGAAGATCCGGATATTTTTTCTGCATATCCTCCCGGAAGCGCTCCCTGTGGGCCGGGGTGGGGCTCCAGACGGTGACGGACTTGATGTCCCGGACCCGGCACATGGCTTCCAGATGGGTCACGGCCTGGGCGCCGGAGCCCAGGATGGCGAGACGGCAGCTGTCCGGCCTTGCCAGAAGTTTCGTGGCGGCGCCGGAGGCGGCGGCCGTGCGGATCTCCGTGATGGCGCAGGCGTCGGCAATGGCCGCCGGCTCTCCGTGTTCTTCGTCAAAAAGCAGCACCTGTCCCTGATGGGAGGGATATCCGCCGGCGGAATTGCCGGGATATACGGAGATGACTTTGGCCCCGAAGCGGCCCCTTGCGCCAAGGCTGCAGGGCATAAAGGCCAGGGCCCCCTTCCCGACTCCCATGCCGGTGCGGACGCTCTGGGTGTTGACACCCTCCTCCAGGCCCCGGAATGCTTCCTCCATCAGGGTGATGCAGCGGGACATGGTCAGCTTTTCATAAATTTCTTCCTTTGATATGACGATCATGATCATTCCCCTTGATTACAGTTTGTTCTGATCAAAGTTTACAGTCGGTTCTTGACGATTTGCCCGTCGGCGGCCACGAAGGTGATGTGGCCGGCGTCGGCCAGGCAGGAAATGTCCTTCAGGGGATCCTGGTCTGTCACGGCGATGTCTGCCAGATATCCTTTTTTCAGGGCCCCCAGATCCTGGAACCCGAGCAGCCCGGCGGCGTAGAGGGTGCCGCCCCGGACGGCCTCCAGCTCTGTCATGCCGGCCTCCACCATGGCCTCGAACTCCCGGCCCAGCTTCAGGTAGGGAGTGTTTTTGGAGTTGGAGAAGTCGGTGCCCAGGATGATGCGGACTCCGTGCTCCCTGGCCATGGCGACGGTCCTTTTGTTGTACTCGGCGCAGGTCCTGGCTTTTTCCCTGGCGTAGGGCGGCATGCCCGGCAGGTCGGCCACGTGGAGGGAGACCCAGAGGGTGGAGACCAGGGGGACATTTCTCTCGGCCATGAGCCGGATCTCCCGCTCTGTGAGCATGACGCCGTGCTCGATGCACGCTGCTCCCGCCATAAGGGCCTGATAAGCCCCCTCGTAGCCGGTGCAGTGGGCGGCCACGTAGCTGTGGTGGCGCCTGGCTTCCCCCACGATGGCCGCCAGCTCCTCGGGGGAGAACTGTACGTCGTCCACCCGGTCCGTGGGGGAGGAGACGCCGCCGGTGGCGCAGACCTTGATAAACTTCGCGCCCATGCGGAACTGTTCCCGCACGGTGCGGACGCAGTCGTCGGGCCCGTCGCAGAGCATGGAGAGATGGTCGTATTTGTTGTAGTCGTCCTTTGACATCCCGGGGCCCATGTCCACATGGCCGGAGGTGATGCCAAGGACCTTTCCTCCCGGCACGATCCTGGGGCCGGAAACGGCGCCTCTCTCCACCGCCCGGGAGAGATAGAGGCCGGCCTCGGACATGTCCCGGATGCCGGTGAAGCCCGCCTCCAGCAAGAGCCCCAGTTCATGCACGCCGCCTAAGAGCTGGTCCCCGAAGCACTGGCCGCCGGCAAAGTCCCCGGCGTCCTCGGAGCCGGTCAGGTGGGCGTGGGCGTCGATGAAGCCCGGAAGGATGGTGCCGCCTTTGGCCTCGTAGACGGAAGCCTCTGCCGAGATCGGATAAGCGCCGGCCTCCCCGGCGTAGAGGATGCGGTTTCCCTCCCAGGAAACCACGCCGTCTTCCACGAGTGAGCCGCTCAGGACATCGAGCAGGCGCCCTTTTAATATGTTCAGCATAGATGTTCACCTGATTTCTATCCAAGATAATATTTTCAGGATAACAAAAAACATTGGAATTGTCAATAAATACAAGAAAAAACACGTATTGACATGTTCAGGAGTTGAATGTATAATGATTCAGAAGTGTTCAGAAGGAGCACTGCGATGCGATCAGCGGATATTCTGCTGTGACACAGAAAGAAAAGCCCCGAATGGAGGAACTGTTATGAAGAAAATGAAACGTCTGCCGGCATTGTTTTTGTGCCTTGCCGTGCTTATGGCCACGGCGGCCTGCGGCACCACCACCGACGTGCGGCCGGATGCCTCGGAGAATGCCGGGGAAACCGGCGGTGCGGCGGGGACCACTGCGGCTGCCGGGGAGAGCACGCCGGCCGAGTCGAAAGGGGAAACCGGTACGTCCGACACCATCAACCTGATGATCTCTGCGGAACCGGTGACCTTGAACGTCCTGGAGTCCCAGTCCAATCTGGACGAGTACGTGTTCTATCTCACCAGCGCCATGCTCTACCGGTCCGTCGACACCGAGCTTGTGCCGGAGCTTTGTGACACCATGGAGGTCAGCGAGGATGGGACGACCTACACGTATACCTTGAAGGAAGCCAAATATTCCGACGGCACGGCCGTCACGGCGGCGGACTTCGTCTACTATATGGTGAAGCGTTATCTGACCAGCGAGAACTGCAGCCGGTTCGTGGGCGGTGCGGACACCTACAACGGCGGGCTGGAAACCTGCGAGGGGATCTATGCGGAGGATGACAGGACCTTCGTGGTAAAGTTGGTGGAGCCCATCACCACCTTTGACGGGAAACTGGAGATCTATCCGGTGAACCAGGCTTACGTGGAAGGCAAGGGGGACAGCTACGGCGGGACTCCCGCGGACCTTCAGTATTCCGGGCCCTACATTCTGGACGACTGGACGGTGGGTACCAGCCTGACCCTCCACAAAAATCCCGACTATATCAGTGCGGCAGAGCTGTTCCCGCTGGAACACGTGAACCTTTATTATTCCGGCGACGCTTCCTCCCTCTATTCCCGGTATGCCGGCGGGGATGTGGATGCGGTGGTCTCCATCAATGACACGGTGGTGGAGGCTTTCGGTGTGGACAACTGTTACCGCTACAGCAGCGGAAATATGTATGGCATTGAGTTTAATACCACGGGCTTTACCTATACGGAAGGGGACGGCTTTGTCTCCCGGGGCGAGGAGGTCACGGCCCTGATGCAGAATGAGAACTTCCGCAAGGCCCTGTGCTTTGCCCTGGACCGGGAGGCCATCTGCGGGGCCATCTCTCCCAGTGCCCTGCCCACCAACCGCTATGTGGACTCCGGGATCAAGGGGACCGGGGAGACTCCTTACGTGGAGGAGTTTGCCCTGACCGACGTGGCTCCGCTGTCCGGCGACGCCGAGGCGGCGAAAGAATATCTGGCCAAGGCTCTGGAAGAGCTGGGCTACGGCGACGTGTCCGAGCTTCCAGCCATCCGCTTCCTGACCTTTGAAAATATCCAGCAGAAGACCATGGCGGAGACTTTTGTCTCCCAGTGGAAGGAGATTCTGGGCATAGAAAACATTGAGATCAACCTCCAGCCCATCCAGTCGGCCATCATGTCCATGGTCTACATGGATTATGACCTGTATCTGCAGCAGCTGGAGTTGAACCCTGACAACATGGTGGATATGCTGGCTTACTGGGAGACGGCCGGCACCGTCTCCGACCCGGCTGGGTTCCAGGCCGGCGGCGCACCGGCACAGGTGGCTTCCATGCATGCGGATGCGGAGTTTGACGCTCTGGTGGAAAGCATTTACCGGAATTTCGACGACGCTTCCCGCCTGGCGGACATGGCGAAGGCGGAGCAGATGCTCTACAGCGCCTACGTATACTTCCCGATCCAGGCCGGCGGCGGCTACGCGATCACCCAGGACTATGTCCACGATTTTGTGAACCCTCACGTGGAGGGCGGCTACGGCCTGGCCCACACCACGGTGGACGCACACTGAAACAGATGATCTGCAGGGGAGGCGGTTTGACAGCCGGCCTCCCCTGCTCGACCATCCTGACACCGATGCCATCCGGTCATACTCAGGAGCATACTTATTTGCCAAATGATGCCTGATTTTCCTATAACATATAGGAGTTATTCTGGCAAATCATTTGGCTCACGGGTATAAAAAGGAGGCGCCTTTATGGCAAAATACATATGTAAGCGGCTGCTCATCTCCCTGGCCACCATCTGGCTCATTGCCACCGCATGTTTTTTCCTGATCCGGCTGCTGCCGGGAAATCCCTTTCTGGTGGCCAATCCTCTGGATATGACCAATGCGGAGCGGCTGATGGACTATTACGGCTTGAACGATCCTCTGTGGGAGCAGTACCTGCGGTTTCTGGGAAATCTGGCCCACCTGGATTTCGGCTACTCCCTGGCTCATGCGGGCCGGTCGGTGAACGAGGTTATCGCCCTTTATTTTCCGGTGACTGCCCAGCTGGCCATCCAGGCCATGCTCTTCGGCATTCCCACGGGGATCCTCCTGGGGATTCTTTCCTCCTATCGGCGGGGGAGCGGACTGGACGTGTCGGCCCAGATGTTGACCATCCTCACCACGGCCATCCCCTCCTATGTGCTGGCGGCCATTTTTCAGCTCTTGTTCAGCGTGACCCTGGGCTGGTTTCCGGCGGGAGGATGGGCTTCCATGAAATACACGGTGCTGCCCACCCTCTGTCTCTCCCTGGGGCTTGTGGCCGGCTACTGCCGTTCCATGCGGACGCTGATGCTGGAGGTGGGGCAGCAGGATTACCTGCGGACGGCCAAGGCCAAGGGACTTTCGGATCTTCGGATCATTTTCTTCCACCAGATCCGCAACGCCCTCCTTCCCCTGCTGACCAATATGGGGCTGGAGATCGCGGGCCTTCTGATGGGCTCCTATGTCATCGAGAGGATCTTCTCGGTGCCGGGGCTGGGAAAGTATTTTGTCACCAGTATCAATGAGCTGGATTACACCATGGCCCTGGGACTGGTCGTGTTTCAGGCATGTGTGGTGGTGGCGGCCAATTTCCTTGTGGATCTGCTCTACGGCGTGGTGGATCCCAGGGTCAAGCTTGACTGAGGAGGTGCGGCATGGATACTCAGAAAAAAATCACACTGGATTTTACTCCCGTGGATCCGGGTCTCAAGGATGCGGACCAGATTGTCCGCCCCTCGGTCCGTTACTGGCCGGAGGTCTGGAAGCGGCTCTTTCAGAATAAGCTGGCGGACGTGTGCCTGGGGATCATTCTCCTCATGATCCTGCTGGCGATTTTTGCGCCCATGGTTTCTTCCTATCAATATGATGCCACGGATCTGCTCCACACCAATGGAAAGCCCTGTCTGGAGCACCTGTTCGGCACGGACACCACCGGCCGGGATATGTGGACCAGGGTCTGGGTGGGAGCCAGGGCTTCCCTCCTGATCGGCTTTCTGGGGGCGCTTACGCCCTTTGTCATCGGCGCCGTGATCGGCGCCATATCCGGCTGGTGCGGCGGCTGGGTGGATATGGTGATCATGCGGATCTGTGACATCATGCTCTGCATTCCCTCGATGATCTACATGATCCTGATCCTGATGGTGATGGGGGGAAGCGTTCAGGCCATGGTGGTGGCCATGGCCATCTCCAACTGGATGGGCAGCGCCCGGAATTTCAGGGGCCGTATCCTGCAGTTTAAGAACCGGGAGTTTACTCTGGCGGCCAGGCTCCAGGGGGCGGGGGGACTCAGGATCGTGTTCCGGCACATCCTGCCCAATATCCTGGGAAATATTGCCGTGAGCCTTTGCGGCTCGGTGCCGGGGGCCATTTTCATGGAGGCGGGCATGAGCTACATCGGGCTGGGCGTGACTCCGCCCAGGACCTCTCTGGGGCAGCTCTCCACGTCGGGGATCGGAAGCTTCCTGCTCCCCTCCCAGTTCCATCTGTTCCTCTATCCGGCCATTGTCATCTCGATGATGATCTTTGCCTTTTTCATGTTCGGCAACTGTCTGCGGGATGCCCTTGACCCCAGGCTCAGGGACGAGGAGTACAATGCCAGACGCATGAGGAAGCTTCGCAGACAGATGAGAAAGGCGGTGCAGTGACATGGCGGACAGACTGATCACCGTGAAGGATCTTAAGGTCTCCTTTATGACTGCCTCCGGGGAGATCCAGGCCGTGCGGGGCGTGGATTTTCATCTGGACCGGGGGGAGACGCTGGCCATCGTGGGGGAATCCGGCTGCGGAAAGTCGGTGACGGTGCAGACCCTCATGCGTCTTTTGCAGGAGCCGCCGGCTGTTATCAAGTCCGGCTCCATCCGTTACACCAACGGCGACATCGACATGGACATCGCCGCCCGGACGGACAAGCAGATGCGTGCCTACCGGGGAAAAGAATTTTCCATGATCTTTCAGGATGCCATGACCTCCCTAAACCCGACGACCCGGGTGGGCAGACAGATCGCGGAGGGGATCCTCCGCCATCAGGACATGTCTGCAGGGGAGGCAAAGGAGAGGGCCGTCGAGCTTCTCGCCCGGACGGGACTTCCCGCCCCGGAGACGGTGTATAAACGTTATCCCCATACCCTCTCCGGGGGACAGCGGCAGCGGGTCATGATCGCCATGGCCCTGTCCTGTAATCCGGCGGTACTTTTTGCCGACGAGCCGACCACGGCCCTGGACGTGACCATTCAGGCGCAGATTTTGAACCTGATGAATGACATCAAACGGCAGAGGAATATGAGTATCATCTTTATCACCCACAATCTGGGAGTGGTGGCCAGGATGGCCGACCGGGTGGCGGTCATGTATGCGGGACAGATCGTGGAGGCCGGGTCTTTGCGGGATATCTTCTACGGTCCCAGACATCCTTATACCTGGGGGCTTCTGGGCTCCGTGCCGGACCTTCGGATGAATCTCTCCGCAAGGCTTGCCAGCATTCCCGGCACGCCGCCGGATCTGTTTTCCCCGCCGGCGGGATGTCCCTTTGCCGCCAGGTGCGCCCACTGCATGAAGGTCTGTATGGAGGTCGTGCCGGGGGAGTATGCGGTTTCCGAAGGGCATATGGCCCGGTGCTGGCTTTTGGACGCGGAATGTGAGACGGAGGTGATCCCGCCGGTGGGCCGGGACAAAACCGTGTTTAAGACGGAGCGAAAGGAGGAAGTCCATGGCTGACGGAGTGTTGCTGGATGTACAGCACCTGAAAAAGTATTTTCGTATCGGCCGCCGGCAGATGCTCCATGCGGTGGACGATGTGTCCTTCCAGATCCGGGCGGGCGAGACTCTGGGGCTGGTGGGGGAGTCCGGCTGCGGCAAGACCACGGTGGGCAGGACCCTGGCCAGGCTCTATGAGCCCGACGGGGGAAGGATCCTCTTTCACGGGCAGGATATCGGGGCCTGGAGCCGCCGGGATATCAAGAAAAACAACTTAAGCTCCAAGATCCAGATGATCTTTCAGGACCCTTACGCCTCCCTGAATCCCTATTTTACCATCGGGGAGATCATCGCGGAGGGGCTGGAGCTCCACCACATCGGGGAGAACCGGGCGGAGAGGAACGAGATGGTCTGTGAGCTTTTGGAGCGGGTGGGCCTCCACAGGGAGCACGCCAACCGGTTTCCCCATGAGTTTTCCGGCGGCCAGCGCCAGCGGGTGGGCATTGCCAGGGCGCTGGCCCTGAACCCGGAGTTCATCATCTGTGACGAGGCCACGTCCGCGCTGGACGTGTCGGTGCAGGCCCAGGTGCTCAACATGCTGATCGACCTTAAGGAGAGCATGGGTCTTACTTATCTGGTGGTAGCCCATGACCTGAGCCTGGTGCGCTACATTTCCGACCGGGTGGCGGTCATGTATCTGGGGCAGCTGGTGGAGGCGGGCTCTGTGGGGGAGGTCTACGGGCGTCCCATGCACCCTTACACCATCGGGCTTCTGGATGCGGTCCCCATCGCCGACCCGGATTATGAGGCGGATCATGTGAGCGCTCCCATACAGGGGGACATCGGCTCCCCGGTGAATCCGGGGCCCGGCTGCCGCTTTGCGGGCCGCTGCCCTTATGCGGACGAGGAATGCCGGCAGAAAACGCCGGAGCTTGCAGAGATGGGGGAAGATCATCAGGTGGCCTGCTTCCACCCGGTGAGATGACGGGATTCGGGTGCGGCTTCCCACACCCGGATCCTGGATAGAATAAACATGCGGGGTAGGAGTGAGATGCAGAATTTTGATTTTGACAGACTGGTGGAGCGGGCCGGCACGGGCAGCCTCAAGGAAGCCATGACGCCCCGGGCGGTAAAAGATGCGGGACTTCTGAGCTATTGGGGGGCGGAATTTGAGTTCCCCGGCTGCCCGGCCTTCTCCGAGGGGGTGGCAGCGTGCGCCAGGCGGGGACTTTATGCGTTCACCAGGCAGGACGACGCCTACAATGAGCGGATCGTCTGGTGGCTTCGGGCCATGCGGGACTGGGAGATCGAGCCGGAGTGGATCGTGCCCACCCACGGCACCATCTTCGCCCTGGCTACGGCCATCCGGCTCCTGGTGGGAGAAAAGGAAAATATGATCGTCATCACTCCCGGTTACAGCCGCTATCGGCAGGCGGCGGACCGCCTGGGGCGGGGCACGGTCGAGAGTAAGATGGATCACGACAAAAAAACCGGTCGTTACCGGATCGACTGGGAGGATCTTTCGGCCAAGATGTCCCACAGGGAAAATGTGCTTCTGGTGGTCTGCAATCCCAACAATCCCACGGGGCAGACCCTCACGGAGGGAGAGTTAAAGCGCATTCATGAGCTGTCCATGAGGTATCAGGTGCCGGTGTTCTGTGATGAGATCTTTGCGGAGGTGACCCTGGACGGAGGGACCGTCACTCCCTTTGGAAAGGCGGCGGGGCCGGAGAGCCTGGCCCTCACCTGCACCTCTCTGGGTAAGTGCATGAGCCTCACGGGAGTCAACCACGCCAACGTGATCATTCCAGGTGAAAAGCTCAGGGAGCGGTATATCCGCCAGAAATATGCGGATCATTACGGCTCCATCGATCCCATGCTCTATTCCGGCCTGCTCCACGCCTGCACCCAGGCGGGGAAAGACTATGTGCTGGCCCTCGGGGAGCTGACCAGAAAGAACCGCCGGATCTTCACGGAGGGGCTTGCCCGGCTGCTCCCCGGGGCGAGGGTGGTTCCCGCCGACGCGACCTATCTGTGCTGGGTCGACTATTCCGGCCTGGGCCTTGACGACAGAGAGCTGGCCGGATTCCTGGAGAGGCTTCTGTTTGCCGGGGATCCCGGCTCCGAGTACGGGGCCTCCGACCAGTTTTACCGCTACAGCATTGCGGTGCCGCCCTGGGCGATCAAGAAATCCCTGGCCTACATGGAAGAAGTGTTACAGTGAAATGTTGAGTTTCCGCAGTCTTTTGCGAGAAACACGGAAGAAAATCCGTGTAGGACACGGAAATTTAAGGAAACGCTGATCATGACGATCAAGGAGGAGGAAAGTGATGAAGATTATAGAGGAAGCAAAAGTCCGTGAGCTCGTGACCTCAAAGGACTGTGTGGAGATCATGCGGCAGACCCTTTCCGACCTGGAGAAGGGCCGGTACGACATGCCGCCCAGGATGGTGGTCACCCTGCCCAACACGGCGGTGTTTGGGTTTATGCCCGCCTATGTGGGGGATTATTTCGGGGCGAAGGTGATCACCGCCTACGGCCCCAATGCGGGGACGGGGTATCCCACCCACATCGGCTACGTGATGCTGTTCGAGGGGGAGCACTGCAGCGTGGCGGGGATGGTGGACGCCACGGCGGTGACGGAGCTTCGCACCGGTGCGGTGAGCGCCGTGGCCACGGATTGTCTGGCCAGGAAGAACGCCCACATTCTGGGGCTGGTGGGCGCCGGGGCCCAGGCCAGGAGCCACATGGCGGCCATCCGGACCGTGCGGGACATAAAGGACGTCCGGGTGTACGATATCCGCGAGGAGGCGGCCAGGGCCTTTGCGGCGGAGGTGGAAGAGAAATACGGGGTGCCGGTCACGGTCTGCGGCAGCGTGCGGGAGGCAGTCTGCGAGGCGGACATCGTCTGCACGCTGACTCCCGCCAAGGAAGCATACTTGACGAAGGATATGATCAAGCCCGGCGCCCATGTCAATGCGGTGGGGACCTACACGCCCACCACCAGAGAGGCGGCCGGCGACTTGGTGGCGGCTTCCCGCATCTATGCGGACCAGGTGGCGGCCATGAAGGCGGAGAGCGGGGAGTATCTGACGCCGCTTAA
This sequence comes from uncultured Lachnotalea sp., assembly GCA_947066815.1. Taxonomy (GTDB): domain Bacteria; phylum Bacillota; class Clostridia; order Lachnospirales; family Lachnospiraceae; genus Lientehia. The sequence continues at coordinate 154,433 of CAMSZT010000002.1, forward strand.
GGAGGGGATGATCACGGAGGAGCACATTGTGGGCAGCATTGGGCAGGTGGTAAACGGGGATGCGCCGGGCAGGGGGAGCGATGAGGAGATCACCCTTTTTGTGGCCCTCGGCCTGGCGGTGGAGGATATCGCCTGTGCGAAATATGCGTTCCTGAGGGCAAAGGAGAGTGTTTCATGACAAAGCAGACACTGGCGGAGAAAGTTTATCAGAAGGTGCGGGAGGACATTGCCAACAAAAAGATCCTGCCCGGGCAGATGATGGTGGAGAATGACATCTGCCGCAGCTACGGGGTCAGCAAGGCCACGGCGGGAGAGGTGCTGCACCGGCTGACTCAGGAGGGGATCTTAAAGAGCTATCCCAGGAAGGGATACCAGCTCAATGTCTATGACGAGGCGGATTTCAGGAAGATCCAGGAGCTCCGGTATGCCATGGAGGCGCTGGTGATCCACAAGATCATCATCGGCACGGACAACGGGAAGCTGAAACGGAGGTTTTTGCAGACCGAGAAGATGGAAAATGCGGATTTTCATATGGAGCTGGCCAGGATGGTGGATGACCCATTTATCCTGGAGGCGCTGGAAAAGCTGCTCCTCAAAGCGGATTCTACCTATAAGGACGTGGCCCAGGGGCCGGAGGTGGAGGCGGCGTTCCGGAAGCGCCACCGCACCATCATTGACCGGCTGCTCTTAAAAGACGAGGCGGGGGCCCTGAGGGCCCTGCGGGAGGATCTCAGGATCGACGGCAGGGAGGAGCCCCAGGAGCAGCTGGATCTCTCCAAGTGTTTTACCACCAGCCTGATGGCCGACACGGTCTACCTCAGTGACCCGCAGATCTCCCCGGACGGAAAGAAAGCGGCCGTCACCCGGTTTAAGGCCCGGGTGGAGGACGGGCGCTTCTATTCCGACGCCATTTTGCTGGATCTGAAAACCCGGAAGGAGACGGGGCTTGGCGGCGGCGAGAATGTGCGGGCGGTGCGGTTTGCGCCGGCCGGCTCTTTTGTGAGCTTCCTCTCCGACGAGAGCGGCGAGCTGCAGCTCTATGTGCGGTATGAAAATGGTGAGGTGAAAAAGCTCACCAGCCTGCGCCACGGGATCACCCGCTACGAGCTTTCGCCCACAGGGGACCGGTTTGTCTTCGAGGCGGCCCTCTGGCAGGAGGAGCTTGAAAGCGGCCTGGCTCTTTTTGAGATGACGAGAGAAGAGAAGGAGGCATGGCGTAAGGAGCGGGAGTGGGCGCCTGTGGAGATCACCGAGATCGATTATAAGCGGGATGAATGCTACGGTGTCCGGGACGGCAGCTTAAGCGTCATCGGAATGGTGGATATAGAGGGAAACCAGAGACTTCTGACGGACGGGATCCCTTACAGCTATCCGGCCTTTTCCCCGGACGGGAGGAAGATCGCCTGCTATGGAAATCCCCACAAGGGGGCGGCTTTCTCCAGGAAGGAGCTCTTCGTGCTGGATGCGGCCTCCGGCGAAGGGACGAAGCTCACGGAAGGAGAGAAGCTTTCCGGGGACGTGCGCCCCTGTTTTACGGAGGACGGGGAGAGCGTGATCTACCCGGCCTGGTATTCCGAGGAAGACTGCATGATCCTGTACCTCTACAGGAGAAGCCTCTCCGGCGGCGGGGCGGTGAACCTCTTTGACCCGGAGAAGGAGGAGGTCTCCTCCGGGGCCTATGCGTATCCTTTGAGCCGCACCCAGTACGGGGAAGAGAAGCCCTGGTTCTTCGTGAAGGGGGATGCGGTCTGGTTTCTGTGCGCCTGGAAGGGAAGGGAAAACCTTTACCAGATCCCGGTAAAGGGAAAGAGCGTGCCGAAGCTTTTTCTTGAGGGGGATTATTCCATCCATGAGTTCTGCCTGCCGGTGAGGGGGAAGCTGCTCCTGACCCGGGGCGGTTACCATACGATCCGGGAGCTGTACCTCCATGACACCCGGAGCGGCGAGTCCAAAAGGCTTTTGGATTCCAACCCGTGGCTTGCGGGCTGCAGGCTGGGGGAGATCACGGCTTATGACATTCCGAGTCTGGACGGGAAGACCACGGTCCACGGTTGGGTCTGCAAGCCGGCGGATTTTGTGCCGGGGGAAAGGTATCCGGCGGTGCTCTATGTCCACGGGGGGCCGGAGGTCTGCTATACCGATGATTTCTGGCACGAGGTCCAGGCGCTTTCGGGGGCCGGTTTTGCGGTGGTGTACTGTGATCCCAGAGGGGCCACGGGCTACGGCCTGCGCTTTGCAAGCAGCAATGACTCCTGGGGGGAGGCTTCCTACGAGGATCTGATGGGTTTTCTGGACTATGCCGTCTCCCTGGGCTTCATCGACGAGGAGAGGCTTGGGATCACGGGAGGAAGCTACGGCGGCTATACCACCTGCAAGATCATCATGAGGAACCACAGATTCCGGGCGGCGGCGGCCCAGAGGACTTTTGTGAACAAGGCCACCTCCTACGGGACCGGGGACATGGGCTTTTACTCTGCCGCCATGGACTGGAGCGAGGTGAAGATAAGGGACTGTCTGCTGGAACGTTCCCGCACCAGTATCATCCGCAATATGGACCAGATCGACACGCCGCTCCTCCTGCTCCACGGCTATCAGGACTACCGGTGTTCCTTCGAGCAGTCGGAGCAGATGTTTGTCTCCATGCGCCAGAGGCGGCCGGAGGTACCGGTGAGGCTGGTCATGTTCCCCGGGGAGAACCACGGCGTCAGCCGCACCGGCCTTCTGCATTTCCAGCAGAGACACGTGCAGGAGATGATCGACTGGTTCACACGGTTTTTGAAGGAGGGCGCCCATGGAACAGAATAGAAAGAAAAACAGTGGATTTGAGGATTTCGACAGAAAAGAAAGCATTTCCTTCGGCCATTACCTGGAGGAGTCGGACCGGCTTTTGTTTGCCGATTCCTATTATGACGGGGAGGCGGGGAGGAGACGGAGCGAGATCGTCCTCCTTGACCGGAAGAGCGGGGGGCGGAAGCGGATCAGTGCCGGAGGAGAGGGGGAGGGAAATCCTGCGCTGAGCCCCGACGGAAGGCAGGTCCTCTTTCTCTCGACCCTCCCGGGGCAGGGGCGGCAGCTTTTTGTGTACGATCTGGAGACGGAGGCTTGCAGGCAGGTCACCACCATGCGTTTCGGACTCACGGATCCCTTGTGGAGCCCGGACGGGACGAAGATCCTTTTTACTTCCTCCGGCTCGGACACCATGGACGAGGACTGGCTCCAGACTCCGGCGGACCCTGCGGAGGAGGCCCGCTACCGGCGGGAGCGGGCCAAGGAGCCGGTGGTCATCACGGACCTGGGCTACAAATTTGACGGCCTGGGCTTTGCCCAGCCGGAAGTGATGCACCTGTGGGTGGTGGAGGCGGACGGGTCCGCAAAGGCCCGCCGCATCACGGCGGGGGAAGCCAATTTCATGCACGGCGCCTGGGCTCCGGATTCCAAGCACGTGCTCTGTGAATCGAATCTCTACTGCGACAAGTCCATTGGCATTGCCATGGATCTTCTGTATCTTGACGTTGAGACCTGCGAGATGAGCCGGGTGACCAGGGACAAGATGGTGGTCTCCTATCCCAACCCGGTGCGGCCGGTGTTCACGCCGGACGGGAAATATATCATCATCGGGATCCTGGACTATGAGGGCCGGAAGGATCTGAACGGCACTTATCCCTCCTGCACCCTTTACCGGGTCACGCCGGACGGAAAGGAGCTTGTGCCCATCTCGGAGAAGACGGAGGAATGTTTTGACACGGTGCAGTTTGCCTACAATGCGGGCTGCGGGGCGGGCCTCGAGAAGGTCCGGGTCTCCTCGGACGGCCGTTACGTGCTCTTCCACGCCTGCTTCCGGGGGGAATGCCGGATCTTCAAGACGCCCATTTACGGGGAGGATCACAGGCCGGTGGCTCTTACGAAGGGGAAATATGCCCACAACGGGATGGGAGTGCCGAAAAACGGCAAGGTGCTCCTCAGCCAGTCGGAGACGGACGTGCCGGAAAGCTACGTGCTCCTGGATGAGAATACCGGCGGGACAGAACTACTGTACCAGTCCAATGAGGACTGGCTGGCGGAGAAAGCCTTAAGCCGGGCGGAGGATTTTTTCTTTGACTGCCTGGACGGAAGAAGCCTGGTCCACGGTTTCTGCCTTCCGCCCCAGAACAGGGAGCCCGGAAAGAAATATCCCTGTATCGTCTATGTCCACGGCGGGCCTCATCCCTTCTATACCTATGGCTTTGACCTGGAGATGCAGGCGTTTGCGGGGAATGGCTTCGGCGTGCTGTTCTGCAATCCCAGAGGCTCTTCCGGGTACGGGGATGAGCACCGGAAGATTGAGTATGCCTTTGACGGGAGCGCCTACACGGATATCATGCAGTTCGTCTCGGAGGCGGTCAGGCGTTTCGACTGGATCGACGGGGACCGTCTGGGGCTCACCGGGGGCAGCTACGGGGGCTATATGACCAATTATGCGGCCAGCCGCAGCAAGCGCTTCAAGGCGTTTATCGCCCAGCGCTCCATCGGCAATGAGCTGATCAGCTATGCCTCCGGCGACATGCAGGGGGATTCCGGGGCGTATCCCACCTTCGGGGAGTTCATGGACCACGAGGTGGAGCGGTCGGTGATCTGCGGCATGGAGAAGGTGGACGCCCCCTTCCTGATCCTCCACGGCGTGGACGACCTGCGCTGCCCGGTGGAGGGGGCCCACCAGCTTTTCGTGGCCATAAAGGACAGCCATCCGGAGGATTTTCCCGTGAAACTGGTGCTCTATCCCCGCTGCGCCCACAACCAGCCGACCCATCCGGGCCAGCTGCGCCACTATTACAGGGCCATGCTGGATTGGTTTAAAATGTACTTATAAGGAGGGTTGCCATGTATCATGTGTCTGTTTGTCTGGCCCCGGACTGGGACGGGGAGAAGATCCGGGAGCTTTCGGTGGAGCTTCGGGCGGATATCCCCGCCAGGAAGGGGGAGCCTTTATTCTTTGTCAATCTGGTGACTATCTTCAAGCCCTTTACGGAGCTTGCGGAACCCATGGGCCTGGAGGGGGACGGGGAAAGGATCCCCCTCTCCATGCGGGAGGAGGAAAAGCCCCCCGTGAAAATGGGTGTTTACGTGCCGGAAAAAGACAGCGGCGGGTGGACGCTCTGCTATCGCCTGAAGCTGGCTCCCGGAGGAAGGAACCCGGTCTTCGACTTAGGATATGAGCGGGGCGGCATGAACGGTGCCGGAATGACCTTTATGCCCGCTTTCTATACGGAGGATTCCATTGCATACACCTTGTCCTGGGATCTTTCCGCCCTGCCGGGGGAGGCCCTTGGCGTCTGGAGCTATGGCCAGGGTACCGTCCGGCGTGAGGGGGATGACGGCACTCTGATGGAGACCTTTTACGCCGCCGGCCTTTTGGACTGCGTGCGGCTGGGGAATTTCGGCTATTACTGGTTTGCCAATGACAGGATCCTGGAGAATGCGGTGGCGACGGCCCGGATCTTTGGCTATGAGAGCCGGTTTTTCGGGGACGGGGGAGAGCCCTACACCATCTTTGCCCGGCATACGGAGGCGGACGAGGAGCGGGCGGGGGGAACGGCCCTGCGCCGCTCATATATGTACCGCTACCGACACGACGGGCACCTGGATCCGGTCTGGCTCAAGTTTCTTTTTGCCCATGAGATGGTCCACAACTGGGTCCATTTGAAGGATGATCCTTTCGGGACCTGTACCTGGTACGTGGAAGGCATGGCCGAGTATTATTCCGCCGTGCTTCCCCTTCGGATGGGGATTGTGACCGGGGAGGAGCTGGCGGACCAGTTAAACAAGCGGGCGGCGGATTACTACGAGAACCCGAAACGGCATGCGGCCAATGCTGAGTGCGGCGCAGGGCTGATGGCGGACAAGGAGCTCACCCGGGTTCCCTATGGCCGCGGCTTCTTTTACCTGACCCATGCGGACAGCCGCATCCGGCAGGCCACGGGGGGAGAGCGCTGTCTGGACGACGTGATGCTTGCCCTGAAGGAACGGTTCCGGGAGGATAACTCTCTCCAGAATGAAGCCTGGTTTGAAGAGTACGGCAGGTACGTGGGGAGAGACGAGGCCCTGGCGGAATATGAGTTTTTCCGGGACGGGGGCCTGGTGGTCCCGGCCGTGGACTGCTTTGAGGGGGCGGTGACGGTGAGGAAAGAGCGGGGGACGGTCCGGGAAACCGGGGAAGCCTGCGACATTTGGAAATTTTATCACCTGTGCGGTTGAAGGGTTATATGGGGGATGAGGAATTTGATCGATCGGAAGTATCTGGAGGAATTTGCATATTTCGGGGACCGGATCTACATGGACTGCTCATGCCTTGGGATGCAGCCGGAGCGGACCAGGCGGGCGGCGGAGGAATACCTCCTGCGGTTTTCGGATTCCCTGGGACAAGATCTTGAGGTTTCAGGCTGCGAGATCCGCAGGCGGGGAAAGGAGGCACTGGGGAGGCTCGTCGGTGGGGAGCCGGAGGACATTTTTTTCACCATGAATACCACCTGGGGGAACAATCTTCTGGCGAAGGGGCTTCCCCTGGAGGCGGGAAGCCAGGTGCTGGTGTCCGGTGGGGATTTTCCCAGTGTCTACATGCCCTGGACGGCGAGGCAGGGGGAGGGCGTGGAGCTCGTGGCGCTTCCGTCCGAAAACGGCGTCGTGGCGGCGGAGGATCTGATTGCCGCCATGACCGATCGGACCAGGGTGGTCTCGGTATCTCTGGCCCAGTCTTCTTCCGGCTGCGTGACGGATATCAGGAAGCTTGGCAGAGCGTGCAGGGAACGGGGGATCCTGCTCTCGGTGGATGCGGTCCAGGCGGCGGGGAGGCTTCCCATCGACGTGGAGGAGATGGGCATCGACGTGCTGTCCGCCTCCAGCTATAAGGGGCTTCTGGGCGTGATGGGAGCCGCCTTTTGCTGGTGCAGGAAAGAGGTGATGGAGCAGGTCACGCCGCCTTATCTTTGCGGAAATATTGAGAAGGACTATGAGCTGCCGTCCGGCCTCTTTGACGGGGAGGAGGTCCGGCTTGGGATCCCGGCCTATGCCCACCGGGCAGCCCGCATGGAGACCGGTACCATGAACCTCATGGGGATCTATACCATGACGAAAAGCGTGGAGATGCTCCTGGAGATCGGCATGGAAAACATTGCCGGGCAGATCCGGGAGGTGGAAACCTGTTTCCGGGAGCGGCTTAAGGAGGCGGACCTGGATATCCGGCTCCTGGGAAGCGGCGACCCTGATACCTGGGGCGGGAGCGTCAGTTTCCTCTACGACCTTTCCCGCAAGGACAGACTGGAACGGGCCCTCTCGGAGGCCGGGATCTTTGTGACGGTGCGGGACTATCTGAGGGCGGGCTTTCATTATTATAATACGAAGGAGCAGGCAGAGCGGCTGGCCGCCGTGCTTGAGCGGGCGCTGGGGCGGCAGGGGAGATGAGAACGAAAAGGGGAATTTCCCTCTAAAGAAAAAATTCATAGTTTTTTTATGGAAAAAGCAGGAAAGGAAGTGTATACTCTTTTCATATAGGAAAAAAATAGAGAATTATCTTGTAGGATAGACGCAGGATAAAGGTTTGGGAGGTTTTTGGATGACCAGGCGGCAGATGGAACAGGCAGAGTATGAGGCGGCGACGGAGCGGATCCCGGTGGATGAGATCCAGGCGGCGAGGGCCAGGCTGCGGCAGGCTCCGCAGGATGTGAGCCGGGAGGGGAGAGGGCAGATGCCGCCGGAGCAGGCGGAACGGATGTCCTCGGAGCGGACGCTTTCGGAACCGGTGAGACGTGCGCCGGAAGGAAAGGGCCCAATTGAATTGATGCCGATCAAGCGGAAAACGATGCTGCCGGAGTCAGAAAAGCAGCCGGGCGGGCGTGTGCCGTCGGGAGCGGAGCCGGAAGGGCGAAAGCCGTTCGGGCGGATGGCGTCGGAAGGGGCGCCGGAGACACGGAGGCCAGGTGAGCGTACGACTGTGGAAAGGGCGCCGGAGACACGGAGGCCGGGTGAGCGTACGACTGTGGAAGGGGCGCCGGAGATACGGAGGCCAGGTGAGCAGATGGCGTCGGAAGGGGCGCCGGAGATGCGGAGGTTCGGTGAGCGTACGACTGCGGAAGGGGCGCCGGAAAAACGGATGCCGGCGAGAGGCGAGGCGGCAGCCGGAGCCCTGCCCGAGCAGGACTGGGAGGATCTTGACGTCATTTTGGAGGAGGCGGTGCGTTCGGGCAGATCCCGGGCGGTTCCGGCCGGATATCGGGCCGACGTGTCCTATCAGACGGGACTTTCCAGGGATCAGGTGGAGGAACGGCTGGCCAGGGGGCTTTCCAATGAGGCGGTGGACTCGTCCTCACGGACCACAGGAGAGATCATCCGGGGAAACCTTTTCACATATTTTAATCTGATCTTTGCGGTTTTGACGGCGCTTCTGTGTGCCGTAGGGTCCTTTCGGAATCTGACTTTCCTGCCGGTCATCGTAGTCAATACATTGATCGGCATCGTGCAGGAGATCCGTGCCAAGCAGGTTCTGGAGAAGATGAACATGCTGGGCGCCCCGAAGGCAGCTGTGGTGCGGGAGGGAAGGGTCTGGACAGTGAACTCGGAGGAGCTTGTGCAGGATGACGTGGTGATCTTCAAAGGAGGGAACCAGATCTGTGCCGACGCGGTGGTCCTTGCCGGGGAAGTGCAGGTCAATGAATCGCTCCTCACGGGAGAATCCGACGAGATCACCAAACGGAAGGGGGATCCCCTGATCTCCGGAAGCTTTGTGGTGTCGGGACAGTGCCATGCGGGACTTACGGCGGTGGGAAATGCCTCTTATATCTCGAAGCTGACCATGCAGGCCAAGGAGATGAAGACCGGGGAACAGTCGGAGATGATGCGTTCCCTGGACAAGATCCTCAAGGTTGTGGGGGTCATCCTGATCCCCATTGCCATTGTGTTGTTTGTACAGGGATATGTGTATAACGGGGAGACCATCACCGACAGCATCACCTCCATGGTGGCGGCGGTCATCGGCATGATTCCGGAGGGTCTTTACCTGCTGACCAGTGTGGCCCTGGCGGTCAGCTCCATCCGTTTGGCGAAAAAGGGCGTGCTGCTCCACGACATGAAGAGCATCGAGACGCTGGCCAGGGTGGACGTGCTCTGTGTGGACAAGACGGGGACCATCACAGAGAATAAGATGAGCGTGAAGGATGTGGTCCCGGCCCCTGGCTGGAAAGAGGGGACGAAGGCATCCCTTCCGGCCCTTCTCGGGGATTTTGCGAAGGCTATGAGCAGCGACAACATTACCATGGAAGCGCTCAAGGAATATTTTACGGAGGGGACGGGGGCCCGTCCGGTCCGGGTGATCCCCTTTTCCTCGGCGGTCAAATACAGCGGTGTGGTGTTTGCGGACGGGGCTTATGTGCTTGGAGCGCCGGAGTTTGTCCTGCGGGAGGATTTCGAGACGGTGCGGGCCCAGGTGGAAGGCCACACGGCGAAGGGTTACCGGGTGCTGGTGTTCGGCTCCTATGACGGGGAACCGGACGGAAAGCCGCTCACGGGGAAGGTGGTCCCCTTAGGTTTCGTGCTGTTGGCCAATCCCATCCGCAAAGAGGCGCCGGAGACCTTTGCCTACTTTGCCGAGCAGGGGGTGGAGATCAAGGTGATCTCCGGGGACAATCCCCTGACCGTGTCGGAGGCGGCGAAGGAGGCCGGGGTCCAGGGGGCGGAAAATTATGTGGACGCTTCGACGCTGACCACGCCGGAGGCGGTCAGCCAGGCCATGCGGGATTACACGGTGTTCGGCCGGGTGACGCCGGATCAGAAACGGCAGTTTGTGGGGACGCTCAAGCTCCAGGGCAGGACCGTCGCCATGACCGGGGACGGGGTCAACGATGTGCTGGCCTTAAAGGATGCCGACTGCAGCGTGGCTATGGCGTCAGGAAGCGAGGCGGCGGCCCAGGCCTCCCAGGTGGTTCTTTTGGACTCGGATTTTTCCTGCATGCCCCAGGTAGTCCTGGAGGGGCGGCGGGTGGTCAACAATATCGAGCGGTCGGCCAGTCTCTTTCTGGTGAAGAATATCTTCTCGCTTTTGTTGTCGCTGTTTTCCGTGGCTTTCATGATCACCTATCCGCTGGAGCCGGCGCAGATCTCCTTGATCAGCATGTTCGCCATCGGCGTGCCGGCCTTTTTCCTGGCCTTACAGCCCAACAAGGAGCGGATCCAGGGGCGTTTCATGTCCAATGTCATCCGGAAGGCGCTGCCAGGCGGGCTGACCGACGTGATCGCCGTGGGAGCATTGGTGATCTTTGCGGGAACCTTCGATGTGGATGCGGGGGACGTGGCCACGTCGGCCACCATGCTGCTCGCCATTGTCGGCTTCATGATCCTCTTTAAGATCTGCCAGCCCATGAACAAATTTCGTATGGCGATTTGGGCCGGCTGCGTGGCGGGCCTGATCCTTGCAGGGCTGTTCCTGCCGGAGCTTTTTGCTATCCAGGCCATCTCCAAGGAGTGCGCCATGCTCTTTGTGCTCTTCGCCATCGCCACAGAGCCTTTGCTGCGTTACCTGACAGCGGGGCTGGACCGACTGCAGGAGGTTTTCCGGAGGCTGCGCCGCCGGTTCGGGAGGTGACGGCGACAACATAGATCGTCCGGGGAGGCCGCCGCCATGCTGTGCAGATGATAGGAAGGTTTTACAGATTTTATGAGCATAGCGCAGACAATTACAGCCGACCCGGTTTGATGGAGGTGGAATTGTCTGCAATAGGCGGCGCAGTAAAATCCGCAAAACCGACGTGTCTGCGCAGGATGACGGCGGCCTCCCCGGCGTAAATATAATGTAAAAATGTATTTTTATGCACCTTCGCTCTTGACGCAGAGCGAAGGTGCATTTATGATTGTAGAGGGGATTTAGGCGCCCGGCAGATGCATGCGCATCTTTTGGGTGTTAAGTGCCTTTTGGGCGCCGGGCAGCTCTTGGGGCATTGCCCGTGTATAAGTCAAATACCCCGCAGCAAGCTAGACGGGGCATGACATAGCTTGTTTTTAGCAAGTGCGCCCCAAGGGGTGGGGTATTTGACCCCACGGGCATTCGCCAAATGGACATGCATACCCGAAAGGCACTTAGCATGTCCGCTTGGCTCATTGCCTGCCCGTGAATAAATAGGAAAAGAGGAAAAAATGATATGCCGGTTTTAAGTGAACGAGTACAGAGCTTTACGGATTCGGTGATCCGCCGGATGACGAGGATCAGCGATGAACACGGGGCCATCAACCTGTCCCAGGGATTCCCGGACTTTGATCCGCCGAAGGAGATCATGGATGCCCTGGCGAAGGCCGCCTATGAGGGGCCTCACCAGTATTCGGTGACCTTCGGTGCGGAGAATTTCCGGGAGGCGCTGGCGAAAAAGCAGGGAAAGGCCATCGGGCGGGGGATCGATCCGGAGACGGAGATCGTGGTCACCTGCGGCGGTACGGAGGCCATGATGTGCGCCATGATGACCATCTGCAATCCGGGAGACAAGGTGCTGGTGTTTTCTCCTTTTTATGAGAACTACGGGGCAGACGCCATTTTGTCCGGTGCGGAGCCGATCTACGTGCCCTTGGTGCCGCCCGAGTATGATTTTGACCTGGGCCTTGTGGAGAAGGGCTTTGCGGAGGGGGCGAAGGCGATCATTGTCTGCAATCCCTCCAACCCCTGCGGGAAGGTATTCTCCAGGGAGGAGCTTACGGCCATCGGGGAGCTGGCGGTGAAGTATGACGCCTTCGTGGTGACCGACGAGGTCTATGAGCACATGGTCTATGCGCCGTACCGGCACACCTGCATGGCGTCCCTGCCGGGAATGTATGAGCACACCATCACCTGCAATTCCCTGTCCAAGACCTACTCCATCACCGGCTGGCGGCTGGGATACCTGATCGGGCCGGCGGAGGTGATCGAGGGGGCGAAGAAGGTCCACGACTTTCTGACGGTGGGAGCGGCGGCGCCCCTCCAGGAGGCGGCTGTGACGGGACTTTTATTCCCACAGTCCTACTATGACAGGCTTTTGGAGACCTACACGAAAAAGCGGGATTATTTCCTGGAGGGGTTGGATCGGATCGGCCTCAAGCACAACGTCCCCCAGGGCACCTATTTTGTCCTGATCGACATTCAGGAATTTCTGGACCTGCCGCAGTTTGCGGGCTGGACGGACCTGGAATTCTGCGAGTGGATGATCCGGAACGTGGGGGTGGCGGCGGTTCCCGGCTCCAGCTTTTTCAAGGAGGAGGTCAACCATCTGATCCGGCTCCATTTTGCCAGGGAGGAGGCCACCATCGACGAGGCCATTTCCCGTCTGGGAAGGCTGCAGGAATTATTGAAGGCGGGGAAGTAGGGAGAAAATGAAGACAGAATCCATCTATTTTTGTAATTATTCCATCGGGGAGGCTCCTTACGGTGAGGTTCCGGCCGTCTGCGGCCCCTTCGGAAGCCGCATCCTTCTGTGCGGCGGGGAGAAGGCCCTTGCGGCGGGGCTTCCAAGGCTTGAGGAGGCCCTTTCGGGAAGCGGACTTTCCCTTGCGGCGACGGAGGTTTTCCGGGGGGAGTGTACCTACGAGGCGATCCGCCGCCTGGCAGAACGGGCGGGGGAAGTGCGGGCGGACATGATCTTCGGGATGGGCGGGGGAAAGGCCCTGGACACGGCGAAGGGAGCGGCGCAGGAGGCGGGGCTTCCGGTGTTCACCTTCCCCACCATTGCGGCGACCTGTGCGGCTTCGACGGCGCTGTCGGTGGTCTACCGGGCGGACGGGAGCTTTGACAGCTTTTATTTTTATGACCGTCCGGCCCGCCACTGTTTCCTGGACCTGACCGTCATCGCCCATGCGCCGGCCAGATATCTGCAGGCGGGCATGGGTGACACCATTGGGAAATATTTTGAATGTCATTTTGCGGCCAGGGGGGACAAGCTTTCCCACAGCTCCGCCCTGGGGCGGGAGATCAGCAACATGTGCTATGGGCCCCTTCTGGAGTATGGGGTGAAGGCCCTCTCCGACTGTAAGGCGGGGCGGGTGAGCCACGCCCTTTCCCAGGCCGTTCTCGCCAATGTGATCAGTACCGGGCTGGTGTCTCTGATGGTGCTGGACGATTACAACTGCGCCGTCGCCCACTCCGTCTATTACGGGCTGGTGCTGCTTCCCGGCTTTGAGGAGGCGAACCTTCACGGGAACGTGGTGGCTTACGGGGTGCTGGTTGAACTTCTCATTGACGGGGAGCGGGAGGAGGCCCTCAGGCTCAAAGCGTTCTTAAAAGAGCTTGGGATCCGGACCACCCTTGCACAGATGGGTGTCTCCCTTGACCGGGAAGCGCTGGACGCCGTGCTAAAGGATATTGTCACAGAGCCGGATATGGACCACATCCCCTATCCGGTGACGGAGGAGATGGTCTATGACGCCATGGCAGAGGTGGAAGCGCTGTGAGAAAAAATAAACCGAGAGGAGAGTATGAAAATGCGGTCGAAAAGTGTCAATACGAAGAATCTGCTCAAGTTTATCCTGGGCTCGGCCTTCGGTATCCTGATGTTCCTGGTGCCGATCCCCCAGGGGGAGTCCTTTACGACTCTGCTGGATTTCATCAAGGGCTTTTTAAAAAACCTGCTGGGCGGAAGCCTTTCCTACATACTGGTGGCGATCATGGTGGTCTCTGCCGTGCTGACGGTCTATGATTTTATCTGTAAGCCGGACTGGATCCGCAAGAACCATTACCTGAGACGGGGCTTCTCCACGACGCCCTTCTATCTGGCATCCAAAGTCCTGGGGGCGGTGGTCACCTGCATGGTGGTCTTCGGCGTGGGGCCGGAGTTCATCATCTCCGCCGATACGGGAGCCACCATCGTGGATCTGTGTGCCACCCTGTTCTGCATCGTCTTCAGCTTCAGCTTCATCCTGCCCTTCCTCACGGACTGCGGGATCATGGAGTTTCTGGGCGTTCTCTTAAAGCCGGTGGTCCGCCCGCTGTTCCGGGTGCCGGGCCGGGCCTCCATCGACCTGATTGCCTCCTGGTTCGGGGCCTCCAACGCGGCGGTCATCCTCACCAGAGAACAGTACATGAAGGGCTTTTACACCAAGCGGGAGGCCGGGTACATCATGACCAACTTCTCCCTGGTGTCCATCCCCTTCTGCCTGTTAATTGCGGATACGGTAGGGATCGCCAATCTGTTTCCGGCCTTTTATCTGTGCATCTGCCTGGTGGGGATCCTGCTGGCGGTGATCATTGCCAGGATCCCGCCCATCCGCACCCTCCCGGACACTTATCAGGAGCAGGCGGGCAAGCAGATCAACGAGGAGGTCCCCGGTGAGAAAAGCCGCCTCGCCTATGCGCTGGAATCCAGCTGTGAGCGGGCGGAGACCTTTGGTCTGAAGGGCGTGTTCACCAGCGGCCTGGAGGTGGTGGTCGGCATGCTGTTCGATCTGATCCCCATCGTGGTGGCCTGGGGTACGGCGGCCCTGATCATCGCCACCTACACGCCGGTGTTCCAGTGGATCTCCTATCCCATGGGACTGCTCCTCTCCGCCCTCGGCGTGCCGGAGGCTTTTGCGGCGGCTCCCGCCACCCTGGTGGGCTTCACGGACATGTTCATCCCGGCTCTCCTGATCACGGGGATCCAGTCGGTGAAGACCAAGTTCGTCATCGGCGTCCTCTCCCTGGTGCAGATCATCTATCTGACGGAGGTGGGTACCATCATCATCAAGAGCGAGATCCCTTTAAATCTCTGGAAGCTGTTCGTGGTGTTCCTGGAGAGGACCATCATTGCGATCCCGCTGATCGTGCTGTTTGCGGATCTGTTTCTGTAAAAGGAGAAACGGTACAGGCCGTTTTTACTGGAAAAGGGCCGCCGGCCGTCAGGATCCGGCCGGGATCCTGGCCAGCAGTTTCTTCTTCGAATCGTACCAATTATGAAAGACCAGCTCAAAGGAGGAGACCTCCATCTCTCCAAAAGGCCTGCGGTCTGCGATCTGGCTTAAAAAGGGTTCCGGGGCGGTCAGCCGCCCCGGAATCCTTGCGGCTGTGACATGTGCCGAGAAGGTTTCGTACCGCTCTTCCAGTAAGAGACCCTGTTCCCTCATGGCTCTCCGGAGCCGCCGCCGGAGGGCTTCCAGGGCAGGCTCGTAGTAGCCCTTCACCATGACCGCATTGTCACTCATGGTCAGCCCGTCAAAGGCGATCCGAAAAGGCGGGATCGTCCCGGCGCATGCTTCTATGCAGCGGATGTAATCGTCAATGTTGTCCGGAACGGGGCGGTCCGGGATCCCCCGCAGGATGTCCATGACCGTGATGTGGAGGTCCTTTGCCGGATAATAGTACAGCTCCGGTTCGAGCCTTTTCAGTTCATCCAGGAAAGCCTCGATCTGATCGCAGATGGGAGGGGCGATGCGGATCACCAGCGCCAGGGCCATCCTCGTATCCCTTTGGGGATGGACGAGATAGTCGTCTCCGACACCGCCTTTCAGGATGGCCTCCCGGTTTTCCTCCAGGATTTTTTGATAATGCGCTTCCAGCCGCTCTCTGTTTAAGATATCCATAGGTTTTACAGTCCTTTGTCGGTGAGGATTTTTTCGAATTTCTTTTCCGACAGGATTTCGTGTGTGATAAATTCCCCATTATAAAATAAGGAAAAGGTGGTAAAGGGGCAGGGGGCGTGCTGCGCTTCTTCCCTTGACCGGATGTGCGCAGTCCGAAGATCGGCCCCCCGCTTCCTGGCCATATCTTCCAGGAGCGGCACGTACTTGGCCGTAAAGGGGCATTGGCTCGTATAATAGAGGGCGAATCCCTCCGGCATGTCCCCGTGGTCACGGACTGTATCCCGGAAGCGGGGCCTTTCTGCATTCTCGCCGAAAGGCAGGTACATCAGTTCAAAGTAGGGGGCCGCCGTGTCGACCGTTTCGAACCCTTTGTATTTCAGGTATTTGGGATCGGAGAGGAATCCCGCCTTCTTTTTGGAGGAGAGGACGACAAGCCCCTTTTTTCCCTTCTTCTTGCTGTCCTCGAGGCACTGCTCCAACAACAGGTTTGAATACCCGTGTCCTTTGAACTGCCCGGATACCCAGAGGCAGTCGATGTACATATAGCCGTCTGCCTCGACCGGTGCCCAGGCATACTCGGCGGGGAGGTATTCGATGAAGCACTTTCCCCGGACGTCTCCCTTGAGGAACACGAGTCCCTCGTCCAGCCGTTCCCTCAGCCAGGTCTTTTTTGACTGGACCTGGAGGTCTTTGTTGTTTGATATGGCGCAGCAGATATGCTCCTGCTCGAGATTGTCGGGGGTTAATTTCACAAATTCCATGCCGTACTCCTTCCGCTCGACTCTTCGGCGGTCACATCGGTGTGGATGCAGATCCCGTTGACCTCCACCTGTCCCTCCATGGGAATGACCAAAAAGGGACGGCCGTCCAGGATGCGGGTTTCCACCAGTGCGGCCTGCTCCGGCTTCACCTGCACAACGACGTCGGGAGTGCGGATCTCAAATTTTTTGGAATTGACCACGTTGGAGGCCAGGATGGGCGCGTCGGAGCCGGCGGCCTCCTCGTAGCGGGCCTCAAAATGGGAGAGGCCTTCTTCGTCGGCCCCGTTCTCGGAGAGGAGAGAGCGGACCTCGGACTTTGAGAGGGTCAGGGGCTCCGGGTTTTCCTTGTTTTCCTCCAGCCGTTCGGCCAGCTTTTCATGGATGGCCCTCACTGCCTCGAAGTCGCAGGCGTCCCCCAGGGTCTCCTCCACCAGGGCGTTGAAGGTCTCCTTCTGGCTGTCCGCCGCCATGGGAAGAACGCAGCGCAGGAATTCCTCGATCAGGCGGTTCTGGAACAGGTTGGCATCCTTCGAATACAGGAGAAGGCTGTGGATGTCGGTGCTGCGGTCCTGGAAGGTGGGAAAGAGGAAGCCGGTCACCGGCATCTCCACCAGCCAGTCCCGGACCCGGTTCTGGATCACGCCGGCCTCGGTATTGTAGCAGAGGCCGGGCTTGGACAGCTTCACCGGACAGACCGTGCAGAGGAGATAGCTGTAGACCTCGTCGGAGGCGTCAAACATCTCGCTCCCGTCGGTGGATCTTCCGGGGATGTCATAGACGGCGTGGATGAGAAGGATCAGGAAATTCCCTTCCATGTCCAGGCTTTCCAGGATCCTGTCATAAAAAGTGTCCAGAAGGATGTCGTCGGTGAGGGCGGATTCCCGCAGGCGGAGGAGCAGGTCGTGGGTGCTGCCCTCGTTTTCCGCCGCCAGGGGGAATTCCAGATCGATCAGGTTCTTTCCCAGGGTTCCCGACAGATTTTTGCGGAGGATCTCGAAGTATTTGAACATTTCCTCCTCCGGAAGGGAGAGAAAGGCTTCCTTCATATCCGCCTTCCGCTCCCCTTCCCCGTCCACGTAGCAGCCGCAGATGCGGGTGATGGCGCAGTGCTCCTGGGTGAACTGCTTCTTTATCTCAGAGATTTCTTTTTTATTCATGGTGATGCTCCCCTTTCCGGCCGGCAGGAAGCCGGCGTGATCCATTCTATTTTAAAGGGGGCGGAGGCGCTTGTCAATAAGCGAGGGCGGTTTCCGGCCGTGTTCCCCGGAAGACACGTCGGTTTCACGGATTTCACTGCGCCGCCTATAGCAGGCAATTTCACCTCCATCAACCCGGGTCGGCTAAAATTGCCTGCGCTATACAAGGCACTAAAGCTCGAAAATACCTCGCTAAGTGCCTTGCATGTATCGCACGTAAGCGTCCATAATACAGACGCTAAGTGCTCATAACGATACTCGTGAAATCCACGAAACCTTCCTATCGTCTGCCGGGGAACACGGCCGGAAACCTTTCGGCATGTTTCGGATCAGAAAAGACAGGTTTTCTTTCTGCGTTTCAGAAGAAAGAGAAAATGCGGTAACTCACACAGGAGTTATTAGCAGGACGGCTTACATGGTTTCCGGCAGGGGGCCGCCCAGGATCTCCATGAATTCGTCGCCGGTGATGGTCTCGTGGTCGTAGAGGTACTTGGCCAGCTGGTGGAGCTTGGGCATATTGTCCTTTAAAAGCTGTTCTGCTTTTTGGTAACGGGCCTTCACCAGGGCGACCACGGTTTCATCGATCCTGGCCGAGGTGGTCTCGGAGCAGGCCAGCGTCGTGTCGCCGCCCAGATATTGGTTTTTGATGGTCTCGAAGGCGACCATGCCGAAGGAGTCGTCCATGCCGTAGCGGGTGATCATGGCCCTGGCCACCTTGGTGGCCTGCTCGATGTCGTTGGCGGCTCCGGTGGTGATGGAGTGGAAGACCAGGTCCTCCGCCACGCGGCCGCCGGTCAGGGTGGAGATCTTATTCTCCAGCTCCTCCCTGGACATCAGGTTTTTCTCGTCCTGGTCCACCTGCATGGTGTAGCCGAGGGCGCCGGAGGTGCGGGGGATGATGGTGATCTTGGTGACCGGGGCGGAGTTGGTCTGCAGGGCCGCCACCAGGGCGTGGCCGATCTCGTGGTAGGAGACGATCAGCTTCTCCTTGTCGGAGAGGAGCTTGTTTTTCTTCTGGTATCCGGCGATGACCACCTCCACGCTCTCCTCCAGGTCCATCTGGCTGACGATCTTCCTGCCGTCCCGGACGGCCCTGAGGGCGGCCTCGTTGATCATGTTGGCCAGCTCCGCGCCGCTGGCGCCGGAGGCCGCCCTGGCGATGGCCATAAAATCCACGTTGTCGCTTAATCGGATGTCCTTGGCGTGGACCTTTAAAATGGCCTCACGGCCCGCAAGGTCGGGAAGCTCCACAGGGACCCGCCTGTCGAAGCGGCCGGGCCGCAGGAGGGCAGGGTCGAGGGAGTCGGGCCGGTTGGTGGCGGCCAGGATCATCACGCCCTTGGCGCCGTCGAAGCCGTCCATCTCCGTAAGGAGCTGGTTTAAGGTCTGCTCCCGCTCGTCGTTTCCGGAAAAACCGTTTCCGTCCCGCTTCTTCCCGATGGTGTCGATCTCGTCGATGAATACGATACAGGGGGCTTTGTCGGCAGCCTGCTTGAACAGGTCGCGGACCTTGGAGGCGCCCATGCCCACGAACATCTCCACGAATTCCGAGCCGGAGATGGAGAAGAAGGGGACCTCGGCCTCCCCGGCCACGGCTTTTGCCAAAAGGGTCTTGCCGGTTCCGGGAGGGCCTAC
The DNA here is from genome assembly GCA_947066815.1 of uncultured Lachnotalea sp. Taxonomy (GTDB): domain Bacteria; phylum Bacillota; class Clostridia; order Lachnospirales; family Lachnospiraceae; genus Lientehia. The sequence continues at coordinate 173,556 of CAMSZT010000002.1, forward strand.
GAGCAGGGCTCCCTTGGGCATCCTGGCCCCGATCTCCGTATATTTTTTCGGGTTGTGGAGGAAATCCACGATCTCCTGCAAAAGTTCCTTGGCCTCGTCCTCGCCGGCCACGTCGGAGAACTTGATGCCGGTCTTGGACTCCACGTAAACCCTGGCATTGCTCTTTCCGAAGCTCATGGCATTGCCCATGGAGCCGCCCATCCGCTTCATCATGGTCCTGGAGAGAAGCTGGCCGATGGCCACAAAAATGAAGATGGGGACCACCCAGCTCAGGAGAAAGGTTAAGATCGGGGAAGCCTCCTCCACGATGGGCGTGCCGAAGGTGGTGATCCCGGCGTCGTAGAGCCGGTCGATCAGCTTCTCATCGTTCATGGTCCCGGTCTTATAATAGGAAGGCTCGATGCCTTTGTCGGAAAAGATGATCTCGTTGGCCTTGATCTCCACCTGTCCGACCTCGCCCTTCTCCACCATGGAGAGGAATTCACCGTAGTCCACCTCCGTGACCCTGGCGCTGAACATCTTTGGAAAAAAGAGTGAATTGAGCAGGAGCAGGACAACGAGGGCGATCAGGTAATAGAATACAATCGGTTTTTTGGGGGGCTGTACTTCTTTCATGGGTTCCTCCTTGTGGGTCTGTGTTATATGTAGTATAACAAATCGTTTGACGAAGTCAATCAAAGTATGAACATTTAATAGATTGTTTATAGATAAGAAAGATTTGGACAGGAAAATTTAAAAGGAAAATCTCCTTTACAGAAAAGCCGGAAAGAGATAAAATAAAGGTAATTGTGTTTTTGCACAAAAATGCGGAATATACCAGGAGGAAACCATTCATGAAAGTATTGATCATCAACTGCGGAAGCTCTTCTCTGAAATATCAGATCATCGATTCCGAGACAGAGCAGGTTCAGGCCAAGGGCCTGTGCGAGAGGATCGGCATCGACGGACGCCTGATCTACCAGCCGGCGGGCGGCGAGAAAGAAGTGACCGAGGCTCCCATGCCCACCCACACCGAGGCCATCCAGATGGTGCTGGACGCTCTGGTCAATGAGAAGACCGGCGTGTTAAAGACCCTGGACGAGGTGGACGCCATCGGACACCGGGTGCTCCACGGCGGCGCCAAGATCACCCAGTCCTGCATCATCACGGATGAGGTGCTTAAGGTGGTGGAGGAGTGCTGCGACCTTGGGCCCCTGCATAACCCTGCCAACCTGAAGGGGATCTACGCCTGCCAGAAGCTGATGCCCGGCAAGCCCAACGTGGCCGTGTTCGACACCGCCTTCCATCAGACCATGCCCACCAAGGCCTTCATGTACGGCATCCCTTACGAGTATTATGAGAAATATCACATCCGGAAATACGGCTTCCACGGAACTTCCCACAGCTTTGTGTCCAAGGAGACCATCAAGTTCCTGGGTCTGGATCCGGAAAATTCCAAGGTCATCGTCTGCCATCTCGGAAACGGCGCCTCCATCAGCGCGGTGAAGGACGGCAAGTGCGTGGACACCAGCATGGGCTTAACTCCCCTGGAGGGCCTTGTGATGGGGACCCGCTCCGGCGACATCGATCCCGCCGTGGTGGAGTACATCTGCAATAAGGAAGGGAAGAGCGTCAGCGAGATGCTCAACATCCTCAACAAGAAGTCCGGCGTGCTGGGCCTGACCAAGAACCTCTCCAGCGATTTCCGCGACCTGGAGGAGGCTATGGGCGACGGCAACCAGCTGGCGGCGGACGCCATCGACATTTTCTGCTACCGGGTGGCGAAGATCGTCGGCTCCTACGTGGCGGCCATGAACGGCGTGGACGCCATCGCCTTCACGGCGGGCATCGGCGAGAATGCGCCCCTGGTCCGGGAGAAGATCTGCGAGTACTTCGGATATCTGGGGGTCAAGATCGACGCGGCGAAGAACAACTGCCGCGGCAAAGAGGTGGTCATCTCCGCGGACGACTCCGCAAAGAAGGTGGCCGTGGTTCCCACCAACGAGGAACTGGCGATTATGCAGGAGACGGTCGCACTGGTGAAATAAGAAGCTGTGCCGTGAGCGCAGAAGCATAACAGGAGGGGCCTGTCCGGATGGACAGGCCCCTCTTTCTTCACTCCTCCGGAAACCGCAGCGTGATGAACAGCCGTCCCTCCCGGTAATCGGCCAAGATCTCCCCGCCCATCCGCTCCGTCAGAAGCCTGGCGATGGCAAGGCCCAGCCCGGAGCCTCTCTGTCCGGACTCCACGGTGTAGTACCGGTCAAAGAGCCGTCCGGCCGTCACCGGGTCAAGCGCTTTCGTCTGGTTGGAAAAGACGATGGTCCCGGCCTCGTCCATGACCACGGAGAGGTCGCCGCCGCTGTATTTTAAGGCATTGCCGATGATATTGTCGAAGATCCTGGTCAGGGAAGAACGGTTTAGGCACCTCGTGACCGTCTGTTCCGGGAGGGAGATCTCGGGCGTGATCCCGGCGCCGGCCAGGGCGCCGTAATAGGAGGCCAGGCATTCCTCCAGCATCCGGTTCAGAGAGAGAGGCGAGACCTCCCCCTCGGGCACGGATTTGACGACGGAATAGCCGAACAGATCCTCGGTCTGCTGTCTTAAGAACTCGGCCCGGTTCCGGATCATGGAGAGATATCGCGATACCTGCTCCGGCTTTTCCACATAATCCAGAAGATCCAGATAGCCCAGGATGGCGGTGAGGGGCGTGCGCAGGTCGTGGGAGAGGTTGGTGATGGATTCCCCCAGCTCCCGGTCGCCCTGCTCAAAGGTCAGCCGCACGGCGCGCAGACGGCGAAGCTCCCCATTGATGTCAGCCGCCATCCGCCGCATGTGCCGATCCCGGCAGGAGAGGGTGAGGACCGTGTTGGTATCGCTGTCAAACCAGGAAAGAAGCTCCTGCCGGATCTCGTCGGTGCCCCGGTGAAGAGCCGCAACCTTGAAGATCAGGGCAAGAAGGAGCAGGCACAGCAGGATGCAGAAACAGGAAAGCCAGATCATGAGATTCCCTCCCCGGAAAAGACGGACCGCCGTCCTTCCGATTTAGTTCAGATTTTTTCTCTTAAAGAGCAGGATTCCTCCGCCGGTGAAGAAAACCGCAAGGAGCAGGGAATAAGCCAGAGGCTGCCAGTGGTCCAGACCGCCTTCGGAGAGGCGGAGGGACTGGGCGCCGGGCAGGAAGTCCAGAAGGAATTCATAGACCTTCCGCTCCGTTCCCCTGAGATAATGGGGATTGGGTTCCCGTTCTGTCTCCACGACGTCTCCCGAATCCATGGTGATGTTGTAGTTGCTGTAATATTCCGGCTCAGACAGGCGGGACAGGACGATGGCGCCGGCAAACAGCAGAATGAAGGAAACGAGAATGGCGGTCACGGAGGCGACGGCCCGTTTCTGGACCAGCATGCTGATGAAGGTGAAAATGGCACAGTAGGCCACCGTCAGAAGAAACCCTCCCGCCAGATGGAAGAGAAGGAATCCCGTGTCGACGGAGAACGGTTCCAGTCCCAGAAGCAGGGCGCCCGCAGCAAAGAGGGCGAGCTGGAAGGAGAGGACCATCAGGAGGGCCGCAGTCACGTTCAAGATCAGGCCGGAGAGATAGACGGTGATCCGCCTGTGTCCGGCGATCAGCTTGTTCCGCATGGTTCCGTCACTGTATTCCGTGCCCAGGAACAGGCCGGAAAAGACGGAGGCGAGGATGCCGACGAACTGCCCGTAGGCGAAGAGCGTTTGGCCGAGGGAAGGCTCCAGGCCATATTCCTGCTTATACTGGTAAGCGTTGTAGGACATGAGAATTCCAAAGAGGGCCATGAAGATCACGGCGATCCAGAGAAACTTTTCTTTTTTCAGGCGGACGAATCCCGCAGACAACAACCTATTCATGGCTTGCACCTCCTACCAGACTGATAAAATAGCTCTCCAGGCTCTCGTCCCGCTCCGAGGCCGTGAGGACCTGGCAGTTTTCCCGGTCCAGGGCCAGGACCAGGTCGGAGAGGTTCACCTGGGCGAAAATGTCCGCCTGGGTGTGGGAAATGACGTTGTAGTCAAGACCCATCTGATCCAGGGTGCGGGAGAGGGCCTTCACGTCGGTGACATCCACCCGCATACATTTGCGGCAGGCTTCCTCCAGTTCCTTGGCACTTAACTCTTTGACCATGCGGCCGCCGTCCACGAAGCCGTAGTGGGTGGCCAGCCTGGCCAGTTCGTCCAGGATGTGGCTGGAGATCAAAAAGGTGATCTTCCGTTCCCGGTTGAGCTTTAGGATCAGCTCCCGCATCTCGATGATCCCCTGGGGGTCCAGGCCGTTGATCGGCTCGTCCAGCACCAGAAAATCCGGCTCCCCGCAGAGGGCGAGGGCGATGCCCAGCCGCTGGCGCATCCCCAGGGAAAAATTCTTTGCTTTCTTCTTTCCGGTGTCCTCCAGGCCCACCAGTTCCAGGAGCTCCCGGATCCCCGCAAAGGAAGGCATTCCCAGGATCCGGTACTGCTCCTTCAAATTTTCCTCGGCCGTCATGCCGAGATAGATGGAGGGCGTTTCCACTACGGCCCCCATCCGCTTTCTGGACTTGTAAAGGTCCCGGTCCGTATTTCGCTTTCCGTAGAGGGTGTATTCCCCCTCCGTCGCCTCCTGCAGGCCGCAGATGATGCGGATCAGCGTGGTTTTTCCCGCACCGTTCCTTCCCACCATGCCGTAAATGGCGCCCTTCGGGATGTGCAGGGACAGATGGTCCAGGGCCTTGAAATGCCGGTATCTCTTGGTCAGAGAATCGGCGGTCAGAACGTATTCCATAAAATAAAAACCTCCTTTATCCTTGCCGGACCGGAACCCGCGGGTTTCGGATCCTGGGATAAATGATAGCGCAGGATGGTAAAGAAAACGGTAAAGGAAAGGGTAAAGAAATCGTAAAGAAGATAGGGAAATCCCGCTCAGATGAGGCGGAATCCGATACCCCAGACGGCCTCGATGTGGCTGGCCCCGTCGATCTGCTTCAGTTTTTTGCGCAGGTTGCTCACGTGGATCTTTAACGAGCTTTCGGTGCAGTCGGGCGTGTCCTGGCTGATCTGCTCTAAGAGCAGGGAGCGGGTGAGGACCTGGCCGGGATTTCGGATCAGGAGCTTTAAAATCGCGTATTCTGTCCTGGTGAGACGGACAGGCGTGCCGTTCAGAGAGACGCCATGGCTTACCGTGTCTAAGGACAGGGCGCCGAAGGTGAAAAGCCCGGAGGACGCGGAGGTGGCATTCCGAAGCTGCACGGCGATGCGGGCCAAAAGCTCCCTGGTGTCGAAGGGCTTCGTCATATAGTCGGCGGCCCCGCCGAGTAAGAGCGCCACCTTGTCCTGGATGCCGGCCCTGGCGCTCAGGACGATGACCGGGATGCCGGAGATCTTCTTTAAGACCTCCTCCCCGGAAAGCCCCGGGAGCATCAGGTCCAGGAGGATGAGATCCGGCCGCTCCCGCTCCAGAAGGAGCAGGGCTTCCGTGCCGGAATAGGCCCGCAGGGTGCCATAGCCCTCCCTGGCGAGGATCTCCTCCAGCATATTTCCGATATGGATGTCGTCGTCGATGACTGCGATGGTCTTCATACAGGTCTCCTGAAATTCTGGTTCCTAAGGAAACGCCGATCAGATCGCCGTTTCCCTAAGCCGTATGGGTCGTGGAAAACAAATACTATACCAGTATAGCAAAAGGGAGAGTCCCCTTCAACAGAAAAAATTTCCAGTCTTGACTTCAAGTGTGCTTGAAGGTATATACTGACAGTATGGGAGAGGGGCATTGCTCTTTATGGAAATTTACAGGCAGGAGGACAGGAAATGGCTGTTTATTATCTGATGTTCCGGGCGCTGCCGGCGGCGCTTGCGGGGGTATGTTCTTATTTTTATGTGAGAAGGCTGCTGGCTTTCTGGAAGCCGGAGATGGAGAAACGGCGGGCAAGGCTTTTGAACGTGGTCTTTGCCCTGGTGTTTGCGGCCCTCTGCAGCAATTTCTGGAGCGCCAGGACCATGGTGATTCTGCACCTTCTGGCCGTGGCCTTCCTGGTGGAGCTTTTTGCGGCCCTGCTCCGGCTGTTTTTCCGGAGGCGGAACAGGACGGAGAGGGAAGAGCACAGGAAGAAGGGGTGGAAAAAAAACCGCCTGCTTGGGGCAGCGGGGTTCCTCTGCCGGTGCGGCCTTCTGCCGGTGCTCATCACGGCGGCGATGCTCGGCTACGGTGCATTCAACATGGGCCGCATCGTGCGGACGGAGTACCGGGTTGAGACGGGGAGGAGAATGGGGAGAAGCTATAAGCTGGTCCTCATCACCGACACCCACTACGGGACGATCCAGGATAAGGAGCTGCTCAGGAAAACGGCGGAGGAGATTGACGGGGAGGGGCCGGATCTGGTGGTGCTGGCCGGGGATATCGTGGAGGAGGGCACCTCAAAGGAGGACATGGAGGAGGTTTTTCGGGTGCTGGGCGGCATCGGGAGCCGGTACGGGGTCTACTATGTGTACGGCAATCATGACAGACAGCCCTATACGGACCGGCCCACCTATGCGGACAGCGAGCTGGCGGAGGCCATCCGGGAGAACGGGATCACGATCCTGGAGGATGAGGCGGTAGAGCTGGGGGAGGATCTTCTGCTCTCCGGCCGGGCAGACGCCGCCTGGGGCAATGTCACCGGCCGGGCCTCCCCGGAAGAGATCTTAAAGGATGCGGACAGAGACCGGTTCATTATCATGGCGGACCATCAGCCCGTTGGGGTATCGGAGAATGCGGCGGCGGGGGTGGACCTTCTGATCTCTGGCCACACCCATGCGGGACAGATGTGGCCTATCGGCGTCTTTTCGGAGCTGTTCGGCACCCTCAATTACGGCGAATACCGGGAGGGGGACTGCCGGATCATCGTGTCCTCCGGCTTTACCGGCTGGGGCTACCCCTTCCGGACGGAGGAGCACTGTGAGTATGTGGTCATCAGGCTGGAATGAAATCATAATAATGCCTTCGGTCACAAACATGTGGAACCTCAAGGTATTCCTTGACATTCGCCTATATTTATTGTATTTTTAGCAGAGGAGCTCTGCCGGGACGGCGGAGGAAGTCGCAAGCGGGGAGGAAGGAACATATGGTAAATGCAGTCATCGCACTGGAGTGTTTTGGTATCTGCCTGACGGCGGTGGCGTTATTCCTCCTGCTCGACGGGGACGGGGCCAGGGAGCAGAAGCTTCTGATCATGATCATGTGCGGCTCGCTGGTACAGAACCTGGGGTATCTGCTGGAACTTTTGGCCCCCACGGTGGAGGCGGCCATGACGGCGGTGACCATGGAAAAGATGGGCTCCGCCTTCACGCCGCTATGTTACTGCTGGTTTCTCTATATCTATTGCGATATCGCCCCGCCGAAGGAGCTTTTGAGGATCCTCGGCGTGGTCAGCTTCTTATCCCTGCCCTCAGTCATCTGCAACTGGAACGGACTGTTCTACCGGGACGTCCGGTGGGTGGCCGGCGTGGGAGGATTTTATCATATCGATCTCAGCTATGGCCCGCTGTATCTGTTTTTTACGGTCGCCCATATCATCATTCCCTACGTCCTGTGTATCTGCACGCTGGTGCGGGCGATCCGTGAACGGTCGGACCGGCAGGTCAACCGTCAGTACTGGACGATCCTTGCCATTTCCACCCTGCCGGTCATCGTGCTGATCGCCTATGTCTGCAAGCTGGTGGTCGTATTTGATTTCACGCCGGTGACGCTGACCATCTCCATGTCCATGGTGGTCATCGTGGTCTGGAGCCGCCGCAACTATGACTTCCGCCATCTGGCGGCGGAAAAGGTCCTGGAGAGCATGGGAGACGGCGTGATCGCCCTGGATGACCATGACCGGCTGGTCAGCTACAACCGGGCGGCGGCGGATATCTTCACCGGCCTGTCCGTCCATAAGCGGGGGGAGAACATCCGGGTCGTGGAGGGCTTCCGCGAGGAGATGCTGAACGAGGACATCCCCCAGAGCTTTTCCATCGGGGGACAGCACTACGAGAGCCACAGCAAGCACATCGTGGACGAGAACGGCAGGAAACAGGGCTGTGTCATTCTGATCCTGGACATGACCGACATCAAGGCCTATATCAATGAGATCAAGCGTGTGCGGCGCCAGGCGGAGAAGGCCAGCATTGCGAAGAGCGAATTCCTCGCCAACATGTCCCACGAGATACGGACCCCGATGAACGCCATCATCGGCCTGAATGACATCATCATGGAGGAGTGCGGGGACACGGAGATCTACGGCTATGCCAAGGATGTGCAGTCCGCGGCCAAAAACCTGCTGACGATCATCAATGACATTTTGGATCTGTCCAAGGTGGAGGCGGGCAAGATGGAACTGGTGAACGTGAATTACTACATAAAAGACATGGTGGATGAGATCATGGGCATGATGGACATGGCGGCCTCCCAGCAGGGGCTGATCTTAAAATATGAGTGCGACGAGACCATACCCTGCCGCTACAACGGCGATGACGGCAGGATCAAACAGATCCTGCTCAACATTCTCAGCAACGCCATAAAATTCACAAAGAAAGGATATGTGCGGGCCTACATCACCGGGAAGCCCGGGAGGAACGAGGACGAGGAGCTGCTCACCTTCTATGTGGAAGACACCGGGTGCGGCATTAAAGAGGAGGATCTGGGCAATATTTTCGAGGATTTCAGGCAGCTGGACTCCAAGCGGAACCGGAGCGTGGAGGGAACCGGGCTGGGCCTTGCCATTGTGAAGCAGCTGGTGGAACTGATGGAGGGGGCCATCGACGTGAAGAGCGTCTATGGAAAAGGGACGGGGGTCACGATCACCATTCCCCAGAAGATCGTGGACAGACGGCCGGTCTCCGAGATGCCGCAGCTGCCCCAGACGGAACAGAAGGTGACGGACTTGTTCGCCGCACCCGGCGTCAAGGTGCTCATTGTCGACGACAACGTGGTCAACCGCAAGGTGGCCAGGAGCTTTTTGAAAAACTACGCCTTCGACCTGACGGAGGCGGGAAGCGGCCCGGAGGCCATCGAGCTGGTGCGGGAAAACCGGTACGACCTCATTTTTATGGACCACATGATGCCGGACATGGACGGCGTCGAGGCGGCGCAGATCATCCGCGGGGACTGCGGAGAGAACGGGACGGCCCCCGTGATCATCGCCCTGACCGCCAACGCCATGGAGGGCATGCGGGAACGTTTTCTGGAGTGCGGTTTCCAGGACTTTATCGCGAAACCCCTTGACCGGGCGGAACTGAACAGGCTTTTGCTGCGCTGGGTGCCGGAGAAATACAGGCAGACGGAAGAGCCGGAGGAGGAATACAAGCCCTTGAACCCGGAGGCATTTCAGATCGAAGGGGTGGATATGGACGCCGCGATGGAATATTATTCCGGCGATGAAAAGGGGTTTGTCGAACTGCTGGATCTCTACTGCGTCGACGGAAAACGGAAGACACAGCTTCTGTGCGAGGTGGTGGAGACCGATCTTTTGCGCTATCAGATCGAGGTGCACGGGCTGAAGAGCGCCTCCGCCAATATCGGGGCCATGAAAGTCTCTGAAATGGCCCGCGAGCAGGAAAATGCCGCCGTGCAGGGGGACAGGGAATCGATCGAGAGGGGATTTCCCCGCCTGCTGGCGGAATATGAGGACCTGTTGGCGAATATCGGACGATTTCTGGAGTGCCGCGGTCAGGAGGGCGGGGGAAAGGAAAAGCTTCCCCGTCTGACAAAGGAGGAGCTCAGAGGGGAGACGGCGGCGGCTCTGGAGGAACTGAAGCATTTCCGGTCCCAGAAATGTGCGGAGACGGTGGAGGAGATGCTGTCCCACGAGCTGCCAAAGGACGTGGAGGAGCGGCTCCTGGGGATACGGGAACAATTGAGGCTATATGAGGATGACGATGCGGAGGAGAGGCTGGGCCAGTTGCTTGGCCTGCTTGAAAAGGAGGAAGAGGGTCAATGAGCCAGACGGAAGAAAGTTCAAAAAAGCGTATTTTAGCGGTGGATGACAGTGCGATCGTCCTGACGCGGATTTCCGGCATCCTGCGGGATGCTTATGAGGTGATCACGGTCAATTCGGGGATGCGGGCCCTTAGATACCTGGAGCTGGAGAAGCCGGATCTGATCCTTCTGGATATACAGATGGCGCAGCAGGACGGCATCGAGACGCTGCGGGAGATACGGAACCGTGAAGAGTGCAGGGACATACCGGTGATCATGCTTACCGGCGTGGAGACGAAGGACGCGGTCCTGGAAAGCGGCAGGCTGGGGATCTGCGATTATCTGCTGAAGCCGTTCGCCTCCGCGGAGCTGCATAAAAGGATCGGCCGGGTCTTTGAGCAGGAAAAAACAGGATTGGAAACGCCGTGAGGAAGAAAGGAGGGCGTGTGAGATGAACACTGCCATGACGAAGGAGGAGCTTGAGCGGATCCTGGACGAGGCGGTCCAGGATGTGACGGAGCGCACGGCGGGCGTGCGCCTGCATCAGGGGGACCAGTCGCCGGGGGAGGACCTCTGCACGGTCCAGATCACCTTTGACAGGGGATTCCGCACCAGTCTCACGCTCTGTGCCGACACGGGGCTTTTATCCCGGATGGCGAGCAATTCGTTTCACGAGGAGTCGGTCAGTCCCGAGGATCTGGAGGAGTTCAGCAAGGAGTATTTCAACGTGCTCTGCGGAAGGATCGCCGGGGTGATGTTCCGGGCCACGAAGGTTCCGGCCCATTTTGGCCCGCCCGAGTTTTACCGGGGGCGCTATGAGCCCGAGGGGCGGGAGATCCAATTCATGCTGACCTACTCGGACGAGTACTTTGGAGGCGCGCAGTTCATACACCATGTGCCCTGTTCCGGGGAGGACGGGGCGGTTTCAAGGGAAGACGGAGAAGAAGGGGGCATAAAAGATGAGTAAACGGATTATGGTGGTAGACGATTCCCGTCTGGTGCGGGTACAGCTGGAGGACCTTTTGAAGGGTACGGACTATGAGATCGCGGCATACTGCCGGAGCGGGGAGGACGCGATCGCCCGGTATGGGGAAGTGAAGCCTGATCTGGTGACCATGGACATCATCATGCAGGGGATGGACGGGCTGGACGCCTCCGAGATGATCCTGAAAGAACATCCGGAGGCAAAGATCGTCGTGGTCTCGTCCCTGGCCTACGACGATACCTTTGAGAGGGCCAGGGCCATCGGGGCCAAGGGCTTTGTGGATAAGCCTTTTCATAAAGAGCAGCTTCTCGGGGTGTTTGAACAGGCGCTCTCCTGACGCGCGTGATGAAACACAGCGGCCGGGACCGCCAGGATCAGAGCTTCTCTCTCATAGATCCGGCAGTCGAACTCATTTTCCGGATAGGTATTGCTGGACATGGCAAGATCGATGCCGCCCTTTCTCAGGGCTTTTTTCAGGTTCGGCGTGTAACTGTCCTCTGTGACGGAAAACTGGATGCCGGGATATTTTTGGGAAAAGCTTTTCATCAGAGACGGCAGGATATTGCTGCAGAAGTAGGTGGAGGCGCCGATGGAGATCCTCCCCCGTAAAAGAACAAAACACGAACTAAACATAGGATAAATCATATGTATAATATATAAATATATGTATTGGATTATATAATGGAATCCCAATAAAATCAATATATCAAAATGATATTTGAAAAAAAGGAGGAGGTCAATGATGAGGGAGGCATGGAAATTTAGACTCGATCATGCAAGACCGGACAAAGGCCTGGTGGAAGCATTTAAGGGACTTCCTGCCGCAAATGTCGACGACTGCATGTCCCGGATGGCGGCGGTTTCCGCCGAGATCCGTCCGGTCAACCGGGCCCCGCTTCTGGGAACGGCGTTTACGGTCCGGGTCCCGGCCGGGGACAACCTGATGTTCCACAAGGCGATGGATCTGGCTTTGCCGGGGGATGATTCGGGCGTGGTGGTCCCGGAAAAAACGGCGGAGAAGGTCCTGGCCCTTGCAAAGAGCATTGAGGACACGGAGCAGAAGATCATAGCCGGGGTGAAGGCCGGCAGCAGCCTGAGAGAGGCGAGGGAGCAATTGGGTTACCACCATTTACAGTCAAAAGAATAAGGGAGAGAAACAGAATGAAGAGATTAAGTAAGATCATGAGATCGCCGTGGCCTCCGGAATTGCGATCCTGCATCTGGAGAAAAAGCACAGGATCATTCTGACAAATGGCTTTGAGAGCATGAGCAGATGGCTGGCAAAAATTTTGGACGGAGTCCTCACGATCGCGCCGATCGGTATTTTCTCGCTGGGCTGCGATACCATGTCCAACTACGAGATCGACGTGATCCGGCCGATGGCAAAATTTGTGGGCACGGCCTGCGGGGCGGGGCTGCTCCAGCTGCTGTGCGTCTACCCGCTCCTGTATTTCATCATCTGCAGAAAATCTCCCTTTGGCGTCATGAAGAAGCTTCCGCCCGTATGGGTCACCCCCTTCAGTACCAGAAGTACCAATGCGGTGCTGCCGGTTTCTCTGGATGTCAGCAAAAAACGGTTTTTCCAAAAGCGCGGCTATGACAGGCTGGAGGATCGGATATCTGGCAGCCTCACAGGAGATCGCCAGAGTGGCCGGAAAGCTTTTCCAGCACACCATAAGCTGTGTCAGCGGTTTTATCCAGAAGGCGGCCGTAAAGGTATTTGAATGCGGGGATGAGATCGAACAGATGCGCAGGCAGTACGAGCACAGGCGGGATCTGTTTGTAAAAAGATTAAATGAGATCCCGGGAGTAAAGTGCAGGCTGCCGGAAGGGGCCTTCTATGCCTGGACGGATTTTGACATCCCCGGCATGGACTCGGTACAGGTCTGTGACTTTATACTGGAAAAAGCCAGGGTCGTGGGGGTACCGGGGATTTCTTACGGGGAAACTGCCGGAGGGCGGATGCGGTTTTCCTTTGCGGCCTCCGACGGACAGTTAAAGGCGGCGCTCCGGAATATCGGGGAAGCGATGAGATCACGGTAAAGACTATCACCGGAAAGGGTTATCAAAGGTTTATCAGAAGCGGATCTTCGGAAAAAACAGCGGCCGGCAGGGATTCTCTGCCTTGCCGCTGTGTTTTGGATTTATATTTTCGTTTAACGGCGCAGGGCGCATGTATTCACGCCTGCATACTGTACCCGATCCGCCGCAGCAGTCCCTGCATCTGGCGCACTCCCCGCCTCTGGGAGGCTATGATGGATTCCAGGATGGGCGTCAGCCCGTCGCAGCTCTCATAGTGGAGGGCGTTTTCCGCCATGGAGACGGCGCCCAGGTGGTGGGGGATCATCTCAAACATGAAGTTGGCGTCAATGGAATCTGTCTGTTTGGCAAATTCCATGTCGGTGAACATGATCTCCATGATCTGGCAGGTGCGGCGGTCGTAGAGGCAGATGTCCTTTTCGCAGTTTAGGAGGCAGGAGCAGTCCCCGAGCAGGGCCTCCATCTCGGCGATGCCTTTGGTCTGTTCGTCAATGATCTGTTCGGCGATGGTCTTTAGGGGGCACCAGTCCGTATACTTTAAAAGATTTTCAGACATCTGGATGGCCGCCTGGTGGTGGGGGATCATCTGGACGATGAAATTGTTGGAGATGCTTTCCGTCAGGTTGGCCGTCGTCATTTCCCGGACCATCTGATCTAAAATGCAGTAGAAGGTGTTTAGGTATTCTTTCGTGTCGAAGCAAAAGCGTTTACTGTCTGCCATAAAATGGTCTCCTTATTTTTGCTCTACATATCCAAGTGCACTCGGAAGAGGAGTCCTCTGCTATTCATGGTATGCAGAGGTTTTTTTTTTCTTCTGCCGCACGAAAAAAAAAACCTC
>CAMSZT010000003.1 GCA_947066815.1 uncultured Lachnotalea sp.
CAGGTGATGCCATACACGGATTCTCTGAAAGCTCCTGCTCTGTTTCCGATAAAGGTTCCAAATATCCACTACTGAAAACTCCTGATCTCCGTCGATGTATCACATCTGATCCGATCTCTCTGCTTCGATCTGTATACTTACATATACTGATTCGGATTCTTACGCTTTTATCTTCTCTCTATATGATGAAGGCGGTTCCAACAGGATTTCTCTTTCATCAACTGAAGATCATATGGAGTTTTCAGTTGTGTGAATTCTGTGTCCAGTGGAATCTCCTCCTTCCCATTTCATCAGGCTCCAATCCTTCAAAGCTTCCATTGACAACTTCTGCATCTTGTCTGCTCCGTGTCTCTCTTGTCGGAAAAAACTTATTTATCACCCCGACCGACCTTTTGTCTCATATTGACCGATATTCCTATGCAGCCGCCACGAATCCTTCTATTCTTTCGGAATGATTTTACCAGAACCGGTTTCTTTACACCTGTCTGTTTTCCTGAAATCCTTTCTCGTCAGATTTCTTTGAAGTTTCTTTTGCCTTGAAGATTGTTTGTTTTTTGTTATGTTCTTATGATAGCACGCTTCAATCCATTTGTCAACGTATTTTTTTGATTTTTTAAATTTTTCTGTTTTGTTAATTGATATAAATGTTTAATTTTTCTAAATTATCTGTTTTTTTCAAACTGTTGCATACAGAACCGTCAATAGCTATAATAGAGGCAGGCAATTGCAGGTCTCAGGATTTGCAGAGAACACGAAAGGAGCTTTCCATGCGTAAAAAAGCGTTCCGGGCAGCTTTTCCGCTGACCCTTCCTGTCTTTATGGGCTATCTGTTCCTGGGGATCGCCTTCGGCGTCCTCCTTGCCAGCGAGGGGTTCCACGTGGGATGGGCCGTCTTCATGAGCGTGACCATCTATGCCGGCGCCATGCAGTTTGTCGCCATCCCGCTCCTAAGTGCCCCCTTTAACCTGGTCTCCACCGTCTTCATCACCCTGACAGTCAATGCCAGGCATCTGTTTTACGGGCTCTCCATGCTGGAAAAATTCCGGGAAAGCGGTCCTCTGAAGCCTTATATGATCTTTTCCCTGACGGACGAGACCTATTCCCTGCTCTGCTCTGTAAAAGTGCCGGAGGGGGTGGACCGGAAATGGTTCTTCTTTTTCATCGCCCTCTTAAACCACAGCTACTGGATCCTCGGCGGCATCGTCGGCTGCCTGGCCGGCCATCTGATCCCCTTTGATTCCACGGGGATCGACTTTGCCATGACGGCCCTGTTCCTGGTCATTTTTGTGGAACAGTGGGAGAGCAGCAAAAATCATCTGCCGGCTCTCCTGGGGCTTTCCGTCACCGTCTTCTGCCGGCTGCTCTTCGGCGTGGACTGGTTCATCCCCGTGGCCATGGGCTGTCTGCTCCTATCCCTGACTCTGCTGAGAAGAAAGGAGGCTCTGTGATGTCCGTGGTATTTACCATCCTCACCGTGGCCGCCGCCACCTTTTTCACCAGGCTCCTGCCTTTTCTCCTGTTCCCGGCCAACAAAAAAACGCCCGATTTCGTACTCTATCTCGGGCGTGTCCTCCCCTACGCCATCATGGGGATGCTGATCATATACTGTTTTAAGGATGTGGAATTCCTCTCCCGGCCCTTCGGCCTTCCGGAGCTTCTGGCCGGCCTCTTCGTGGTCCTGGCCCACAAATGGAAGCACAGCCTGCTCTTAAGTATCGGCGGCGGGACCGTCCTCTACATGGTGCTGGTGCAGGCCGTGTTCCGGTAGCCTGCACCCAACGGCAAAATTTACACCTGTGCGGTTGAAGGGTTTCCATGTCTCCGTCAGGGAACGGCCGGTTTCGCAGACACGTTGATTTTTTGGTTTTGCTGCGCCGCCTATTGTCACCGAACCTGCTTCCCTCAAAGCGGGTCAGCCGGTTCGGTGACGCTATACAAAGCACTAAAGCTCGAAAAAACCTCGCTAAGTGCTTTGCATGTATCGTACGTAAGCGACCAGACTACGGTCGCTAAGTGCTCATAACGATGCTCGCAAAACCTGCAAAATCTGCCTATCGTCTGCTTCAAGCGGCTGTTTCCCGACGGAGACAGAACAAGACATTCTAACCGTACAGGTGTAAATTTTGCCGTTCACGATATCCTTTTACAGCTCGGTCCGCCCCTCCAGGGCGCGCAGGAGCGTCACCTCGTCGATGTATTCCAGATCGCCGCCCACGGGCACACCGCTGGCGATCCTGGTCACGAGGATCCCGGTGGGTTTGATCAGCTTGCTCAGATACATAGCCGTGGTCTCCCCCTCCAGACTGGAATTGGTGGCAATGATGACCTCCTTCACATCGCCGGCCAGCCTGGTCATCAGTTCTTTCAGCCGGATATCCGCCGGCCCGATGCCGAGAGCCGGGGAGATGGCCCCGTGGAGCACATGATAGACTCCCTCGTAACGGCCGGTCTTTTCATAAGCCGCCAGATCCCTGGTGTTCTCCACCACCATGATGGTGCCGTGGTCCCGCTTCTCACTGGCACAGATGGGACAGAGCTCGTCGTCTGTCAGCGTAAAGCATTCTTTACAATAGCGAACGCCCCTCCGGGCCTCCACGAGAGCCTGGGCCAGGCCGTTTACCCTCTCCTCCGGCATGCTGATCACATGAAAAGCAAGCCTCTGGGCCGACTTTGCGCCGATGCCCGGAAGCCTGGAAAATTCATCGATCAGAGCCGTGATCTTACTGCTGTAGTAATCCATCAGAACGGAAACCCTCCGCCAAGGCCGCCAAGTCCTCCCGCCAGGCCGGACATGTTGGCCGCCGAGGCCTCCTCCATCTGCCGCAGCGCCTCATTGGCCGCCGCCATGATGAGATCCTCAAGCATCTCGATGTCGTCCGGGTCCACGACCTCCTCCGCCAGCTTCACCGAGGTGATCTCCTTCTTTCCGGAGACCGTCACCTCCACGGCGCCGCCGCCTGCCGCCGCCGTAAACTCCTTCGTCTCAAATTCCTTCTGGGCTTCCTCCATCTGCCTCTGCATCCTCTGGGCCTGCTTCATCAGATTGTTCATATTGCCGGGCATTCCTCCCGGAAATCCGCCGCGTTTTGCCATGAGATCTGTACTCCTTCCTGTTCTGCATTCTTTTAGGCAATTGCGAAACATAAAATTACGAGGATATTCGGCAAACTTTTGAGTTTCGCAATTGCCTATTGCATTCTTTACTATTCTAATCATTTTCCGTCACGATGTCCATATGGATCTTTTCTTTCAGCTCTCCCTCGCTGATATAACGGGTTTCTTTTTTCTCGCCGTCCGCAAGCAGACGCGCCCGGAAGGTGATCTCCCTCCGGAAATTGTCCCGCACATAGCTTTCAAGCTCCGAGAGCACGCTCTCCCGGCTTCCGATCATGTAAAGATTCGGATCCAGGAAATCCAGCATGATACATCCGTCCTCGAAGGGCTCTGCCTGTGCCCCTAAAAGAGCCGGGCAGACGGCTCCTCCCAGCGCCTTTGCGATCCGGCTCCACTGTTCTCTCACAAGCTGCAGATCCTCATACCGGGCTTTGGGAAGGACCGTCACCTGCTCTTCCCGCCGGCCGTCCCGGCCTCCCGGCCCGGCCGCGCTGTCCCGCGCCTCCCCCGGGGCTCCGGCAGCCCCCGGGCTGTCCGCCCCCTGCCCGCCTCCCCCCGGCTGTGCCCCCTCCGGCAGGACAAAATTTCCCTCGTCCAGACGTTTTTCCAGCTCTCTTAACCTCTGCAGGACGGAATCCATATTTTCTTCCATCTGGGGTTTTGTGAGGCGGATCACCGCCAGTTCCAGAAGCACCCGCTTTCCCGCCGCATAGCGCATCTGGTTCGACAGCTCCGAAAAAATACGGATGTAGCGCATCAGGGTCCCACCGTCCACCAGCTGCGCCTCCTCCCCAAGACGCGCAAGATCCTCCTCCGTCACATCCAGGCTCTCCCCGCCGCCGGAGGCTTCAAACAGCAGGAGATTGCGCATGTACCAGGTAAAATCCAGCACAAACTGGGCAAGCTCCCGCCCCTGGAGCACGATCTCCTCGAGGAGGCGCAGGCTCCCCACCGTGTCCCCGCCGGCCACAGTCCGCAGAAACCGGCTGAACACCTCATTGTCCACGGCCCCCAGGACCTCCAAGACCTTTTCGTAGGTGAGCCGTTCGCCGTAGTGGAAGGCGATGCACTGGTCGAAAAGGCTGATGGCGTCCCGCATGGAGCCGTCCCCCTTTTTCGCGATATAGCGGAGGGCCTTCTCCTCTGCGTCGATCTGTTCCGCAGCGGCCATCTCCGCCAGCCGGTCCGTGATGGTCTCCCCCCCGATCCGGCGGAAGTCGTACCGCTGGCACCGGGACAGCACGGTCACCGGGATCTTGTGGGCCTCCGTGGTCGCCAGGATAAAGATCACATAGGAGGGCGGCTCCTCCAATGTCTTGAGAAGCGCGTTGAATGCCCCCGTGGACAGCATATGGACCTCGTCGATGATATAGACCCGATATTTTCCGTCTGCGGGAGAATACCGCACCTCGTCCCGGATCTCCCGGATATTGTCCACGCCGTTGTTGGAAGCCGCGTCGATCTCCACCACATTGACGGAATTTCCGGCGGCAATGGAACGGCAGGCGGCACACTCCCCGCAGGGATCCCCGTCCACCGGCCGCTCGCAGTTGACTGCCCTGGCGAATATCTTCGCGATGGTGGTCTTCCCTGTCCCGCGGGTCCCGCAGAACAGATAAGCGTGGCCGATCCGCCCCGTCCGGATCTGGTTCTTCAGGGTCGTCACAATATGATCCTGGCCTTTGACATCCTCAAAGACAGCAGGCCGCCATTTTCTGTATAATGCCGTGTATGCCATGATCCATCCTTTCCCTCCGCACAGGACCGTACCAGACAGTTCCCCGCCCGCCGCGCAAAAAACCATATTCCTTTAACAGCCGGTGTCTCCTTGTGCAAAGAGCGGGCGGGCCTTTCCGGCCCGCCCCGCCTTTTTCTCTCTGTTTTTGATCTGTTTTTCCGGAAACCGGCAGACCTCTTGCTCTCCTGCCGCCCTTATTTCCGTTTCCCTTTCTCCTCGTAGGGCTCGTCTCCGAAGCTGATCCCCAGAAGGCGCGCCTCCCCGATGATGGTGGATTCAGGGGGAACAGTCTTCAGCTTTCCGGCCACCTCTTCCAGAGGAGTCTTGGAGATCTCACGGCTCTTGACCGCCACCATGTAGCCGTACTGCTTCTTGCTGATCATCCTGGCCGCCGCCGCGCCCAGGCGGGAAGAAAGCACCCTGTCGTATGCGCAGGGAACGCCTCCCCTCTGCATATGGCCGGGAACCGTCACGCGGACCTCAATGCCGCAGGCCTCCTCGATCTGCGCACCGATCTCATAGGCAACGGAAGGATAGACCGGCTTCCCGTCCTTTTTGGCCTTTTCTTTCTTTTTCTTTAATTCCTTCTTGGTAAGCTTCGCATCCTCTTTGGAGATCGCGCCCTCAGCCACCGCGATGATGGAGAAAAACTTGCCTTCCCGCTCCCTCTTCTTGAGGGCTCCGATGACGGAATTGATATCATAAGGGATCTCCGGGATCAGGATGATATCGGCGCCGCCGGCCATGCCCGCATTTAAGGTCAGCCATCCGGCCCCGTGGCCCATGATCTCGATCATGAACACCCGGCTGTGGGACGCCGCCGTGGTGTGGATGCAGTCGATGGCATTTGTCGCGATATCGACCGCGCTCTGGAAACCGAAGGTCATATCCGTGCCCCAGAGGTCGTTGTCGATGGTCTTGGGCAGGCCGATGATGTTCAGCCCCTCCTCCCTGAGCAGGTTCGCCGTCTTCTGGCTGCCGTTTCCGCCCAGTATGACAAGGCATTCCAGGCGCAGCTGCCGGTAGGTGTGCTTCATGGCCTCAACCTTGTCCAGGTCATTCTCATCGTGGACCCGCATCAGCTTGAAGGGCTGCCTGGAGGTACCGAGGATCGTCCCGCCCTGTGTCAGGATACCGGAAAAATCCCAGGGCTGCATGATCTGATAGTTCATATAGATCAGGCCCTTGTAGCCGTCCTTAAAACCGATGATCTCCACATCATCGTACATCTGGTACAGCGCCTTTGCCACGCCCCGCATCACCGCGTTTAAGCTCTGGCAGTCGCCGCCGCTTGTCAACATCCCCACTCTTAACATAATTAAAAACCGCCTCCTCCTGCTGCAATTTTTTCTCCGGGCTTTTCTGCCTGTGAATTACTTCTATTATATAATAAACGGAAAGCGGGGGCAAGGGGATTTTGAGTTTCGTAACCGCCTGCTCATTCCCCGATCGGGATGACAGATCCTCTCCGGATAAGCCTGCTCTCCATAAGCAGCCGTTTTTCCTTCGGTCTCTCCCCGGAAAGAAGGGCAAGCAGCACCTTCGCCCCCTCCCGCCCCATCTCAATGGTGGGCCGTTCGATCACCGTGATCCCCGGTACGGAATAGCGGGCCAGCAGGTGGTCGTCGAAGGCTGTCAGGGAGATCTCCCGGCCCGCCCGCATCCCCCGCTCTGCGAGAACCTTCATGCAGCCGACACAGGTCAGATTGTTGACGGCCACCACCCCCGTGGGGCGCGCCCCCTCCGGCAGGGAGAGAAAGGCCGCCATCGCCCGGCTCCCCGTCTCTTCAAAATGGCTTCCGAAGGCCATCAGACGCCGGTCCGCCAAAATGCCAAAATGCTCCATGGCCGAAAGATATCCGGCCACCCGCCTGCCGCTGGCGGACTCTCCGGGAATGCCGCCGACGAGGCCGATCCGTCTGTGGCCGTTCTTGATCAGTTCTTCCGTCAGAAGGAAGGTTCCCCGTTCGTTATCGATCTCCACGGTATAATGATCCTCCTGGGGACGATAGGCGTCGATCAGCACCAGAGGCTTTTCCCAGCGGGCATGATCCATCCGGTCCGGACTCCCCTGCACCACTAAGATCCCGTCGGCGAGACCGGAAAATCTCCGGTACAGCTTTTCAAAATCCTCCTCCTCAAAATCCCTGGTGGAGGAGATCAGCATGGTATAGCCGCGGGCTTTCAGATACTCCTCCGCCCCCTGGATCACCGAGCCGTTGAAATCGTTGGTAAAATCCGGCACCACCATCAGAACGGTCTTCGTCTGGCCGGTCACCATGGAAACTGCCAGGGCATTCTGCACATAGCCCAGCTCGGCCACGGCCTCCCGCACCCTTTTCTCCGTCTTCGCACTGACCTTGTCCAGCCCGTTCAACACCCTCGACACGGTGGATATGGCCACGCCGGCCCGTTTTGCCACATCTTTGATGGTCACGTCCCTGTGGCTTTTGTCCCGTTCCATAAATCCCTCCTTGCCAAGTAATACTGATCTGTGGTAAAATAATATGCAGAAAAATAAAAACGTTTTTATTTTTACGATTATACTATGGGAAGGAGATTTTTACAATGGCAAAACCGAAAATTCTTGTGGTGGGCAGCTTCGTCATGGATCAGATCGCGACGACGGAGGTGTTCCCCAGGGAGGGACAGACGGTCCTGGGGGGGACCTTTACCAAGGCGCCCGGCGGCAAGGGGGCCAATCAGGCCGTGCAGATGGCGCGCCTGGGCGCGGATGTCACCATGGTGGGAAAGCTGGGCCATGACGGCAACGGCGAGGATATGATCAAAACCTGCAAAGAGGCGGGGATCAACACCGATTACGTGCTCTACGACGACGAGCTTCCCTCCGGCTGCAGCGTCATCATCCTGGAGGAGGCCCCCGGCAAGCAGACCGTGAACCGGATCATCGTACTGTCAGGCTCCAATATGAGCATCACTCCGGACGACATCGCCTTTTTGAAGGAGAAGGTGGCGGAGTTTGACCTGGTGGTACTCCAGTTGGAGATTCCCATGGAGATCAACGAGCTGGTGGCCGCCTACGCTTATGAAAAGGGCGTTCCGGTCATGCTGAATTCCGCGCCCAGCGCGCCTTTGTCGGACGAGCTTCTCTCTCACCTGGCCTACATTTCCCCCAACGAACACGAGGCCTTTGACATGGTCGGCGTAAAAATCGGCCATGATGGCAAGAATGTGAACATGGAGGAGGCGAAGGCCGCCACCGCCGCTCTTAAGGAAAAGGGCGTAAAGAACGTGCTCATCACCCTGGGCGAGTCCGGCGCGGTCCTGGATACGGAGAAAGACGGCTTCTTCTACAGCCCCTGCGTGGACGGCATCATGGCTGTGGATCCGACGGCAGCCGGCGATTCCTTCGTGGGCGCCCTCTCCGTGGGGCTCTGCTGCGGCTGGGGGTATGAGGAGACGCTCCTTTTCGCAAACCACACTGCCGGGCTCACCGTATCCGCCATGGGCGCCATGCCCTCTCTTCCGACTCTGGACAGAGTGGAGGCGTTCCTCAAAGAGAAGGCCGGAAGCGCCCCCGACACCTCCGTCCTCCGCTGACATCCCGCGCCCGGATCCACAAACCGTACTTATTATAGAAGGAGTTCTTTTATGGAAGCAAAATGTAAGGAAGCTTATAATCTTTTCCTGGACACCGTAAAAAATGACCTTGGCGATTTCATCGACCACATGGACTATTCCGAGATCGAGGACGCCGCGGATCTGATCCTGGAATCCCAGGCGAAGGGCGGACGGATCCATATTTCCGGCATCGGCAAGCCCGGACATATTTCCGGCTACATCGCGTCTCTCATGTCCTCCACCGGAAATCCTGCCTATTTCCTCCACGGCACGGAAGCCGTCCACGGCTCCTGCGGACAGCTTGTTCCCGGCGACGTGGTGATCTTCATCTCCAACAGCGGCGAGACGGCGGAGATGCGTTCCACCGTGCTGGCCGTCAAGAACAATGGCTGCAGCGTGATCGGCGTCAGCGGAAATTCCGATTCCTGGCTGGCAAAAGAAAGCGCCGTCCACATCTTCGCCGGTGTAAAAAAGGAGGGCGGTCCCATGGGCCGGGCTCCCCGCATGTCCATCCTGGCCGAAACCCTGGTGCTGCAGGCTTTAAGCGTGGCGCTGCAGGCACACAAAGACGTTTCTCCGCAGCAATATGTGAAGTGGCATCCCGGCGGAGCCCTCGGAAAGCTCCGCGACGACGAGAAATAAGAGAAGATCCAGAAAAAAGGTGATCGCGGAACTTAAAAACCTGTTAAATATTCCCACAATTTCATATCTCGCAATTACCCAAAAGAGATTCGGGCGTCAAAAGCCGCCCGTCGCCTTCGTTGCCGTCAAATTTCACAATGGTTCGCGATCCTGCGACTTGACATGGGCCTTAGAATTTCTTAGCGTTCCGGTCGTAAAACAGCAATTTCCGGACGGGACGTCCAGAAAAGGCTTATGCCGCCATGGACGGCGGATCATAAGCCGGTTGCGTAAAACTTGCTCAGATCAAACTTGGAACGCTTAGAAATTCAAGGTCCACGGAACTGGAGCAGAGAACGAACCTAATTGTGCAATTTGACGACAGCCAACTTTGAAGGCGGCTTTTGGCACCCGAATCCGAAAAGAGAAAAGGAGGATTTTTCCATGCTTACCACCAAATGCATCCATCCCGGCATCATGAAGGCCCTGTCCCTGTGCGGACACGGCAGCAAGGTCCTGATCGCCGACGGCAATTACCCGCTGGCGGAAAAAAGCGGCGATGCGGAGAAGATCTATCTGGGCCTGACTCCCGGCCTTCCCACTGTCACAGACGTGCTGAAGGCCGTTCACTCCGTCGTGGAGATCGAAAAAGCCGAGGTCATGGTCCCCGGCGACGGCACCACTCCCGATATCTTCTCCGAATTCGAGGAAGAACTGGGATTAAAGCTTTCCGGCGTCGGACGCTTTGAATACTACGACCTGTGCTGCCAACCGGATGTGGTCCTCGCTATCTCCACCGGTGAGAAGCGGGTGTTCGCCAACATCCTGCTGACCATAGGCTGCGCATAAGACAGCAAAATATCTGCATGCGCCCGTACGGGCGTACGACCAAGAGCGGGCAGGGGAAGTTTTCCCCTGCCCGAAATTTTTCCACCAATTTCCTTCCGCCTCTTGACATCTTTGAATATATGTTGTAATATTTGCATATACTTAATGTAGTTTCAAAAACTACATGTGACGTCTGGAGGTAATGTTATGAAGAATTTAAAACCAAAAGATCCGGGCAGCGCCATCACCCATCTGATCGGCTGGCTGATGGCCGTATTCGCAGCTACTCCCCTTCTGATCCGCGCCGCAAAGGCTCCTGACAGGATCCATATCCTCTGTCTGGCCGTTTTCATCCTCAGCATGATCTTTTTGTACGGAGCCAGCACCATTTACCATACCTTAGATATCTCTCCCAGGATCAACAAGATCCTGAAAAAGATCGACCATATGATGATCTTCATCCTGATCGCCGGAACCTACACGCCGGTATGTGTCATCGTCATCGGCGGACACCAGGGGCTTTTCCTCCTGGGCCTCGTCTGGACTATCGCCCTTGGCGGCATCCTGATCAAGGCTTTCTGGATCAACTGCCCCAAATGGTTCTCCTCCGTGCTCTATATCGGCATGGGCTGGGTCTGCGTGCTGTCCTTTACCCAGATCTTAAACAGCCTGTCCCCGGCAGCCTTCGGCTGGCTTCTGGCCGGCGGCATCATTTATACCATCGGAGGTATCATCTACGCCCTGAAGCTTCCGCTCTTTAACTCCAGGCACAAAAATTTCGGATCCCATGAGATCTTCCATCTTTTTGTCCTGGCCGGAAGCTTCTGCCACTTCATCCTCATGTACCGGTTCGTGGCCTTCATGCCCCTTTAGGGAAACACCGATCAAAGCCAGCTTGTCCTTTCTGGACATCCGCTTGATGGCGGCTTCCCTGCTCATGGCCTCCCCTCTGGTGGGGAAGCTTTCCCACCAGACCAGCTCCACCGGCCGGCGGCTCCTCGTGTATCTGGCGCCCCGGCCGGACTGGTGGGCCGCCATCCGCTTTTCCAGACAGTTTGTCCATCCTGTGTAAAGGCTTCCGTCGCTACATTTTAAAATGTACGTATAATTCTCTTTTGTCTCTTTCATTTCCCCGCTCCTTTGGATATCTGCCCTCCTCCGAAAGGATCCTCCCCCGAACAAACGCATTTCATTCAAAAGCATACTCTGAAAACGCTATGTAAGCGTGCGGAGACCGCACGCCGTCCATGCCTCTGCATGTAGAAAAACCGCCAGGGGCAGTTTTCCGGATTTATATAAAAGCATCAGGCCCGAAGCGGAGCTGCCGCTCCCGGTATCTTAAAAATGATCTGGAAAAGCCTGTAATGGTCTGTACCGCCTGATGCCTGTCGTCAGGTCTCCAGCTTTTCCGTCTATAATTTATCTTATGTATCTTCCCCCTTTTTGTCTACTGAAATTTACAGAAAAATTTTCTTTCGCCTTCCGGCGTCCTCCTCAGACGGCCTCTTCCACCTGCTTCATGACCAGAAGCCGTTTTCCGGGAGCCAGCGTATCGTCGCTGAGCTCATTGCACTGGCGGAGGGAATCCACGGAAGCATGGAATTTTTTTGCGATCTTCCAGAGCGTATCTCCCGGCTGCGCCACATAGACCACGATCCCCGGCAGCTTCTGGATCCATTCCAGGTCAAGGGGAACCTCCGCGATCCCTGTGATAATCTGTTGGTCCAGCTGCTTTCTCACCAGCATATCAAAGAGGATCGTTGCCTTCACCTCGATCTCCCCGCCGCCCAGCATGGCCGCGCTCAGCTGCTCCAGCCCCGTATCTAGCTGGTAGGCGCAGTCCTCATCCATCCCCCTGGCCTCCGCCTTGTACTGGAAGGGAATGACGCCCTTCATGGACTGGAGCGGATGGGTGTCGCTGTCTGTCATGTAAAGTACCTTCAGGCACAAAGCGCCCTCCAGCATCAGACCGCCGTCCACCGGCTTCCTGTCATCCACCCGCAGCACGCCGTCCACATGGCAGATCTGCAGGATATTATCCTCGATCCCGCTCTTTAACCGTTCATTCAGCCTGGTTTTGGAGCTGTTCTTCACGAGGATTTCCTCCACCCTGGCCGACAGATATTCCGGCTCCAGCCCCTTAGCCGGGGAATACACGTCGCTCACCACCTGGAGCGTCTCCTCCTGATACAGCTTGATGTCCATCTCCATGACCACATCCAGGGAAAAGCTCCTGTTCTCCCCGTCAAAATCCGGCTGGATATCGATCTGGCAGTGCCCCAGCCTGGACGTGATCTCCGGATACATGTCTTCCGCGGCGTCTGGCAGCTCCACCGTTCCGGAAAAAGGAATCTCCTTTTCCAGCCACTGGGGCGGGATATGGGCCTCCGGCCCCCGGTAGATGCAGAACACATGCACCGTCCCCTGGATCCCCAGCTGGCCGTCCAAGGGCTTGATCTGCACATTCCGGAGACGGCACTGGCTCCACAGGAGCTCTTCGATGTCCGGCTGAGTCCCCGCGATCTCGATCTCTTCCTTCAGCCGGTATGTATCTTTCTGGCAGACCGCCGTCTGGGCCGCCCGCATGACGCGCGTCAGCGTTTCCACCGGACCGTCATCAGCCACCTCCGTCACCGCCATCTGCTCGTCGATCCCCTCCAGGTTCAGACAGAATGTAAGAATAGCTTTTACATTGACTTTCCTGGAATGGATCAGCTCGATCGTCAGGTCTTCCACCTCCGCCTCCACCTGGAGGTAGTCCTTTTCTTCCAATTCCGGGATATTGACGTACTCGTCAAAAGGGATGGTCCCCTCCATGGCACAGAGTCCGTTCCCCTCCGCCGGATGATACAGGAGCTTATAGGAAAGCTTCCCCCGAAGCTCCGCCTTCTCTGCCAGTTTTTTTATCTCCTCGATCTCTACGCTCCCGTCATCCAGGATGATCTTTTCAATGTCCGGCTTCACGTCGGGCACAATGAAATCGTCATCCATGGTGATCTGAGACACGGTTTTTTTCTTCAGCCTGCACATACGTATGCTTTTCTTTGTCAGTTCCATTGCATCCTCCTACAAAAAGACCACGGGTTCTTCCCGATAAGGCAGCCGGATCACCAGACAGGGACAGGACGGCGTCCCCGAAACCGCCTCCTCCTTCGTCGGCCCCATCGATTCCGTCTCCAGGCAGATCGAGCCTCCCTGCAGATACAGATCCCTGACGGAAATGCTGTATCCGCCCGTCTCCTGCTGCCCCAGCCCGACCACAAGATACAAAAAACCATCGCAGGTGTAAGTCAGCTTAAACTCTGCCTGCTTTTTTTCTTCCATGATGGTCTTTAACTCCGGCGGGATCTGCTCCTCTGTCACCATTTCATAATCCAAAGTTTCCCGGCTGCTGTCCCCGCTTCCTTTCCCGCAGGCAGCCAGAAGGAAAACCGGAATCAGACAAAGCATCCAGATGCTCTGCCGCCTCTTTCTCTTCCTCCGCATTTTCATTGTCCTTCATCCTCCTTGACCATTCTTCTTTCAATGTATGCGGACGGATCTTTTCCTATGCGGAAAAAACAGCCGGTCCCACCGTTTAATCCGTGGAACCGGCCGCTTCCTTGGCCGCCTTTTTTTCTTCTTTCAGCCTTGCCCGCAGCGCCTTGAAGAAATCCTTCAGGAGCGCCGCGCATTCCTCCTCCATAACCCCCCGGACCACCTTTACCTGGTGGTTGAACTCCGGCATCTCAAGGAGGTTCAGGATCGAGCCCGCACACCCGGCCTTCGGGTTCATGCAGCCGATCACGACCTCCGTCATGCGGGCCTGCACCAGCGCTCCCGCACACATCTGGCAGGGCTCCAGAGTCACGTACATGGTACAGCCCTCCAGCCGCCAGTCGCCAAGCTTCCTGCTGGCCCGCCGAATGGCCTGAAGCTCCGCATGAGCCAGCGTATTTTTATCCGTAGTCCGCCGGTTATAGCCCCTCGCCACGACCCGCCCTTCACAGACGATCACGCAGCCGATGGGCACTTCCCCGATGGCCGCCGCCTTCTCTGCCTGTTTTATGGCCTCCTTCATATAATACTCTGCGCTGCGCCGCTTTTCCTCCCCCATGGGCATCCATCCTTTTCTTTCAAGCATTCCTGCTCCCGGTCCGCCGGAAAACCCGGCTGTTTTCCTTGACCGTGCATCTCTCTGCAAAAAATCCCGCCCTGTCATCCTGCCCGGAAGATCCCGTATCCGCGGCCCGACTGGTTGTCAAGGACCGTCCCGATATCGTCATAGGTCACATCCGTACTGATTCCCGGATTGTTCACGATCACCCTTCCGTCCTCTGTGAGTCCGGCCAGAGTCACATAATGGTACACCGTCGCGTACCGGCCGCCTGCCCCTCCGGGCTTCATGGACATGACGATCTTTGCTCCGTCCCTCAGCGCGCTCAGGATCTCCTCTTCCGAAAGGGGAGCCGTATCTGCCTCCACCGACAGGCCGTAATCTACCGCCGCCGCCAGGCACATCTTTCCCCCGTAGGATCCCTGCTCCCGGCTCCGGTAAGCGTCCCGATCATATCGCTTGGATACCTCCGAGGGGGTGATCCGTTTTCCCTTAAAATAAGACACGACCATGGCAATGGCCGTCGGACAGCATGCGTCACTGGCCAGCGTTCCGTTCCCGAAGTTTTCTGCCCCCCACTCCGCCGCCCCCTGCTTGTAAAAAGGAACCGGCGTATAGAGTAGGCTGTCTGCCTGCCTCGCCTCCAGCTCTGCCCGGAAGGAGCTGTCATCGAGGCCCAGCAGCGCGTTACACTCCTCCCGTTTCTCCCCGGTCCAGCCCTCCCACTCTACCGGGATCCGGAAGGCATAGCGGTCCATATCGTAGATCTCGTCCCTGGAACGGTTTTTCAGCACGACCGCCACCCGGTATTTTCCGTCCAGCGCGTCTTTCGCGTGGACCACGGCGCCTGCCAGGGAAGTACCGGAAAGCCCCAGGGCCCCGGCCGCTCCGGAAAAGGAGATCAGCTGATCCACGGCCCTCTCCTGATATTTCGTCCCGATCACCTGATAGGCATAGGTCTCCTCCCACAGGTTATCCGCATACCACTGGCATACGATCCGGTTATAAAAAGTATACTCCCGGCAAACCGCCGTCATTGCCAGGATCTGCTTCGACATATCCTGAAACCCGTCCTCGTACAAAAAGCTCTGCTCCGCCGCGGGGATCCCGGCCTCCGCCATTTTCCGGGACTGTTCTTCCCGAAACGAGGCCTCCCGGTTCTGGATAAAGCTCCACAAAGCATCCAGATCTTTTGTTCCCACCATTTCCCGGAAATTTTCATTCACCGGATGCCCGGCCCGGCCCTCTCCTCCCGGACCGACCGCATTGCCTTCCTCCGGCTCCCGGCCGGATCGGGTCTTCTCTTCTCCCTCTGTCCCGTCTGCCTGTTCTCTGTCCTCCTGTCCGCCGCCGGTTCCCACCGCCCCAGGCCCCACCAGCATATCGCCGGCTCCGGAAACAGCCATGGCCGTGAGACAGGTTCCCGACACCCCTGCCACGAAAACAGACAGCAGAAAAACTGCCGCCGCTTTTCTTCTCATTTTCTGCAATTTCCTCTTCCGGTCGGATGCTCACTTTACGTTTTTGTAGATCTGCTGAGCCTCCGTAAGGCTGGAAGCCATTCCCTGGTTCAGGATATCGATCAGCTTATCCAGCCTGTCCTGGTTCATAAATTCCTGGCCGATATAGGGACCATATTCATCCGTAAACGCAATAGTCTTCTTCTGGATGCTGCTCCCCAGCTCCTTACCTGCCGCCGTCACCTGTTTCAGCTGCCCGGAAAGCGTTTCCAGCTTTGCCCGGTTATTCTCAAAAATCTCCTGCTCCAGGGTCTCCCTCGTCTGGTTCTCGAAGACTCCCAGCGCTTCCTGCTTCCGCTTCGCGAGCTCGGAAAGCTCTGTTTCAACCTTGAAGATCTCCTTGTCATATTTCCCCAGATTATAGATCGACTCATTCTTGTCCTTTTCGATCGCCTTGATGATCACCCGGATCTTCCGCTTATTGGCCTCGATCATATCCCGGTTCTTTCTGGCATCCCGCATGATCTCCAGATGGTTTACCTTTGTCCGGTTGTTGATCAGGATATATACCCCGCAGAGGACCAGGATCACTGCCACATAAATGACGATCAGGAGCCACGGCTTCCGTTTCGGTATCAGAAGGTAGATCCCGCAGGGCAGCGCCAGGAATCCCATAAGGAATGTCAGAAGAAAGATCAGGATCTCTTTGATCCCTTTTGTAAAATACAGTGCATAATAAAATTTTGTATTACAGAAGACCGGAATCCCATTCTGACGGAAAGTGGTCGAATTCTGAAGCTTCAGCTGGCGGTTTTCTTCTCTGAGCTGAGCCGTCTCATTTCCGATCCGTTCCTTTACCCCCTGGCTTTTCGCCTTCTCCCGACGCGCCCTCGCTTTCTTCAGCTTATCCTGGGCCCTGCTGATCTCCCTGTCATAGCTCAGGGCAATCTCATCCTTGCGTTTCCGGACCGTCGATACGATCTCATCCTGAACCGCCTTTTTCTCCGACGTCAGCGTCCGCGTCAGACGCTTTTCCTCCGACTGCAGCCGGCTGCTTTTTGCCCGTTCAGCCTCCAGTTCCGCAAGCGCCCCCTTGGCTTCCATAAGAAAGCCCACATTGTCCTGTATTTCCCTTGCCATGGTTATCCTCCTGTGTACGGCTTATTTTTCTTTTGTCAAAACAGCCTGACCTTTCGCTCCTGAAGGACTCTTTTTCTCATTATACTACATAATGCTTCATTTGTGTGATAAATTTTCGGAGAGCCGGATGCCGGGCAGAGCTGCCCTGTTGCCAGCCGAAACGAAAAATGGTATACTGGAACGGACTGTTGAAGGGAGGCCGTTTTATGTTCCGTATCTGGGGAAAAGAATTCCACAACAACCACCTTTTAAAAGACCTGGTGATCTGCAATGACGATCCGGGGCTCAACCGTACCCGCAAAGTCTTTCAGGCTCTGGAGGAGATCTGTGTGGCCTTTGATCTAAGTGTACCCATCTGGCTGGATTCTACTATAGAGGATTTTAAAAGACATTCCAAATGCCGCTTCACTGCGGACAGCTTTATAGAACAGATCGATTTTGATTTTCTGGAACTGCAGGTGATCGAGGAGGATTGATCCGGCACAAGTCCTGTACGGTCTTTGACCGGCAGCCTGTACGGTCCGGCCGTACAGGCTGCTGATCTTATCTTATGACAGGCAATGCCTGTATCTTATAACCGGGCGAGGAGCGCTTCTCTCTGCTCCTCATAGCCGGGCTTTCCAAGCAGCGCAAACATATTTTTCTTATAGCTCTCCACGCCGGGCTGGTTGAAGGGATTCACACCCAGGATGTAACCGCTGACACCGCAGGCAAACTCATAGAAATAGAACAGCTCTCCCAGGAAGAACTCGTCCTGCTTCGGAACAGAAATCTTCAGGTTGGGCACCTGACCGTCCGTGTGGGCCAATATGGTTCCGTTCATGGCATTCTTATTGACAAAATCCATATCCTTGCCGGCCAGATAATTTAACCCGTCCAGGTCTTCGTCCTCCGCCTCGATCAGGATCTTTGCCGCAGGAGTCTCCACCGAGATCACGGTCTCCATCAGATTTCTGGAGCCGTCCTGGATAAACTGCCCCATGGAATGGAGGTCTGCCGTCAGATCTACGGCTGCCGGAAAGATCCCTCTCTGGTCCTTCCCCTCGCTCTCTCCGTAAAGCTGCTTCCACCATTCCGCCACATAATGGAGGCTGGGCTCGTAATTGGCTGTGATCTCAATGCATTTTCCTTTTCTTAAAAGGATATTGCGGATCGCCGCATACTGCAGCGCATCGTTGGACTCAAACTCGTTGTTCAGCGCCCGTTCCCTTCCGGAGGCTGCCCCCTCCATCAGCTTGTCGATATCGGCGCCGCTGACTGCGATGGGAAGGAGGCCGACTGCCGTCAGCACGGAAAAACGCCCGCCCACATCGTCCGGCACAACGAAGGTTTCGTAACCCTCTTTATCGGACAGAGTCTTTAAAGCTCCTCTTGCTTTGTCCGTGGTGGCATAGATCCTCTTTCTGGCTTCCTCCACCCCGTATTTTTCCGTAAGCACCTTCTTCAGGATACGGAACGCGATGGCCGGCTCGGTGGTCGTCCCCGACTTGGAGATCACATTGATCGAGAAGTCTTTCCCTTTAAGGAGGCCGATCAGATCGTTCATGTAGGTGGTGCTGATATTGTTGCCCACAAAGTAGATCTCAGGAGTCTTCCGGTCCTCCTTTGACAGGCAGTTGTAGAAATTGTTTTTCAGGAATTCAATGGCCGCCCTGGCTCCCAGGTAAGAACCGCCGATACCGATCACCAGCAGCACATCCGAATCGGACTGGATCTTTGCCGCCGCTTTTTTGATCCTTGCGAATTCTTCTTTATCATAATCTACCGGCAGATCGATCCATCCCAGAAAATCATTGCCGGCACCTGTCCTGGACACCAGGACCTCCTTCGCGTCAAGCGCCAGTTTTTTCATATTTCGGATCTCATCCTCTGAAATGAACGGCGCCGTCTTACTGTGATCAAATGTTACCTGCATATCCTTTTCTCCTTTTTGTAGACCTCATCCTCTGAGGTATTTGTACTTATTATACAAAATTACATCCCGCTCCGCAAGGGCTAATAAGGCTATTCGTACAAATATTCCTGAATAATATCCTCGATCAGCTGCTCTTCTTCCGCCGTCAGCTTCCGTTCCGCCCCGTCTCCCTTCCGGCCCGCCGCGATCCTCTCCAGGCGGTTCCGCAGGAAGAGCGCGTCCTGCTCCCGGACCGCCGCCTCCTCTTTTCTCCGGAGCTCGTCCTGTTTTTCTGCCGAAGCAGCCTCCTCCCCGGCCGCGGAATATTTCCCGCCGGTGACGGCATCCACCTCCGAGAAGGCGTTCACGATATCTTCTTTTGAAAAAAGAGGTTCCCCGCCTTCCCCCTCCTCCAATTCCCCGTCAAAGCCGCCGTTTCCGGAAAAACCTCCCTCAAAAGCCGGGATCTGTCCCTGTCCGATCTCCAGCCGGCCTGCCAGTGTATTCTCAAAATAATCCCGGATATAGAGGAGAAGGCGTCCTTTCTTTCCCCTGGTATCGCAGATTCCCTCCCAAAGGACCATGGCTCCGCCCATGAGGAGCCCCGACGCCGCATACAGGATCACGATCTTCATGGTATCCGCATACCAGTATGTCATAAAGGCTGACGTCAGGCCGCCCAGGCATACGAAGGCGGCCGCCAGACTGTTGAACCGGGATAATCTCGACAGCCGGATTCCCATGAAACGGTACTGTCCCAGATTTTTTTCCACATATACGGAGATATTGTCCACTCCGCCTCCGGCCCGGTATGTATTTTCAAATTTTAATTTCCACTGCTTCAGATACTTGTCCTTTGCGGCTCCCATATTCTGCGACTGCCTGATCAGCTTCCTGTATCTTCCGTTCACCAAAAGCTTGCTCAAAACTCCCAGCAGGCTGACCGCCAGCATGAGATAAAGCATGTTTCCCGTCTCTAAAAACTCCAATACCATAATGTTTCCCCTTTCTCATCCGGACTGTTTCCGGTTTTTCGGTTACGCCCCGGCGCATCTTCGCCTCTTCCGGAGATCGTCCCCATTGTATACCACAAAACGGTTGGATGAGAAGAAAAATCGTTCGTATTTTTCCGACAGGAATTCCCATGAACCTTCAGCCTGAAGGCAGTATCCCGAAGCTTTAAGGGGATATCTTAAAGCTCCAGCTTCTTTATCATAGCCTTCACAAGGGCAACGGTATGGGAGATGGCCTTTGACTCAAATTCCGGATAATCCACGGAAGCACTTCCGTCTGCTTTATCGGAGATCGCCCGGATCACCAAAAACGGGATCCCGTTCAGGTAAGCCGCCTGACCGACAGCCGCCCCCTCCATCTCCGTACAGCATCCCTGAAAAATCCCCGCCAGCCGCTCCTTCTTTTCGCCGTCCGCAATGAACTGATCACCGCTCAAGACACGGCCCCGGAAGGTTTTGATATCCGGGTTCACCAGACTGCAGCACTCTTCTGCGCAGGCGATCAGCCTCTCGTCCGCCGGAAAGGCCAGCGTGTCCATCCTGGGGATCTGTCCCGCAGGATACCCGAAGGCCTCTGCCTCCACATCATGCTGGAGGGTGTCTGTGGACAGCACGATATCCCCGATGTCGATCTGCGCCTGCAAAGATCCCGCGATCCCCGTATTGACCACAGCCTTTACCCCGTAACTATCTGCCAGAATCTGCGTGCAGATCCCTGCATTGACCTTTCCGATCCCGCTTCTCACCACCACTACCGGACGGCCCGCCAGTGTCCCCTTAAAAAAATCCATGGAAGCCTTTGTTTCCACCGAAACATTTTCCATCGCTTCCTTTAACTGCTCTACTTCCTCTTCCATCGCTCCGATGATCCCAAGCATGGTCATTCCTCCTGTCTGTTTTCCTTTTGTTTTCTTTTTTCTTATTTTGTGCTATACTTTCCTGAAAGGAGGTAACAGCACTATGAATACTTATAAAACCCACGGAGTATGCAGCCGCGAGATCCGCTTTGAGATTGAAAACGGTAAGATCAAAGCCGTACAGTTTGTCGGCGGCTGTGCCGGAAATACCCAGGGGGTCGCCAGGCTGATCGAGGGGATGGAGATCGGCGAAGCCATCCGGCGGATTGACGGCATCGACTGTGCCGGACGGGGGACCTCGTGTCCGGATCAGCTGGCAAAAGCCTTAAAGGAATACCAGAACACTCATTGACCCCAGGAGCAGACCATGAAAAAAATCCTATTGACCGGCGGCGGCACCGCCGGACATGTCACCCCAAACCTCGCCCTGATCCCCGAGCTTTCGGAGCAGGGCTATGACATCCGCTACATCGGTTCCTCGAACGGGATCGAAAAAGAACTGATCGAAAAAGCCGGGATCCCCTATGACGGGATCTCTTCCGGCAAGCTGAGGCGCTATTTCAGCCTGAAAAACTTCACCGATCCCTTCCGGATCCTCAGAGGATACTTTCAGGCAGGGAAGATCCTGAAAAGGGCAAAGCCGGACGTGATCTTTTCCAAAGGCGGTTTTGTCGCCGTTCCCGTGGTATTTGCCGCAAAAAAACGCCGGATCCCCGTCATCATCCACGAATCCGATATGACACCGGGACTGGCCAACAGACTCTGTATTCCCTCTGCCCGAAAAGTCTGCTGCAACTTTCCGGAGACCTTAAAGTACCTTCCGAAGGACAAAGCTGTGCTGACCGGCTCTCCCATAAGGCGTGAGCTTTTAAACGGCTCTCCGCTTTCCGGCCTCCGGTTCACCGGCCTTTCTTCCGGAAAGCCGGTCCTGCTCGTGATCGGCGGAAGCCTTGGCTCCGTCCGGGTCAATACTGCCGTCCGCAGCATCCTGCCGGAGCTTTTGAAGACCTGGCAGGTGATCCATTTATGCGGAAAAGGAAATCTGGACGGATCTTTAAAGGATCTGAAGGGCTATGTCCAGTATGAGTATGTCAGCTCTCAGCTTAAGGATCTGTTCGCCGTCTCTGATCTGATGATCTCCCGGGCCGGCGCCAACTCCATCTGCGAGATCCTGGCTCTGCGCAAGCCCAATATCCTGATCCCGCTCTCGGCCGCAGCCAGCCGCGGCGACCAGATCCTCAACGCCGAATCCTTCCGCAAACAGGGATTCAGCGAGGTCCTGGAGGAAGAAAAGCTGACGGATCAGTCCCTTCTTGCCCTGATCGGAAAGGTCCATGCCCACAGGCAGGACTATATAAAAGCCATGGAGGCCGCCAAAGCCTCCGATTCCATCGGTACGATCCTGGCGCTTTTAAATGAGGCAGGCGGTTTTTAACCGCCTGCTCCTCATGTGCCGAAAAACTCTCCGGCCGGTCGGCCTAAACCAGATCCCTTCCGATCTGTTCCGCAAGCTCCGCCAGTTCTTCCCCGGAGGGCGAACCGGGCTTCCAGCTTACCATCGCGGGACCTCCTTCGTATCTCGGTATCACATGCATGTGGAAATGAAATACCGTCTGGCCTGCCGCCGCCCCATTATTCTGTACCAGATTGATCCCCGCACAGCCAAGACTCTTTTTCATGGCCGCGCCAATCTTTGCCGCCAGGGCAAGTACTTTTTCCGAAATCGCTTCTTCCAAGGCGAACAGATCGGCAAAATGATCCTTCGGAAGGATCAGCGCATGTCCCTTGGAAGCCGGTCCCATATCCAGGATGACCCGGAACCATTCATCCTCATAGATGGTCGCCGCCGGAATATCCCCATTGGCGATCTTACAGAAAATACAGGTCTCGTCTCTCATTTTTTCTCTCCCGTCCTTTCGGTTTTTGACGTTTTCCGTCCTGCCTTCCAGTTTACCCTTCTTCCTCCTGTTTGTAAACAATTCTTCCAAAAAGTTTTTGTGTTTATTTGCGTTTATCAGGACAGGCTTACTGGAACGGAAGCTCCTCCTCGAGGCCCTCCGGAATATGGATGAGTCCGCCGTCTGCCGCTTCCGGCCTCGCCGGCCCCGGCGACAAGGACCGTTTCTCTGCGAATTCCTGTTCTGTCACCACAACCTCCGTGGTATAGATCTTCTGGCCTTCTTTATTTATATAATTCCCTGTCTGGATATGGCCGCTCACCAAAAGCTTTATCCCCTGATGCAGATATTTTTCGGCAAATTCGGCCCCCTTGCGGAAAACCACACAGGAAATAAAGTCCGCCTGCTGCTCTCCTGTATTCTTCCGGTAACGGTTTACCGCAAGTGTGTATCTGGCCACCGCCATTGTCGGATCCCCCTGGGTATAACGGATATCAGGATCCCTTGTCAAACGCCCCATCAAAATCACTTTATTCATACTTTTTGTCCTTTCTTTTCCATATTTTTCTGCTTTTTTCTCCTTTTCTTTCGTCTCCTATGCCGGCCCAGGATCCTCTTTTGTGATCTTTTTAGTCTCTTTTCCTCTTCTTTTGTCGAGAAATTTTATTTGCCTTCTTCTTCCTTAAGTGCTACTCTGCTATGTGATAATGTGTCAACGGGATGTAATGCGGAAAGGCGCGGTAAGAAATGAATAATACAAAGAAATGTGCAGAGGGACTGCTCTCGGAAGTCAAAAGGCTTCGGACAGAAAACGAAAAACTGACCAGGCTCCTGGAGCATTCGGAGACGGATATCCAGACCTCCCTGTCTGCCATATCCCATGAACTGCGCAATACGCTCACCCTCCTTGTGGGTTCCGCCCAGGTTTTGGAGCAGGATCATCCGGAGATCGTCGCTGACAAAAGCTGGCGCAGCCTCCGGATGGATCTTCTGCATATGCAGACATTTTTAACGGATCTGTCCTCCTTCCGGTCCGTACAGGATATCTCCCTCTCCAAAAAGCTCTGTGACCTGAACGGCCTCCTTCGGGAAATCTGCCGGAACTGCCAGCCGCTGTTTGACGGTATCCACAAAAATCTGATCTTCCTCTGCCCCAAAATACCTGTTGTCCTCTACGCAGACGGCAGGAAGCTGACTCACGTGTTCACCAATCTGATCAAAAACGGTATGGAGGCTCTGGGAAACACCGGCACGGTCTCCCTCCGCATAAGAGAAGCTTCCGGAAATGAAGCCTCCCTGACAGGCGGAGAAGCCATCGCCGTCGAAGTCCGGGACACCGGAGCCGGCCTTTCGGAGGATCAGCAGGCAAAGATCTTTAAGCCCTTCTACTCGGAAAAATCCGGTGGGACCGGTCTCGGCCTTTCCATCGCGCAGGCCGTCATAAAAGCCCACTCCGGCCGGATCATCGTGTCCTCATGTCCCGGAAAAGGGACCACCTTCACGGTCCTCCTCCCAAAGCTTCCCTCTGTCCCGGCCCGGTAGTACACCGGCGCATTGATCTCAAGGAATAAAAAAACCGCACAGCAGGCCGGTCAAAAACCCTCCGATATGGGCTGCCGTATTGATCCTGGCATTGGCCGCTCCGCTGTAGAGCATCAAAAACACCATGAGGAACACCCGCTCTCTCCGGATCCCCGGGATGCGTCCCCTCCTTTTGAGCACCGCACAGCAAAGGAGACCGACCAGGGCAAACACCGCTCCCGATGCACCTGCAGATACCACACTCGTTCCCAGGAGCCGACACCAGAGCAGGGTGGCCGCATTTCCGGCAAGACCTCCGATAAGATAGACAAACAGTATCCTAAGGGTTCCCATATGTGTTTCCAGGATATCTCCCACAGCTATCAGCATCAAAAGATTGCTGCCTAAATGATAGATGTCAAAATGCATGAACATAGGGGTAAACAGCCGGTACCAGCCTCCCACAAACGTTCCTGATTCGATATATAAAGCCCCCCACCGGATCATTCCTGTGGTATTTCCCGCGGCTCCCATGGCCGTAAGGAACAAAAAATAGGCCACATTGGCGGCCGCCAGCACGAGGATCCCATAAGGATAACGTCTGTTCCGGACATCGTTTAAACGATTCATATCGATCCCTCTTTTCCTGAGGACACCTTACCACGATTCGTTCCCGCTGTCAAACTCATATACCAGACCTGCCAGCCAGATCCGGTCGCCGTTTTCTAATTTCCGTTCTTCATTCGGCCTCATGGGTTCCCCGTTCAGGGCAGTCCCGTTCGTGGAATTTAAATCTGTGATCCACACATCGCTTCCTCGCCGTTCCAGTTTCAGATGGATGCGGCTGATCCCCTGGAACTCCGGACAATAGTCCATCCCCGGCTGAGTCCCGATATAAAAAGGAAAATGCAGCAACAAGATCCGCTTCTTTTTTTCCTGCTCCACCAAGCATGGGATCCCGCCCCGGTCCTCTGTCGTATAAAGGATCTCTGTTGGATGATCCGTTCCCGCCGCCGCATTTTTTGTTTCCTCCTCCTCTCTGCCAGCCGGCCTTTGGACTCCTTGGTCCGCGGCCTCTTCTCTCCGTCCTAGGATTCCGGCCGGCTCCAGATCATCCCACATTTCTTCCTCGGTCCCCTTTCCAAAAAGCTTTGCCAAAACTTCTTTTTTTCCGGTGAAAAGATTCCTTTTCAGCCTGCTCTTTTTCCCGTTATGTTCCTCCGGATTCCCTGTCTGCCGTCCTCCTCCGTACAGTTCTTCCGGCCTTCCCTCCGCTACCCGGTCCGGAAACGGTTCCGCCCTTTCCGTTCCCGGCCGCTGAAAGCGGAGGCATCCAAGCAGTTCCTCCGCCTCCGGTTCTCCCTGTGCCAGAAGCCGGTAAAGCCGAAACAAAAGCTCTGTAAGCTCCCTGTCCTCCTCATCGGCCTTTTCAAACAGATAAAGGGCCAGCTCCCGCAAATGTTCTCTGCAGCTTCCCTCCTGTTCCTCACAGAAAAAGAAGAGAAAGCCCTGCCTGTCCGAACAGACATATCCCTGCCTGTCTGCATATACATAAAGAAGCTCCGGCTTTAACACCAGCTTATCCCGGTCCAGCAAAAAGGATTCCATCCTCTGGAAGATCCCCGCCAGCTCTTCGATCAACCCTTCTGCCTCCTTTCTGGTAAAGGGCCGGACCTCCAGCATCTGTCTCAGCGGCTTTGCACCGGTGATGTCATACCCGTAGTATCTCTGGTTGTCTTCCCATTCCGTATAAAAATCGGCCAGGCCCGGGATCTGGTTTCTCCGTATCATTTCCGTCTGGGTCCCCGCCTCCTTTTTTCCGGGAAACAGGATGTAATTATGTCCCCGATCTCTTTTATACGTCACTTCCACTTTTCGTACACTCCTTCCAAAAACCCCCTCCGGCGGACTTCCTCTTCTCCATATACCCGCCTCACATTCTCGGATTCCTCCACACGAGGCGCTTCAAGACGGAACAGGCTCCTGACGAAAGAGGGCATAAACCGTTCCTCTCCCTGACATGTGACTGTGACCTCCTTCCCCCTCCAAGCGGTCAGTTCTCCCGCTTCCGTCACCAGGAGCGCCGCAGAAAAATCCCGGCTCCCTTCCTCTCTTGTCTGAAAGCCCTCCCACACCGCCGCTTCATGGACCCAGGCGCAGGCAGCAACCCGGTCATGCAGAAACAGGGCGCAGGAAATCAGAAACAGTACCAGTCCAAAACCGATCGGGATGAAAACGGCCGCCTCCACCGTATAACTTCCCCTGAGGCATTTTCTTTTCTTCATGTCTGCTCCTTTCGAATGCTTTCTCTCAGGTAATTGCGAAACGTGGAATTGTCGAGTGGGTTTCGCAATTGCCCGACTTTCTCTGCCGGGTAACCGCGAAACCCGGTCAGGATACGGCCAGACCGCACAGGCAGGCTGCCAGCAGAAAAGGGGCAAAGGGCAGTTCCTGTTCCCGCTTTTTCCGAACGACGGCCCAGAAGAACGCCGCCGGAAACAGAAGGAGCAGTCCTCCCTCCAGAAGAAAGAGGCTTTCCGCCCATCCTGCCAGGGCTCCGGCTGCCATGAGCATCCATCCGTCCCCCGTTCCGAGTTGTTTCGGCGCCGCAAGGGCGATCAGGAAAAAGAGCGCTCCCGGAAACGGATTCCAGAACAGAGCGGGCCCCGTCCCATGCTCCAGAAGCTCCAGGGCCGTT
The DNA here is from genome assembly GCA_947066815.1 of uncultured Lachnotalea sp. GTDB lineage: Bacteria > Bacillota > Clostridia > Lachnospirales > Lachnospiraceae > Lientehia. The sequence continues at coordinate 26,461 of CAMSZT010000003.1, forward strand.
CCTACCAAGACTCCTGCCAACAGAAACCAGAAGGGCAGCCGCCGGAAGCGAAAATCCATCCCGCTGCACACCGCCAAAAATATCACCAGACAACCTGTCCGCAATCCTGTCATCGTTTCCTCCTCAGCTTCAGCCGCACTTTTTGCAGGGCGGCCTTCCTCCCGTCTCCTCCACAGATATCTTCATGACCCACCTGCTTAAGCTGCTGCAGTTCCGGCTGCCGTGATACCGGTCTCCGTGGTCTGTGATATAAACGGTCTGCCGGCTGTCAAAGCCTTTCAGGCATCGTTCGCAGGGACGGTATCTGCTCCCGTCGCTGCTGCGCAGGCCGGACAGGCTGTCAAAAGACACCGAATGTACGGAAGGCCGCAGATAGGTGCAGTCCCGGTTCCTGTGATAGACGGTACCGTTCTGTGTGACATAAACATAGCCCTGTTCCTTCTCTTCCCCCTGCATCCCCTGTTCCCGGATACATTCCTGCCCCGTCCAGAGCCTGCGCCTGCAGCGCCGGACATAAGTTCCCTTTGCCGTCCCGAAAAGGTTTACTACCGGACCCGCCTCAAATACGGCCGTCGCATCCAGAAATCCGCTTTCGGCTCCTCCATTTTGTATCAGGCGGACACCTCCGGCTCCCAGTAAGATTCCCTTTTCCTCTCCCGAAAGTTCCTGTCTCACGGATCTTTGCAGCAGGAGGAATCCCGGAGGATTGTCCGGCCGTCGGGCCGCAGCCTCACGGACCGTCCGCTCCATCGCAAACTGCAGTTCCACCTGAAATTCCGTCAGATAAAAAAAGTAAAACAAAAGATTGACTGCCAGCAGGAAAAAACTCATCAGAACGGCCGCCTCCACCGTCATGCTGCCTCTGGCCCCTTTGGGGGAGGCGGAGACAGATACCCTCTTCCCCGCGATCGTCCGAAAAGGAAAGGAAAAATGATATGTCGATCTTGAGCCTGTTTTTTTCTGCGCCTGGAGAGGTTTTTTTACTGTTTTTTCCGTTCGATCCGTGGAAAAGGGCACCTGTCTCCACCTCCCTTCTGTGTTCATTCCTCCGCCTGCGGCAGGTCATAATAGCCATAGGCGGCCGTCTTGCAAAACCGGTATCCCGTATCCCCGGAAAAAGGCAGACGGAAAAATACCGGTTCCGCCTGAAGCTTAAATTCTACCAATGCATAAGAAATGCAGTTTTCCATAAAAAACCCGGCGTCCTCTTTCCTCAGGTTCTCCTCGATCAGATCCATCATGCGGAAGCATTGTTCCTCCACGTTTCCCATGAGCAGAAGGATACAGAGATAGCCTTTATAATCCCACATCCCCTTCTCCTCCCCTGCTTCGATCTCACAGGATGCCGCGTCTGCCGCCCCCTTCAGGGAAAGCTTCCAGTCCCTGCCGGTCTTGATCAGAGGCACCTGCCCTCCTTTATAAAGGATCCGCACGTCGCTGACTGCCTCCGCGAAAGCCCAGGCCCCCAAAAGGATCCCTTTCATAAGCTTCACCAGAGGATAGATCCCGGTAAATCCCACCAGAACAGCCGCCATAGCCTCCGCCTCTGCCTGCTTCCCCGTATCGGTGAGCAGATACAAAAAATTCATTCCGCTCCGCACTGCCAGAAGCCCTTCTGCCGTCTTTTTAAGATTTTCCCGATCACTTTTCGACCCGTGGAGGATGTATTCCACCTCATAGGCCAGGGCAGTATCTTCCTTTTCCTCCCCGAACCGGCCGAAATGACCGGCCGCGTAGAGGACCTCGGCGCCTTTTTCCAGAGCGCCCGCCTTCCTGCCTTCTCCCTCCGTCTCCTTCACGGCTCTTGACAGGCCTGCCCCTTCCGGAAGCTCCCTGTCGGAAACCGACTCCGCATCCTCCAAGACAAGTCCCAGGATTCCGTTTTCCTTCCAGGACTTTACCGTCTCCAGAAGTTCGCTTTTCTTTCCCGCGCCGTCATGCTTTTTCTCAAAAGTTTTAAGCGTCTCCGAGCCTTTTTCTATGATCTCTTTCAGTTCCTCACTGGCAGCGCCGTCGTCCCAGGCGGCTGTCCTGCCAAGCTCCCCGGCACAGGCCTCCAAAATCTCCTTTGTGCTTTCTGCCGCCAGCCTCCTGCTTCCGTCTTCCCGGGTATATTCTGTCAGATTTTTGAATTCTGCCTCCATCTGCCCGTAGGAGAGCCGGCTGACATGCTCCTTTTGCTCCAGAAGCCTGGCTTCCTCCTTCTCCAGGCTGTTTCCCAGCCTCTCTGTCCCTGCAAGGATCTCTCCGTAGCTTTCCTCTGTCTTCCTGAGCGTCTCTGCCGCGCAGGTTTTTGCCTCGTTCAGAAGTTCCCGCCCCGTCTCCTCCGTCAAGTTCCCCGCGCGGAGGGCTTTGTCAAGTCCTTCCCAGGTTTTCCGGAGCCGGTATCCCTGTTCCTCCATGGTAAGGTAATGCTCCTCCATGGCAGAAACCTCTTTCTCATATTCTGACAGGCTCCCGATGTAATCGGAGACGGTCTTCGCCTCCTCCACAAGCTCCGCCTGCCCGAGGAGAGTCCCGGCAAGTTCCGTCGCGCCATGTGCCTTCATATCCTCCAAGATCGCCTGTAAAAATGCCTCGCCGTCCCTGTCCGGTGCCGTCACCAGCTCCAGCGGGATCACCGCCTCTGTCCGGAACCCATACAAATCCGTTCCCCCTGCTCCGTTTCCCGGATCCTCATAGCAGGAGAGAGTCTCCTCCGCCGCCGGCACAAAACCTGCCCCGTCCGCCATGAACAGCAGATGATACCGCTTCCACAAGGGCTTGTAATATCCGGCAAACACCGATTCCAGAGCCGATTCCCCCGCCTGTGCCGTCAGATAGGAGAGGGCCGCATGGCGGGCCGATTCCAGGCTTGTGCAGATCACTGCAAGGATCGTCGTGAGCAGCAGGGCAAAAAAGACACTGATACTCCCCCGGCAGTCCGCCCTCCCGGTCAATAGATCCCGGATGCCGCGCTGTTGATCTGGGCAAAGATCCCCTTCACCAGGGCGGTCAGCTGTTTTTTAAAGATCAGGACCAGCGAGATCAGCACTACCAGGATCAGGATGATCTCCACCACGCCCACTGCCGTCTCTTCCTGCCAGAAGTCCGGCGTCTCCTCCTCATATACCATTCCGAATCTCTCTGTCATCATTTTCTCTTCCTTTCTCGGTCCTTCCGTATCCGATTCCGACAATCCCCGGTCAAAAGGACAAAAATGCAGGCACCATGATCACCGTCAACACCATAAACAGCATCAGGAACATCGGAAGCATCAGCCTTGTCTCTGCCTCCTCGCCCAAACGCCTGGCCAGGTTCTTCCGTTCTTCGAAGGCGAGCTCCGCCTCCTCCTTCAGCCGGACCGCAAGCCCTGTCGTCCCCTGACGCAGGTTCTGCTCCAAAAGCGCCCCGAACTTCATATAGGTATGGAGGCCGCACCGCCTGCCGAATTCCCCGTAAGCCAGACTCTCGTACATGCCGTTTTTCATCTGATTCCAGGTAAGCTCCATCTCCTCATAGGCATATCTGGGCTTCTGGCCCGACTTTTTCTGTTCTCCATATTCCGTCACCATCCTTTCCCATACATTTCTGGCCGCCAGCCCGGCCTGTAAAAGCACCGTAAATTTGGATACCAGCTCCGGATAATCCATCAGCATTTCCCGCTCCCGCTCTCTCAGCTTTTCCTTCTCCTGCTGCCCGCCCCGGGCCGCGAGCAGGATACAGATAAGGGGTACGAGCCAGAAGATCCAGACGCCGGCTCCGCCCTCCTCCCTCAAAAACCAGGTGAGCCGTTCCCCCTCCCAGGTTTCCGGAAGTTCCACGGTTTTTTCCTGTTCTAGCTTTTCCTGCTCCAGGCCGGCCTCCACGGCTTCCAGAAGCTTTTCTTCCTCCGTCTGTGCCGCCGGGTAAACCGTCAGCCAGATCTCATACCGGCGCTCATATCCGCCGCAGCTCAGGAAAAGCTCGTAGCTGCCCGTCTCCCCCTCCGGGGAAATCTCCCCCGGCCCCTTCACAAGCTCTCCCCAGTCATTGAAGAGCTCCCTCGATCTCGAGGTCCATTCTGCCCGGACGGTCCCGTCAAGGACCTTCTCCGGAAGCTCCAGATCCCGTTCCACATGACCGGCGCTCTCATTTTCTCCCAGCATGCTCCGACAGATTTCTTCATAGGCCTCCTCCAGCCGTTTTTCCGCCTCCTCCCCGGTGAGTGCCTGTTCCGGGATCTTCACTTCAACCGGGAGCCGGGTGCCGTCCTCCTTCTCTGCCTCCAGCTCATACACGGCCTCCCTCCTGCCGTAATCCGGCCGCTCCAGGACAGATACCGGTCCTGCCTTCTCCCCGGTCCATAAAACCGCCCCGCACAGGAAGCTTCCCGCCAGAAAGACCGCACCAAGCCTTGAGACCCTCTGTCCGTCCAGCCTCCGCAGGATCTCCTCCGGTTTTCCGGCCGGGTACAGCTTACGGATCCGGCGGATGCGCTTCGCCGGTACCGGAGGCTTTCCGCAGAGCCTCCTGAGGCTCCGGTATCTGTCCACCGCCCACATTCCTGCCTTTCCCATCGACTCCTCCTTTCTTAATTTCCTCCTGTCTAAAGGCGATTTCGCAACTCAAAAACTTATTGAATATTCTGGCAATATTTCCGGGAAAAGCCCTCTGCGCAGTGGAGGCAAGACCAGAGAAGACAGGAGGGACGAGCCTTTTCTCCCCTGTCTCATACCCGGATATCCGAGATCCGCTCCGCCAGCCACAGCGCCGCCAGATAGACCGCCAGACAGCCTGTCATGATCCCCCGTCCCAAAAGGGTTCCGTACAGCACCGAGAAAAACCCCGGCGACGTTAGATCCATATAAATCAGCAGCAAAGGCGGGACCGCCCTCATGATCTTCTGCTCATACTGCTTTCCCCGCAGCATGGTATCGATCTCCTCCTTTACCTCCAGCCGGCCGGCAATGGTCTGCACCGTGTCCAGGATCACCTTCCCCAACTCTCCCCCCGTCCGTCTCGCCGCCGAAAACACCTCCGAAAAGGTCCGGATATCCGGAAGCCTGCAGCGGTCCGCCAGCTCCTTTACCGCCTGCTCCAGCGGCACGTTCATGTTGATCCGGGCCGTCACCCGTCGAAACTCACAGGTGATCCTCTCCTCCGGTCCATAGAGGAAGGCAAGCTCCCTGGCCGCGTCCTGAAAGGCATTTTCCGCGGAATGACCCGCCCGCAGGGAAGCCGCCAGGGCAAGCAGGCCGTCCTTGAACTGGCCGCCCAGCCTCTGTTCCCTTCGGTAATGCTCCTTCTGTCTTATGAGCCGCGCCAGATAAACAGCCAGCGGCTGCAAAAGCACAAATGCCGGGATACTCCGATAAAATACATAGGCAAACATGCCGGCCGCCCCTTCTGCCTTGATCCAGGAAAAAAGGAACTCTCCCTCACGGAAAAACTGCCCTCTGTCCCTCTTTCTTTTCCAACGCCCCCGTCTCCCGGTTTCTTTCATAGCGGCTCCGGAGCCGGTATTCCTCTCTGCTCCTGTCATAACCCTGCACCTCCAAGACTGTCTCCACTTTCCGGCTTCCGTCCCGGCCCCTGTTCAGATGTATCATGATGTCGATGGCCGACGCGATCTGCTCCCGGATCGCCGTCAGGGGAAGATCCCCGCCCATCATCGCCATGGTCTCCAGCCTAGCCATCATATCCTTTGCCGACCGGGCATGGCCGGTAGACATGGAACCGTCGTGACCCGTATTCATGGCCTGGAGCATGTCCAGGCAGGCGCCGTCCCTCACCTCGCCGACAATGATCCGGTCCGGCCGCATCCGGAGGGCCGTTTTGATCAGATCCCGGATCGTGATCTCACGCTCCCCTTCCCCGGCGGAACGTCTTGCCTCCAGACGGACCAGGTTGTCCTGATCCCGGAGCTTAAGCTCTGCAGAATCTTCGATGGTAATGATCCGCTCCCCGGAGGGGATCCATGCGGATAGGGCGTTTAAAAAGGTAGTCTTTCCGCTTCCCGTCCCCCCGGACACAAAAATATTTTTCCGGTTCCGGACACTCCCTTTCAGAAACTCTGCCGCCTCCGCCGTCAGCATTCCGGTTTTCATCAGCTGCTCCAGAGAAAAACCTCTCCTCCCGAATTTCCGGATCGTCACGGCCGGACCGTCGATGGCCGCCGCCCGGAGTACCACGTTGACCCTGGAGCCGTCCTCCAGCCTGGCATCCACAATCGGATTGGCCTCATTGACGGTCCGGTTGACCCTAGAAACGATCTGCTGGATCACATCCTCCAGCTTCTCCCTGGAGGAAAACCGTTTCCCGCTTTCAAAGATCTTCCCGTTCCTCTCAATAAAGATCTGCTCCGGCCCGTTGATCATGATCTCCGTCACGGTCTCATCCTCCAGAAGCTCCTGGATCACGTCCAGGCGCCTCAGGCTGTTGAACAGTGCCGTCCGCAGGGGGATCCTCCGCTCCAGGGGGATCGGCTCTCTCCTGTTTTCCGTTACGATCTCCTCATCGATCAAATCCCGAAGTGCATCGTCGGAAACCGTTCCCTCCGATTCCAGGCGGGCGAGAAGCCGCCTTCTCATCTCCTCCTCCCGTTCCTCCTGCTTAAGATCAAGACCCCTCTTTCGCTCTTTTCCTCCGCCGTATCCTTCCGCCCTCATCTCCCGGCCGCCTCCCCCGAAAGAAAACCGTCCTTCTGGAGAAGCCTCCGCACGGCCTCCCCGGTCTCGGAAAGGAATGCCCTGCGCAGAGAGTCCGGCCTGCCGCCCCCTGTTTCCCGGCAGATCCGGCAGCCTAACGCCCGCTCCGAGAGCCCCTTGTCTTCCAGCCATCTGTAAAAATGCTCCATGCGGATCCGGTCCCCCGGCGAATCTGCTTCCGGCACATACAGCCTTTCACACAGGCCGAGAAGCTCCTCCTTCCGGAACAGGCTGTTGCCAAGATCGATCACCATATATCGATAGTCCCCCGCCTGTGCCAGCTTCCGGAAAAAGCCGGGCTCATAGGGCGCGCCTTCCCGGTACAGGTCCTCCATCGCTCCGGCCGGCGCAAGATATTCCGCTTCCTCCCACCTGCACAGAGCCGACTGGAGCCTGGACGCAGAAAGTTCTCCCTGACTGTAATAATAGTAAAGCTCCGAAAGTTCCGCCGGGGCGTCCCCCTCCCCCAGGATCTTGGGAAGACAGGAAAACTCATCCAACGTGAGGAACAAAGTCCGCTCCCGCTGTCCCAGCAGCCGGCAGGCACAGAGCCCGAGAGAAGTTTTCCCGCATCCATGGAGCGGGGAAACGATCCCGATAAAGACCGTGTCCGTATCCCTTGCCGTTAACGGCATACCGACCCCCGTCAGCCTCTCTCCGCCGAATTTTAAGAACAGCTTCCAGATCTGTTCCGCCGACTGATATTTTTCGATACAGGCCATGTTTCCCTCCGCGCTTTCCTGCCCGCCCTCCGATAAAAGAGCCGTCCATACGCCATACTCTGCACAGAGGGACCGCCCTTCCGGCTCTGTCAGCATACAGTCCACGCCCCCCTGCTCCAGGCACTCTTTTAACGCCTCCTGCCTGGTAAAGGCTTTTACCTCCAGGCTTCCGCCGCATCTTCTTCGGATATAGCCGGCAAGCTTCCGTATATAATCTCCCTCTGTTCCGTAGATACCGATACAGGTCCGCCCCATCCTTCCTCCTCCTTTCTCCAACAAGAACGCCCTTCCTCCCCGCCGTCATGTAAGCTTCCAGAACAGGAGATATCCCGCCAGGAATACCGGGGCAAAGGGGATCGTACCCTCCCTGTCCTTTTCCTTTCTGTAAGGAACCCATCTGCCGCAGGAGACACATTGCCCGAACCAGGCCAGAAAAACACAGATCCTCTTTTTGAGGCTTTTTGTAAAGACCATATAGAAAAAAGACAGGATACTTCCCAAAAACAGGCTGTAAGCCATACAGCAGACGAATGCGTCCAGCCCCAGAAAGGCTGCCGTAATGCCTCCAAGCTTCACGTCTCCCGCTCCGATCATCCGGAGCCGACAGGCCGGATACAGGAACAGGCATGCCGCCGCCCCGCGGCCAAGATAAGCGATCTCCGCCTGCCAGCGCCAGATCTCCCGTGAGAAAGGCCCTGTCCCGAAGGCTGCCGCCTGCAGGGGGATCATCCCCGCCCCTGTGAGCAGAAGCCCCGTCAAAAACCAGCTTCCCAGCCAGATATTCGGGATCCTCCTCCAAAAGAGATCTGTCACCGCCGCTGTCAGGCATACCACAAAAAACAGGTATTCCACCGACTTCCTCCACATATCTCAATTTTAAAATCCTGGGATCTCTGCCCTGAAACCGGGCAGGTCTGAATTGATGGTTCGATTATGCACCAAAGCAGGGGGATTGTCAAGAGAGTTTCGCGAATTTCTAAATTCTTTATACTTTTTATGTTTTATACAGAAACCGGCGCCGGCCGCCCTTTCCTGCGGACGGACACGCCGGTCCGACGGCTTTCCCTGCGCCGCCCGCGGCAGACAGTCTCACCCCCATAAAATTCCCCGCCGTACCGGTTTGGAAATCGGAGCGTCCGCCGATATATATAATATATCATGGAAAAATCCCGCTGGCCGCGGGGTAAAAAACAACTTATAAAACGTGCAGCACCGATTTAAGGGGGGATCAGAGGATGATCATAAATACGGCAAACCATTCACGGACAAAGGGCACGGCTTACGAGCTGGCAAAGGCCCACGTGGCCGACAAGACCGCCCAAAATGAAAAGAAGGCGGCAGGGGCCGAAAACAACGTGGCTTCCGACGTGGAAACAGAAAAAGACAAAGCGAACGCCGCAGGAAAGGAAGCACAGGAAAACGCAGGGACGGCCAACATGGATGTTTTCCTTTCTTCCATAAAAAAGGAAGAGGAGCAGGAGGGGCTTTTTCCGTCCCCCGGGCTTTTGGCAGACCAGTCCGTAAAAGGCTCCGACGGATTCCAGATGAGATCCTCGGCTCCTGAGGACTCGGTGGGGCAGCTGGCGGCCATGCTGGCGAGGGCGGAGACGAAGCTGGATGTTCTGCAGGTATATGGCAAGACCATGCGGGCGCTGGTGAATCTGAAGGCTACCGCAGCCACCGCCAAGGGGAATGAGGCGAAAAAGCTGGCCGCCAAGATCAAGCGGATGGAAAAGCTGATGAAGCGCATCGAGAAAAAGCTAAAGCATCTCGATAAAGAAGAAAATCTGGAACGAGAGCGGAAGCGTGCCGTCGAAAAAGCCGAAAAGCAAAAGGCGGAGCAGATCGAGGACGAACTTCGGATCAGGCGGAAAAAACGCCGCCGGGACGAAAAAAAATATGCGGAAAAAGAAATGGCGGAGGACGAGAAAGAGGCCAATTCCGAAACCTTTGCGGCCATTGCCGGCATGGCCGGCGTCTCTGCCCCTTCTCTCGATGTGACATCCGGCATGGACGCCGCCATGGGCGGAGACATCGCCGCGGCAGACACTGCGTCCCTCGATATTACCGTATAAGGCATGCGCAGTGGTGAAAAGACAGGAGGATTCTTTTGTACGATACGGTAATTAAAAATGTTCGGATCATTGACGGAACCTCCGCCCCCTGGTTCCGGGGCTGGGTCGGAATCCGGAATGGAATGATCGCCAAAGCCGGAACCGGCGCGCCGGATATGGGAACAGACATGGTGGACGGGGAAGACCAGTATCTCGCCCCCGGTTTCATCGACATCCATTCCCACAGCGATACCACCCTTCCCGGCTGCCGCCTGGCGGAAAGCCGGATCCTCCAGGGGATCACCACGGAGATCGGCGGAGACTGCGGGATCTCCGCGGCGCCGGTGAGTCCGGATCCCGGAAAAAGAAAGTTGCTGGCAGATTACGTGGGAGAGATGGACTACGCCTGGGACAGCCTGGGCGGATATCTGGACTACATGGAAGAGCGGAAGCCCAGCGTCAACTTCGGGACGGCGGCGGGCCACGGGACTATCCGTCTGGCATCCATGGGCTTTGAGGCGAGAAAGGCCTCCAAGGCGGAGATGGAGCTCATGAAGCGGCTCCTCCGCCGGTCGCTGGCGGAGGGGGCCTTCTCCCTCTCCAGCGGGCTCATCTATCCGCCGGGCTGTTATGCGGACACGGACGAGCTGGCAGAACTGTGCAGAGAGCTGGTCCCCTACGGCGCTTTCTACGAAACCCACATGCGGGACGAGGGGGAACAAGTCGTGGAGGCGGTGAAAGAAGCACTGGAGATCTGCAAAAGGAGCGGCGTCCCTCTCCAGATCGCCCACCACAAAGTCACGAGGCGTAGCGGGTGGCAGGTACACTGCAAGACCACCGTCGCCCTGGCGGATCAGGCCCGGAGAGAAGGGCTGGACGTTACCATGGATCAGTATCCCTACCGGGCTTCGGCGACCTCCCTGGACAGCAACGCGCCCCCCTGGGCCTTTGACGGGGGCGTGGAAGTGCTGCTCTCCCGCCTTCAGGATCCGGAAACGAGAAAACGGATCAATGCGGAGGCGGAAGCCAACCATACGGGCCGGTGGGGGGACATCCATATTTCCTATGTGGCCACGGAAAAGAACCGATGGACCGTGGGAAGATCCATCGCCGAGATCGCGAAGATCCGGGGTGTGGCCCCGGCGGACGCCTGCTTTGACCTGATCCTGGAGGAACGCTGCCACGTGGGCGAGATCAATTACGGGATGTGCGAGGAAGATATCGAATACATCATGAAACAGCCCTATACCATGATCGGATCCGACGGCAATGCCGCCTCCCTGACCTGTGACGGCCGTCCCCATCCCAGATGGTTCGGGACCTTCCCCAGGGTGATCGCCAAGTACTGCAGAGAACGGAAACTATTCCCCCTGGAGACCGCGGTATTCAAGATGACAGGGCTTCCCGCCTGCCGTCTGGGCCTTTCCGACCGGGGCCTGATCCGGGAGGGCGCATGGGCCGACCTGGTACTGTTTGATTTTGAGAAAATTCAGGATACGCCGACTTTTGAAGACCCGAAGCAGCCCTGCGCCGGCATCAGCCGGGTCTACGTGAACGGCGTGCTGACGGCCGAGAACGGTGTCCACACAGGCGCCCTGGCGGGAAAGATCTTACGGCGGGGAGCGACTGCAGAACGATGAACGCAAAGGAGCGCATTCTTAACGAGATCATGACCTTTGAAGGACAGGCCGGGATCTATTATCAGAGCTTAACGACCGGCGAGACCTGGGGATACCGGGAAAAAGAACCCTACCTGGCGGCCAGTATCGTCAAGCTGCCCCTGGCGGCGGCCATCCTGTTATGGCGCTCCAGAGGGGAAACCTGCCTCTACGATCCGGTGACCGTCCGCGAGGATCAGAAGATCCCCGGCTGCGGCGCCGTACAGTTCCTGAACGGGGACGTGACCCTGACGGTGGGGGAACTCTGCCGGCTCATGCTGACCATCAGCGACAGCTGTGCCACCAACGCCCTGTTCCGCCATTACGGCTCCGAAAAAATCCGGGAAGCTTTCCTGGAACTTGGCATGGAGGGAACCCGGTTTAGCCGGGAATACTGGGACGACGAGCTGGAACGGAAGGGGGTCAACAATTACTTCGTCCCCGAGGAGATGGGGAGCCTGCTGAGGCAGATGTACGACGGGACACTCATAGACCGGGAATCCTCCTGGTGGCTGGAATACCTGCTGCGCAGGCAGCAGATCAATCACAAGCTGGGAGGTTTTCTTCCCATGGAAATTTCCATGGCCCATAAGACCGGGGACGAGGAGGACAAGGCCCATGATGTGGGGATCGTCTTTACAAAGTCGCCTTTCATCGTCTGTTACGGCTTTGTCGGCCCTGACATGTACAAATACGAAGACTTCATCCGGCGGTCTGCCAGGCTCCTCGCGGAGGAAAACGGCGGCCTGGAACCTCCTGTAAAAGAGGACGAAAGACGGGAAGCGGAGGCGGCAGCGGGCGCCGCAAATCTGGAAGCCGCTGAAAAAGCGAGATCTGCCGGAGGCGCTTCTGTATAATCTTCTCCATTTTTTCCCATACTTGGGTTAGAGAGGAGATTTTGCCATGAAGCGAACCGAACTGTGGAACGACATCTGCGAGACAAAGAAGACCATCGACGTTGCCCTCAATAATTTTGACCAGGTCACGGAGCCGGCTCTGATCGATTATTACAGCTACACCTTAAAAGCCGCCGGGATCCGCTATCAGTTTTTGTTAAGGCAGGCCAAGCGGCTGGGGTTCAGCGCCCCGGTCCGGCTGTAAGCCGGGATCGAGTAAGGAAGGTCTTTTCCCCTGCCCGCCGTACCGCCGCCCCGGCGGTATATTTCCTCTGCATCGAAGTGTGCATAGATAGGGCGGGCGGCGAGACTGCCCGCCTTCCGTTCTTTAGGTCCGCATACCATTTTTCAAAGCCCCTTCTCCCACACATTGCACAAAAAATCTTCCAATATCTGCAAATATCTTGACCTTATTCCACATAATTGGTAAAATGTAACCAGCAAGAAAACGGGAGGTAGTATCATGTCAGCCTGGTATGACAACAGCGTTTTTTATCACATGTATCCCCTCGGGATGGTCGGCGCTCCGAAGGAAAACCACGAGGCGCTTCCGGCAGATAAATTCCGGGAACTGGATGCCTGGATCCCCCATCTGAAAGAACTGGGGGTTTCCGCCATTTATATAGGGCCTCTTTTCGAGTCCACCAAACACGGCTACGACACTAGGGATTTCCACCTGGTGGATCGGCGGCTCGGTACCAACGACGACTTCAAACAGTTCGTCGCCCTGTGCCATGAAGCCGATATTTACGTGGTGGTGGACGGGGTGTTCAACCATACGGGAAGGGAGTTTTTTGCGTTTAAAGATATTCAGGAGCATCGGGAGGCGTCTCCTTACAGGGACTGGTACAAGGGAGTGAACTTTGGACAGGGGAGCCCCCTGGGCGATCCCTTCTCCTACGAGGCCTGGCAGGGCCACATGGAACTTCCGGCCTTAAACCACCGGAATCCGGCCGTTCGAGAGCATCTCCTTGAGGCTGTTACCTTCTGGGTGAAGGAGTTTGACATCGACGGCATCCGCCTGGACTGCGCCAACGTGCTGGACTTTGACTTTATGAAGGCCCTCCGAAGCCACTGCGATTCTCTGAAAGCGGACTTCTGGCTCATGGGCGAGGTCATTCATGGGGATTACAGCCGGTGGGCCAACGGCTCCATGCTCCACTCGGTGACCAACTATGAGCTGCACAAGGGCCTCTATTCCGGCCACAACGACTACAACTGCTTCGAGATCGCCCATACCATCCGCAGACAGTCGGAGGCGAACGGCGGCATCTATAAAAATATCAACCTGTACACTTTCGTGGACAACCACGACGAGAACCGGATCGTGAGCAAGTTAAATAATAAGAAGCATGTGTTCACCGTGTACACCATGCTCTTCACCTTGCCGGGGATCCCTTCTATTTATTATGGTTCCGAGTGGGGTGTCGAGGGCGCCAGAACATCCACCTGCGACGACATGCTGCGCCCGGCCATCTCTCCGGATCAGTTTAAGGAACTCCATACGAAACTGACGGATCATATCGCCCGGCTGGCACGGCTGCACAGGACACATCCGGCCCTGGGAACGGGAGCTTACAAGGAGCTTCTTCTGACCAACCGCCAGTATGCCTACGCCCGTTCCCTGGGGGACGAGCACATCATCACCGCCGTCAATATCGACGACGCGCCTGCTTCATTCTCCTTCCGGCTCCCCATGGGCGGCAGGCTGGCCAGGGATCTCTTTTCAGAAGAAGAAATTGCTGTGGCAGACGGCTCCTTCACCCTTTCTCTGGAGCCCTGTGAAAGCAAAATATTTAAGATTGTGGGGTAATGCTTTATGGCGAAAACAACAGGGCTTATCACAGAAACAGACTGTTATCTCTTTGGAGAAGGCACGCATTATGAGATCTATGAAAAACTGGGCGCTCACCCGGTCAGGTTTCTCGGGAAGGAAGGCGTTTATTTTGCCGTCTGGGCCCCTCATGCGGTCTCGGTGGCCGTGACCGGGGAATTCAATAACTGGTCCGCCGACAGCCACCCGATGTATCCCGTCGGCACCTCCGGCATCTGGGAGCTCTTCACCGGGGATGCCGCTCCCGGCGGGCTTTACAAATACGTGATCACCACAAAAACAGGTCAGGTCCTCCACAAGGCGGATCCATACGCTTCCTGGGCGGAACTCCGTCCAGGCACGGCCTCCCGCGTGAGTCCCGTCTCCTCCTTTGTCTGGAAAGATGACCGCTGGATGGACCGGCGGAAAAATAATCTTCCCACCCTGGCCCCCCTGTCCATTTACGAGGTCCATCTGGGCTCCTGGAAACGGAACGGTGAGGAATTCCTCACCTACCGAGAACTGGCGAAGGATTTGGCGGCTTACGTAAAGGACATGGGCTATACTCACGTGGAGATCCTGGGCCTTTTGGAATATCCCTTCGACGGCTCCTGGGGTTACCAGGTCACCGGCTATTACGCCCCCACCTCCCGCTACGGGACTCCGGAGGATTTCCGGTATTTTATTGATTACATGCACAGGAAGGGCATCGGAGTGATCCTGGACTGGGTCCCCGCCCATTTTCCCAGGGACGCCCACGGACTGGCAGACTTCGACGGCGGCCCGCTCTATGAGTATGCCGATCCGAAAAAGGGAGAGCACCCTGACTGGGGCACGAAGATCTTCGATTATGAAAAACACGAGGTTTCCAACTTCCTTATCGCCAATGCTCTCTACTGGGTGGAAAAATTCCACGTGGACGGGCTTCGGGTGGATGCGGTGGCCTCCATGCTCTATCTGGATTACGGCAAACAGGACGGCCAGTGGATCGCCAACAAATACGGCGGCCACGAGAACCTGGAAGCGATCGAATTTTTTAAGCATCTGAACAGCATCATGAAAAAGCGAAATCCCGGCAGCATGATCATCGCCGAAGAATCCACTGCCTGGCCCAAGGTCACGGAGCCGCCGGAATACGACGGGCTCGGCTTCACCTTCAAGTGGAACATGGGCTGGATGCACGACTTTTTGGAGTACATGAAACTGGACCCTTTCTTCCGCAAGGCCAACCACAGCAAAATGACCTTCGGCATGACCTACGCCTGCAGCGAGAACTTCATCCTGGTCCTCTCCCACGACGAGGTGGTCCATTTGAAGTGCTCCATGCTGAACAAGATGCCCGGCTATCACCCGGACAAATTCGCCAATCTGAAGGCAGGCTACACCTTCATGATCGGGCATCCCGGCAAGAAGCTCCTCTTCATGGGACAGGAGTTCGGACAACTCCGGGAGTGGAGCGAGGAGCGGGAACTGGACTGGTTTCTGCTCAAGGAACCGCTCCACGAGGACTTAAAGAACTATTTCCGGGATCTCCTCCATCTGTATCGGAAGTATCCTGCCCTCTACAGCAAGGATTATGACTGGACCGGCTTCGAATGGATCAACTGCGACGACGCCGACCGGAGCATTTTCAGCTTTGTGAGAAAGGGCTATACCGGCCGGAACAACCTCTTATTCGTCTGCAACTTCACGCCCGTGGAGCGGCCCGATTACCGGATCGGCGTGCCGAAGAGAGGAAAGTACACCCTCCTCCTGGATCAGAAACGGGGCCTTCTGGATAAAAAGGAACAGGTCGTCTTTACTCCGGCGAAAAAAGAATGTGACGGGAGAGAATATTCCTTCTCCTACCCGCTTCCCGCCTATGGAGCTGCTGTCTTCAAATTTTAGCCGCCATGATCCCTTTTTCCCTGTGCAACGCAAAGGAGCAGGGGCCTAAAACATCCCCTGCTCCTTTGCGTATTCCTCAAAAAAATTTTTCAGGTTGGTAAGAGCCCGCACCAAAAGCTTCGACTCCTCCGGATCAAGCCCCTCCACCAGAGCCTCCGTCATCTTCCGGTGAAACTCGGCGTGATGCTTATAGGCCAGCTTTCCCTTCGCTGTCAGCATGATATAGACGACCCGGCGGTCCTGTTCGCTCCTCTCCCGCTTCACATATCCTTTTTTCACCAGACTGTTCATGGAGATTGTCAGGGTTCCGGTGGTAACTCTGAGCTGCTTTGCGATAGCCGACATGTTCTTCGGCGTCCCGAGGCCGATCGCCTCGATCACATGCATGTCATTGTTGGTGATATCCCGGAATGTATCCGTAATGATACTCTTCTCTTCGATATCCATGATATCATTAAAAAGCGTCACCAGAATATGATTAAACGTCATATAACTGTCCATCTTTCCACACCGTTCCCCATAAATTTTCTGAACCGCTATAGCAATCCGCAGATTTATTTGTCATCTCCTATAGATTAACACATTCCGGTGCAAACCACAAGCGGCAGAATACTTTTTGATGAACGGGCAGCCATGGACGTAATGATACGGGAAACACAAAACAGGAATATCCATTACTGGACAATTTTTTATATGAAGCCATTCGCGAGCGCTCCGCTTTTTGCCCGTACCGCCGCTTGAAAAACAGCGGCCCAATTCAGCGCTTTCGGCTTCCCGTCAAAAAAATATAACACATCCTGATCCATTCTCTGCGCCCCTCCAATACTTTCCAATCCTACGGGTGGTTCCCCGTCTCATAACACCACCTGGCGATATCGGAGACCAGTTCTGCCGGAACCGTCCCGCTGTAAGGAAGCTGTATGGTCCCCTTGCTGGTCTTGTATCCTTTCAGACGTTCCGAAAACTCCCGGACAGCCTCCGGCCCCGGGTACAGGCCCGCATGGTTTTTAAAACCGGCAAACTGGATGATATTATGCCCCTTCCAAAAAGCCGGCATACTCCATGAGATCCTCTCCTCCGCCTCCGGCAGCGCCGCGCGGAGTGCTTCCCTTATTTCTTTCAGATATTCCCGCTCCTCTTCCGGCTGTCCCGCAATGTATTCATCCACCGTTTCCGGCGCTTTCCCGCAGTAATGGCTCTGCTCCTGCCGCTTAAACGTACGCCCGCACTTCGGACATGTCCACATCGTTATCCCTCCTGTCTCATCCCCGTTCCCTGACCGTCACCAGGATGCTGTCCCCCGGCTGCTTCCCTATCCGGGAACGGATGTCCTTACGCACGCCGATAATATAACACACACTCCCGTCAGCGTTCTTCACCCCCATATTCACGACGCTTCCATCATAGGGCTCCCCGTCAAACGTGGCGTGTACCTTCACCCTTCCCCGCCCAAACTCTTTCCTGATATCATAGGGAAAAATAACATAAGCGCCCCCTGTCTCCCCCGCTTCATAGAGCAGGGACTCATACTCATACACTCTGCCGTTCAATGTCTGCACCTCTTCCCATGCCTGTGATCGATCATCACAAATATCTTTTCCAAGTTCATTTGCAATAAACCGATCCGTGTAGTGGTCAAGCTTTTTAGTAACATTTGTATCCTCAAAAGACGAACAAAGACAAAACAACACGAATTTCACCTTGTACTTACAAGAGGTGAATGCTAATTTAATTGTGAAAAATTTGTATCCTTTTCAAATCCCACGAAAAGAAAAAACCTCCGATATAAAACCGAAGGTTCTTTCTCTTATCGCCTATCCCTCCACCGACGGCCGCGCCGTGCTGCCCGGCGCAGCCTCTCCCTTGGGCACCAGCCGCACCCGGATGCCCTCCAGGCGCTTGGAGAGTCCGGAGGTTCCTGCCATCTCGCCGTTCTTGGCCCAGTCCAGCCAGCCATAGTTCTGGGCATGGACCTGATAATAGATATCATACAGCTGCTCCGCCTCCCCGGTCAGGCAGATGCGGATGCCCTCCAGCCGTTTCGCCTTTCCCTGCGTCCCGCTCATGGCCCCGTTCTGCACCCAGTTCTGCCAGCCGTAGCTCTGCACATGGGTCTGGTAGCGGATCCCGCCGGGAATATTCCAGCGCAGGCGCAGCTCGATGCCCTCCAGACGTTTGGCCTGGCCTTCCGTCCCGCTCATGCCCCCGTCAAAAGCCCAGCCCTGCCAGCCGTAGCTCTGCACATGGGTCCGGTAATTGACCGCTCCGGGATAGGGACTCACAAAAGGCCTGCCCGTGGGCACCCCCGGATCTGCCCCCTTCGGAACGATCACGACATTGATGCCCTCCAGCCGTTTGGAAAGCCCTTCCGTGCCGGCCTCCGCCCCGTTCTTCGCCCAGTCCAGCCAGCCGTAGCTCTGGGCATGGACCCGGTAGTATACGTCATAAAGGTCTTTGTCCGCCCCGGTCAGCTCGATGCAGATGGCCTCCAGCCGCTTCGACTGCTGTTCCGTGCCGCTTAAATCTCCGCCCGAAACCCAGTCCTGCCACCCGTAGCTCTGCACGTGGGTCCGGTAGCGGATCCCCAGGTTTCCATTACCGGCTACCCGGATCCGAATGGCTTCCAGACGCTTCGCCTTCCCCGAAGTCCCCGCCATCCGCCCGTTGCTCACCGCGGGCTGCCAGCCAACGCTCTGCACATGGGTCTCATAGGAAACCTCGATCCCCTCCGCCAGGTTCCTGACCTCCGGATTGTTGATGCTGTCATCCTGGGATCCGGACTGACCGGCCTTCTCCCGATACCAGTCCCGGATAAACTTCCCCGCCGTGGTCAGATCGTCCGCGCTCCATCCGCTGGTCTTCCCACAGCTGTTCTTGATCAGGGAAGAGCTCCGCCAATCGTTGCTCAGGCTCCAGGCACAGTAACTCACCTGATACTGGTCGCACCGGTTCAGCCACTCCGCCGCCTTCCCCGTGTCCACATTTCCGTCACCGTTCGCCTCCGAAAGCCCGAACTCCGACACGAACACCGGAAGGCCCCGGCCGACGGCCGTGCCGATCTTCTCCGTCAGCCACTGGTTATGCTCCGGCGCCGACGCATAAAAATGGAATGCGTACATGAGATTTCCGTACCCGGTGATCGGATCGTCCACCGGCTCATACAGGTGGCCCGCACTTCCAAGCTGGGACCAGGTGGGCGTCCCCACGATGATGACCGCATCCGGATCCTTCGCCCGGATGGCCCCGATCACTTCCACTGCATAACTCTTGATATCCTGCCAGCCGCAGTTGTTGGGCTCGTTGCAGATCTCATAGATCACATTGTTGTGATCCTTATATCGGTCCGCCATCTCCGAGAAAAAGCGGATGGCCTGGGCCTTGTAGGTCTGCGGGTTGCCGTCGCTCAAAATATGCCAGTCGACGATCGCGTACATCCCAAGCTCCGTGGCATACCGGACACCCTTCGTCACCTGATCCTTCATGAACGCCTCGTTGCCGCTGCAGTAACCATTCTCACCCGTATACATGGCAAGGCGGATGCAGTTGGCCCCCCAGTCGTCCCGTAGAGTCGCAAAGGCTTCCTTATTGTTATACTGGGAATACCACTGGAGCCCGTGGGTGCTGATGCCCCGGATCTGAAAGGGCTGCCCGTACTGGTCCACCAGGCTGGTCCCGCTCACCGAAAGCTGCCCGTGATCCGATACCGGCGTCGTCCCCGCCGCCGACACGTGCCCGGCCCTCTCCGGCGTCAGAGGGAGGACTGCCGCCAGGCCAAAACAAAATGCCAGCACCATCATCCACGCCAGAAAACTCCGAGATTTCCGCCTACCATTCTTCTTCATACACTTCCACTCCCATCCTGTTGATTGTTTTCGCTCCTTCTATTATACCAGACCATTCCCGGTTCCGCCACCGCTTCCGGAACACTCCACAGCTTAAATTTCCGCATTTTTCCGCAGGCAGTGCGAAGTAAAATCAGTTCCTAAGGAAACACTGATCAAATCAGCGTTTTCCTTTCTGAAGATATGATTGCCACCGCCAGAAGATCGGAAAGCCCCGGATCCCGTCCGTTTCCATTCACTGTGGTCGCATGTTCGCCGTCGATAGAATTGCTGTAGGTCAGATCGTAGGCCGGCGACAGGCGCCATCTGCCATCTTCATATAGATAGGAAAAATTCTTGGAATGGTCGTCCCGATTGTGGGCAAACACGTTGAAACACATCAGCCGGTACAATCGTTCCACCTCTGTGTAATCTCCCGTCAGCTTCATGGTCAGCCGCATTAAGATCGTGTAATCCAGATTTGGGATCCGATGAGAGGTTTCCAGAAGCCCACCCGCCGATGCCATGTGGATCCGTTTTCCGGCCCGCCTGTCAAAGCACCGCACCGAAAAATAACCGGGGCAGTTTTTTGACGAAAGCAGTCTCGTCTCCGGCATCTCGATCCCGCAGCTCTTTGCGCACAGGGAATATCGGTACTCCTGCTCCCCGATATCCGGCGCATCCATGGAAGAGGGACTGATGGAAAAACCGTCGGTCAGCCACTCTCCGTCATATTCAAAAGCGGCCAGATGTTCCGGCGTCTCGGCCAGCGTCCCCACTCTCCTATCTTCCATCCACACACTAAGCGTCTTAATCCTGTGCATCAATGACCTCCTGTATGGATGCATATCCTTTTCTGGCAAAGAGCCTGTCAAAATCCCCCTCACAGCCAAGTGCAAACGCGATTTTTACGAGAGACGATAATGATATTTCCCCTGTCTGTTCAAAACGCTTCAAAGAGCCGAGACTCAAGTCAGATCGTTCGCTGAGCACCGTCTGGGACAGCTTCTTCTCCTTTCTCCTCTCCCGCATCCGTTTTGCGATATCCATATTTACTTCACTCGGAGACTTCAAAAAAGTAAAATTCTTCATAGACAATATTTCAACCTTTTTGACCGGTTTTATCAAGATATAGATTATATATTATCTATTTTCACCTAAGATATCCGGCCTGTCCTTATCCGGCGGCAGGGAACCGCATTCATCCTTTTATGTAGTTCACCGACAGGATCGCGATCCCCAGCACCGCAAGGACCACGCCCGTGGCCCGGTTCAGGGTGACGGCGCTGGCCCTGTTGGCAAACCTGGCGGCAACCCTCGCCCAGAGCAGGGTGGAGGCCACGCAGAAGAGCAGGCACCACAGATCCGGCATGCCGCCGATAACAAAATGGCTGACCGCCCCGGTGAAGGCCGTGAAGGTCATGATAAACACGCTGGTCCCCACCGCGGTCTTCAGCTCGTAGCCCAGGACACTGGTCAAAATGAGCAGCATCATCATTCCGCCGCCCGCACCGATAAAGCCGCAGATAAAGCCCACTGCCATGCCGCTCACGACCGACTGGATGATCCGTTTCCTGCCGTCCACCGCATTCATAGCCTCCTTCGTGGTCATGACCGGCTTCACGATGAACTTGACCCCGAGAAGAAATGTCATGAACACCGAAAAGCTTCCCATGGTGGTGTTGGGCACCAGGCTTGCGATGAAGCTTCCGAAGAGCGTGAACAACAGCACCGTCACCATCATGACCAGTCCGTTTTTCACGTCCAGATTTTTATTTTTCCCATAGGTCCAGGCGCTGACGGCGCTGGCGAGAACGTCGCTGGCAAGGGCGATCCCCACCGCCTCGTAGGCCGGAAGGCCCAAAAACGTGATCAGCATGGGGCTGATCACCGCCGCCGCACTCATGCCCGCAAAGCCCGTGCCGAGCCCCGCACCGATACCCGCAATAAAACAGATCACAAACCGAAACATTACGATTCCTCCCTCATATAAGCATTCAGATTGTCAAGGATCCTGTCATTGTACCGCCTCATGGACTCCTTCTCCTCTTCGGAAAAGCCCTCCAGCAGGATCCCCAGAAATTTTTCCTGGGCGGCCCTCCCGTCCGCAATGATGCCCGCCGCCCTGTCACATATTTTCAGATGGGCCGTTTTCCGATTTCCGTCCCCGTACTCCTTCTCAAGATATCCCCGTGACTCCAGAAGCTTCACCGAGGACGACACCTGCGACTTGGACAGATAGCGGATCTCCACGATCTCTGTCGCCGTGTCAAAACAGGGATTGTTGGCCAGAAAGAGCAGGATGTCCAGCTCCATCCGGGTGATCCCGTGCCACACACAGATCTCACCTACACATTTGGAGTAGAGCGTCTTCACCGCATTCTGATGTTCCCATGGATTTAACGGAAGCATGATCTTTTCTCTCCTTATTGTTCTTTTTAGAACCATTTTACACCAAAAAAATTCCCTGTCAAGGGAATTTTAAGGGACGGGCACTCAGGGCTATGGCCCGGTTCCTCGAATTTAACTATATATTGCTACCTATCTGCAGGGAGCAGCCGTCCCGGAAGAAATACCCAATGCAGAAACCGTATCCTCAATAGAGAAACTGGAAAACGGAGGCGGCACCTTATTCACCGGCAGCACAGAGGCTCTATTTGCCGAACTGATGGAGGAATAGCCATGCTCAATGTTCGACTCCACCCGATTTAAAAAAGACCTCAAAGCTTGCATAAAGCTCGGAACTGTCGCCATCAAAGCTCTGCGCGGCTCGGTTGTTCCGGTGCAAGATACGTTAAATAGATCACCTGGTCCGCATGGATCACTCCCGGCGTCGTGCAGAAATGCTCCATCCCCTCCCCCTCACATCCGCAGCCGGAAGGTCTTCGGCGCAAACCGGTACACAAGGAGGCAGGCCGCGATACAGTAAAGTATACAGAAAGCGATCATCAGGAGCCCGAAGAGGAGGATCGGCAGCTTCACCTGGATCATTGCCCAGCTCGCAAGATAGGTGGCCATGGTGATCACCTTGTAGGTACCGCTCTTTAGCTCCGTCCCGGCATTGTAAGGCTGGAGCAGGTAATACAGGGTCAGATAATGGACCGAAAAGAAAATACTCATGGAGACCACCGACATAAAGAGGATCCAGTAGTCCAGGGGAGAGTCCGTCCCGCCGGAGGCGAAAAGCAGGAGCGCCAGCCCCGCTCCCATCACCGCCCCCGGCAGGAGGTTTACCTTGACGATCTCCCTGAGGCGGATCTGGAACAGCTTCAGGATAAATCCCGGTTTTTTATAGAAGGGATAGGTCAAAAGGCTGTGGTCACAGTTCATGAACAGGGCCGCCGTGAAGCCGGCCCCCCGGTTGAGGAAATACATGATAAACACGAAATAGGGCAGCGATGTCACCAGAAGCTCGTTGATCCCTGCCCGAAACTCCGGCACAAACCGGAATGCGGCCAGACACCCCGCCGCGGCCGCAAGCTCCGCGAGGGCGATCCGTTTCGCCGACCTCCAGAGGATCTTCCTGTGCCGCCGGATGAACAGCTCGTTCAGGTATTCAAACCCCTTCCTGCCGCTGGTGATGGAACTGTCCGCGCTGATATTTTTGAGACTCTGCTCCCGCTGGACCTTTGCCGTAGCCTCGCTGCCCATCTGCACGGTGACGAGGGGCGCGCCCGCCAGAAGCTCCTTGTACATGAGCCGATAATCCGGAAAGGTCAGGATCCGGCGGAGGGACAGGAGCCCCAGAAGGATCCCGGCGCACAGGAAGGCCGCGGAAGCCTCCGCCGGGAGACAGGCATCTAAAAACGGAAGCCCGTAGGCCGCCGCCAGGCACAGGGCGACGAAGACCCAGAACGGCCCCGTGGGATTATTCTCATTCCGCACCCGTTTTCTCCGCTCATAATCCCGCAGGGCGTAAGCCGCCATCAGAAGCTTGAGCCCCGCCACGAAAAACGGGATCAGCAGGCACTGCCATAGGGCGCAGCCCAGGGGCAGGCCGAACAGGAGGGCGCAGAGGGCAAAGCCCGCCAGCACCTTGAGGACCGCATAAAAGAAATTGACCAGCGTGTATCCCCTGGCGTCCATTCCCAGGAGGATCATCGCATAGTATTTGTCCTTGGTGGGATTGAACATGTAGGTGTTGAGCACCATTCCCGCCAGGGAGAGAAACACGAGCATGTGGAGAAAAGCCTGCCCCGCCGCCTCCCCGGGAAGCCCATACAGGCTCAGGGCCCCGCCGATCATCAAAAGGAAATAGAGGTATTTCCCCAGAAAGGCCGAGACGATCTCCCAGAGCACTGAGACCACGTTGGCAAAGATCTTGAAGCCCCGGATCTGATAGACCGTCCCCGGGATCACCCGTCCGAGAAGGGGCATCTGCTTGACGGCATAGAGAATGGCATTGACCCGGTAGGTATTTCTGAGTGCAAATGACAGCCGCAGTGTTTTAAGCATGATCCTCCTCCCGGAGGGCCTCGAGGATCCTCTCCTTAAATTCCTTCCTGTCAAGATCCGACTTGTCCACCTTCTCCAGCACCCCATGGCTGAGAAGCACGATCTCGTCGCACAGATCCAGCGCCAGATCCATGATATGGGTGGAAAAGACCGTGATCCGCCCCGCCTTCAGCGACCGCAGAAGTCCCTTCATCTCCTCCGCCACCACCACATCCAGGGATGTGAGCGGCTCGTCCAGGAGGAGCAGGTTGGGCTCCGCGATGATGTGGATCAGCATCTGCATCTTGTTCTTCATGCCGTGGGAATAATCCTTGAGAAGCTTATCCCGGTCCTCCGGAGCGATGCTCATGCGGGCAAAATACTCATCCAGGGGCTTCGGCTCCTTCACCTCGTGGATGTCCATGAAAAATTTCAGGAATTCCCGCGCCGTCATGAACTCCGGGACCGTCGGCATGGAGAGGACATAGCCGATGTCCTCCGGGGCCGCGTCCCTGCGGCCTGTCCCGTCCTCAAAATAAAAGCTTCCCCCGTCCGTCCTCAGATCCCCGTTCAGACAGTTAAAAAGCGTCGTCTTCCCGGCCCCGTTCCTGCCGAGAAGCCCGTAGATCTTTCCTTCCTCAAAGGCAAAGTCGATATCCTTAAGGACCTGTCTCCCGTTGTAGCTCTTCGAGAGATGTTCGATCACAAATTTCATAAACCTCTTCCTCCTCACATCCCTCTATTATACCTCGCGTCTCCCTCCTCTTCAATTCTTTTTGACCGGAGAAAAAATCGTATTTCATCAAGATCTCCCCGGAAAATGCCGGCCCGCGGCAGGGGCCTGTCATTTTAACGCCACATCCAGCGCGAGCATGAGCGTAAACCCCATCGCGAAAAATATGGTGCCAAGGTTCGAATGTGTCCCGGCGGACGCCTCCGGGATCAGCTCCTCCACGACCACATAGAGCATCGCCCCGGCCGCAAAGCTGAGCAGATACGGCAGGGCCGGAAGAATGAATCCGGCCAGCCAGATCGTCAGAAGGGCGGCCAGCGGCTCTGCCGCGCCGGACAGGACGCCATAGAGGAATGCCCGCCCTTTTCCCACCCCCTCCGCCCGGAGAGGGATCGAGACGATCGCCCCCTCCGGAAAATTCTGAAGGGCAATGCCGGCGGAAAGCGCCAGCGCCCCGGTCGCGCTGATGCTCTCGTTCCCGGCCATCCGGCCGGCCAGCACCACGCCCACCGCCATGCCTTCCGGAATGTTGTGGAGAGTGACGGCCAGCACCAGCATGGTCGTACGTTTCAGAGGGACACAGACCCCCTCCGGCTCCATGCAGTTCTGATGCAGATGGGGGATCGTCTTATCCAATGCCAGCAGGAACAGGATCCCCAGCCAGGATCCGGCCACGGCGGGAATAAATGCCCACCGGCCCAGGCCGGCCGCCTGTTCCATGGCGGGGATCAGCAGGCTCCAGACAGATGCCGCCACCATGACCCCCGCCGCAAAGCCGGTCAGGATACGCCGGATCCCCGTGTGGAACGCGCCGCCCATTACAAATACACAGGCCGCACCCAGCCCCGTCCCGATGAACGGAAGCAATATCTCCTGTATCGTCTGTGTGATCATAAAGTCCTTCCTCCTCCATATAGAGTTTTGCCGGGCTTTGCATCTCCGTGAAACCCGACATCCCTATTATGGCCGGAGGCACATCATTTGATAAGTCATCCTGTCCCGGGGGGCATGTGTTCTCCCAGGTTCTTCCTATGGCTCCAAAAGGTCATCTCCTTCCGCTCAGTCCGGCTTCAGGACCGCCTCCACCGCCCTCCGGATGAGGAAGAGGCACGGAACGGCGGCCCCCATGATCAGGAAAAGCACGAACAACTGGGTGAGGCCAAGGGGAACCAGCGAGTAGAGCAGGCGGCCCAGAAGGAGGATGTTGGCGGCAAGGAGCGCTGCCATGGAGATCCAAATGGCAAACCGCTTTTTGTCAAAGGGACTGCAGACCCCGGCCAGCACCAGAAGGCCCACAAAGCCCACGGCGACTCCGGCCATGGTGTTCATGACCGCCACAGAATACCCCCCGGCCTCACAGACGACGGACACGGCCAGCACGGCCAGCACGTTGGTCAGGCCACCCGGCAGGGCCTTCCGCATGACATTGTAGATAAACCTGCCCCGGATCATCTCCTCACTCGGCTCCAGGGCCAGAAAAAAGGAGGGGATCCCAATGGTAAAGCCGCCGATCATGGTGAGCTGGATGGGTGTCAGCGGATATGTAAGGGGCGCAAACAGCAGGATGACCGTCAGCACAAAGGAAAAGATATTCTTCACCAGGAACAGGGCCGCCGCCCGCTCGATGTTGTTGATGACCCGGCGTCCCTCCGCCACCACCTGCGGCATGGCGGAAAGATCGGAATCCATCAGCACCAGGTGGGCCGCATGACAGGCGGCGTCGCTGCCGGAAGCCATAGCCACGCCGCAGTCGGCATCCTTTAAGGCCAGCACGTCGTTGACCCCGTCGCCGGTCATGGCCACCGTGTGCCCGTTCTGCTGCAGGGCCTTCACAAGCTGCCGCTTCTGTTCCGGCGTTACCCGGCCGAACACCGTGTACTGCTCTGCCGCCTGCAAAAGCTCCGCTTCCGTTTTCAGGCTCCCGGCATCCACGGACCGTTCGGCCCCGGTGATCCCTGCCCGCGCGGCGATCCCGGACACCGCGGCCGGATCGTCTCCGGAGATCACCTTGACGGTCACGCCCTGTTCCTCAAAAAAACGGAAGGTCTCCCCGGCATTTTCCCGGATGTTGTTGGCGATCACCAGGAAGGCCAGGGGACGGATGTTCCCCAAAAGAGGCTTCCCCTCCTCCGGCTCTCCCTCATAGGAGGCCGCCAGAAGCACTCTCTCCCCCCGTTTTGCATAGTCCGCAAGCTGCCCGGAAAGCTCCGGATGCCGGTCCCCCAGGAGGATGCCCGGCGCTCCCAGGACGTAAGCGCCGCGGCCTTCAAAGACCACGGCGCTCCATTTGGTCTTTGACTGAAAAGGGATACTCCGGACCGGTCTCCAGATCCCTTCCCCGGAGGCCAAAGTTCCCTCTGCCCCGGCCGTCTCTCCCACTCCTGCTGTCTGTGCTTCTCCGGCCGTCTGTCCTGCTCCGGCCTCCTCCGTCCCCGCATAATGGCGCCGGAGGGCCATGGCCGTCTCATTATCCGCCGGCAGCACCCTGTGATAGGCCCCTAGAAGCTCCGTGACAAAGGCGTCTCCCTTCTCCTCATCCAGGCAGACCACCCTGGAAAGACGCATCCGCGGCTCCGTGATGGTCCCCGTCTTATCCACACAGAGCACATCCACCCGGGCCAGCGTCTCGATGCAGCTCATCTCGTGGACTACGGTGTGCCTCTTCGCCAGGCGCATGACACCGAGGGCCAGGGCCACGCTGGTCAGAAGATACAGTCCTTCCGGGATCATCCCCACCAGCGCCGCGATGACTGCCACCGCCGCGTCCGCAAGGCCAAGCTCCATGACCCACCTCTGCTTCCAGAACAAGAGCAGGCCCATGGGGATCAAAAGTGCCGCAATGACATGGAGGATCCCATCCAGCGCCGCCATCATTTCCGATTTCTTCCCGACTCCTTTTTTCCTGGCCTCCACCGTCAGCCTCGACACATAGGAATCGGCGCCCACATGGGTCAGTCTTGCCAAGCACTTCCCGGACAAAAGAAAGCTTCCCGATCTCAGCCCGCTCCCCGCCTTTTTGTAAACGGCGTCGGCCTCGCCGGTGATGAGGGCTTCGCTGACCCTGGCTTCCCCCTCCTCCACCACAGCATCCGCCGGGATCTGGTCGCCGGCCTTAAAGACAACCAGATCGTCCTTCACCAGCTCCCGGGAAGGAAGGAGCTGCTCCTCCCCGTCCCGGAGAACCGGATAGCTTGCCGCCGTCAGGAGAGACAGCCTGTCCACCACCCGTTTGGAGCGGAGCTGCTGGATGATCCCGATCACCGCATTGGCCGCGACGGCGATCAGAAACAGCATCTGCTTATGGCGTCCCACCAGGATCAGGCAGGCCGCCAGCACCGCAAATATCAGATTAAAAAAGGTGAACACATTTCCCGCTACGATCTGTCCCACCGATCTGGACGGCGTCTCCACCGGAAGATTCTGCAGGCCAAGGCGCTTCCTCTGCTCCGCCTGCTCACTGGTCAATCCCTTCACGAAACCACTTCCTCCTCTTTCGCATCTCCTCCCCTGTGGGAAGCACCCTGAGCATCCCGGAAAAGCTGTGATGCTTTCTACAGTATACCGCAGGAAAAGACAGATGACAATGAGAAGGGCCGTCCCGGATCTTCTTTTCGCGGGGAGATCACTTCCATATTTCCTTCTCCAGCTTGTCCAGAAGTTCCTCCCTGGTGACCCGGTATTCGTCAAACCAGCCTGCTGCCTGTTTGTCCGAAGGGTTCTTGTCCAGATACTCTGCCAGGTCATTGAGCAGCAGGCTGACCTCATTCAGGTTCTCCAGCCTGTTATTTGTGTCGATCATCTTCATTCCGCATGCTCCTCTCTGTCTTTTTTTATAGTATGGCTGTTCTGCAAAAAAACATCCCGCGGACCGGAAAATCCTTCCCTTTTGAGGCCCCTGTCGTAATCTGTAGAAATCTGTCGATGAATTATGCTATACTTTTTGCTGTTTTTGCACTATAATGGTTATAGTTTTATAGCTTCAGAGATTTTAAGGTTTCAAAGAGATTTACATTAATTAGATGGGGGTTAAAAATATGGATAAGGGCTCCAGAAATATTGAAGCTATGCAAGACCGGCTTCAGACACTGGAAGCTGAAAATGAACGGCTTTCCCAGATTGTCCGACAGCTGAACGCTACTCTGCAAAAACTCATTGAAACTTATGTATTGTCAGAGAAATAGCCGACGCTAAACGCAGCGGAATACAAAAAGAAGATGTCCGGAAGCAGGCAGATAGCCATTCCCTGAACATCTTCTTTTTAATTTATCTTCTCATCAGATCCCGGTTCCTTCTATACAATTCCCGGAAAGTCTCAAAATACGGCTTATAGCACTCATGGGCCTCCCGGTCGGGCCGGTATATCTTTTTCGTCCGGATATACGGACGGATCTCCGAAAAGCTTTTAAAATGTCCGGTTCCGATCGCCGCCATCACGGCGTCCCCGAAGGCCGCCCCCACCGTCACATCCGCCGTCAGGATCTCCCTTCCCAGGATATCCGAGATGATCTGCATCCAGAGAGGGGCCTTTGTCCCTCCTCCGACCGCGTAGACATTGCGGATCGGAACCCTGTTTTCCGCAAATACTGCGAAATGCTCCGCCAGAGAATATCCCACCGACTCCAGGGCCGAGCGGTACATATGCCGCCTTGTATGGCGCAGGGTCATCCCGAACAGGATCCCCTTCGCCTTCGGGTCATTGACCGGGGTGCGCTCTCCCGCAAAATAGGGGACCGTGATCAGGCCCTCCGAGCCGGGCGGGATCTCCTCCAGGCCCTTTAACATCGCCGCGTAGGCGTTCTCCCCTCCGGCCCCCTCTTTTTCTGCCAGGTCAAAGAAAATATTGTCCCGGTACCAGCGGGTAAGCGTCCCCGCATTGTTCGTCCCTCCCTGCACGCTGCAGGTGTCCGGGATGATGAAGCCCCCGCTCCAGATCCTCGGATCCCGGACGATCCGGTCACACAGGCCGATCAGGTACAGGGAGGAGCCGATCTGGATCATCATATCCCCCTTCTCCAGGATCCCCGTGCTGATGGCCTCCGCGCCGGAATCGTCCGCCCCCGCGATGACAGGAGTCCCCGGGAGGAGTCCGGTTTCCCGCGCGGCCCGCGCCGTGACCGCGCCGGCCACATCCGTGGTGTCGCAGACCCGGGCAAGCTGGTCCGGCCTGCAGAACTGCGGACAGTACTCCATGTCAATAGAGCCGTCTTTCGTGCTGTAGAGGGGCGTAAAAGCGCCGTAGGCGAGAAAGCGGTCGATGACATATTCCCCGGTCAGCTTTGCCGTGATGAAGGAGGAGCCGGTCAGCAGCTTATACGCCTTTTCATAGATTTCCGGCTCATGGTTCTTGAGCCACAGGATCTTCGGGGGCACATCGTTGGAACACAGCGGCCTCCCGTTAAACTCCAGGATCTTCTTCTCCCCGTACTTCCCGTTCAGGAAGGCGATCTCCTCCTCTGCCCTGGCATCAATCCCGTAGAGGATCGCCTTCCTGAGGGGCATGCAGTCCCGGTCCACAGCCACCAGGTCCGCCCCCAGGGTGCTGGCCCCCACAGCCGCGATGTCACTGTTTTTCAATCCGCTCTCCGCCAGGATTCCCCGGGTGACTCTGCAAAAATCCCCCCACCAGACCTCCTGCGCATCGTGCTCAAAGTAGTTCTTCCTGGGATTTTCCAGGCCGTGGCGCTCCGTATGGACGGCGATCACCCGGCACTCCCCGTCGATCAGTACCCCCTTGCTCTCGTAGGTGCCGATGTCAACGCCCAAATAATATCCTGCCATCTCCTTCTCCTCACTGGTCTCCCCTGCATTCCCGCACGGTCTCCATAAATTCCTTTACCAGCTCATACTCCACAAAATTCATGAATTTCCCGTCCTTCTTAAACGCAGTCCCCACAAAGGCGCCGTCGCAGGCCGCCAGCTTATCCTTCACGTTTTCCCTTCTGGTCCCCGTATTGCTGAATACCGGCGTCCCGGGGACCGCCTCCCGGATCCTCTTCAGGGCATCCGTATCCGCGTCCTGTCCCGCATGGATACCGGACATACAGAGCCCCTGGGGATGGCATTTAAAGACCGCGGCCTTCGCCGTCACCGCAAGATCCCGCCCGCTCAAGTCCCCGTCCGACTCGGCATTGATCATATAAAACATCATCAGGTCGTCCAGCTCCAGCTCCCTTCTCCGCCGCACATAGCTGCCCGCATTTTTCGAGCGGATGCCGGATTCCCCCACATAGCCTCCGGTAAAAACACTGCGCACAAACTGCGCGTCCACGGCCGCCGCCAGGTCGATCGTCGCCATGGGATCGCTGATGGCGTGGACGCCGAAGGGGACCCGGATCTCCCCCTTCAGCCTGCCGATGATATACGCCATCGACGCGGTGGTCACATGGCTCAGCTCATCGATATAAGGATAACTGAATTCATTGGAAAACAGGATCCCGTCAACCCCTCCGTCCTGCAGGGCCGTAAGCTCCCGGCGGGCCATCTCCACCTGATGCTCGATCTTGTCCCCCCTCACGTAGCCCGGATCTCCCGGCAGCTCCCTGAGATGAAGAAGCGCGATGATCGGTTTTGAAGTTCCGAATAATTCCTTGATCGTCTGCATGACTTTACTCCTCTCTAACCGCATATTGCCCGTCTGACCATGTCCACGCCCTTCTTTACCGACGCGTCGGGATCGATGTAGTGCCGCCTGGAGCAGACCTCCAGGGTGATGGAGCCTGTAAACTCGTGCTCCTCCAGCTGGGAGACATAGGTCCTAAGGGGCAGATCCCCGTATCCCCAGGGCACCTGGCCGGACTCATTCAGATGGATATGTACGATGTCCTTTCCGAAGGCATCAAAATAATCGTCCAGGTTTTCCCCCTTTACTGCCATGTGGCAGGTGTCGACCAGGAGCTTCACGTTGTCCAGGGCGACCTCCTCCAGCATCCTCTTCGCGCTGGGGATATCCCCCACCAGATTGGACTCCACGATCTGCAGCGGCTCCAGGGCCAGCACGATCCCCCTCTCCGCCGCCGCTTTCCCGATCTCGATCATCGCGTCCCTGGAGAGCTCCCAGGCCCGCTTGAGTCCGTCCGGCTTATCATAAAAGCCCCAGCCCGGACACAGATGCAGAAGAGGGCTTTCCAGGATCTCGCACAGATCGACGGCCCGCTTCATGGAGGCGATGGAACGGCTGCGGATCAGCGGATCCTCCGCCGCGATGTTAAAGGGATACACCACCTGCTCCGGGCAGACGCAGAAGCAGCGAAGCCCCCGCTCCTTAAGCTTTTCGCCCACGGCCCTGAAATCCCCGTCGGTCCCGTCCTCCAGGTGCAGATGCGGGTTCGCGGCCCACAGGTTGATATTCTCCACCCCCATGTCCCTGGCAGCATCCAGGAAATGATCCAGTGTGTAGAACAGATAATTCATATTCATGATGCCGATCTGATCCCATGTCAGTTTTTTCATCTGTCTCTCCCCTTCCCTTCCGTCAGGCTCTCTCCAGCAGCCGGCGGATATTTTTCACTTCCTGGACCGCAAAAAGTTCCGGATCCCTCCCATAGGGCCAGACTAACTCCGAGCTGAGCCATCCGTCATAACCGTATTTCCGGATCACGGAGACCAGGGCCTCCATGGGAATCTTTCCCTCTCCCACCGGGAAGTGGTGCTGGTCCCTGCCGTCGCTGTCGATAAAGTGGATATAGGCCATCTTATCCCCCAGCTTTTCAAAATAATCGGAGATCGTCTCCTGGTGGACCGTCGGCGTCACCGTGTCCAGCATCCCCTTAATCCGGGGGCTTCCGATGTCATCGATCATCTCCACCAGGTCGTCCAGGAAGATCACCACATTGCTCTCCATCAGGGTGACCGCCTCCAGGACAATGTCCACCTCCAGCTTTTCCGCCCGCTCCGCCAGAGTCTTCAACACATACATGACGTTCTCTTTATTCTGTCTCCGGCTTGTCCCGTACCCGGCATGGCCCGTGGCCAGCTGGATCCTGGGCGCCCCGACCGCCATCGTCACGTCGAGGGCCTTTAAGAGATAATCGATGGTCTCCCTCCGCTCCTTCTCGTCCGGCGTCGCCATATTGTAGGGATAGCCCAGCACCTCCGGCGTGTACATGGGGACCTCCAGATGATACTGTTCCTTCATCCGCAGCACATCCTCGCATCTCGCCTCATCCATATCGTAGGGATAGGCCTGGGGACGCCCTCCCCAGATCTCGACGCCGTCATACCCGCTCTCAGCCGCCACCTCGAATACCTTCTCCAGATGATATCTGCGGAACAATAATGACAATAACGCTATTTTCATCTCCAATACCTCCTGTTTATAAATGAACGCTCTCTATCCTTCCAGCCCATAGAAGCCGGCAACCTTTGTGACCAGCTCCTCCGGCAGGATCTTCCCCAGATCCGCCTGGAGCGGATAGCGGGCGTCGATCTCCTTTTTCGTCACTTCATTGGGGTACGCCACCGCGCAGAGTCCGGCCGCCGACGCCGCCTGCATACCCATAACGGAATCCTCAAAGGCCACGATCCTTCCCGGTTCCAGCGCAAGCTTTCTGAGAGCCAGAAGGTACAGATCCGGCGCCGGCTTCATGGGGACATCCGCACTGCGCGTCACCACACAGTCAAAGCTGTCCCGGAGCCCCAGCCGCTCAAGCCACCGGTCGATATATCCCTTTCTCGAATTGGACACCAGCGCCAGCCTGAGCCGCCTCCTTTTCGCGAACCGGATATACTCCCTCACTCCCGGCCTGACGGAGATCCTCCCCGCAAGCCGTTCAAACCGTTCCTTCACCCCTGCCAGGATCTCCTCCTCCTCCACCTGCCCGCACCCGGAGACATAGCGGAGCATCTTCACATCCCCGTCGCCGGCATAGGAGAGCAGCTGCTCCCTGTCGATGGGGATCCCCTCATCCTCACAGTACTCGCAGACACAGTTCATCCAGGCTGTCTCCGTATCCGCGACCACTCCGTCAAAGTCAAAAAACATCGCTTCCAGCTTCATGTTTCCACCTCTGTCTTCTGTCGTTCTCGTCTGCTGTCCAGCCAGATCATGACCACCTCCGCTCCCAGGATCAGGAGGATGCCGGCCGCCGCCCGCAGGCTGACGGCCTCCGCCAGGAAGACCGCCCCCAGAAGACAGCTGGCCACCGGCTCCAGAAGGCTGAAAAAGGACGCGGAGATACCGCCGAGGAGGCGGATCCCCCTCTGAAAGCAGGCCGCCGCGATCACCGACGTGGCTATGGCCGCCCCTGCCGCGTACAGGTTCGCCTCCAGGGGCAGCCGGAAGAGAAAGGCGCCCGAGATACACCCATATGCCAGCGAAAACGCCGAGCCGCTCACGGCCAGATAGAAGGCAAACACAAAGGGATCCGCCTCCGACAGTCCGCTCCGGTCCACGACGATGACATAGACCGCGTAGAGCACGCCGGAAAGGACCGCGTAAAAAATCCCCTGCACACTTCCCGCCCCCGCCTCCGGATCGATGAACAGGGCGACGCAGGCGGTCGCTGTCAGAAGGGCCGCCCATTTGTAAAAGGGCAGCCGCTCCTTAAAAAACACCCTGCCGAACAGGGCCGCGAAAAGCGGATACATAAAATGGAGCGTCGTCGCGACACCGCCGGAAATGTAATTGTAACTCAGGAACAGGAACAGGGACACGATCCCCTTTGCGAGAAGCCCCGCCAGGACGGCCCACCCCAGGAGCCTGCGCTCAAGCCGCAGGGATTTCCCCCGGATGCGCAGGATCGCCAGGAGGAACGGAACTGCCCAGGCGCTCTTATAAAAATTGAAGGTTTCCGCATTGCCCCCTGCCGCGTAAGAAAAATTTGAAAAAACGGGGAGTGCGCCGTACAGCAGCGCAGCTGTCATCGTAAATAATACTCCCTGTAAACTCCGTGAACGAAAATCCATGGACTACCTCCGCCTGAATGAATTCCCTCTCCGCACCTCTGTGCATAAAAGAAGCAGCATGCCCTCCGGCACACTGCCTTTTAAACGATCCTGCCAAATTTTATCCTCTCTGATAGGGGACATGGTCCGCATAGTCGCACACGCTGTCCCGCTCCACGATCGTCGTGTCGATGCGCAGCCGGATCACGGGGCTGGCCGGATTCTCGATCCGGTCGCAGAGAAGCTTTACCGCCCATTTCCCGATGTCCTTCGCGTACACCTCACAGGTCGTGAGCTGGGGAACGCAGACCATACCGCTCATGATGTTATCCGCGCCGATGATCGAAACCTGCTCCGGCACGCGGATCCCGTACTCCCGGAATGCCTTCATCGCGCCGATGGCGATGATATCGGAATTGGAGACCAGTGCGGAGGGAAGCTCGATCCCTTTGTCCAAAAGCCCCTTCATACAGCTGCAGGCGCCCTCAATGGACGGGTAGACATCGTAGATATATTTTTCCTCCACCTTGAGATGGTACTGCTCCATGGCATTCAGGAATCCCAGATAACACTGGGTACAGATGCTAGTCGGCTGACTGTTCCGGATATAACCGATCTGTCTGTGCCCCCTTCCAAGCAGGTAGGTGACCTTTGTCCGCATGGAATTCCAGGTATGGTTGGAAACACTGGTAACAGAAAGCTTCGTGAGGTCGTTGTCAATGATGATGATCGGCTTTTTCACCCTGTTTAAGAGCGGCCGGTCCTCATCGCTGAACTCTGTACCCAAAAGGATGATCCCTTTAAAAGGCCCTGTATTTACTTTTTCAAAAATGTCAGGCAGCGTCTCCGGCGTCGCGACCCGGAATGCGATCTCATAGCCTGCCTGGTTGCAGCAGGATTCCACTTCGTCAAACAGAAGATTGATGTATTCCGCATTTCCGTCAACCATAAAGGAAAACCGTTTGAATTTGATAAAAACGATCTTTTCCGCCTCAGTCTGTACAGACGGACTGCCGTCCGCTTTTTTTACAGAATATCCGTTTTCCTCCAAAAGAGCCTGCACACATTCCCTTGTCGACTGGCTGACCCCCTTCCGGTCATGGAGGACCATCGTAACAGTCGACTGTGATACTCCCGCTGCCCGAGCAATCTCTTTCAAATTCATAGAAACCTCCACAAATACTTTCCTGTCTATGAAAGAGTATCACAAAAAGGTTTTGAAAGTCAATGTTCTTACTGAATTGTCGTTTACTATCGTCTCGCTTACACTCCCAGGTACACCCGCCGCAGCTCGTCGTCGGCGAGGAGCTCCTCCCCGCTCCCGGAAAGAACGATCGCCCCGTTTTCCAGCGCGTAGCCCCGGTCGGAATTCCTCAGCGACTTTTCCACGTTCTGTTCCACCAGGAGCACCGTGATCTCCTTCGCCCGGATCTCTTCCAGCTTTTCAAAGACAAGCTGCACATTCACTGGCGACAGGCCCAGACTCGGTTCATCCAGGATCAGCAGCCGGGGGACCGACATCAGCGCCCGCCCGATCGCCAGCATCTGCTGCTCGCCGCCCGACAGCGTCCGCGCCGCCTGGGACTTCCGTTCCTCGAGGATCGGAAACAGCTCCAGGACATAGTCCAGGTTCTTCTCCTCATCCTTCCGCCCTCTCTTGCAGTAGGCGCCGATCTGGAGGTTCTCAAGCACCGTCATTTCCGGGAACAGATGGCGTCCCTCCGGACAGAGGATGATCCCCATCTCCACACGGTCATGGCCCGGAATCTTCGTGATATCCTTCCCGTCAAAGAGGATCCGCCCCGCTTTGATGTTCTGGATGCCGGAGATCGCCTTACAGGCCGTCGTCTTCCCGGCCCCATTGGAACCCACGATGCTGACCATCTCTCCCTTGTCGATATAAATGGAACAATCCTGCAGCGCATTCACCGCGTCATAGGACACGCTTACATTCTCCAACTCTAAAAGATGCATATCTGCCGCTTCCTTTCTGGCCGGTTTGTCTGCAGGCCCCGAAAAGGCAGCCCGCAGCCGTCTGCTTTTTAACGATTCTTGTACACCGGTGACAGTTCGTAGCCGGGGAACACTAACTCCGTGCCCTCGACGGCGATGGATTCCGGATAGATCAGCTTGATCTTCGTATCCTGGAACTGTCCCATGACAGGGATCGCGTTCTCATTCTTGCCGGTCTCCTGGTTGAAGGAGATCGGATAGGGGTAGATGTTCCACCAGGAATCCTCCGGGATCTCCAGCGCCCGCATGGCCGTGTTGATGGCTTCCGCGTCGTCCGATCCGGCTGCCTCCAGGCTCTCGCAGATCACCATTGCCGCCGCCCAGCCTGCCGCCGATTCTGCCGTGTAATGCTCGCCGTTGTTGCGCTCGATATACTCCTCGCCGATCCAGGCCTTGTCAGGCATGGATGCCAGAACATCCTCGCCCCAGCCGGACACGGTGAAGAATCCGTCCGCATTGTTCCCGACTGTCGGGATGAAGTCGTTGTCCGTCTCGCCGGAGGAGGAGCAGAGCATGGCCTTGGGCTCATATCCCACCCCTGCCATGGTCTGGGTGAGCAGGGACATGGACTGGAAGTAGCAGGCGTTTAAGACCACATCCGGATTTTTGTCCACCAGCTTGGTGACCACCGTCGTCAGGTCGGTGACATCCATGGCAAACACCTCGTCGACCACGATCTCGATATCAAGGGCAGCCAGCTCTTCCTGCCAGCCGTCGCCCAGGGCCTGTCCCCAGTCATCATTCTGACGGAGGATCGCCGCGGTCTTGATCGCCCCCGGTTCTTTTGCGTTCATATCGCTGATGAACTGGGCATGGGACTTGGTCGTATCCATGTTCTGCTCGTGGATGGTCACGGAATAGGGATGAGGCCCCTCCGTCAGAGCATCCCCCGTGGAGCAGGTGATCGCCAGCGGCACATGATACTTCTCACAGATATTCTGGACGCTTAAGGTCACCGTCGACTGATAGCATCCGAGGATCGCAGAGACCCCCTCATGGGAGATCAGGCGCTCCGCCTCCGAGGCCGCCGCCTCCTCGTTGGACTGGGTGTCGCCGTAGATCAGCTCGATCTGGGCCCCGCCCATGGACTTGATCCCGCCTCTGGAGTTCACCTCGTCGACCGCAAACTCGATCCCCTTCTGCGCGTCCTCCGCCACGGCAGCCGCGCTTCCCGTGTAGGGGAAGAGGACTCCCAGCTTGATGGTGCCGCCCGCATTTCCCGGGTCGGCCGCAGTGTCAGAGGCCGCCTGGGTCCCGCCCTGCGTCTCCTCCGCCTTCTCTGCCTTCTCCGTCTCCTTGCTCCCGGAATCCCCGGACCCGCCGGAGTCCCCTCCGCAGGCAGCCAGAGAAACTGCCAGGAAAGCCGCCAGAATCACTGCCAATAACTTTTTTTTCATTTGAAATACCCTCCTTTTTCTTTTTTAGGCAATTGCCTGCCCTTTATTTTTCTCTATATACTATAGAGATCATTGGGAGCTCAGTGCATAATCCGAACCGAGGTACACGGAGATCACATCCGGATTTTTCGCGATCTCCTCCGGCTTTCCCTCCGCGATCTTCTCGCCGAAGGACAGGACCGTGATATTGTCGGAAATACTCATGACCGCCTGCATGATATGCTCGATCAGGATCACCGTGATGCCCAGCCTGCGGATCTCCAGGACGATCTCCATGACCTCCGATACCTCCGCCGGGTTTAAGCCCGCCATGACCTCGTCGAGCATGATCAGTTTCGGCTCCGTGGCCAGAGCCCTGGCCACCTCCAGCCGTTTCTGTTCGCAGAGGTTTAAGCTCCGGGCCTGGACCCCGCCCTTGTGGTCAAGCTTCGTGACCTTTAAGGCATACAGCGCCTTCTCTCTCGCCGCGGCGACCTTACCCGTGTGGGTGAAACCGCCGACCATCACATTGTCTAAGGTAGACATCCCGCGGAAGGGCTGTACGATCTGGTAGGTCCGCACCAGCCCCTTGCTGCAGAGGTGATAGGGCTTGTCTCTGGTCGTCTCCTTCCCGTCAAAAAATATCTTCCCCGCCGTCGGTGTCAGAAAACCGGAGATCAGATTGAACAGCGTTGTCTTTCCCGCCCCGTTGGGGCCGATCAGCGCATGGATCTCTCCCGTTTCCACTGTCATGGAAAAATCATTGACTGCCTTCAGGCCCCCAAAATGCTTCGACAGGCTCTGAACCTGCAGGATACTGCTCATTTTGATGCCCTCTCTTTCTTTTTAAACAGCTTCCGCACATACTTCTGTATAATAGGAAGGATCCCGTCCGGGAAGAAGCGGATGCAGACGATCAGCATGATCCCGTAGATCGCCAGGTTCAGTCCCTGGATATTTGCAAACTTGGCTGTCGCAAACTGGGAGATGGACTCCACGATCAGGGCGCCTGAGAGGGGCCCGAACACCAGGCCTTTCCCGCCCAGCATCGCGACGATCGCGAGCTTGTCCGACAGGGCCTCCGCGAACAGCCTTGCCGGGTTGCAGACCATGATCAGCTGGGCATAAAAGCTGCCGCCGACGGCACACATGAACGCGCTGATCGCCATTGCCTTGAGCTTCAGCCTGCGGGAATTCACACAGAGGGACTCCGCCGCCTCCTGGTTGTTTGCCACCGCCGCCAGCTGATAGCCCATCTTCGAGGTCTTGATCCACTGGCAGACGGCCAGGCAGACCGCCAGAAGTCCGCAGATGATGTACAGATAATACTTTTTGTCCACAAACTGCATGACAGCCAGGTTATTGCCCTCAACGGAGGGGATCATGATCCCCTTCGCCGCGTTGATCTGGATACTCCCGATGCTCCGGACACTCTGTACCACCAGGAGCATGATGTTGGCCAGGGCGATGGTCACCAGGGTAAAATACGTGCTCTGCAGTTTAAAACACGGGAGCCCGATCAGGATCCCCAGCCCTGCCGCCAGGACGCCTCCCGCCAGCATGCCGAGCCAGGGCGAGATCCCGAACTGGGTATAGAGGATCGTGGAGGTGTAGGCCCCGATGCCGATGAAGATCGCATGTCCCAGGGAAAACTGGCCCGCAAAGCCGCTCAGGATATTCCAGGAAGAGGCAAAGTAGGCAAACATGAAGATATAGATCACGATCTGCAGATAATAGTTGTTCAAAAACTGGGATACGATGACCAGGGCGGCAGCCAGGGCCACAAATACCGCAGCTTTTATAAGCGTCTTCTTTTCCAACCTTTTCATTGTTCCCTCCTACACCCTGCTCTTGCCAAACAGGCCCGAAGGCTTGAAGTACAGCACAAGTACGAATATGGCGAAGCAGAAAATCTGGCTCATGTAAGAATCGAAAAACAGGCCGCCGAAGGCTTCCACAAGTCCGATGATCAGCCCGGCCAGCAGGCATCCCCCGATGGAGCCCTTGCCGCCCAGCACCAGGATGATGAACGCCTTGCTCCCGATCGTGGTGCCGACTGCCGGCGTGATCGTGTAAAAGGTTGCGAAAATGACCCCGGCGATCGCGCACAGCGCGCATCCGAGCCCGAATGCGACGTTATAGCTCTTCAGGACGTTGATTCCCATCAGCTGTGCCGCCTCCCGGTCCTGGGATGTGGCCCGCAGCGCCTTTCCCGAATAAGTCCGGTTCATATAAAACCACAGCAGGGCCACGGTGACCAGCGCGATCCCCGCGCCGATGATCTTCACCAGACTGAGCTTTCTCCCGAAACCGATATCCACATAGGTCAGAGAGATCGGCATGGATATACTCCGCGGCGTCGACTGAAAGATCATCAGCATGATATTCTCCAGCGCGATCCCCAGCCCCGCGGTGACAAGGAGCAGGCCGACCGGGTTGGAATCTGCCCGCTCCCGCAGATACAGCGGGCGGATGACAATGTGCTGAAAAAAATATCCGAAGGTGAACATCACCGGGATCGCGATCAGCAAGGTCAGATACGGATTCATATGCAGCAGGGTGGTGGCCCCGTATACAATGAACATCGAGATCATCAGCAGTGATCCGCTCGCCCAGTTGACGATCTTCATGATGCCGTAAATGATATTGACGCCCAACGCGGTCGCCGTATAGATACAGCCCATCACAAGACCGAGTATCAGTGTCTCATAATACATTTTCCTACACTCCTTCACAAATACAGCATGCCTTCAGGTTTGCAGAAAGCCTCCTCGCCTCCTCCAGGGCCGGGTAAGACAGGATCGCCCCCTCCCGTTCCACGACGACCGCGGCGTAACGGTTCCCCCAGTCTGCCGCCTGCCCGTGGTCCAGGCCCCAGACGAGCCCGGCGGTGAATGCCGCCAGAAATCCGTCGCCGGCTGCCACGGTATCCACACAGGTCACTTCGTACGAAGGAAAAAAGGTACATTCTCCTCTTTCGCAGAGGACGCAGCCCCTGCTCCCCAGGGTCATGACCACGACCCGCGGCCTGCAGCGCTGCCAGACCGCCTCGGCCGTCCTGCGCCGGTTTTCATGAGCCCCCGTTCCTGCCAGCTCCACGCCCTCCAGCTCATTGACAAACAGATAATCGACATATTCCATGGGCTCCGCGGGCTTTTTCAGGAGCGGGCTTGCATTTAACAGCGTCACCATCCCCCGCTCCTTTGCGTAGCGGCAGGCATCCAGGGGGAGCTCCTGGTCCACCTCCAGCCCGGAAACGAAATAGCCGGCCTCCGGAAAATCGTCGATGGCCCTTTTCACCTCCGCGAGGGTCAGATAACAGGGATGCACCGGACTTCCGATGACCATGTTCTCACCGTCGTCCCGGATGATCACGACGCCCACATCGGTCTTCACCTCCGGGCTCATGAGATAGTGGGTGGTGTCGACTCCGGCCTCCTCCAGCCATTCCTTTCCCAGCTGCCCTTCTCTGTCCGCTCCGACCCTGCCGATAAACGCGGCAGGGATCCCCTGCTTTCCCAGCGCCGCCGCCACGTTCGTCCCCTTTCCGCCATCCTCCCCGAAATGCCATTCTCTCGCGTGGATTGTCTCCCCCGGCCTGGGGAACCGGTCCACACGGACCATATGGCCGACCCCGTGCTTGTTAAAGACCAGGACCTGCGGCCCGCTCCCGCCGCTCACCCTCTGCATAAGGGATGGTCCAGGGTGGCTTCGTCGCAGTAGACGATCTTTTCCGGTATGTATTTCATCGCGAAGGTCACCGGGTATTCCAGAGTCGTCTCTCTGCAAAACAGCATGACCCGCAGTACGGTCTGCTTCCAGGAGCCCGCCCGCAGCATGCAGACGATCCGTTTCGACGAAAGGATCGACTTCATGCCCACCGTGACCGCTTTGGGCGGGATCATATCATAATATCCGCCGAAGCCCCGCTCCGCCAGCGCCACAAGCGTGTCCTCGTTCAGTTCCACGATCCTGGTCTTCGAATTTTTAAACTGCTCCTGACTGATCCGGTAGTAGCGGGAATGGGGCGCTTCACAGAAGGCGATCAGCCCCTTGCAGCCGATCCCGGCCCAGATCGTATCGATCCCCCCCATCTTTTCGATCAGGTCATCATACTCGTCCAGATTCTCAGGATCGGGAAAAATGATCTGCTCCGGCGGGCACATGAGCTCCGGATCGATGCGGCTGAATACCTTTTTCTTCATCACCCCGTGGAGGCTTCCGTAGCGGGCGTCCTCCGGAATCGGCCTGCTCTCCCAGTCCAGATATTCATCCATCATAAAGATCCAGAGATTTTTTAAGCTGATCCGCTCCCGGTGGATCCGTTCGATCAGATAGTCCCACTGATCGATGGGCCCCGCCGGCACGATCCATTTCGTCGGGATTCCCTTTTCATTGTGGGCGGTCAGCTCCTCCGCCATCAGGTCCGCCACCTCCCGGTAAAGCTTCGGCAGATCCTCCATGACCCGCAGATCCGCGTTCAGGTCCGTCCGCCCCTTGATCTCATCCGGCCTGCAGGAACACCATTCCTGCAGCTGTCTGTTGGTAATGATAAAATCCATCCTTCTCCCCCTTTCGTTTTCAGTATATCTAAATAATTTAATTATGTCAATTAAATTTTCAAGGAAATTTGTTAAAATATCGCCTATGATTTTTATGCATTTTGTATAAATATAGTAAATTTTTGTCTGTCTCTGGTGCTATATGCTATTTTAGGCAAAAAAGAGAAGAGTAATCCGCCTATCGGAATTGCTCCTCTTCTTTAAATTCTCTTTATAATTTAATAAATTATCAGGGAGAACTTCACTCTTTTGCAGCGCGAAAAGAGGCGCCGGCCCGGCAGGAGATTCGGTTTTTGTAAATCGGACAGTATTGAATTCCCTCTCTTTTTCATGTATAATCTATCCATAGGAAGAAAAACTTTTCCTATGGATCCTGATCATGAGGGGAGGCTTTTTATGAGCACTTTAGACGCAACTGTTTCCATGCTGGAAGCAATGCCGGAGGACGCAAGGATCAAGGTTATGGAATTCACGCAAAAGCTATTCACTTCCAAAAAACCGGCAAATCCATTTGTGTCGGCCGGCCAAGAACAAATCTTTTCTGATCTTGCCGAATCGCGTCAGCAGATTTCTGAAGGAAAAGGGCTTGACATGGGAAATGCGTTGATCAAGATAGGAAAACAACATGGATTCGTTTAACGTGATCATCTCGCCAAAAGCACTTTCTCAGCTAAACAGCTACATTGACTATCTGCAATATACGCTGTTGAACGATCAAGCCGCTCGTAATGTATGGCTGGATGCTCTGGAAACAAAAGACCGACTTTCAAAGGCCGCCGGCAGCCTAAAATTCTGCAACCATCCCCAATTACAAAAGGACGGATACCGTATCATCAATTTTATGCGGCACCGTTACCTTATGCTTTACCGGATAGAAAATACTACTGTTTATGTAGACGCCGTCTATCATCAACTTCAAGACTATGAAAATCTCTTTGCCGATAAACTATAGTAAACGACAAAAATATTTGCCGTTTACTATAGACCCTCCGGGGGAGGCGCACGATTTTTGTAAGGTAGATTCTGCGCTTATGCGCAGCAAAAATCGGCGCAGCAGACGCCATAAAGAAAAGATTTATGTCGTCTGCTATAAACCAGTAAAAACAGCCGCACCATGCGAAAAACCCG
Organism: uncultured Lachnotalea sp.; assembly: GCA_947066815.1. Classification (GTDB taxonomy): domain Bacteria; phylum Bacillota; class Clostridia; order Lachnospirales; family Lachnospiraceae; genus Lientehia. The sequence continues at coordinate 70,108 of CAMSZT010000003.1, forward strand.
GGATGCCTGTCCCGGGTTTTCGCATGGTGCGTTTTTTACTGCTCCTTAGCAGCCAGATATTCGTTGATCGCACCGACCAGGCCGATCGGATCGATGCCGTGCACGGCCGCCGCCTCTGCCAGGGATTCCCCCTGGGCGGAAGGGCATCCGATGCAGTGCATGCCCGCGCCCATCAGGATCGGGATGATCCCCTGGTCTATCTGGATTGCCTCGCCGATCAACGTATCCATTGTCACCTTTGCCATGACAGTTCCTCCTGAATAATAATTTGTACGTCTTATTGCATTCTTTACGTAGTATAGCAGTTTTATTCCTTTCTGTAAACCCGTCTTTAGGCCACTTATCAATGATTTTTAGTCACGCGTATAACCCGCATTGAGTCTAATACATTGTATATATCACTTGAATTTAAGAAATAAATTTTCAAAACTATATTGACAAAAAATTTGTTTTATTTTACAATATATGTATATATTATTGGAGGTAATCATTATAATGATGGAATCCACGAGAAAACAATCTAAATTAATAGAAAAAATGGTTTTATTTTTCTTGTTTTTGTTTTTTCTGTTTGTTTTTTTTATAAAGTTTTTTAATCAAAAATCTTTGATTGAAAATCCGAATTTTTTTGAAATCCATACCATAAGATTTCACGGAAATCAGATTACTCAACAGACCGATCTAAAGAAAATAAAAGAACTCTTAAAAGGTTACACAAAACATCGGACGCTCAAAGGATATTCTTCATATTTAGAAAAGGATGTGTTTATAGAAATAGGTGCCATAGACAATGGCAGACCTTTACACATTCTTCTAGGTAATTTTTACATTTGTTATGAAAGCGCAGAAAAGGGATTTTGGATCATACAAGGGGGTGAAGAATTACTGGAAAAAATATTGTACCTAGTAGATTGATCATAAAAAAGTGTTTTAGATTTTTTCATTGCTGACTACGGTTCAAAATACATAACAGGATATAGAACCGATTATTTCCAAATGAGAATTATTTATGATGACGTTTCTCAATGGACATATCGTCAATTTGTAGAAGGAACCGATGATTGGCGTCTTGATGCTGATAATAACCGTAATGGACATTTTAAGTCTATATTGAATTCCCAAAATCCTTAGCGACCTAAATATTTTCCAAATGAAACCTCAAGGACAAAACAGATTAACTTCTTTGAAAAAATAGCTCCTTTTTGATAAAGCATTCACCAAAACAGACTTTATCAAAAAGGAGCGGTCTTTTACCAAAGAACCTTTTTATTTCTTCTCCTCCTTCGGCTTCCTGAAGCACTCCAGCACGGGGATCAGCAGGAAGGCCACGATCCCGGCCGTGAAGCCGCCGTTGTAGAGCAGGAAGCCGCCGTGGATCAGGGGGACACTGGTGACGAGGATCGCATGGATCGCTCCCGCCGCCACCCCGGCGAAGAACCCGAACCTTCCGCTCACCGGCGCAAGGCCGCTGGCAAAGGCTACGCCCACCAGGATCCCCTGGGTGGTCAGCGTCCAGCTCTGGGCCGGTGCGATCCCGGACGCAAACATGGCGAAGGGAAGCAGAGAGGCAACCGCGTAGCCCACCAGGATGGGGAACACGGTCCTCGGCTGGGCCCCCTGGGCGCTGAAGGACATCATGCACATGAGGGCTCCCATGGTGGCCCCGGTGAATTTCACCGCGGAGAAGGTCACGTTCCCGTCCGTCATAGTCATCCCGTGGACCACATTGAAGTAAAGAAGGAGGAACAGACCGTAAATGCCGATGTTCACAAAAGTGGCCGGAATCCCAAACAGCTCCGCATAATCCGTCTTGTAGCTGTCGCTCTTCCACAGCTTTTTGTAATCCTTAAAGCAATTCTTATCCATCAGATAAGCGGCAGCGATAAACAGAACGAAAACAATCCCAAAGAATACACTGACGAACAGCCGCTCCCCCTCGCCTAAATTGGTGTTGGTGGGCACCTCCACGCCCGCGGATTTGAAGAAGACACAGAACATGAAGAAGGCCAAAAAGCCCGCCGCCGGACCCGCATTATAGAGATCGTAACCTTTGTGGAAATTGGGAGCGTGGGCACAGAGGGCCGGCATCACGAGGCCCACGACGATGCCGAAGACAATGGCGATCAAGAGGCCCACGAAGGAGAATCCCGTCGCCTCCAGATTGGGATAGCGGAAGATAAACTCGCTGGCAAAGGGTGCCAGGGCCGTCGCAAACAGGGACAGGTTGGCGACGCTGCCGAAGGACACCTTCTTGATCCTCGAATACACCCACACGCCGAAGATAAAGGGCCAGATGTTGACACAGTTCATGCCGAAGGTCCCGTACCCCACATTCAGCCAGAAGGCGGCCACCGTGAGTCCGGTGCACTTCGCCTTACTGAAATACAAAACGCCGCAGCAGATCAGCCCGATCAGCCCCGTGTTCAGAAAGGCGCTCCCCAGCCCCCCAAGGACGAAATAGTCCATGGTAAACTGGGAGGGCCTGGTGTTGATGCGCACAAAGCCCGGGATCAGCTCTCCCCAGTTCCCGGCGCACACCGCCCCAACCAGAAACGCCACGGAAAACGCCAGAAGCGCCCTCAGGATCATTTTGCTGCTGTCCCACGTTTTTTCACTACTCATAGAAATACCCTCCTTTTGTAAAACCCTGTGACCAGACAGAAAATTTTCCCTGCCTGCCGCACCGGATGCCGCCGGCTTCGCCGGTATCGTTCCTCCGGGCATCCGTGTGCAGAAAGGGCAGCATTCGTCGTACACAAATGCTGCCCAGACGGTCGGCTCCTATGGACTCCGGCTGCACCGTGTTCTTCACGTCTGCCCGCCAGCAACCGAAGCCTTCTCTCTGTCACTACTATAGCACGCATCTCAAAATCCGTCAATTGTAATTTTACAGGCAGATCGTCATATAGGGAGGGATGCAGAGGATGCCCTCCTTCACGGCAAGGTTCCGGGGATGGATGATATAGCATCCGCCGATCCTCTCCCTGAATTTCCCCTTAAATCTAAGCAAGGATTCTATGGAATAACGGGTGCCCGACTTGACTTCGATGGGATATATCTTGTATTTTGTTTTACTGTTATTGGAAATAATAAAATCAATCTCCATGTCATTCCGCCGTTTTTCTTCACTGTAGTGCGTATAGAAGAACAGGCGGTGGCCGTTAGCCGTCAGCATCTGGGCGATCACATTTTCATAGAGCATCCCCTCGTTAAGGCCCAGCCTGCCGGAAAAAATCTGTTTATAGACCTCATGCTCCAACAGCTCGTTTTCATCGAAGGCATGGCTGACCAGCAGCCCGGTATCTCCCATGTAACATTTGATATAAGTGCCGGATTCATGGAGGGATAAGCCCACATTGGGGGCGTTTGCCCGCCTGCACTCATTGGCAACCATGGAATCCGACAGCCAGAAAAAGGTCTCTTCATATTGTTCCGCAGTGGAACCCTCCGCAATCCGCTTAAATACCACCCTTTTTTCGTGCCTGGAAAGCAAGCCTGGGATCTGGTCAAAGATCGCCAGGACTTTCGACCGGTATCTGGCACTGATCTTCATAATGTCATTGCGGTAAAGCGCAAGGATGTTCCGCTTTTCAAGATCCGCCTTCCCAAAATCCTTGTGCCCTTCCAGAAAGGCAACCACACTCATGGGCATGCCGCCGGCCAGAAGATACTGTTTAAAAATAAGCATTCCTTTTTCATGGATGCTCCGTTCAAGAGGAATCTTCCGTTCAAAGCAATCCCGGATATACCGTACCAACGGTTCCTCACCCAAAGCCCAGCAAAATTCCTCAAAGTCCATCGGATACATCTTGATATGCCGTTCCTCCGACGGGATCACGATATCCTTCACATTTTCTTTGATAGAAATCAAAGAGCCTGTCTCCATAAAGTCATATCGGCCGTCGGCCACCAGGTATTTAATGGCCTCCCGCGCCTTTGGGAACAGCTGGACCTCGTCAAAGATGATCAGGCTCTCCCGCATATGAAGCTGAACTCCATATTGGACCGACAGCAGCATATAAAAGGTATCCAGGTCATTTAGGTGCAGACGGAAATAATCCCTGACTTCCTCCGGCGCCCTGGCAAAGTCGATCAGAATATAGCTTTTGTATTCATTTCTGGCAAACTCTTCCGCAATTGTGGATTTGCCGGTCCGGCGGGCTCCCTCCACCAAAAGAGCTTTTTTACCGCAGGTCTCCTCTTTCCAGGCAAGAAATTTATCATAGATTTTCCGTTTGAAAAGCATTCCCCATCACCTCTGTCTTTAGAATAGCACAGCAGAAAATGATACGCAAGTTTAAATATACATTAAATTTTGACAATACGCGCATTTAGAAAGTCCACAAAACCTGGCCATACGCATATCTTGGCCACAGCGGTTTGTTTCCCCTGCATCGGCGTGCGAAAATCGAGTAGGAGGAGCGGTTCTTTTCCCCTACTCGCCGCGCGCCCCATGTGCCGCTTCTGCGGCATACTTCCTCTGCATGGGGCTGCGCATAAAAAAGGACAGCACCCGTAAACATAGGTGCCGCCCAAAAGACCGGTCTCGATCCGGCCCGCAATATATTCTGCCGTTTTCTTACGCCTCGTTTGCCTTCTCCACTCTGGTGATGGCCGTCTTCACCATGGGGATGCGGCAGTTCTTGTTGCCGCCGAACTCCACGATGACCATGTCGTCGGTGATGTCGATGATCACGCCGTAAAAGCCGCTGGTGGTCTCCACGCTGTCGCCCACCTCCATGCTGGCGATCAGGGACTGGAGCTGCTTCTGCTGCTTCTTCTGAGGACGGATCGCAATGAAGTACATAAATGCGATGATCACGACGATGTAGATGACCCAGAAGCCCACGCCGCCCATGCCGCCGCCGCTGCCTCCGCTGGCAAGTAATAAGTTCATATTCATTCTCCTTTTTCCGAGGGAGCGCCCGTCATGCGCTCCAGCTTTTCTTTTTTGTATGCGGCAAAGCGATGATTTTCGATCGCCTCCCGTATCTCACCCATCATTGTATTATAAAACCAGAGATTATGCAAGACGCAAAACCGCATTCCCAGCATTTCTTTGGCTTTCAAAAGATGCCGGATGTAGGCTCTCGAGTACCTTTTACATACCGGGCAGCCGCAACCCTCCTCGATGGGCGCGTCGTCCAGCTCGTATTTCGCGTTGAACAGGTTGAGTTTTCCCCGGTTGGTGTAGACGTGCCCGTGACGGCCGTTCCTGGTGGGATAGACACAGTCGAAGAAGTCCACGCCCCGCTCCACCGCCTCCAGGATGTTGGCCGGAGTGCCGACGCCCATCAGATAGGTGGGCTTTCCCTCCGGCAGATGAGGCACCGTCACGTCCAGGATGTGGTACATCTCCTCATGGCTCTCCCCCACCGCCAGACCGCCCACCGCGTAGCCGTCAAGGCCCAGCTCCGAGATCTCCTTCGCATGGCGGATGCGCACGTCCTCCAAGATCCCGCCCTGATTGATTCCGAAGAGAAGCTGGTTTTTGTTGATGGTGTCCGGCAGACCGTTTAACCGCTCCATCTCCGCCTTACAGCGGACGAGCCAGCGGGTGGTCCTGGCCACGGAGGCCTCGATGTAATCCCGCTCCGCCTTGGCCGGGGCGCACTCGTCAAAAGCCATGGCGATGGTGGAGGCCAGATTGGACTGGATCTGCATGCTCTCCTCCGGACCCATGAAGATCTTCCGCCCGTCCACATGGGAGTTGAAATACACGCCTTCCTCTTTAATCTTACGGAGCCCCGCCAGGGAGAAGACCTGGAACCCGCCGGAGTCGGTGAGGACCGGCTTCTCCCAGGACATGAACTTGTGGATCCCCCCAAGCTGCTTCACCACCCCGTCGCCGGGGCGCACATGGAGGTGGTAGGTGTTGGAAAGCTGAACTTGCGTCCCGATCTGCTCCAGGTCCTCCGTGGCCACGGCGCCCTTGATGGCCGCCGCCGTGCCCACGTTCATAAACACGGGCGTCTCCACGGTCCCGTGGACCGTGGTGAGCCTGGCCCGCTTGGCCCGCCCGTCCTTCGTCAATATCTCATACATACCTTAGGATTCCTTCTTGGCAAGCTTCGTCTTCATCAGATACCAGATGGGCCCGGTCAGGAACACGGAGGAATAGGCTCCGCAGACGATCCCCACGATCAGAGGAAGCGCAAACTCCCGGATGGAGGACACACCCATAAGGAAGAGGACGAACACCATGATGAAGGTGGTCAGTGAGGTGTAAATGCTCCTGCTCAGGGTCTGGTTGATGCTCAGATTTACCACCGAGGCCATCTCTGCCTTGGAGCCCATGGCCTTTAAATTCTCCCGGATCCGGTCGAAAATGACGATGGTCGCATTGATGGAGTAACCCACAATGGTCAGCATGCAGGCGATAAAGGTATTGCCCACGCTCCACTTGACGATGGCGTAGAAGGCCAGCACCACTAAGACGTCGTGGACCAGGGCCAGCACGGCGCTGGTGGCGAAGCGGATGTCCTTGAAGCGGAACCAGATGTAGATCAGCATGAAGACGGTCGCCACGATCACCGCCACCACAGCGTCCCGCTTCATCTCGGAGCTGACGGTGGCGCTGATGGAATCCGCCTTGATGTTTTCCTTGTCCACGCCGTAAGCTTCCGCCAGCTTTTCGTTCAGGCTCTCCCTCTCCTCCACAGAAAGGGTCCTGGTCTTGATGATCACCTCGTTGCTGCCGCTCACCTTCTGGGTCTCCACGTTGGCGTCGCCGGTCACCTCCTCCACCAGGGGCACCACGTCGCTGTGGATGGTCTCCATAGACAGATCCTCGTTGAAGGTCACGTTGGTGGAGGTCCCGCCCTTGAACTCCAGGCTGTAATTCAAAACGCTGCCCTGGTCGCCGTTCGCATAAACGCCCATGAACACGAATCCCGCCGCGATCACCACCAGGGAACAGATGATGCAGATATATTTTTTCTTGACAAAGTCGATCTTTGCCGGAGCCTTGGCCTTGCCGTAGAGCTTCTCCGACTGGAAGCCCAGATCATAGAGGGCATTTAACGCCAGTCTGGTGATCACCAGAGCCGTGAACATGGAGAGCACGATGCCCAGGGCCAGCGTCTGGGCGAAGCCCTTCACGGTGCCGGAACCCCTCCAGAGAAGGACCGCCGCCGCAATGAGGGTGGTCACGTTGCCGTCCACGATGGCGGAGAGCGCCTTGGAAAAGCCTTCCTTGATGGCCCCCTTCACCGTCCGTCCCGCCGCCAGCTCCTCCCGGATCCTGGCGAAGATGATGACGTTGGCGTCCACGGCCATGCCGATGGACAGGATGATTCCCGCAATACCGGGCAGGGTCAGGGTGATGTCAAAGGCGCTCAAGAACACGATGACCAGAGCCACGTAGAAGGCCAGGGCGACGGCCGCCGCCACGCCGGGGATCCAGTAAAGGACGATCATCAGCACCGCCACCAGGATAAAGCCGATGAGACCGGCCTTAAGGCTGGTGGAGATGGCGTCCTGCCCCAGCTTGGCTCCCACCACGTTGGAGCGGATCTCCTTGAGCTCCAAAGGCAGGGAGCCGATGCGGATGGTGGAAGCGAGCTGGTTGGCGTCCTCATAGGAAGCCATTCCGTCGATGCTGCAGTTTCCGCCGGTGATCTTTTCCTGCACCGTGGGCGTCCGCACCGTCTTGCCGTCGTAGATGATGGAGATGGCCTTACCCACATTCTTCTCCGTGGCCTCGGCGAACTTCTGGCTGCCCTCCTCCGTAAGCTGCAAAGACACATAGTATTCCGTGGCCCCGGTGAGCTGATTCTTGCGGCTTGCCGGCTGGGCCGTCTCCACGTCGTCCCCGGTGAGGACCACGTTCCCCTCCGCGTCCTGGAAGGAAAGCGTTCCCGGCTGTCCAAGCTCCTCCAGGATCGCGTTGGCGTCGGACACGCCGGGGATGTCCACGTTGATCCGGTCGGAGCCCTCCTGATAGACCTCCGCCTCGTTGCTGTAGCCCGCCACCCTAAGCTGCAGCTTGTAGATGGTATCCTGCATATCCACGTCGGACGGGTTCCCGTCCACCGTCTGGTAGGTGATACTCACGCCGCCCGCCAGGTCGAGGCCCAGCTTGATGTCGCTCATGCTCCCGGAGCCGTCGTTCCCCAGCCCCATCAGGGCCGTGCAGTAAAGCCCCGCCACCACGGCCAGCAGAACAATGAGGCAGGCAATGCCCTTACCCCGTTTGGAATTGTTCTTTTTGTAGGTTTTCATTGTCACTATTCTCCTTCTATCTTGCATTCCGTCCGGCAGAACAGGGCTCATTCTCCCTCTTCCGCCAGGGCGGCCTTTATCATGATCGCACACTCAATGCGTTTCTTCTGCATCTCGCACCCGATCTCATAGGCATCGGTAATGGAGCCGTGAAAATTCCAGGAATTGGCCGCACAGCCGCCGCTGCAGTAAAACCTTGCGAAACAGTTCCTGCATTTTTCCTTGGCATACACATTGCACCGTTTAAATTCATCCCGGACCTTCGTATTTGTCACGCCCGTATCCACATTCCCCAGGAGAAATCCCTCCTGGCCCACGAACTGATGGCAGGGATAGAGGTCTCCCCAGGGCGTCACCGCCAGGTACTCCGTCCCGGAGCCGCAGCCGGAAAGCCGTTTCGCCACGCAGGGCCCCTGTTCGAGGTCGATCATGAAATGGAAGAAATTAAAACCCTTTCCCGCTTTCTTCCTGCGGATGAATTCCTCCGCCAGCTTATCGTACTCGGAAAGGATCTGCGGAAGGTCCTCTTTCCGGATCGCATAGTCCTCCTCCGGGGCAGCCACCACCGGCTCCACGGAGATCTGGTCGAAGCCCTCGTCGGCAAAGTGCAGCACGTCTTTGGAAAAATCCAGATTGTACCTGGTGAAGGTCCCCCGGATGTAATAGCTCTTCTCTCCCCGCTCCCCCGCGAACTTCTTGAACCTGGGCATGATGATGTCGTAGCTGGAGCCCTTTCCGTTCCTGGTGGGGCGCATCCGGTCGTTGACCTCCCTCCGTCCGTCGATGCTAAGGACCACGTTGGCCATCTCCCGGTTGACAAACTCCGTCACCTCGTCGTTTAAGAGCATGCCGTTGGTGGTGATGGTGAAGCGGAAGTTCTTATTGCACTCCTTCTCCCTGGAACGGCCGTAGGCCACGAGCCGCTTCACCACTTCCCAGTTCATGAGGGGCTCGCCGCCGAAAAAGTCCACCTCCAGGTTGCGCCGGTTCCCGGAATTTTCGATCAGAAAGTCCAGGGCCTTCTTTCCCACCTCGTAGCTCATGACGGCCCGCCTGCCGTGGTACTCGCCCTCCTCGGCGAAACAGTAGCGGCACCCTAAGTTGCAGTCGTGGGCCACGTGGAGGCACAGGGCCTTCACCACGGTCTCGCGATCCTTAAAATCCGTCACGTACTGTTCGTAAACGTCCTCGGTGAACAGAAGCCCCTCCTCCTTAAGCGTCTCGATCTCCTCCAGGGCTTCCTCTATGTCGCCCTCCGGATATTTGCCCGAGAGGGCGGCGGACACCGTTTCCTTTATGGTCTCAGCCGGTTCCGCCCCGTGTGCGTCGTAAAGGGAGACGGCGTCATACACCACGTCGTCCACCACATGGACCGCACCGCTGCACACGTCCATGACGATATTGTACCCATTGCTTTTGTACTGGTGAATCACCCTTTGATCTCCTCTCTGTGAACGGAAGAAAAGACACTTCGCATATGCAAAGTGCCCCCTTACATGTCGTATTGACAGAAACGGAACTTCCTATCCCATCAAGGGATATGTCCCGCCTCATTCCCTTATTTGCGGTTTTCGCAGGATTGGTTCCCCACGGTGCAGGAAGTCTTGCATGCAGACTGGCAGGAGGTCTGGCACTCACCGCAGCCGCCTTTCTTCATAGACTCCTTCAGTGTACCGGAAGTCAACGTCTTTACTCTTTTCATGATCCTATCCTCCTATCCTTACGCTGTGCGGGACATCGGATCTCTCCGGGAACCTTCCCTCCGGCCGGACCCTATGCCCGTCCCGTCCGAAAGATCCGCCCAAAATCCCGCGGCGTCCTATTTCCGCCGATAGTATAACACAGAATCTTCCATAAGAAAAGGTCTTTTTCCAAATAAACCTTCATATCTTGTCTTAACCAGTACAAATTTTCCAAGAAAGAAGGTAATCCCATGGCATCTCCACTTAAGAGCCGGCCCCTTTCCCTGGTCAGGTCCCTGCTGTTTTCCTACGTACTGACCGGCATCCTGCTGTTCGCGCTCTCTTTCCTCCTCTATAAAATGAAGCTGTCCCGGGGCCAGATCCGCGCAGGCGTCTACGCCGTCTACGTGCTCTCCTGCCTCTTTGGCGGCTTCCTGGCCGGAAAACAGGTGGGGAGCCGCCGGTTCCTCTGGGGCGGCCTCACCGGTATCCTCTATTTCGCCCTCCTGTTCCTCCTCTCCCTGCTCTTAAACCAGGGCTTTCACTCCGGGATCCCCGGGATCCTGCTGAACCTCGCCCTCTGCGCGGGGAGCGGCACCGTCGGAGGGATGTTAAGCTAATACGATACTATATCGGCGCGGGTGCCGGCGAGGCGCGCCACCCCTGCTTCCCGCCAGAGCTCTGTCAGCCGCTCCAGGGAGCAGGCCGCGTTGGCCGGGCTGGTGGAGGGGAGCTTCACCGCATCCCGCCCGGTCTTCTCCCGCAGATATCTCTCATACAGCTTATAGGAAGTTCCCCCGTTGCAGAAGATCTGCCGGATATCCGCCGCCTCAAGGATCGGCGACAGGTCGTTCGGCACTGCGTTCCGGATGCTCTGGTCGCTGGAGCCTCTGATCTCACAGCTTGCGATCACATCCCAGACGGCGATCCCCCGCGACAAAAGGAAGTCCCTCTTCTCCTCAATGGTTTCCGGCACGAGGGGCTCCTCCCCGCCGCACACCGCCGCCAGCACCTTCCAGAAACGATTCTGCGGATGGCCGTAAAAGAACCCGGCCTCCCTGGATCTCACCGACGGAAAACTCCCCAGGATCAAGATCCTGGAATCGCAGTCATAGACCGGCGGGATCTCGTGCCTCACCGGCGCCGGCCCCTCCGGCTCACGCTTCGTCCCAGATGACATAGCCTTCCTTTCTGGCCTTTGCCTCCGGGTAGGCCCCTTCGCCGTAGCCGATCACACAATGTCCGATCCCCTCGTAATTTTCGTCAAGCCCCCATTTTTCCAGAAGCTTTTTCCCCTCCCCGGAGGAAAACACCTCTTTTGCCCGGTGGATCCAGCAGGCCCCCAGCCCCAGGGCATGGGCCGCATTCAGCAGGTTCCCCATGACCAGGCTCCCGTCGTACTGATAGGTGGGAACCCTCTTATCTGCCAGCACCACGATCACCGTAGGCGCCCCGTAAAAGGGATCGGAGGATACCCCCATGACGGCCGCATTCATGGCCGACAGCCTTTTCACTGTCTCCGGCTCCTGCACCACCGCCATCACCGCCGCCTGCCGTCCCATACCACTCGGCGCGTTCATCCCCGCCTCCAGCACCTGGATCAGTTCATTCTTCGTGATCTGCTCCTGCTTATATTTTTTTATGCTCCTTCTTGTTTTCAGATCCTGTATGGTCTCCTTCATGATCGTCAACGCCTCCTGTTTTTCTTTCAGTATAACATATCCCGCAAACATTTTCATTGAGTTTTGTCCTGCTCTGACTTATAATGGTAAAAGCACCATCACGAGAAAGAAAGGCGGTTTTTTATGTATTGTAAAATCTGCGGCAGAGGGCTCCCCGACGGGACGGCCGTCTGCGAGGAATGCAAAGCGGCCGTCTCCCCCGCCGTCCAGGCGGTCCCCTCCGGAAACGGAACGGAACCGGACGGGGAAGACGACGCCAAAAAGGATCCGGCAGACGGAACAGGAAGCGGCCGCCGGCCTTATATGGATTATAAACCATTTTCCGGCACTTATGCGGACAAGGGACAAACCGACGGAAATCCACTGGATCCCCCCGGAGAGGGGCCTTACAGGCAGAACTCTTATGGACAGGATGCTTACCGGCAGAGCCCCTATAGAGTACCGGGACAGGCAGATCCCGGCCGGACAGGCTTTGCCGTCGCATCTCTGATCCTGGGGATCCTGGCCGTATGCAGCTGCTGCCTTCCCCTGATCGCCGTACCCCTGGGGATCTTGGCCGTGGTCTTTGCGGTTCCCGGCATGAGATCCATAAACCGCGGTCTCGCCGTCGCCGGTCTGGTACTCGGCATCGTCGCCTTAGTGCTGGGTATGATGATGCTCATCATTTTCCTTTTATCTTCGGACCGCAGCCCTTACTCTTTCTGGTAAACCCTGTGAATGCCGCAACCCCAGCCGCGCCTAGGGCGTGTTTGAAAATTCATTCCTGTCATCTGCCAGAAAACAATTTTCAAACATGTTCCGTCAATATGAAAAGAACGGAGGCACATTTTTGAACAAAGAACTCAAATACGCCATACTGATCGACGCAGATAACATTTCAGAAAAGTACATTAAGATCATTTTGGATGAAGCCGCCAAAAACGGCATTGCCACTTATAAACGGATCTACGGGGATTGGACCAACCCTCAGCTCAACACCTGGAAGCGGGTCCTCCTGGACAATTCCATCATCCCCATCCAGCAATACGGATATACCACTGGAAAAAGCTCCACCGACTCCGCCATGATCATCGACGCCATGGATATCCTCTATTCGGGAGCCGTAGACGGCTTCTGCCTGGCCTCCTCGGACAGCGACTTTACCAGGCTGGCGGCGAGGCTCAGAGAGTCCGGCATGCAGGTCATCGGCATGGGGGAGAGCAAAACCCCGAAACCCTTTATCTCCGCCTGCAACCAGTTTAAATATCTGGATATCCTGCTCTCCAACGAATCCGACTCCGATCCGGAAAAGGAGATCGAACCGCCTGCCGACCCGGAAAAACCGGCCGTGGCCGCAAAGAAGGGAAAGTCGGCCCCCTCCAAACGGACCAAGCAGAAGGACAAGGGCCCGGAACCGCAGACCAACCTCAAGATGATCAAAAAGGCCATCCTGACCCTCGCGAAGGAGTGCTCCGACGACGACGGCTGGATCTTCTCCGCAGAGCTTGGCAACCAGCTCGCCAAACGGTTCCCGGACTTTGACGTACGGAACTTCGGTTTTTCCAAGCTGACCCCCTTCATCAATTCCCTGGGGATGTTCGACGTGAAGCGGAATCATGCCGGCGGGAACAGCAACGTACAGCTGGTGTATTTTAAAGTCAAAGACCGGAAGCAGAAGTAAAGACTGCGAAAAAGCTGCTCCGCAGCCGCTTTTTTCAGAATCCGCTTGCCCTTTGTGTAAAAATCTGGTATCTATATGGTATTGCAGACGGAAACGCCTGCGGGAACATTTATTTCAAACATAGCGAGGTATAAGACATGAAACCTGTGAAAGAAGGCAAGGTCCGCGAGATCTATGACAACGGCGACAGCCTGATCATGGTCGCCACGGACCGCATCAGCTGCTTTGACGTGATCTTAAAAAACAAGGTGACAAAAAAGGGGACTGTCCTGACCCAGATGTCCAAATTCTGGTTCGACATGACGAAGGACATCCTTCCCAACCACATGATCTCCACCGACGTCGCGGACATGCCCTCATTTTTCCGGCAGCCCGCCTTCGACGGCAACAGCATGATGTGCAAAAAGCTTGAAATGCTCCCCCTGGAATGCATCGTCCGCGGTTACATCACCGGAAGCGGCTGGGCCGGCTACCAGAAGGACGGCGCCGTCTGCGGCATCCGCCTGCCGGAGGGCCTTAAGGAGTCCGACCGGCTTCCCGAACCGATCTACACCCCCTCCACGAAGGCAGAGATCGGCGACCACGACGAGAACATCTCCTATGAGCAGAGCATTGCCCATTTGGAAAAACACTTTCCCGGAAAAGGGGAGGAATACGCAAAGAAGCTCAGGGACTACACCCTGGCCCTCTATAAGAAGTGTGCCGATTATGCCCTGACCCGCGGCATCATCATCGCCGATACCAAGTTCGAGTTCGGGCTGGACGAGAACGGGGACATCGTCCTCGGCGACGAGATGCTGACGCCGGACAGCTCCCGCTTCTGGCCCGCCGACGGCTACGAGCCCGGCCACGGGCAGCCCTCCTTCGACAAGCAGTTTGCGAGGGACTGGCTGAAAGCCAACCCCGGCAATGACTGGACTCTCCCGGAGGATATCGTGGAAAAGACCATCGGGAAGTATCTGCAGGCCTATGAGATGCTGACCGGGAAACCGCTGTAAAGCGTGTTTGAAAACAGCCGGCAAAACGCACCGGATGCCCCGTAATATGACGCCGCCCCCTGTCTTTTCGCAGACACGTCGATCTTCTCGAAATCTTCCTATCGTCTGTGAAAAGAAAGGGGGCGGCTGTTCTTTTCTAGCGGTAGAGTTCTTCCGCCGCTTTTCCCTTCTCCAGTCTCAGGATCCTCTGGTTCCTGCTGCCTCGAAAGGCAAGGGTCAGGTCTTTCTCCTCCTCCACGAACCGGCCGTCCACCAGCACGTCGATGTAGGAGAGCATCTCCTCCGTCACCTCGGTATAAACCTTTCCGCCGGGGATCATGTCCCGGTCGACGAGATATCCGGAATAACACCAGATATCCTTTTGGGGATACGTGCTGCGGATCTTCGCCAGAAGCTTCACGCAGACCCGCTGGTTTTCCGGCTCAAAGGGCTCTCCGCCGAGAAGGGTGAAGCCTTGGATATGCTCCGGAGCGAGAAGCGCGAGGAGCCTTTCCTCCGTCGCCCCGGTGTAGGGCTCCCCGTAGGAAAAATCCCAGGTCTCGGAATTAAAACAGCCCCTGCAGTGGTTGCGGCAGCCGGACACGAACAGGGTCACCCGCACCCCGGGGCCGTCCGCGATATCGCATTCCTTGATATTTCCATAGTACATCGCTTCTCTCCCCCTGTCTATGCGTCCTTACAGGTGCAGCACCCGGTCCTTGATCTCCTGGGTCCTGCCCTGATTCCAGAACTGGGTCCCGATATAGCCGCAGGTACGGCGGGCCACAAACATCTTGTCCTGATCCCGGTTCCCGCAGCTCGGGCACTCCCAGATCAGCTTTCCGTCCTCCTGCTCCTTGATCAGGATCTCCCCGTCGTAGCCGCAGCTCTCGCAGAAATCGCTCTTGGTGTTGAGCTCCGCGTACATGATGTTGTCGTAGATGAATTTCATCACCGACAGCACTGCCGGGATATTCTGCTGCATATTGGGCACCTCCACGTAGCTGATGGCGCCGCCCGGGGACAGCTTCTGGAAATCCGACTCAAACTTTAACTTGCTGAAGGCGTCGATCTCCTCAGACACGTGGACATGATAGCTGTTGGTAATGTAATTTTTGTCCGTCACGCCGGGAATGATCCCGAACCGTTTCTGCAGGCATTTCGCAAATTTATAGGTGGTGGACTCCATGGGCGTCCCGTACACGGAATAGCTGATGTTCTCCGCCGCCTTCCACTCGGCGCACTTGTCGTTGAGCCGCTGCATGACCGCCAGGGCAAAGGGCTTCGCTTCCGGATCCGTGTGGGACTTGCCCTTCATGCGCATGCACATCTCATAAAGGCCCGCATAGCCCAGGGAAATGGTGGAGTAACCGTTATACAGAAGCTTGTCGATGGGCTCCCCTTTCTTCAGTCTCGCCAGAGCCCCATACTGCCAGAGGATGGGGGCCACGTCGGAGACGGTCCCCTTCAGCCGCTCATGGCGGCACCGGAGAGCCCGGTGGCACAGCTCCAGCCGGTCATCCAAGATCTTCCAGAATTTATCCATGTCCCCCTCTGCGGAGCAGGCCACATCCACCAGGTTGATGGTCACAACGCCCTGGTTGAACCGCCCGTAAAACTTGTAGCTCCCGTCGGGATTCTTCTGGCTCTCCTCCACCGTCAGGAAGGAACGGCAGCCCATACAGGTGTACACGTTGCCCTTCTTGAGCTCCCGCATCATCTTTGCGGAAATATAGTCGGGCACCATCCGCTTGGCGGTACACTTTGCCGCCAGCTCCGTCAGATACCAGTACCTGGAATCCTCCGTGATATTGTCCTCATCCAGCACATAGATCAGCTTGGGGAAGGCCGGGGTGATCCACACGCCCTTCTCATTCTTGACCCCCTGTATCCTCTGGCGCAGCACTTCCTCCGTGATCATTGCCAGATCGTCCCTGGTCCGGCCCGCCGGCACCTCGTCCAGATACATGAACACCGTCACAAAGGGGGCCTGGCCGTTGCAGGTCATCAGGGTGATGAGCTGATACTGGATAGTCTGGATCCCGCTCTTCACCTCTTCCTTCAGACGGCACTCGGTCACCTTGTCGATGACCGCTTCGTCCAAAGGCTCGCCGCAGGCCTCCCGCTCCGCGATCACCGCCTTTTTTAACTTCTTCCGGCTGATGTCCACAAAGGGCGCCAGATGGGCCAGGGAGAAGGACTGACCTCCGTACTGGTTGCTGGCGACCTGGGCCACGATCTGTGTGGTCACGTTGCAGGCCGTAAAGAAACTGTGAGGCTTCTCGATCATGGTCTCGCTGATCACCGTCCCGTTCTGGAGCATATCCTCCAGGTTGATCAGATCACAGTTATGCTCCCTCTGGGCGTAATAATCCGTATCATGGAAATGGATGATGCCTTCCTCGTGGGCCCGCACCACCTCCGGGGGAAGGAGAACCCTCTTGGACAGGTCCTTGCTGACCTCGCCGGCCATATAATCCCTCTGGGTAGAGTTGATCACCGGATTCTTATTGGAATTTTCCTGGGTCACTTCTTCATTGATATTGTCAAGCAGGGAAAGGATCCCGTTGTCGGTCGTATTGGACTTCCTGGTCAGCTCCCGCCTGTAACGGTAACGAACGTATTTCTGAGCCACCTCATAGCCCCGCATCTCCATGATCCCGGTCTCCACCATATCCTGGATATCTTCCACGTTGACCGCATGGGTCGACTCCTGGATCCTGTCGGCCACATTGTCAGCAACGGCCAGGATCTGATATTCATTCATCTTGTGGATATTGCTCACCTCATGATTTGCCTTCTCGATCGCATTGACGATCTTGGACAGATCGAAGGTCACTTCCTCCCCGTTCCGTTTGATCACTCGATTCATTACTTCTGCACTCATAATTCTCCTCGTCTGCTGTCACACCATATGTTGGTATTTCTCTCGCCTTAAAACACTATATCTAGAAGCTGCAGATAATATGATACAACAAAACGCGGAAAATGGGAAGGGGATTGCCCCATGTTTTTTTTTTATACAATATCGGCGAAGCCGCCCGCCCCGCATGGGGCATGCATTATGGGATGCCCTTTGGGTATACAATGTCGGCGAAGCCGCCCGCCCCGCATGGGGCATGCATTATGGGATGCCCTTTGGGTATACAATGTCGGCGAAGCCGCCCGCCCGCGGTTTTCGCCATATCAGATCCGCGCGACCCCGCTTCTTCTGGCGGCCTTTGCCACGGCCTCTGCCACGGCAGGCCCCACCCGTTTGTCAAAGGCTTTCGGGATGATATACTCCGGGGAAAGCTCCTCCTCGGAGATCAGCCCCGCCAGGGCCTTGGCCGCCGCGATCTTCATCTCATCGTTGATATCCCTGGCCCGCACGTCAAAGGTCCCCCGGAACACGCCGGGAAATGCCAGGACATTGTTGATCTGGTTGGGGAAATCGCTCCGCCCCGTCGCGATCACCTTCGCCCCGCCTGCCTTCGCGTCGTCCGGGAAGATCTCCGGCGTCGGGTTGGCACAGGCAAAGATCACCGCGTCCTCTGCCATGGTCTTTACCATCTCCGTGGTGACCATGCCGGGCGCGCTCACTCCGATAAAGACATCTGCCCCCGCCA
Source organism: uncultured Lachnotalea sp. (assembly GCA_947066815.1). Classification (GTDB taxonomy): domain Bacteria; phylum Bacillota; class Clostridia; order Lachnospirales; family Lachnospiraceae; genus Lientehia. The sequence continues at coordinate 87,940 of CAMSZT010000003.1, forward strand.
GCACCTCTGCCAGACTTCCGGCCCTCTTTTCCAGGTTTGTCACCTTTGCCATCTCGTCTTTAACGGCATTCATGCCATCCTTCCGGCCCTCATAAATGGCGCCGTGCCTGTCGCAGAGCGTGATATCACGGATGCCGGCTTTCAAGAGAAGGCGGGCGATGGAGACGGCCGCCGCGCCGGCGCCGTTCATCACGACCCTAACCTCCTCCTTCTTTTTCCCCACGACCTTGAGGGCATTGGTAAGGCCCGCCAGGGTAATGATCGCCGTCCCGTGCTGATCGTCGTGGAAGATCGGGATATCGCACTTTTCCTTTAACTTCTTCTCGATCTCAAAGCAGCGGGGGGCAGCGATATCCTCCAGATTGACCCCGCCGAAGGAGCCGGAGATCAGATAGATCGTATTGACGATCTCGTCCACATCCTTGCTCTTGATACAGAGGGGAAAAGCATCCACATCGCCGAACGCCTTAAACAGCACACATTTCCCCTCCATGACCGGCATGCCCGCCTCCGGCCCGATATCCCCGAGGCCGAGGACCGCCGTCCCGTCGGTCACCACCAGGCACATATTGTGACGGCGGGTCAGCTCATAGCTCTTGTCCACATCCTTCTGGATCTCCAGGCAGGGGGCAGCCACCCCCGGCGTGTATGCCAGGGACAGGTCATCCTTTGTCTCCACCGGCACCACAGCCTTTACCTCGATCTTCCCCTTCCACTCTCCGTGGAGACGCAGAGATTCCTTTGCATAATCCATGATCACCATTCTCCTTTCAAAACTCGTTCGATTATAGCACATTCCGCAGTCCCGGGCAACCGTTTCGAGAAGGTTCCATGCATGAAGGGAGGCTCCTCCGGGCATGCTAATACTGCCCTTTTCGGGTACATCCAAATCATTCAGGAAAGGAAAACCTCATGAACGACGACACAAAAAATCTGTTAAAGGAATGCGGCGCAGGAACCAAAATGGCCGTCCAGACCCTGGACCAGCTTCTCCCCTCTGTCCATGACCACGACTTTAAGGACAGCCTGGAAAAATACCGGAATGCCCACGTAAGCTTCGGCGACAAGCTCCACAGCCTGGCAAACCGGGGCGGAACGGCCGCGGGGGACCTGGGCCCTATGGAAAAACTCTCCGCCCGCATCATGACCGGCATGAAGCTCATGCTGAACGACTCCGACAAAAAGATCGCCTCCATGCTCACCGACGGCTGCAACATGGGCATCAAGTCCCTGAGCGCCTATCTGAACCAGTACACCGGCGCCGACGACGCCTCCAGACAGATCGCCGGAAACATCATCCGGCTGGAGGAAAGCATGTCGGAGGATCTGCGGCAGTACCTGTGACAACGGGATGGATGGTCCTGTCGACCAGAAGCGCCGGCAGGTCCACTCCCGCCTTGTCCCGGACCATATCCATAAAGCCGTTCTTCAGGGAATCGCCGAGCAGCGCCCCAAGCCCCTCCGTGATCAGACGGCCTCCCGGCGTCTCGTCCCAGTGGATCTCGATCTTTCTCTCTTCCTCCAGGAAATAACATTTCAGCCTGCGGCGCACCGCCTCCTCCAGAAAGGCGAGGTCCAGTTTTAAGACCGGCCGCCCGTCCTCGTCCTTCCCAAAGCTGCCCGTCACGCCGAGAAGATACGGTTCTCCGTGGAAGAGTACCTCCGTCACGGCCGGACGTCCAAAGCCCACCTCCATCCGCTTTAACTCCTCCCCCTCCTCGAATGCCGCATAAAACCGCTTTCCTTCATAATAGAAAGCGATCGTCCGCACGCCGTCCGTGTAGTTGTTGTGGAACACCTGGAAGATCAGCGGACTTAAGCCCACATGCTCCTGGTCCAGCCGGTAAACCCGTCCGTCCAGCATCCGCTTCATCCGTTCCTCCTCCAGAAAGCGCAGCTCCCCGCCGCGTTCCGCCCGCCTTCCGAAACGACTGCCGCCGCTTCGATGGCCCGTGCGCCCTCCCGGGCGGCGGCTCCCCGGGCGGTTCCCGTATATGCCGCTTCTGCCCCGGCGTCCCGTCTGTCCCAAGCCTCTGCTCCCCCGGAATCCTCCCCACTGCCCAAGCCGCTTCTCCAGTTCCAGAAGCTGCCTGTAGTCACCGGGATTTTCCGGCAGGCGCTCCGCCGGACAGAATCCTCCCTCAAAATATTTCTGCACCACGGCCAGAAGGACGCAGTTCTGGAACAGCTCGTCGCTCCCCGCGTTGGCGGCCACCACCATGTCCAGATCCGGGTAGACCACCACGTTCTGCCCCAGCATCCCGTTAAAGGTACAGCTTCCGGGCCGGCCGCCCAGCCATACCTGATAGCCGTAGCCATAGGGGCCCATATTTTCCGGCGTCTCCATGTGCTTCTCCAGGGATGTCTCCAGCCATTCCTCCGGCACAAGCTGCCTTCCGTTCCAGTTTCCTTTCTGCAGGACAAGCTGCCCCAGCCTGGCGGCATCCTCCGTACCGATAAACAGCCCCCAGCCGCCCTTGTTGATCCCCTTGGGGCAGGATTCCCAGAACACCCGCCGGATCCCAAGCGGCTCCCACAGCCTCGGCCGCAGATATTCCATCAGCGTCTCCCCCGTGACCTTCGTGACGATGGCCGAAAGGATGTAGGTATTCATGCTGTTGTATTCAAACCGCTTCCCCGGAGTCCCCCTGACCCCGGCCTGGAGATAGCCGGAAACCCAGTCGTCCCCGGACACCATGCCTGTCTCGTTGAAAGCGACACCGGAGCTCATGGTGAGAAGATGCTCCACCGTCAGATTTTTCTTCCCCGTCAGGAGCGATCTCTTGTCCAGGAGCGAAAAGACCTTATCGTCCGCGGACAGCCGCCCCTCACCGACCAGCATCCCGACGGCCATGCCCGTAACCGTCTTGCACATAGAATAAGAAGCATGCCACATGCCGTCCACATAAGGGGCCACGGAAGCCTCGGCGATCACCGCGCCGTGGCGGAGCACCACCACGTGGTGCAGGTCCGTCCTCTCATTGCCCGCCAGCTCCGAGAGAAAGGCCGTCAGATGCCTGGAGGAGACCCCCTGGGATTCCGGACTCCGCCTCGGAAGCCTTCCGGCCCCTGCGGCCGCCGGGGACCTCCTGCCCTCCGCCCACAAAGCCTCTTCTGCCGGCATCCCCTCCGTCCGGCCTCCGAAAGACCAAAAGGACGGCTTCTGCGGCGCGTAGGTCACCCTGCTGAACTCCTCCGTATTCCCCCGGATCAGGTTTTTTAAAAGTTCGATCACCGCGATCTGCTCTTTCAGCATAAGATCCCTCCCCTCTTTTTCCTAAATTATAAGCCTATTATTTCCCGATTTCCACCAAAGTTTTCCTAAACATTTATGAAAAAGTTCGAAACATCATAAATAAAAAGTTTTCACCTGTGCGGTTAAAGTTTTTGCCGAACCCCCTTCCCCAAAACGGTCAATCGTGTATAATAGAAATTGACCGCACCGGTCAGCAGGAGGATCCATGAACGAAAAATTTTACGCACTTCCGAGGGAAAAACAGCAGGCCGTGATCAACGCGGGCTTCCGGGTGTTCTCCAGGAACACCTACAAAAAAAGCCCCATGCAGGAGATCGCCGGCTGTGCGGGCGTGAGCAAATCCCTCCTGTTCCATTATTTCCGCAACAAAAAGGAGCTCTACCTCTTTCTCTGGGACCAGGCCGCCAAGATCACCCTGGAGGCCCTCACCAGATACGGCTGCTACGAGCCTCCGGACCTTTTTGAAATGATGGAGAGGGGAATGCGGGCGAAGCTCGCCGTCATGCGGATCTACCCGGACATGGCCGCCTTTGCGGTCAGGGCTTTCTACGAAAAGGATCCCGAGATCTGCGGCGAGATCCGGAAAAGCTACCGGTACTATTTCGGCTTAAAGGCCCAAAATGCCCTGTCAGGGCTCGACCCGGAGGACTTTGTTCCCGGTCTCGACCTGGAGCTCATGTACCGGGAAATGTACCTGGCCTCGGAAGGCTATCTCTGGGAAATGCTCCGGCAGGGGGACTCCCTCGACGTGGATACCCTGGAAAAGGACTTCACCCGGCTCCTTGCGTTCTGGAAAACGATCTATAGTAAATGACAACCGTATCTGCCGTTTCCTATAAGCCCTCCGGGGGATGCGCACGATTTAAAAGACAACTATGAAAGGAAGCACGGCTATGGCATATGCAGTCCAAACCTCCTCCCTCACGAAATATTACGGGAAAGCCAGAGGGATCATCGACTTAAGCCTTGTGGTGGAAGAGGGGGATTTCTTCGGCTTCATCGGTCCCAACGGGGCCGGGAAGAGCACCACCATCCGCACCCTCCTGGGACTCCTCTCCCCCACGGGCGGGACGGCAAAGATCTTCGGCAAAAATATCCTGACCCACAAAACGGAGCTTCTTGCCGACATCGGCTATATGCCCTCGGAAGCCTGCTTTTATCAGAACCGAAAGGTGCGGGAGATCATAAAGCTGTCCGCCGACCTGAGGGGCGCGGCCCGCGGAAAAAGTTGTGAGCCGGAAGCGGCCCGCCTGTGTGAAAGGCTGAAGCTGGATACGGAAAAAAAGATCGGAGAGCTTTCCCTTGGAAACCGCAAAAAGGTATCTGTGGTCTGTGCCCTCCAGCATAAGCCCCGGCTCTGCATCCTGGATGAGCCCACAAGCGGCCTGGATCCCCTCATGCAGCGGGAATTTTACCAGATCCTGGAGGAACGGAACCGGGAGGGGGCCACGGTCTTTCTCTCCTCCCATGTGCTCTCCGAGGTCCAGAGGCACTGCCGCCACGCCGCCGTGATCCGGGAGGGGCGGCTGCTCGTCTCCGACACCATCGAAAACCTGGGACATACCGGCGCAAAGCGGGTGACTGTCCGCGGGCTCCACGAGCCGCCCCGGCTGGAAACCGTTCGGGATGTCAAAAAAAGCGGCGATACCATGACTTTTTTGTACAGCGGCAGTCCAAAAGAGCTGCTCGCCGCCCTTGCTTCTCTTCCCCTGACCGACGTGGCCATCGCCGAGCCGGATCTGGAGGAGATCTTCCTGCATTATTACACGCCGGACGCACCGGAGCCGGACAAGGAGGAACCGTGACATGACCTTACTGAAACACGAACTTCGCCAGGGAAGGAACGCCCTGTGCATCTGGACCCTGGTCATCGCCTCTATGACCGCCCTGTGCGTGCTCATCTATCCGGAGATCAAAAGCCAGATGAGCGCGGTCAGCGGAATGTTCTCCAATATGGGAGGATTCTCCGCCGCCTTCGGCATGGACAAACTGAATTTCGGGGAATTCCTGGGCTTTTTCGGAGTGGAATGCGGAAATATCCTGGGCCTCGGCGGAGCCTTTTTCGCCGCCCTCCTCGGCATCCAGTCCCTCGCAAAAGAAGAAAAGGACGGGACCGCAGAATTCCTGCTGACCCATCCTGTAAGCCGCTCCAAAATCCTTTTGCAGAAGCTTTCCGCTCTGTTCCTGCAGATCGTGATCCTCAATGCGGCCGTCATCGGCATGACCCTGCTTTCCGTCGCGGCCATCGGTGAACGGCCGGATCCCGGAACCCTGTCCCTTCTGTTCCTGGCCTATTTCCTGCTCCAGCTGGAAACGGCCGCCGTCTGCTTCGGCGTCTCCGCTTTTATCCGAAACGGCGCCGCGGTCATCGGCCTGGGGATGGCCGCACTCTTTTATTTCCTCAATATCGTCGCCAACCTGACCCAAAAAGCCGGAGCGTTCAAATACATCACTCCCTTCGGCTATGCGGAAAGCGCCGACATCATTTTTGACAGATCCATAAACGGCCGGTATCTGGCAGCCGGGACGGTGTTTGCCCTTCTCGGAGTCGCGGCAGCGTTTTTCTGGTATCGGAAAAAGGACGTCAGGTAGCATCCTATCTTCCGTTATTGACCGGGCATATCAGCCTATAATCCGTCTTTCCTGCCAGATATTCCTTTACGGGGATCGTGTACCGTCCCTCTTTCCGTCCCCCTCTTCCCGCTCTGCGTAAGTGCCGAAAAGCATTTCTTCCCCGTCCTTCCAAAAGCGGCCCTCCACATGGAAGGACTCCGGATCTCCGCCATATTGCTGGATGATCTCCGTTGTCTGGTCTTCCCATCTGTAAAACCGCTGCTCCCCCGTCCGGTAATCCTCCTCATAAGCGTCATAGAAAACTCCATCGTCCACCAGGATCGCTTTGGTCCTCCGCTTCACGTCCCCGATCTTTTCCATCTCTTCCGAGCCGGATGTCCGAAGCCAGTAGCTGCCATTTTTCTCTTCCCCATTTTCTTCCCGGTCCGCCACCTCGTAGCAGATCTCTCTGTCCCCGTCTCCGCAGACCACGGTAACGTCCGGCTCCAGGCCCGCCGGCTCCAATTCTCCTTTTTCCGTGTCCAGATAATAGCTTCCCGACACTTTCCCGCTTCCCTCCGGAAGATCGTACGCCTCCAGGTTCAGACAGATCCTGCCTTCTCTGGCATAGACAGGATTCCACGTCGCCGTCCCGTCTTCCCCGCATTCGATCCGGTCCAAGACCTTCTCCTCCCCGCTTTCCAGATCCACGGCAAGCAGGATCTGGCTCCGCCTGACAGACTCAGGACTTTCCGGGGTCCCCTCAAGGCTGTATTCCCCCGCCTGCATGTAAGCTTTTCCGTTCAGGAAAAAAACGCCGAGGAACCCGGGCAGGTCATACTCAAATTCCGTAAGCTTCCGTTCATTTTCCCCGTCAACATCCGCTCTGTAAAACCCCTGCCTTCCGTTTTCATCCACACGCATGTAATACAACCCATCTTCATAGATGGCCGGATTCCATATTCTTGCGGCCAGGCACCCCTCCTCCCTGCTGTGGGTACAGTTCGGCCTGGCACAAAGAGGATATACCTGATCATTCTCGCTGTCATAAAAGTACACCTTCTCCGTATTTCCGAAAAACAGGCCCCCCCGCTCCGTTACGCAGGAAAAATTGTCCGCAAACACTGCTTCCGGCTTTTTTGCCCCGTCTGTCTCCCCTGCCCTTTTGCAGGCGGCCGGCAAAAGCCCAGGATAAGCAAAGCCAAAACGATCTTTTTCCGTCTCCCCATTCCTTTTACCCCCCATTGTTTACCGGACACAGAAAACGGTACGTCTCTCTTCCGGTCAGAAAATCCTCCGCGGAAATGATCCCGTGTCCTTCCCGCATCTTCCCGTCCACCTTTTCCGTATACCAGCCCAGGATCATCTCCCGCCCGCCGGCCAGGTCAATGGTCCCTAGCATCGATGATCCTCCTTATCTCCTCCGCATCTTCTTTTGAAAATTGGACCACGTCGCTGAGCGCCGCCACCATAAGGCCCGGACGGCCTTTATGCCAGAACTGCACTTCCTCCTTCAGGAGCATCTCCCGGTACTCCTTCTCCGACTTTAAAGCATGGGCATAAGAGATACGTCCTTTTCGGTGAGTCGTGACAAAGCCCTTCTTCGAAAGCTCAAACAGAAAAGTCCGGATCGTCTGAATGACATATTCCTTGTCATAGCGGACACGCATCGTCTCCCAGATGTCATGGATACAGATATCCTCTTCCGCATCCCAGATCACTTTCATGATGAGCGTTTCACATTCACTCAGCTTCCACTCTTCTCTCTTTTTTAAAGCCATTTTCCTCCAGTCAATCAAATATTTGTTCTTTTAGTTGTTTAATATTTTGAATGCATCACATATCATGACATTTTTCAATGTCTTTTTACAATTTCTTTAGAGAAATGCCGATCAAAGCGTTTCCTTAGAAGATCGCCGCACACCGGAAGAGCGGATCCCCGCCGCACTGTCTGCGCTTCGGTGTTGTCCCGGTCGTCACCCCTTCTTTCGCCTCCGGTGCAAAAACTCATATACATAGCAAAAGGTCCCTCCGATCAGCCGCCCCTCCACACAGACATAATTCCAGAGCCGTCCCGGGGAAAGCCTCACCTTCCTGCAGGCTTTTCTGGTCCGCCACCCTTCCTTCAGGCCCTCCCTATATTCCTGTCCAAATCCGATCTTCCTAAAAAAGCGGCTTTTTATATAAAACCCAAGAAGGAGGGCCGGGGCGTTGAGCGCAAGCTGGAGCAGGGGCATATTTTTGTAGTTAAGATAAATGCTGTTCCTGGCGGCCAGCCGCACCTTGAACTCATTGTATTTGGAACCGCTGGTCCCGCTTCCCACATGCAGGACCTGCGCGTCCGGGGCGTAAAGATTCTGCCAGCCGTAAAGCCTGGCCCGAAATCCCACGTCCAGATCCTCCAGATAGGCAAAATGCCTTTCGTCAAAATAGCCGATCTGTTCAAAGACCTCCCGCCGGTAGGCCGCCGCGCCGGCGCAGGCGGAGAACACTCTGGCCGGCTTCCGATAACGCTTCACCGAGTGGGCCACCCCCCGCTGGAAAGCCCATCCCAACACCGTATACTGGTCTCCGGCATCATCGATCAGCTCCGGATGATACATCTGGATCATCTTTGCGCTCACGGAAAAAGCCTCCGGATGTTCGTCCAGCGCCCGGACCAGGGCCGCCACATAGCCGGGGCGCGGCTCCGTATCGTTGTTCAAAAGGATCACATAAGGGGTCTTTGCCGCCCGGATCCCTTCGTTGACCGCCCGGCTGAAACCGTAATTTTTGTCCAGGGCCAGGACCTCGATCTCCGGATAATGCTCCCGCACAAATCCCACGCTCCCGTCGGTGGAGCCGTTGTCCACAAAAAGCAGGCGGAATTTCGGCCCCCTCTGGTTCCGAAGCCCCCTCATGCAGCCTTCCATGAATTGTTTTCCGTTATAATTGGGAATGATGACCGTTACCTTTTCCATATCGAGAACAAAGCTCCATTTCTGTCGGGCAGATGCCCCGTGTAACTTAAGATTATAGCGGAAAAGCATGAAAATTGCAAGATTCCGGAAAGATTCCGGAACATTCCCGGACATTCTGTGCTATAATGTTTCTGGTATATCAGAAGGATCAGAAAGGAATCATTTTTATGAAAACATCCACGAACCTGGACGTCATGCTCCGGGAGATCGACCACAAAAGCTACCCCGCTTATAAATCTCTGCGGGGAATCTACGGATTCGGGCCCTACGCCCTCTCCATCGACCATGTGCAGGGAGACCCCTTCGCGGCACCTTCCAGGCTGACCATCCATATCACCGACAAGTCCTCCGGATTTTCGCCGGAGCTCTGGAATACGCCTGACCGGAAAACGGCTTTCTGCGACTTTTTGCTGCGCCGGTTTGCCGCCGCCGTCCGGAACTATTCATTCCAGGCCAAAGGCTCCGGGAAAAGCGGCGCGCTCTTTACCACCCAGCCGGGCCAGGAGGTCTTGCGGCGCACGGCCTGTACCATCGACCGGGACGGCCACACCATCCTCGTACGGTTTGAGGCGGGCTTTCCCGCCAACGGGCGGACCATCAACGCCAAGGAACTTCGGAAGATCCTCTTCGACTATCTCCCCGCCGTGGTATCGGACAGCCTGTATGCAAAAAACACGAATCAGAAAGCCCTTCAGGCCGCCATCGACCTCTACGAGGACCAGCAGGCCCTCCGGGACCTGCTCTCGGAGCGTGAGCTTGCGGCCTTTGTGGCCGACGGGGCCATCCTCCCCAGAAAGACCGGGGTGTCCAATGCGCCGTTAAGGGACGCCGTTCCCTTCCGTTCCCCCGATTCGGTACGGCTCACCCTCACGCTGCCCCACCGGGGAGAAATCTCCGGGATGGGGATCCGCCGGGGGATCACCCTGATCGTGGGCGGCGGCTACCACGGAAAATCCACCCTCTTAAAGGCCCTGGAGGCCGGCGTCTACAATCACATTGCCGGGGACGGCAGGGAGTTTGTCATCACCGACTCCACCGCCATCAAGCTCCGGGCCGAGGAGGGGCGCATCGTGAAGAAGGTGGATATCTCCCCCTTCATCAACCACCTGCCCAATGGGAAGGATACCGGCTGCTTTTCTACGGAGGACGCCAGCGGCAGCACCTCCCAGGCCGCCGGCGTCATGGAGGGGATCGAGGCCGGGACCAGGCTCTTCCTCATCGACGAGGATACCTGCGCCACCAATTTCATGGTGCGGGATGAACTGATGCAGCAGGTCATCGCCCCGGACAAGGAGCCCATCACCCCCTTCCTCGGCCGCATCCGCTCCCTGTTTTCGGAGCTCGGCATCTCCACCATCCTGGTCGTAGGAAGTTCCGGAGCCTTTTTCCACGCCGCCGACCGGATCATCCAGATGGACAGCTACCATGCGGTGGACATCACGGACGCGGCCAAAAAAGCGGCCGAGGGCTTCCCGGTCTCCTGTCCGGAATTTGACTTTTCCGGCGGCCCCGCTCCCAGGAAGCTCCGCTTTTCCCTGAAACGGCGGGAGGGGGACCGTTCCCCGAAGATCAAAGTGCAGGGCCGGGATACCCTGGTCTACGACCGGGAGACCATCGACCTGCGCTACGTGGAGCAGCTGGCCGACGAGGAGCAGACCCGCGCTCTGGGCTACATCCTGCAGTATCTGATGGCCCACCCGTCGGACGCGCCCATGGCCGGGCAGCTCACGGCCCTCTACCGGAAGCTGCAGACGGAGGGCTTAGAGTCCGTCACCTCCTCCGACTGCCCGCCCTTCATGGCTCTTCCGAGGCTCCAGGAGGTCTTCGCCTGCGTCAACCGCTGCCGGTTTTAGGCGCCGGCGCGCTGCCGGGCGTGCCAAGGCAAAAAGATCCCGCCGTCCATTCAGCGACGGCGGGATCTTTCATTTTGTATACCTTTTCATAACGCTCCGAAGTCTTCGGTACGATACCTCTTTCACCGCGCTTCGAGCCTTCGGCAGCCGGCCGCGGCAGCTTACTCTTCCTGCAGCTTTTTCAGCTCCTCAAATACCACGTCGTTCAACACCTTGATATAGGTTCCCTTCATCCCGGAGGAGCGGGATTCGATCACCCCGGCGCTCTCAAATTTCCGAAGGGCATTGACGATCACCGAGCGGGTAATCCCCACTCTGTCGGCGATCTTGCTGGCCACCAGGATACCCTCATTCCCTTCCAGCTCCTCAAAGATATGCTGGATCGCTTCCAGTTCGGAGAAGGACAGGGTGCTGATTGCCGATTTCACGATCTGGACCTTTCTTGTCTCCTCTGCATTTTCTTCATTGACAGAGCGCATCATTTCCAGCCCCACCACCGTTGTGCCGTACTCGCTCAGGATGATGTCGTCAATTCCGTATTGGGCGGCGGATTTGTAAATAAACAGGGTCCCCAGCCGTTCTCCCGCAATGTCGATGGGAGTGATGATCGCCTGGTACTTTTTTACATTTGTCTCTGCGAATCCGAGTGTCTCCAGATTTACGTTTTCTTTGGTAGAAAGAACGCTGAGCAGCCTCTCATTCAACAGCTTGTCAACGAATCCTCCGACCTGGTCTTCAATAAGCTCCTCGATCTCCTCTACACCTTCGCTGAGCCCCACGCCCAGCACCTTACCCTTTTTGCTGATCACCAGGATGTTTGAGTCGAGGATATCGCTTAGTACTGCACAAATATCATTGAAGACAACTTTGCTGGTGCTGTTGTTATGAAGCAGCTTGTTGATTTTTCGAGTTTTGTCTAATAATTGTACACTCATTGCAGTCCTCCTATTTTTTTCGGGTAATTGGTTCGATTCAAGATTATCGTACCATATTTCCAGAAAGGCTGCAATACTTTTCGGAATTTTTAACAATTATGTCCGAAATTCTTTCCGAACATGCCAGATACTACGGATTCATTTCCGATTGTTCCGTTTTTTCCGTCAGATAACCACAAGTCTGCTCCGAACAGATCAATTTATTTCCCTTTTCCACCATATAACTTCCGCATTTGGGGCACTTCTGCCCGGACGGCCTCGGCCAGGACATAAACTCGCATTCCGGATGATTGCTGCATCCGTAATAGCGGCGGCCCTTTTTCGTTTTTTTCATCACCACGTCTCCGCCGCATAAGGGACAGGATACGCCGATCTTTTCCAGATAGGGCTTTGTATTTTTGCAGTCGGGAAATCCGGGGCAGGCCAGGAACCGCCCGTGGGGGCCGTACTTGATGACCATATTCCGGCCGCAGTGTTCGCAGATCTCCTCCGTCACCTCGTCCTCGATCTTCACCGACTCCAGTTCCTTCTGGGCGGCCTCCACGGCCTCCTCCAGATCCGGATAAAAATTCCGGATGATGGTCTTCCACTTGACCGCGCCCTCCTCGACCCCGTCCAGCAGGGACTCCATATTAGCCGTGAAAGCCACGTCCACCAGGGTGGGGAACGCCTCCTTCATCATATGGTTGACCACCTCGCCCAGTTCCGTCACATACAGGTTTTTATTTTCCTTCGCCACATACCGCCTGGCGATGATGGTGGTGATCGTAGGGGCGTAGGTACTGGGACGGCCGATCCCGGCCTCCTCAAGCGCCCGCACCAGAGAAGCCTCCGTGTAATGGGCCGGCGGCTGGGTGAAATGCTGTTTATAGTCAAATTCCTTCCATGTGACTTTCGTATCCATGGACAGGTTCTTCGCCAGGGTATTCGGCTCTTTTTTCTCATCCGCCTCGCCGTATACCGTCAGAAAGCCCTGAAATTTTACCTTGGAAGCCGAGGCGCTGAACCGATAACCGCCGGCATCCAGTTTCACATTGGTCGTCTCATAGACGGCCTCCCGCATCCTGCTGGCCGTGAACCTGCGCCAGATCAGCTGATACAGCCGGAACTGATCCCTGGACAGGGACTCCTTGATCTTCACCGGCGTCAGGCCGATATCCGTGGGACGGATCGCCTCGTGGGCATCCTGGATCCTCCCCTCATTCTTCTCCTTCCGCTCGTCCGAGAGGACATATTCTTCCCCGTACTGGGAAGCGATGAACCCTGCCGCCGCTTTCTTGGCCTCCTCGGAGATCCGGGTAGAGTCGGTACGCAGATAGGTGATGATACCTGCCGTCCCGTTCCCCTTGATGTCGACTCCCTCATAGAGCTGCTGAGCCAGCCTCATGGTCTTCTGGGTGGAGAAGTTCAGGACATTGGCAGCCTCCTGCTGGAGTGTGCTGGTGGTAAAGGGAAGGGGCTGCTTTTTCACCCGCTCTCCGGTTTTGATATCGGATATCTCAAAGGGCGCATGCTCCGTCTTCCGGACGATCTCCTCCAGCATTTCCTTATTTTCAATGGTAAGCTTCTGCTTCTGATCTCCGTAAAACTTGATCCGCATGGGCTTCTTTTCGCCGTCGCAGAGTACGTCCGCCTCCAGGCTCCAGTATTCCCGGGGGATAAAGGCGGCGATCTCTTCCTCTCTGTCACAGATAATACGAAGCGCCGCCGACTGCACACGGCCTGCCGAAAGTCCCCGCTTCACCTTCGCCCATAAAAGGGGGCTGATGCTGTAGCCTACCAGGCGATCCAGGACCCGGCGGGCCTGCTGTGCATCCACCAGATTCATATCCAACTCCCTGGGAGTCTTTAAGGACGCCTTCACCGCCGATTTTGTGATCTCGTTAAAGCTGATCCGATATACTTTTTTATCCTCCAGCTTGAGGGCTGTCATCAGATGCCAGGAAATGGCCTCGCCCTCCCGGTCCGGGTCGGTCGCCAGATAGATCTTATCTGCTTTTTTCACCTTTTTTCTGAGATTCGCGAGGATATCCCCTTTCCCCCGGATCGTAATATATTTCGGTTCATAATCATGCTCCATGTCAATACCCATCTGGCTTTTGGGCATATCTCTCACATGTCCGTTGGACGCTTCCACATCATAGTTTTGCCCCAGGAATTTCTTGATGGTCTTTACCTTTGCAGGGGACTCCACGATAACCAGATACTTCGCCATACTGCTCTCCTTTATCTCTTTTCACCGCATAATAATGCCGAAACGGCTGAACTGCCAGTCCTTCCAGTTCCAAACGCACCAAAGCGGCGGCCACGATCTCACTCTCCAATCCGCTCTCCGCACGGATCTGTTCCCCGGATTTCGGGTCAAAATCTAAATAACTATACACCTTTTCCGCGCTTTTATCAAGAGATAACCTGGTTTTCCCAGAAATTTTTGATCTTTTCCTTTTTAAATGCCAGCTGTCCAGAATATCCTCCGGCGCCGTCAGGGGCATTGCCCCGTCCCGGATCAGCCGGTTGGTCCCCCTGCTTAGGAAATCCCCCATCCGCCCCGGCGCCGCCCAGATATCCTTTCCCTGCTCCAGAGCCAGGGAGGCTGTGATCAGGGAACCGCTCCTCATCCCCGCCTCCACCACGGCCACGCAGTCGGAAAGGCCGCTGATGATCCGGTTCCTGGCCGGAAAATGCCAGGCCGCCGGCCCCGTTCCGGGAGGGTATTCCGAAATCAGCCCTCCGGCCTCTGCCACCAGCTCATAAAGGCCCCTGTTCTCCCTAGGATATACCACATCCGGTCCGCAGCCCAGGATCCCGAAGGTCTTTCCTCCGGCCTCCAGCGCCCCCTCATGTCCCGCCGCATCGATCCCCCTGGCCAGGCCGCTGACCACCTGGACTCCGGCCTCCGCCAGAATCTTTCCGACGGTCTTTGCGGTGTTCCTTCCATAATAACTGCATTCCCTGGATCCCACCACGGCAGCGGCGGGCGCTCCGGCGGCCGGAAGCTCTCCCTTTACAAAAAGACCGGACGGACAGTCCGGAAGTGTCAGGAGCCCCTCCGGAAACCCCTCCTCCCCGGCCATGACCAGACGGATCCCCAGCTCCTTCATGCGGGCATGCCCCCGGCGGATCACCTCCTCTCTCCTGCTTCTCTCCAGTTCCCCCCAGACCCGCTCCACCGTGTGCTCCGGGTAAAAGGGGCCCAAAAGCTGCTCCACCGCCCCCTTTTGTGCCCGGTAGACTCCCTCCGGACTCCCAAGACTCTCCTTCAGACGGTTCCGTATGACTATCCCCACCCGGATCAGGCTGCAGTACCAGAACCGGTATTCCTCCTCTTTCAGCATATGGTCCCCTTCCCCCTTTCATGTGCCCGGGCAATTAGGTGATCGCAAAACTCAACAGTTTGTCGAATATTCTGACAATATTTCCGGAAAAAGCCCTCTGCGCCGTGGAGGCAAGACAGGAGGGTCTCTTTCCCGAGTGGCTTCTGCGGTCTGGAAGACAATCTCAGTAATAAATATTTTCCATCCGGTAGGCCACCGCTTCCTGGAGGTGTTCCGTTCTGATCTCCTCCCCGCCCTCCAGGTCGGCAATGGTCCTCGCCACCCGTATGATCCGGTGGTAGGCCCTGGCACTGATATCCATGACCCGGAACGCTTTCCGGAGGAATGCCTCCTCCGCACTGCCCAGCGGGCAGTATCTGCGGATCTCACTCCCCGGTATGACAGAATTGTGCCGGATCCCGGTCCCGCGAAACCTCTTTTTCTGCAGACCCCTGGCCCGCTCCACCCGTTCCCGGACCGCCGACGAGGATTCTTCCGCTTCGTCCCCCTGCAAAGCTTCCACCCCGACCGCCTCCACCAGGACCCGGATATCCATCCGGTCCATCAGAGGCCTGGAAAGCTTCTCCTGATACCGCCTGATCTGCCATTCACTGCATCTGCATCTGTTCCTGTCCGGATAATACCCGCAGGGGCAGGGGTTCATGGCCGCCGCCAGCATAAACCGCGCCGGAAATTCGCAGGACCCGTATAGTCTGGAAAGCACCACCCGCCCCTCCTCCAGGGGCTGCCGCAGTGCCTCCAGCGTGTGAAGGGACATCTCCGGCAGCTCGTCCAGAAACAGTACTCCGTGAGCCGCCAGGGACACCTCCCCCGGTTTGGGACGTTTCCCCCCTCCGATCAGAGCTGCCGCGGTAATGGTATGGTGGGGTGACCGAAAAGGACGGGTTCCGATCAGCGGCTGCCCCTCCGGCAGTTTTCCGCATATGCTGTAAACCCGGCTGATCTCCCGGCTCTCCTCCAATGTAAGCCTGGGGAGGATCCCCGGGATACAGCCTGCCAGCATGGTCTTTCCGGCTCCCGGCGGCCCGGAGAGCAGGATATTGTGCATCCCGGCGGCCGCCACTTCCACGGCCCGTTTGGCGCTCCTCTGTCCACGGATATCCCCAAGATCCACTGCGGCGGCCCCCTCGGAGAGAAAGGCCTCCGGATCCACCGTGACCGCCTCCATCCGTTCCGGCTCCCGCAGGTATCCGATCACCTGCTCCAGATTTTCCACGCCGCAGACCTTCACCCCGCTGCAGACCGCTCCCTCCCCCGCATTCTGCTTCGGCGCCAGAAGCCAGGAAAGCCCTGCCGCCCCGGCGCATTCTGCCAGAGCCATGACCCCCGGTATCGGCCGCACTTCACCCCCGAGGCCCAGCTCCCCCGCCAGGAGCACCTGCTCCAGGCTTTTTGCCGGAACGATCCCCATAGCCGCCAGCACCGCTGCCGCTACCGGGAGGTCAAAGGCGGTTCCATATTTTTTCACACTGGCCGGGGCCAGATTGATCACGATCCTTCTTGGCGGAAGCCGGAAACCCATGTTTTTGAGAGCTGTCCGGACTCTGGAAGCGGCCTCCCGGACCTCGCCGGAAAGCGCCCCCACCATCTCAAAGCTGGGAAGTCCCTCCCCCATATCTGCTTCCACCGTGACCAGCTGCCCCTCCAGCCCGTGGAGGGCAGCGCTGTAAGCCCTGCTGTACAACCGCAAGTCCCCTTTCTATTATTTTTTACCGAAGGTTCGGATGTTAAAAGCCGCATTCAAATTTGACAATAACTGAGGAGACAGGCGGCTTTTGACACCCGAACCCTTATTTTCACATCGGGATCTTCGAAGAGAATCCTGAGAAAGCCGAAAAGAGAAAGAGATCAAAACAGATATGTTGGATCGGAGCTGTCCGGCGGGGGAGGCAGCCGCCTCCCCTCTCCCGGCTCAGGCCCCTTCTGTCACCCGGTCCAGCCAGGCCGCAAGGTCTTCATACACCTGACGGCGGTCCTTCTCATTTAAGATCTCATGACGGTCGCCCGGGTACAGCTTTATGGAAAGGTCTCTAAACCCGAGAGACTCAAACTGGTGATAGCAGGCGCGCACGCCCTTCCCATAATTCCCCACCGGATCCTCCTCCCCTGCCACAAAGAGCATGGGAAGGTCACGGTTCATGGTGTCAAAATTTTTCTTTGCCGCCAGATCGGTCAGGACTGTAAAGAAGTCCCGGTAAGCCCCTGCCGTAAAAATAAAAGTGCAGAACGGATCCTGATTATAGGCGTCCACCGACTCTTCATTGGTGCTGAGCCAGTCGTTCCCTGTCCGCAGCTCCCGGATCCTTTTGTTGTTTCCCCCTAAAGTCAGCTGATAAAGCAGCCTGCTCCTATGGCGGCTCCCCCGCACCCGGCAGATCATCCCGGCCACAAATTTTCCAAAGGCCACCAGGGGAAGCCCCATAAAACCGGTACCCATGATGATGGCTCCGTCCACCTTCCGGCTGTATCTGGTCAGATACTTTCGCGTAAAAAACGAACCCATACTGTGTCCCAGGATTACAAGCGGCACACCGGGCCATGTCTCCCGTCCTGTACAGGTGATCCGGTACATATCGGCGATCACATGCCTGTCCCCGTCCTTGTCCGCAAAATACCCCAGTTCCTCCTCCGAGGCCGCCGTCTTCCCATGCCCCAGATGGTCATGACCGATGACGGCATAACCCTGCCCCGCCAGGAAACGGGCAAATTCCTCATACCGCTCCACGTATTCCACCATGCCGTGGACGATCTGAAGCACTGCCTTCACCCGCCCTTCCTCCGGCTGCCAGGAAACACCGTGCAGCCTTTGCCCCTTTTCGTCCGACTCCAGATAAAACTCATCCTTTTTGATCTTCTCACTCATGATCCCATCTCCATTCCGGCGGCCCGTATATGCTTTCCCCCGCCGCCTTTCCTTAATTGCTTCTATTTTAATATGGAAACAATCCTCTGACAAGCCGCCCCATTCTTTTTTTGCAACATTTTTGGATTTTCCATACACTATATATACGAAACTTTTATCAATTTTACTTTCCTGCCCAACGATCACGGGCAGCCAATATGGAGGAACTGATATGAGAAAACATAGAACCACAAAAACCACAGCTTTTATCCTGACAGCGCTCATTTTCCTGAGCGGCTGCGGTAAAGCACCGGCCTCGGAAAACGGGACGAAAGAGCCGGAGTCGAAACAGACACAGACAGAAGCGGCAGCGGAAACCGCAACGAAAGCGCCTCCGGCCGAAACTGCCTCCTCCCACGGAGCGGATGCTGCCAAGGCCGCTCCGGCCGCCATGCGGCAGGGTCCCGGAGAGACCCCCGACTACGGTACGCCGGAGGAGGGCGTCATCCGGGCCATGACCCTGGCAAGTCCGTCCGGAACCCTTTACTACGTGGATGTCAACGTGGGGACGTTCTTCACCGCTCCCATTCCGGAAACGGTGGAAGATCCCGACGGAAACCCTCTCACGGCCGACGACATAAAAGCCGGCTGTGTCGTGGATATCTACGGGGACGGCATCATGCTGGAAAGCTATCCCGGCCAATATCCCGGTGTCTCCAAAATGGTCCTGATCAAAGCGGGGACCGCAGAGGACGCCGCCCCCTGGCAGTATCTGATCGATGAGATCTACGTGCCGGCAGACCCCTCCGAGCCGCCTTCCATGAACGCGGAATACCGGACCGATCTGGCGGAGACCGCAGTCATGCTGACCCGCGGCAGCTACGCCTGGAGTTACGTCGACGAAAACGGAAAAACACAGCATGTGATCGCCGACAGCTCCCATATCCTGGCATGGCCGGAGCTAAATGATATCCGCATAGACGAGTCCATCGCGCACGGCCTTCTCCTGTACCTTCGCTCTTCCTATAAGCCCCAGTCCGTCACCGTCACCAGGTTCCCTCTGGATGCCTGGCACAAGGACGCCGCCAAAGAAACGGAGACGCTTCCCGGAGAGGCCGTGGAGGTCCAGGATACGGACGAAGGACATACCATCACCGCGGAGGCCGGATATGTCTATCTGATCGAAGCAGAGTGGGAAGAAGGACGGGCGGAATTCGGTTTTTACACCAAATAGAGATTCCGGCATCCTCCGGAACCCGAAAGACCAGGGGCACAAAACTTACCGGAAATTGCTCTAGGAAAGCCGCAGGATCCATGGTATACTAAAGATTATCACAGCAAAGAAACGAGGGATCATCATGGATAAAAAACGGATCGTGGTTGCTCTTGGCAGAAGCGCCTTCGGCATCCTGTTCCCGGATCAGAAAAAAGCCGTGGCAAAGGCGGCATCCGCCATCGCCGATCTGGTGGAAGAAAAATATCAGATCGCCATCACCTTCAGCAACGGTCCCCAGGTTGGCATGCTCCACACAGCCATGACGGAATTTGCCCGTCTTTCCCCGGAATACACCGTCGCCCCCATGTCGGTCTGCGGCGCCCTGAGCCAGGGGTACATCGGCTACGACCTGCAGAACGCCATCCGCACGGAGCTTTTGGACCGGGGCATCTTCAAACCGGTTTCCACCATCATCACCCAGGTACGGGTGGACCCCTTTGACGAGGCTTTCAGCGAGCCCACCAAGGTCATCGGCCGGTACATGGATGAGGACGAGGCCCGTGCGGAGACCGCCAAGGGCAATTATGTCGTAAAGAAAGAAAAAGGGTACCGCCGGATCGTGGCCGCCCCGAAGCCCATCGACATTTATGAGATCGATGCCGTCCGGGCGCTTCTGGACGCCGACCAGCTGGTCATCGCCGGAGGCGGCGGCGGGATCCCCGTGCTCCAGCAGGGCACCCGCTTAAAAGGCGCCAGCGCCGTGATCGAAAAGGATCTGACGGCCGCCCGCATGGCAGACATGACAGACGCCGACGGACTTCTGTTCCTCACCGGAACGGAAAAAGCCGCCATCCACTACGGCCAGCCCGGAGAGACCGTCATAGACAGGCTCTCCGCCGCTCAGGCCCGCATTTATATGGAAGAAGGGCAGTTCGAAGCCGGCTCCATGCTCCCCAAGATCGAGGCATCCGTGGAATTTGTCTCCTCCAGGCCGGGAAGGAGGGCCGTCATCACGGATCTTGCCCACGCCAGAGAGGCCATGGCGGGAAAGACCGGGACGCTGATCACGGCAGAGTAGTTGGATGCTCAGGTTAAAATCTTTTGGGAGATCCACGGCCGAGGCGGCCATGTGTTCTGAAGTGTAGTTCCAGTCTAACAGACACGGTCCGCTTTGTCAATAAAGTTTTTCTAAAATTTTTGTATCTGTTTTTGGACTATTTTATAAAATTAAATAAATCCGGCAAAACGCGTCGTCGCAAAGTATACTTTGCGTACTGGCGCGTTTTGCCGGATTCACAGGCTTTTACGGCATCTGGATGGAAAACCCCTCATAGATCCCCACCGGAACCGATTTTCCAAACGAGTATTCCTCCATGTTATCCTTTTCAAAATCATAGACCGTCACAATACGTCTGTCCGGATCGGCCACCCAGTATTCCCGGACCCCGGCCGTACGGTATTTAAACAGTTTTCTGTAATAATCCATCTTTCTGCTGGCCGGCGAGACAATCTCGATGATCCAATCCGGCGCCCCGTGGCATCCCTTTTCATCCAGCTTTCCAATATCACAGATCACGGAAATATCCGGCTCCACATAATTAAAGTCATCCCCGTTTAAGAACACGGCAAAAGGCGCCGCATAGATTTCACAGTCCCCGCCATTTTCTCTGATATGGGCAGAAATCTCACTGGACAGGAACATGCTGATCTTCTGATGCATCCTGCTGGGAGGGGCCATGGCATAACATTTTCCGTTAATCAGCTCCACCCGTTCTCCATCCGGCAGTGCATAGATATCATCTATGGTATATAGCTTCTCTTTTCTCAATGCTTCCACTCTGCGGCCGCCCCCTTTCTCACTGATATTCTAAATGAGTTTTTCTCAAAATGCAAGGTCCCCGCGCCGATCATCCTCACCGCTCCTCACACACCTGAAAAATATAAAATTTCAGATAATAGGATTCCCCGGCGTCCCAGAGGATCGGATGATCCGGAGCCTGGGTCCGGTACTCCACCTGGCGGAGACGCTTATGGACGTTCCGGGCCGCCTGGCCGATGGTCTTTGTGAACAGCTCATAGTCCATGAAATGGGAGCAGGAGCAGGTGGCCAGAAAACCGCCGTCCTTTATGAGCTTCATGGCCCGCAGGTTGATCTCCCGGTAACCTTTGACCGCATTCTTGACGGAATTCCTCGACTTGGTAAAGGCCGGAGGATCCAGGATCACCAGGTCAAACTTCTCCCCCTCCCGCTCCAGCTTCGGAAGGAGCTCGAACACATCGGCACAGGCAAATCCCACCCGGTCCGAGAGCCCGTTGAGCGCCGCGTTTTCCCTGGCCAGCTCCACGCCGGATCCTGAAACATCCACGCCGAGAACTTGAGCCGCCCCGGCCAGCCCCGCATTCAGGGCAAAGGATCCGGTGTGGGTGAAGCAGTCCAGAACCCTCGCGCCGGGGCAGAGCCTCTGTATGGCTCTCCGGTTGTACTTCTGATCCAGAAAGAAACCGGTCTTCTGTCCCTCCGCCACGTCCACCAGATAGCGGACGTCGTTTTCGGTGATCTCCACCTTCGTCTCAAAGGGCTCTCCGAGGAACCCCTTCGCCCGCTCCATCCCCTCCTGTTCCCGCACCTTCGCGTCGCTTCTCTCGTAGACGCCGCGGATCCGGATCCCGTCTTCCTCCATCAGTTCCTTTAATGCATCAACGATCAGGACCTTGAACCGGTCGATCCCCAGGGCCAGGGACTGGACCACCAGCACATCAGAGAATTTGTCCACCACGATCCCGGGGAGAAAATCCGCCTCCCCGAAGATCACCCGGCAGCTTTCCGTATCGTCCATGACCCTTTTTCGGTATTCCCAGGCGTCCTTCACCCGCGCGCGGAGAAAGGCCCCGTCCACCTCCTGATCCTTATCTCTTGTCATCATGCGGACAAGCAGTCGGGATCTGCGGTTGATAAATCCCCTGCCCAGGGGATATCCGTCAAAGTCACGGACCAGCACCATATCCCCGTCGGAAATATTCCCGACAATGCTCTCTGCCTCATTATCATAGATCCAGGGTCCTCCGGCCTTCACGGCCCGTCCCGCGCCCTTTTTCAAGGTTACGATCCCAATTCCCATCTCTCCCGCTCCTTCTGTATTCTCTCTGTCCCGCTTTTCTGCCTCTCTCTTTTGTCTGCCGCTTTTATCTGCCGTTATCTGTGCAGGGCAGTACCGGCTCCCGATGCCAGGCCTCCGTAAGGCAGTACCGGGCCTGCTCACAGCCCTTCCCCGTCAAAAGCCGGGATAAAGCTCTCCTCGGCCGTCTCCCCCTCCTGGATAAAGCCGTTCTCCACGCCCAGGGAGAGGGCATAGTCCACCAGCCGCCCGTACTCCCGCTTCGTCACCTTTCTGGCAAGCTCCGGAAAAGCTTCCCGGATCCTGGGAAAAGGCGTATATTGGTTCAACAGGCTGATAAAGACCCGATCTTTGTAAGTCTCATACAGGTATTTTACCACAGCCTTGGCATTTTTCAAATGGCCGGGAAGCAGAAGATGGCGGACGATCACGCCTTTCTGCATCATTCCCTGCCCGTCAAAGACGGTCTCTCCCCCGGTCTGCCGGACCATCTCCCCGAGGGCCGCCCTCGCCGCCTCCGGGTAATCGGGAGCCTTCGAATACCGTGCCGCCGCCTCCCCGTCCATATATTTAAAGTCCGTCAGGTAGACATCCACGACTCCTTCCAGCATCCGCAGGGTCTCCGCCTTTTCATAACCGCTGCAATTGTAGACGATAGGAATCCAAAGTCCCAGCTCTCTGGCCTGCCTCACCGCCGTAATGATCTCCGGCGTGTAGTGGGTCGGCGTCACCAGATTGATGTTGGCCGCGCCCTTTCCCTGCAGCTCCAGAAAGACCTCCGAAAGGCGCTCTGTGGTAATGCGTTTCCCGGCCCTCCCGCGGGCCAGGTCATAATTCTGGCAGTACACACAACGCAGCGGACACCCGGCGAAAAACACGGTCCCCGATCCGTTCTCCCCGGAAATACAGGGCTCCTCCCACAGATGGAGCGCCGCCCTGGCGGCTATGATCCCCTCGCCGGATACGCCGCATATACCTGCCCGCCCGTTTTTTCGGTCCGCGCCGCATTCCCTCGGACAAAGTCTGCAGACTTCCATTGGAACCCTCCTTGTAGCACAAGGAAGCTGCCCGTGCCCCTGCGGCAGTTTTCCGCACGGGCAGGGACAGCTCCCTCTCCCTTATTTTATATTACCTTCCCCTAAAGAGTGCCGGCAGCGACTCCCCAATCACCGCCATATGGCATATGTTTATTTCCCCAGCATGATGTTCAGGATCTCCACATCGGTCCCCTTCATTCCGACGCGGCCCATCCTTCCGATGTTCCGGATGGTCTGTTCCATATCTTCCACCACCATGCCCTCGCCGGGTTTGAAGTTATGGCCTCTCTTCGCCATCTCATATCCCAGGAGTCCGGCCTCGATCGAGCTCGCGATCTTGGCCGCACAGGAGGATTTCGCCCCGTCGCACACCATGCCGCCGACGTTGCAGATGGCGTTGATGATGGTGTGTCCGATGACCTCCAGGGACGCCCCGTCGATGTAGGCGATGCCGCAGGCAGAAGAGCAGCCTGCGCTGACGGCGCCGCAGTAAGCGGAAAGATTTCCGATATACCGTTTCTGATGGAGCGACAGAAGATTTGCCAGCGTCAAGGCCCGCAGAAGCTTCTCCTCGGAGCATTTCACTTCATCTGCATACTCCAGGATGGGCAGGCTGACCGTCATCCCCTGGTTGCCGCTGCCGGAATTGATGACCACAGGCAGGGCACAGCCGCTCATGCGGGCATCGGAACCGGCCGCGGCCGCGGCCTTCGCCCGCACCTTCCAGTCGGAATCTCCGTGGATCTCAAGAAGAGTCCGGCCAACCTGAGCGCCCCAGGCATTCTTAAGGCCTTCCTCCGAGATCGCCTTGTTGTATTTCAGCTGCCGCTCCAGGACACCCCTGACATCCTCGACGTCCACCGTGTTTGCGAACTCGTAGATATCCTTCAGGTTGAGCTGGCTCTTGTCGCCCTGGGAACTCGTCTCAATATCATCCTGCGCAAAGAGGATCTCCCCGTTCTTCTCGATCCGGGAAATATGGGTATGCTTCGTCTTGAGCTCGACAAGCGCCTTGTCCTCTCCCGCAAATACCTCTGCCCGGATATAGAGATTCTCCTCTCCCTCCACCAGATGGCAGTCGCACATGCCGGACTTCACCAACTCCCTGGTCTTTTCGATCTGCTCCTCGGTCACGCTGTTTACCACTTCCAGCTCCAGGTCTTCCCGGCCTCCGACCACGCCGAGGACTGCCGCCACGTCAATGCCCATCTGGCCGCCGGAATTGGGAACTACCACGCCTTTCACATTTTTCACGATATTGCCGCTGCAATACACGTCCATGCGTTCCGGCATTTTTCCCAGCACTGCCCTTGCCTTGGCTGCTGCGAATGCCACGGCAATGGGCTCCGTACAGCCCATGGCCGGCAACAGCTCTGCCTTCAAGATCGTCAGATAGTTGTCGTAAATTTTCCTTTCCATCCTCATAACCTCTTCATTCTCTTTCTCGTTTCCTTCGTGCTTCCCTTTTTTATCTTTCTGCGCCTTATGCGCCAAGATATGCTTTCTTCACCTCAGGATCTACCAGGAGCTCCTGCCCGGTACCCTGAAGGGTGATATTTCCGGTCTCCAGCACATACCCGCGGTCTGCGATGGAGAGGGCCACCGATGCGTTCTGTTCGATCAGAAGGATCGTCTTGCCCATATCCCGGACCTTTTTGATCAGCTCGAAAATATCCTCGATGACGATGGGCGCCAGTCCCAGGGAAGGCTCGTCGAGCATGACGATGTCCGGATCCATCATAAGGCCTCTGGCGATGGCAAGCATCTGCTGCTCGCCGCCGGACAGGCTTCCGCCGGCCTGTTTGTAACGCTCCTTCAGTCTGGGGAACAGGGTGTACTGCTCCTCCACCAGCTCGTCAAAGCGGGCCTTGGTCATGCTCTTGTTGCCCAGGGCGCCTGCCCGCAGATTTTCATACACGGTCAGGGCGGGGAAGATCTTCCGGCCCTCCGGCACATGGCACATCCCCATATGTACGATCTTATTGGGGGCCATCTTGGTAATATCCTGTCCCTTAAAGGTGATCTGACTTCCGGGACGTTTCTCTACCAGGCCGGAGATCGCCATCAGGGTCGTGGTCTTGCCCGCTCCGTTGGAGCCGATCAGAGTCACGATCTCTCCCTTATTGATCTCCAGGTTGATGTTGCTCAGTGCGATAATGTATCCGTAGTTTACAGCCAGGTTTTCCACCTTCAAAATCGTCTCAGCCATTTACCTTCACCGCCTCTCCTGCCACGATGCCCTTGCCAAAGTAGGCTTCCTGCACTTGCTGGTTCGACTTGATCTCATCGGGAGTCCCCTCGCAGAGCTTCTGGCCGAAGTTTAAGACCAGGATCCTGTTGCAGGAATTCATGATGAATTTCATGTCATGTTCGATGACCGCGATGGTGTAGCCCTTGCCGTTGAGCATCTTGATGAATTCCATCAGGGACGCCGTCTCGTTGGGATTCATGCCGGCTGCCGGCTCGTCGAGGAGGAGGATCACCGGGTCAAGGGCCAGCGCGCGGGCGATCTCCACCTTCCGCTGCATGCCGTAGGCCAGGTTTCCGGCCATGGTGTCCTTGTAATCCGCAAGTCCGATGGACTCCAAGATCTCCAGGCTCTTTTCCACCGCATATTTCTCGTCTTCTTTGTACCTCTTCGTATGGAGGATCGCGTCTGCCATATTGGTCTTTGTCTTGGTATGGCAGCCGATCTTGACATTGTCCAGAACGCTCATGAACTTGAAGAGCTGCAGGTTCTGGAAGGTCCTCGCCATCTTCTTCCTGGCGATCTTGTCGGGAGCCATCTTCGTGATGTTCTCCCCCTGTAGGAAGATCTCTCCCTTGGTGGGCGCGTACACGCCGGTACACATGTTGAAGAAAGTGGTCTTTCCGGCTCCGTTGGGGCCGATAATGCCGAAAATGTCGCCCTTCTGGACCTGCATATCCACGGATTCCACGGCCTTTAAGCCGCCGAAATACTTGCAGATGCCTTTTGCTTCCAATACAGGAACTCCACTCATTTCGCTTCTCCCCCTTTCTTCTTCTCTTCCTTCACCTTGATCTTACCGCCGGCCAGCATGGAGTTGGACGCTCCCATGAGACCCTGGGGCCGCACCCACATCATGAAGATGATGAGCAGCGCATAGATCACGTATCTCCAGCTCTCCAGGAACCGGAGGGCCTCCGTCAGCACCGTGACCACCACAGAACCTAAGATCGGGCCTGCCAGGGTACCCTGGCCGCCGAGGACCACCATGGCCAGTACGTTGAAGCCGGTGTCCGTCGTGAACTGGGAAGCCTCGATATAGTTTACGAAAGGTGCGTAGGCCACGCCGATGACGCCTGCCCAGAACGCGCCGTACATAAAGTTGGTGGATTTATAACGGCTGGTCTCCACGCCCAGGGACTTGGATGCGATCTCATCCTCACGGATGGACATCCAGGCACGCCCCACGCGGGATTTTAACACCCGGTTCGTCACGAACAGGAACAGGATCAGGAGCGCAAGGAAAATATAGTAATAATTCTGGGGTTTGAACATATCCACCCCGAAAAACTCCGGATACGGGATCTGCTTGATCCCCATGGAACCGCCCGTCACCGGCTCCCAGGTCTGGGCGATGATACGGATGATCTCCGAGGCGCCCAGGGTGACGATGGACAGGTAGATACCGGAAAGCCTTAAGGTCGGAAGGCTCACGATAAAGCCCACCACCATGGCCATGAGGCCGCCCACGATCAGGAGGGGCCAGAAGCTGATGCCGAAGTTCTTGGCCAGGGCCGCGCCGGTGTAAGCGCCGATGGCGAAGAAGCCCGCCTGACCTAAGCAGAACTGGCCGCTGTAGCCGTTGATGGCGTTTAAGGAGCCTGCCAGAGTCGCATACATCATGATATTGCACAGATAACGGATGTACAGCGTCTTCTTGATGACAAAGGGCAGGATGGCCAGCACCGCCGCCAGAACGATCAAAATGATCACCTTGTATTTCTCATAAAATGCTTTTGCCTGCTGCATCATACTCTCGCCCCCTTCTTGCTGACAAAGCCCTGAGGCCGGATGATAAGGATCAGGATCAGGAATGCAAAGGCGAATACGTCACGGAAGGTCGCCGAGGTGAAGATGATGCCCATGTTCTCGATGATGCCGATGCATAAGCCGCCGAGGGCCGAGAACCGGATATCCACCAGGCCGCCGAGCACGGACGCCGCAAATGCCTTCGTGGAGTAGGAGGCTCCCATGGTCGCCGACACGGAACCGTAGTAGAGAGCCAGCAGGATGCCGGCGATGCCGCCGAAGCCGCAGCCGATGCAGTTTCCGAGGAGGGCCGTCCGCTTCACGCTGATGCCCATCAGGTAGGATGCGTCCTTGTTCTGACTGACCGCCCGCAGCATGACGCCCCACTTCGTCTTGTTAAAGAACAGGGTCAGGGCGACCGCGAACACGATCACCAGGACGATCACCACGATCTGGAGCAGCCTGATATTTAAGTTTGCACCAAAAAGGTTCAAAGTAAATGTCGTGTTGTCGATAACGTTGAGAACCGGTTTTGTATCAGGGCCGAACACGATCTGAGCCAGATTCTTGATCAGCATGCTGATACCGATGGTACATAAAAGAGAAATGTGTCTGGGAGCGTTGAAGAAACGCTCATAACAGAGTTTGTAAACAATGCTGCCGATGATGAAGGAGCCCGCAAACGCACCTAAGATCGCCAGCGGAAGATTGTTGCTCAGTCCCGTAAAAATGTAATACGACGAAAAAGCCCCGATCATCATGATCTCGCCGTATGTAAACGTAACCATACCCACTACACCCACGATAACGGAATAGCCGATTGCCATCAGAGCATATATGGAGCCCTGGCAGATCCCGTTAATGAGCTGATTGAGAATATATTCCATACCTTCCTCCATTCATGAAAAGACGGGGCGGCGTGCGCCGCCCCGCTTCCTTTTCATCTCAACTTGTTAACGGTCCTTTAGAATCCGGCCGCGCCGAACTCAAAGCCTTCCAGAACCTTCCACTCGCCGCCCTCGATACCGCAGATCATGTAATTTCTCTTGATATCGCCGTCCTCCTCGAACTTGATGGAGCCGGTCACGCCGGTGTACTCAGGCAGGTTCGCCAGAGCGTCGCGGAGATTCTCGCGGGTCACCTCGCCGTCGATGGACTTCACGGCCTCTGCCAGCAGATATACGCAGTCATATGCGCATGCGGGATGGATCGTGGGAGCGAAGCCCGCCTCGCCCTGGAACCACTCTGCCCATGCGGTCAGCTCCGCATCGTCGGGATCGAAGAAGAAGGGAGAGGTCACGATCAGGTTATCCTTGTCGTTCAGTCTGCCCACCACCTGCTCGGAGGTTCCAGGCCCTAAAGCCACATGCTGGATCTTCCAGCCTGCCGCGTCCGCCTGATTGAAGATGTCAGCAACGGGATCGCCCTGGTCCATGACGACCAGAACATCGGGGTTCTCGGCCTGCATCTTGGTGATCAGGGAGCTGAAGTCCTTCTCGCCGGTCGCATACGTCTCAACCGTCACATCTAACTGCTCCTTCTCCGCCTGAGCGATGAAGTTGTCGTAGCAGGATTTTCCCCAGTCACTGTCCACGCGGATGACCGCGATCTTCTGTGCCTTTAAGTACTCTTTCAGCACGTACTTTGCAAGGAAAGGGGCCTCCACGTCCTGACGTCCCATGATGCCGAAGAAATATTTGCTCATGGCAGCGTAGTCGGATGCGGATGCGGTGGGGCTTAACTGCAGGATGCCGTAGCTGTCGCAGATCTGCGCGGTCGCCTTGCAGGCGCCGGAGGAGAAATCGCCCAGGAGGGCCATGATCTCGTCGTCCTCTGCGAATGCAGTCGCCATGGTGGAAGTCGTGACAGGCTCACTCTGGGTATCCTTGATGTCGATCTCAAAGGTGTAGCCGTTCACGCCGCCGGCCGCGTTGATCTCGTCGATGGCCTTGTGGAAACCAATGTCAAAGCCCTTGCCGTACTCCGCATACTGTCCGGTCAGGGGAGCCAGTCCGCCAAGCTTGATCACGCCCTTGCTCTCTCCACCCTCGGGTGCGGCAGCCTCGGTCTCCGCTTTTGTCTCATCGCCTCCGGCTGCCTGGGTCTCATCGCCGCCGGCCGCCTGTGTCTCGGGTGCTTTTGTTTCCTCTTTCTTGTCGTCGCCGCCGCAGCCCGCCAGAACGGACGCTGCCAGTGCGAAAGTCAGAGTCAGTGCCAAAATCCTTTTCTTCATTTCTTTTCCTCCCTGTTTTATTAAATGCCGCGTGCAGGCTTCCTGTTCTATCTTGGGAAAAACGCTGATCAAAGCGTTTCCCTGGAAAGTCTGCAGACGGGACATCCCTGTGAATGATGCCGGCCGGCCCTGCGCGAAGCTCTCTGCCCGGCAATGCCCCGGTCACATCTCCACCTGCAGGACCAACGGGTACTGCAGATGCCTTTAGAAGTAATCATATCAGTACTGACATGCTTTGTCAACACATAATTTGTCATTTTCCCATTTTTTTCAGCCATTTCATTCCTGTTTTTGTTAATTTTAGCTGATTTTCCAACCTGCTGTCGAAAATAACGGGGAGACATCCGTTTTCCCCGCCAAAATACTCAAAAAAGTAATCTGATTAATGCCGTCCCCGACGTCAAGATTCCGAACTGAAGTACCGCATGCATTCCGATCCCAGTATGACCACGCTCTCCGGATGGATGAAGGATGTGATATTCTTATCAAACAGGATGTTCACTTTCGCCGGGAACTCCTCGTCCCCGTCCCAAAAGATCACCCTGAGGGGGATGCAGGAGAACGCCGGGACCTGAAAGGAACCGTCCCCATAGGGAAGCGGGACACAGCCCAGCCTCTCCCCCGCTTCCCGAAATGCCTCCGGCCGGCGGGCAAAATGCTCCGCGAAGGGTCCGAGTACCTGGCGCTCAAAAGCGCCCTCGAAGACACCGGCGCTCTTTACGTCCCGGAAATGTACCCATTCCCCGGAATTTGCCGCACCCTCCTCCGCATAATAGAGAAAATTGTAAATAGCCATGACTTCGTCAAACCCCGGCTCGTGATCTGCCCGGCCGGGCACCCGGATCTGCCCGGTCTTCCGGTCGATCTCATGGGGGATCCCAAAATAGTCCAGGCGGATCGCTCCCCCGTCATAAGTGTCGATCCCCACCTTCCTGCAGAGCGCCTCCTGATCCCAGGTCAGGAAATCCCGACGCCACTTTTCCATCACCTTCACATAATTATTGGACTCCCTGCTTTCCATATCTTCCTCCTCTCAACTGTTCTTCCGTCACGAAAGCTCACAGCTCCTCTTCAGGAATGCGATCTCCTCCGCCCACCCCGCATCGTCGTTGGGCGTCTCTAAGATAAAGGGGCGCCCCTGCAGGGCCGGATGGTTCACCAGCCGCCGGAATGCCTCCCGGCCGATGTGCCCCTCGCCGAGCCTTGCGTGGCGGTCCTTCCTGCACCCCCGCTCTCCCTTGCTGTCGTTGACGTGGACCACCTTCAGCCGGTCAAGGCCGATGACCCGGTCAAACTCCGCCAGAACCCCGTCCAGCTTGTCCACGATGTCGTAGCCCGCATCCCACACGTGGCAGGTGTCCAGGCAGACCCCGGCCTTCTCCGGGAAGCGGACCCGGTCCAGGATCTCCCTAAGCTCCTCAAAGCAGCCGCCCATCTCGCTCCCCTTTCCGGCCATGGTCTCCAGGAGCACCGTCGTATGCTGCCCCTTCCGGATGATCGTATTGAGAACGTCGGCGGCCAGCTCGATTCCCCTCTCTTTCCCCTGTCCCACATGACAGCCCGGATGGAGGTTGTAATAATTCCCCGGTATGTGCTCCATCCTCGAAAGGTCATCGTACATGGTCTCCTTGGTAAAGCTGCGAAGTTCCTCTTTCGCCGCACAGGGATTCAGGGTGTAGGAGGCATGGGCCGCCACCGGGCCCAGCCCCGTCTCCCTCGCCATGGAATAAAACCGTTCCATATCCGGCAGATTCAATTCCTTCGCCCGGCCGCCCCTGGGACTTCTGGTGAAAAAGGCGAAGGTGTCCCCGCCCAGTTTCCGGATCTGTCTCCCCATGGCCTCGTAGCCCTTTGCGGAGGAAATATGGCTTCCCACATAGATCATGCGTCCTTTGTCCTTTCCTGTTCCCAGTTTTCTTCTGTCCTCTGTCCCAAACGGTCTTCTGCCCTCTGTCCCAGGCGGGCGTCCGCCCAGTTTCGTCTCACAACCACTCCGGCGATCAGCATATTCCCCACGCAGATCCCCGGCAAGCCCCCGAAAAACAGAAATGCCGCCGAGACGGCGCCGAAGATCCCGAAGGTGTACACGCTCCGCCGCTCGTTGGGCCTTATGACAAACACCAGGGAGAAAAAGAGATAGATGGCCGCCAGAAGCCAGACGCTTTTGCTGTAGCGCAGCACTCCCAGCAGCACCCCGAAACTGACCGCAATGGCCTTGCCCCCACGGCCCGCCCTCCAGAAAGGATAGGCGTGGCCGAGAATCGGCGCTATCATGACCCCCGCAAAGAGGAGGCGCACCGGCTCCACCACGCTGACCGCCCACAAAACCGGAAGATATCCCTTCCCGACATCAAGGACCAGACAGAGAAGCCCCAGAGGGATCCCGGCATACTTCATCACGTTGGCCGTCCCCGGATTGTGGTCCTCGCTGACCGCCTCGATATCCATGCCTTTAAAATGCTTCGGCAGGAGACGTCCGAACAGCACGCTTCCCGCCAGATACCCCGCCGCCATGAAAAACAGCACTTCCAACAGTTCACGGCTCATGTTCTTACCTCCCCGCTGCCATCCGGTCGCAGTATTCCTCAATGTAGTCGCAGATATCCACCGCTGCCCCTGCATTGACATAATGCTTCTGGGCCGCAGCCATGTTCCGGGCCGCCGCTTTATTCTTAAGAAGTTCCAGCGCCCTGGCTCCCGCCTCCCGCTCATCCTGCCCCAGCACCGACATGCCGTGGCCGGAAAAGAAGGCGGCGTTCCTGGTCTCACAGCCGGGAATGGGGGCCGAGTGGACCATGGGAATGCCCTTGGCCGCCGCCTCCGTGCTGGTCAGGCCCCCCGGCTTCGTCACCAGCACGTCGCAGATATCCATGTAGAGGTCCGCCTGGGTGGTAAAGTCCAGCACCATCACCTTCCGGTTCCCCCTAAATTCCTTCCGTAGTTTCTCTTTCAGCTTCTGGTTGTTTCCGCCCAGGATCACCACCCGCCCGTCCTCCGGAAGCCCCGCCTCGATGACCGACGCCATGGCGCACACGTTCCCGAAGCCCATGCTTCCCGTCATGACGAGGACCACCGGGCCGTCCGTCCCGATCCCCAGGCCCAGCCTGGTCTCCTGCTTATCCTTTTTCTCCCCAAACCGGCCGGAAACGGGAATCCCCAGAGGCACCAGCCGTTCCTCCGGGATCCCCCGCTCCACATACTCCGCAACAAGTTCGTCACTTGGGATAAAGTAAGCGTCCAGCCCCGTCTCCTCCGTGAAGGGAATGCAGGTGTAGTCGGTGGCCACGAAAAAACAGGCCGCCTTCAAGGGGTAATGCTTCCTGATATAAGTGATGGCCTCCGCCGGAAAAAGGTGGGGCATGACCACGCAGTCATAACCGCCCTTCTCAATGTACCGGTACAGCTTTCTTCCATATAATGTATTCGCATAGTAGACCGGCGACTTCCTCCTGCTGGAACTGATCTTCCCGGCCACCTTGTAGGCGGCTCCGAACACGTCTGGGAAGTTGGTCGCCGTTTTTACGTACACACCGGAAGCCCGCCCGGACGTCTTCGGCCTCGCAAACCGGAGGGCGTCCAGCATTTTACACTCTGCCCCCCGCCTTAAAAATTCCTCCTTGAGCGCCTTTCCGGCGGCGTTATGTCCCTGCCCGGTATTGCAGGAAAGAATCAATGCCTTCATGTCTGCTCCTTCTTGTCGATCAAATCAAAGATGGAGTGAGTCATCAGAATATAGTAGCCCAGGATCACCTCAGCCGCCGGGATCTCCATTTTCACTTCCGGTAAAAGCCCCGGTCCCGCTCCATGTAGAGAAACAGGAGCTTCACCGTAATCTTTTCAAAGGGATGGCTTTTCATCAATTCCTTCAGCCCTTCCCCCAAAAGTACTCTGGTCGCTTCCCGTTTCCGTTCCATTCCCGCCACTCCTCCGTGACCTGCTTTAGTAAACGACAAAAGTATTTGCCGTTTACTATAAGCCCTCCAGTGGATACCCTCGCTTCGCTGGGGCAGACCCTGCGCACGATTTTTGTAAGATAGATTCTGCGCTTACACGCAGCAAAAATCGGCGCAGCAGACGCCATAAAGAAAAGATTTATGTCGTCTGCTATTCCTATGACTCCTCCTCAAGAAAGAGTATAACTTATTTCCCACCGAATAGCAATACAGACGGGTTTTTATAGTTACAGTACCCCTTGGGGACAAAATGGCGCTTTTCCCACAGGGCCTCGGCCTCCGCCCCCATTCCTCCGCATAGTGCCTGCATTTCCCGCAGAGGTGCTCTGCGCTCTCCTCTGACATCAGGTCCGTGGAGTAGGCCCCCGTCTCCCGGACCATTTTCTGTAAGAGCTCCGGATTTTCCAGCATGGGGCAGGGTCTAAGATGATTCTGGTTAAAGGGCTGGTTGTCCCGGTACGCCAGGAACAGAGGCTGCTTCAGAGCGTCCAGAAGGGAGACCTCCCGGATGTCGGCGCCGGAATAGTGGATGAGCACGCAGAGCTCCACGTCGCCGTTGGGATTGATGTGGCAGTAATTCCGCCCCCCGGCAATGCAGCCGCCCACGAATTCCCCGTCGTTCTGGAAATCCATGGCGTAGATGGGCTTCCCGCCCGTATTCCCCCGAATCTCCCGCACCCGGTGATACATGTAGACCCGCTGCTCCTTCGTCGGCATCAGCTCCGGCGCCGCATCATTGCTCACGGGCATATAATGGAAGTACCAGGCAAACCGGCAGCCTTTCTCGATGATCATGTCCAGAAATTCGTCGGAGGTCACCACCTCCACATTTTTGCTGGTATAGCAGATGGAAGTGCCGAAAAACTGGCCGTTCTCTTTCTTATCGATCCTCTTCACAGGTTCCGCAGCGCCTCCGTCTGCCAGAGTCCGAAGATCAGGCACATCTGCGCCAGCTTTCTCCGCTCCACCCTCCCGACGACGGCCCCCTTGCATATGGCCGCCGCATAGATGTCCAGGGAAAGTCCCACGGAGGCAAACCAAATCTCCCATACCTTCAATCTGCATCCTCACCTCCTGCTGCCCCCATTATAAAATTCTCACCTTCCCCTTTCCACATACACTCCCCGGCTTTTATCGTCAAAAAAATGACACTTTCCGCAAAGTGTCACTTTTTATTGATTATTCCGAGGGTATTGCGTATAATGAAGACATGCAGATGGACTGCACGCAGATGCGGAAAGGAGGCTTGTCTTATGGCTCCTGCTCAACGACTCACTTATACCGTCAAAGATATCTATGCCCTTCCGGATGGCCAGCGGGCAGAACTCGTCGACGGACAGTTCTATGATATGGCCCCTCCAAACAAAACTCATCAGAAGATTTCCGGCAGCCTGTTTGCTGAAATCCATCACTATATCCGAAAAAAGAAGGGACTCTGCGAAGTATTCGCCGCTCCCTTCGCCGTATTTTTAAATAATGACGACCGGAATTACCTGGAACCGGATATTTCTGTCATCTGTGATCCCTCCAAACTGGACGAACAGGGCTGTCACGGTGCGCCGGACTGGGTCATTGAAATCCTCTCTCCCGGCACAGAGCGCATGGACTGCGGAATCAAGCTTTTCAAGTACCGTTCCGCCGGCGTGAGGGAGTATTGGACCATAAACCCCAGGCTTCGCACCATCAACGTCTATGATTTTGAATATAATGAAAAAACGCGGCAGTACAGTTTCGATGATGAAATACCTGTGAGTATCTATGATGACTTTGTAATCTGTACTTCCGATTTGCTTTGAAGGAGCTTCCCATGAAAAAATTCAAACAGATCGTCTGTATCCTCGGCGCCCTTTTTCTGGCCGGAATCTATGTCTGCACCCTGATCTTTTCCATTACGGACCGGACCGAGGCGAAATCCTGGGTGAGCGCCTCCCTCTATGCCACCTTCGCCGTCCCGATCTTTCTGTATGCGGTCCTTCTGGTCACCAGACTGCTCGACCGAAGAAAAAAAGAGGAGGAAAAAGAGAGGCCGCAGCCTCTCAAGAGTCTTCCTTGATCAAAAGCTCCGCCGCCCGGACCGCCGCGCGGACCGCCAGGGTCGTATCGTGACAGTGGGGATCGGAAAGCCCCTTCTTTTTCCGCTCCTGGTTCCAGATGACGTTCAGCACGCAACCGGCGCGGACGCCTAAGACCTGGGCCACGATATAGAGGGCCGCGCTCTCCATCTCCGAGGCCAGGCAGCCGGCCTTTAACCACATATCCCACTTATCCAGAAGTTCTCTCCCGCAAGGCATCCGCTCCGGACTGTGCTGGCCGTAAAAGCTGTCTTTGCACTGGACGACGCCCAGATGGAAGTTTGCCCCCAGATCCTTCGCCGCCCGGCGGAGCGCCCCCGTCACCTCAAAGTCCGCCACCGCCGGAAAGGCAATGTCCACGTACTCCTTGGAGGTTCCCTCCATGCGGATGGCTCCGTTCGCGATGACCAGATCCCCACCCACCACCTTCTCCGCCATGCCGCCGCAGGTTCCCACCCGGATCATGGTCCGGATCCCGGTCTGATAAAGCTCCTCCACGCCGATGGCTGTCGACGGGCCGCCCATCCCCGTGGACATGACAAGGACCTTCTCCCCCGAAACCTCTCCGATCCAGGTGGTGTACTCCCGATTCTGCCCAAGAAACCGGGCATTCTCCAGGTAAGCGGCGATCTTCTCCACCCGCCCCGGATCCCCCGGAAGGATCGCGTACCTGGCCCCGTGGCTGTCGTCAAGTCCGATGTGATACATTTTATCCATAAAGACTCCTCCTTTCAGAATTCCCCAAGAAAAATTTACAACTTGATTTCGCCCCCCAATCTTGGTATGATGAAAAGGAACAATTTTCGGCAAAAAACGATCGTATCCGGGGGGTAATGAGCATGTCCGAACCACTTACCTTGTACAAGCTGATGGTCTTATATATGTTGAAGCAGGTGAAATTTCCTCTGGCGGGATCCCAGATCTCCGATTTTTTCCTGAACAAGGAATATACCACTTATTTTACCCTTCAGCAGGCTCTGTCCGAGCTGGAGGAATCCCATCTGGTGAAGCTGGAAGCCGGCAGGAAGACCTCCCGGTATGAGATCACCAGGGAGGGGGAACAGACCCTGTCCTTCTTCGGCAAGAAGATCTCTCCCGCCATCATCGAGGATATTGACGCTTATCTGCAGGACAATAAGGTCCGCCTCCGCGATGAGATCAGCCTGGTGGCCGATTACGACCGGTCTCCCAATCAGGACTACATCGTCCACTGTGCCATCCTGGAGGGCAAAGGACAGCTCCTGGAGATCAACCTCTCCGTTCCCGACAAGGAACAGGCGGAGCACATGTGCAGCCGCTGGAGCCAGGAAAGCCAGCCTCTCTATTCCATTATCATGCAGCATCTCATGAAAGATTAAAGGGTTACCGGCCGCCCGCCATCTCCAAAAGCTTGGCCTTTAACTCATTCTCCAGCCGCCCCATCTCGACCTCGGCCTCGGCCCTGGCCCTTCGGCCCTCCGCCTGGATCTGCAGCACCTCGTCCAGCGTGGAGATCAGGGTCTCATTGGTCGTCCGCAGGGTCTCCATGTCCACGATCCCCCGCTCCGATTCCCTCGCCACCTCGGCAGACGCCGTCTTTAGGGCCGCCGCATTCTTTTTGAGCAGCTCGTTGGTCATATCCGACACTTTCCGCTGCGCCTCGGCCGCCTGGGCCGAATGGGCCGCGCCGAGGGCAAGCACCATCTGGTTTTTCCACAGAGGCACCGTATTGACAATGGTGGATTGGATCTTTTCCACCATGACGGTGTCATTGTCCTGCACCAGGCGGATCTGGGGAGCCGTCTGCATGGAGATCATCCTGGTGAGCTCCAGGTCGTGCAGCTTTTTCTCGAACCGTTTGCAGCGGGCGTCCAGATCCCTGGCCGCCTGGGCGTCCTCCGGGAGCCCGGTCTGCTCCGCCTTCCTAAGCAGCGCCGGAAGCTCCGTGTGTTCCGTCATGTGAAGCTTTTTCTTCCCGGCCAGGATGTACATGGAAAGCTCCTTGAAATACGTAAGGTTCAGCTCGTACATCTTGTCCAGCATGGCCGCGTCCTTTAAAAGCTGCACCTGATGGCCCTCCAGCACCTTGCAGATCCGGTCCACGTTGACCTCCGCCTTGGCGTACTTCGCCTTCATGGCCGTCATCTTGTTGGAGGATTTCTTAAAGAACCCCAAAAAGCCCTTCTCCTCCTCCGCGTCAAAGCTTTTCAGCTCCGTCACCACGTCGGACAGCAGCTCTCCGACCTCCCCCAGATCCTTGGTCCTCACGTTGTTCAATGCCGACTCGGAAAAATCCGCCATTTTCTTCTGCGCGCCCGCCCCGTACTGGAGAACCGCCGCCGAATCCGCCAGGTCGATCTGTCCGGCAAAGTCATCCACCATCTTCTTCTCCGCCTCCGAGAGCATGCTGTCGTCCCACGCGGGCGGTTCAGGCGCCGCCGGCGCTTTCGGCTCCGCCGGCTTCTCCGCAAAAGGGTTCAAGGTCAGCACCGGCCCCTCCGCCGGCATGTTCCACTGGTTTTCCATGACTCATCCTCCTGTCTCCGTCAATTTTTTCTGTTGAGTCCGTCTGTCGCGAGCCCCTCCTGGGCAAGAAGCGTCTTTAACACCGAAATGTCCGTCGAGACATCCCATACGGTCTCCTGGAACAGACTGTCGAACAGCCGCTCAAAGGCCTCGTTCAGGGTATCCAGTGTGGCTTCGATCTCCCTCTGGGAGCTTTTTATATTTTCCCCCTGTACCGGCTGGGCCGAAAGCTCCGCGTAGGCTTCCAAAAGCTTCACCGTCGTCGGAAGATAATATTCCATCAGCTTTTCGATATCCTCTATGCCCTCCGGGTGCCGCTCCACCCGCTCAAAGATCCGGGCGACGACAAGCTCCATGCGGGAGATCTTCTGCGAGATCTCCTCCCCGGGGATCGCCTCGTTGCAGGCACGGATCTTCTGCACATAGGCCCTCCCGGCCGTCACGACCACCTCCGCCTCCGGAGTCAGCGCCCGGCCGTCCGCGGACGCCTGTCCGCCCTGTGTCCCGGCCGCCGCCCCGTCGGCCTTTGCGGCCCATTTCGCCCGCTCTTCCCGCCGCTCCTCATCTGCCTCCACAGACTCCGCCTGCTTCATGGTCTCCCGGTACTGGGCATAGGTAGCGTCGTCGGCAATGAGACAGGTCTCCCCGTCGTCCAGATGTCCCTGCAGGAACCACCCCCGCCCGATCATCCGCTTAATGTCCTTCACCACGTAGGCCCGGCTCCTGCCCACGGTTTTTGAAAGCTCCCTGATGTCGCAGTAGGTCCGCCCCTTAAGCCCCGCTATGTAACTGCGGAACCGCTTCACCATGGAACATTTTCCGGAGCCGATCACGGACATCGCCAGCCCTGCGCCGAAAACCGGGACCAGGATGCCGCCCGCAATGGTGAAGCCCAAAAGATGGCCGACGGAAAGGCTTAAGGCCCCCAGTACCGCCAGGGCCAGCCCCGCGCCCACGCCGAGAATGCCGCCGCAGACAGAGAGGGCCACCCCTCCCGCGCGGGTCACGGCCGCCTGCCGCCCCGCAAAGAGCACCGGGCTTCCATAGGGAGCCGGCGGCCCGTATCCGGTACGCCCATGTCCCGCCGCCCCGCTTCCCGGCCGCCCGGAGAAGGACCGGCGGCCCACCTGCCGGCCGGTCTCTGCCCCACGCCTCCCCGGCCGGAAGCGAAAGCTTTCGGCCACGTCGTCCACCGCGTCGCTTAGGGTATTTTTTATGGTCTGATCTAATTTTCGGAAATCCTGGGAATTAACGGCATCCTGCACGATATTGCGGATGTGATCTCCCAGATCCCGCCAGTCTTCCTTCATTGTGCCGTCTCCTTTTGCGGACCTGTCTCCCAGTACAGCCTTGCATGGAGCAACGCTGTACTAACCCGCTGCCCCGTGCCGGAAAACCCGGGCCGCCTGTTGGTACGCATTTATGATTATATCGAAATCTCTCCGCAAAAGCAACCCGGATACACGATCTGCAAAAGACCATTTACTTTTTTCTCTGCCTCTCCTATAATAAAAGACAGAAAACGACACGCCCTTTCGGGGCTGCCACTAGTTCAACTATAAGAAAGGAATGCAGGATGACAGAAGAAAAGACTGCGGCAAAGCTGCGCCAGGAAGAATTATTCCTGAAAAAAGAAAACGGCTACGATAAGATGGACGAGACTTCCCTCGCCGCCATGGACGGATACTGCGAGGGCTATAAGCAATTCCTGAATGATGCCAAAACAGAACGGGAGGCGGTAAAGGCCGCCATTTCCCTGGCCGAAAAGGAGGGCTTTGTCCCTTTCCGGCGCGGCATGGATCTGAAAGCCGGCGACCGGATCTATGTGTCCAACCGGGGCAAAGCCCTGATGCTGGCCGTCATCGGCGCCAGGCCCCTGGACGAGGGAATCAATGTCGGCGCTGCCCACATTGACTCCCCCAGGCTGGACTTAAAACCCTGTCCGCTTTTTGAGGACGGCGGCTTCTCCCTGTTAA
This sequence comes from uncultured Lachnotalea sp., assembly GCA_947066815.1. Lineage (GTDB taxonomy): Bacteria > Bacillota > Clostridia > Lachnospirales > Lachnospiraceae > Lientehia. Next base: position 127,779 of record CAMSZT010000003.1, read on the forward strand.
AGACCCATTACTACGGCGGTATCCGTAAATACCAGTGGCTTTCTGTCCCGCTGGAGCTTCGGGGCACCGTCATCCGCGGGGACGGCGTCCCGGTCGAGGTCTCCCTGGGAGGAGAGCCCGGCGATCCGTTCCTGGTGATCCCCGACCTGCTGCCCCACCTGGCAGGGGCCCAGTCCGAAAAACCCCTGGGCAAGGCCGTCGACCCGGAGGCCCTGAACCTTTTCCTTGGCTCCCAGCCCTACCCGGACACGGAGGTGAGCGACCGGCTGAAGCTTGCGGCCCTGGATCTTCTCAACCGGAAGTACGGCATCACCGAGAAGGACTTCCTCTCCGCGGAGCTGTGCGCGGTCCCTGCCTATCCCGCCTGCGACGTCGGCCTGGACCGCTCCATGATCGGCGCCTACGGCCAGGACGACCGGGTCTGCGGCTACGCGGCCCTGAAGGGGCTGTTTGATGCCAGAACTCCCGAAAAAACCGCGGTCTGCGTACTGGCCGACAAGGAGGAGATCGGTTCCATGGGCGTTGGCGGCATGCAGTCCCAGGCCTTCGACACTTTTATCGACGATCTCTGCGGCTGCCTCGGCGCACACCTGCGGACCTGTTTCGAAAATTCCTTCTGCCTGTCCGCCGATGTCAACGCCGGTTACGACCCCAACTTCGCGGACGTCTATGATAAGCGGAATTCCTGCTTTATCAATCAGGGGATCACACTGTGCAAATACACCGGGAGCCGCGGAAAATCCGGCGCTTCCGACGCCTCCGCGGAGGCCATGGGCCATATCCGGGGCATACTGGACCGCGCGGACGTTCTCTGGAATGTATCGGAGCTCGGCAAGATCGAAGCCGGCGGGGGCGGGACGGTCGCCCTCCATATGGCCAACCGGAACATCGATACCGTGGACGCCGGAGTCCCCGTCCTGGGAATGCATGCCCCCTTCGAGGTGACCGGGAAGCTGGACTGCTACATGATGTACCTGGCCATGAAAGCGGTCTATGGATCCTAAAAGGCAGACGGGATCTCCCCCTTTTACTCCTTTCGGCCGCCGGCCCGCAGATCCAGCCGCTCCGGTTCCTTCTCCCGGACCACGGAGAGCGCGTCTTTGTCGATCACAGCCGTCACGGCCGGATGGAACCGGAGGATCGTGGCCGGTACCCGCGGCGTGATCTTTCCGCATAAGAACCGGTATGTGATCTCTGCCTTGGAGCTCCCGCTGACAAGCAGAAGGATCCGTTTCGCCCCCATGATCGTACCGATCCCCACGGTCACGGCCTGCGTCGGCATCTGTTCCCCGCTTTCAAAATACGCCGCGTTGGCCGCCATGGTCTCCGGGGCCAGCGATACGATATGAGACCCCTCCGGAAAATGATCCTCCGGCTCATTAAAGCCGATATGGCCCGTATGGCCCATGCCGAGGATCTGCAGATCCGCCGGATGGCTCCTGCAGAATGCCTCATAGCGGCGGCATTCCTGCTCCAGATCCCCTGCGTCCCCCCTGGGCACTGCCGCCCGCTCCCCGGGGATCTTGCAGGGATCCAGGAAACGGTGCTCCAGATAATACCGGTAGGATTGGGGATGGTCTCCGGAAAGCCCTGCGTATTCATCCGTATTGATCACGGAAATCTCCGAAAGATCCAGTCCCTCCTCCCGGCTTCGCCTCACGAGCTCCAGGTACATGCCCGCCGGGGAGCCGCCGGTCACCGTGCCGAGACAGCTGTCCGGTTTCAGCAAAACCTGGTTCTCTACGATATCCGCCGCGATCCGGCTCAGTTCCGTATAATCCTCTGCAATGATCAGCTTCATCTGTTAACCTCCTCCGCCAGAGCGGCCTGTTCCACAAAATATCGTGTCCTCTCCCGGTCCACCGGATTGGACATATCGCCGTTTTTGATCCAGGTCGCAACACAGACCCCGTCATAGTACCGCAGCAATTCTCTGACATTTTCCCCGCTGGCGCCTCCGCCCAGGTAAAGAGGCGTTTTCGGAAGCCTCCCCCTCACCTTCTCTGCCATTTGGATACTCTCCGCTGTGCTGTTCCCGCACAGGAACAGCCCGTCCGCAAAGGCCTCGTGGACGCACTGCCAGGCCGCCTCGTCCAGGGGCTGGGGACAGATGGGAATGCCATGGCGCTCCCAGACATCCGCATACACCGGGATCTTGGAGCCCAGCCTCCGCTTCAGGGCCGTGATCTCACAGCACTGTCCCTGGAGGATGCCGGCGCTGGTCACCTCCGCGCCGGTATACAGATGCTCCACCCGCACAAAATCCGCGCCCACCGCATCTGCCACGGCGAGGGCGGCCACGCCGTCCCAGTTCACCAGGATCCCCAGGGACAGCTCCGGAAAATCCCGCCGGATCGCGTTTCCCACGACGGTGAGGCAGGCGACGGCTTCCGGGGAGGACTGCTGTTTCACCGGCATATCCCCCATATTCTGCAGGATGACGGTCCTCACGCCGCAGTCTGCCAGGATCCCGGTCTCCTCTAACGCCTGTTCCGTGATGGAGCGGATCCCCTCCCCTTTGTTCCGGTAACTGCCGGGCAGGGGCCTTGTCTGGACCATGCAGATCACCCTTCCCTTCATCCGCACACACCCCCTTCCAGTTTCTTCTGATAAGCCAGGCTGGCCGGATACATGGCCCCGGGGGGAAGGATCCCCTCCTCCGTGATATAGGCGGTAATGTATTCCGGCGGGACGGGCACCAACTCCGGGCAGACAAAATCGGCCCCCTCCCGCTCCTCCTCGTTCCAGTCTCCCGCCATGCGGTTTTTATGATCGTCGATGATGGGTTTTTTCCGATGCCCCTCCAGGGCCCGTATATCCACCTTCAGGAGAGGAGTCGGCACATAAAAAGGGACGTGGAACTGCCGGCACAGGCAGGCCGCCATCTCCGAGCCGACGGTGTTGAAGCAGGTCCCGTCCGGATAGAAGGTCTCCGAGCCGATCAGGGCCGCGTCGCACCTCCTGATGTAATGATACATGGCGCTGTCGGGGATAAAATGCACGCTGTGCCCCGCCTCCAGGAACGGGCGTACATAGGGCCTGCCGCCGTCCAGGGCCCGGCTCTCCGGGATGTAACAGTGGAAACGGACGCCGTGGTCCCGTCCCAGCGCCGCGGCAGCCGCCACCGTGCTGGAATAATCAAAGAGCAGGAGCCTCCGCTTGTCCTCCAGCACCGTCCACAAAAGGGCCCGGATCTTTTCCAGGTCCTTTTCGGCCTTTTCCCGGTAGGCCGCCACTCCCTGCCGGACGGAGGCCGCGAAGGCCTCCCGACTCTCCCCTCCGAACATCCTGCTCATCTGCCGGATCGCGTTGGAGATCGCCTGGCTGGATTCTCCCCTGGTCTCCGTAAAATGCGCGGCGATCCCCGCCGCCGTCTGCCCCATGGCCTCTGCGTCCTCCCCGTGTTCCGCGATATCCAGAAAGATATCTCCGATCAGCCGGATATGGGCGCTGGCTCCCAGCACCCGCTGAAGATTGACGTCGTCAAAAAGCTCCCTCGCCGCAGGCGTCAGCTTTTCCCTCCATTTGGATTCCACCACCAGCATCGGCTTCTCCTCCTCTCCATGTTTTTATCCTCACTCCCTCCGGAAGCTCCCCCTTTACCACAAGTCCGGTATCCTTCTCCCAGAAAGCAGAATATCCTGCTCCGTCCCGGACCGTCCACCATCTGTCAAACTCTGCCATCGTGGCGTGCCAGACGTGTCTGCCCGCAAGCTCCTTTGCCAGCCTGGGGAAAGCCTGCTCTGCCAGCCCTCCGAAATACTGGGGATGGCTGTACAGGATGATCGGCATCCCCAGCTCATACTGGCGCCGTACCGCCTGACAGAAGCGTTCCGCGACATACCCGTCCGAAAGCGCTCTGCCTTCCTCCTCCGCCTTCGTATAAGCCCGCTCCGCGGAAAAAGGATCCACCGGGATCTGCTTTACCTCCATGCGCCTTCCATGGTCATAGGGATAGAACGGCAGGCCATAGACACAGTAGCCGAAATCCGATGTGTAGGCGATCCCCTCCTTCGCAAGCGCCCGGTTCAGGGCGAAATTCCACATGCCTCTGGGCGCGACAAAGCCGGCCCCCGGCTCAAGCCCCAGCTCGCCAAGCCACAGACGGCAGTCATGGACGTTGGCATAATTCTCCTCCTCCGATGTGAACAGATTGTGGTCTCTGGCGTGGCATCCGATCTCGTGGCTTTTGTCGATGGCCCCAAGGCGGCCGCACTCCTCCTGGCACAGAGCCTGGTTGATATAGATGGATGCACGGATGCCGGCCTTTTTCGCCGCAGCGCTGATCTGCTCCAGGCGGCTTCCATACACGCCGTCCACATCCACCCGGAACACGAACACCGACCGGTAATCCTCCGGGTAATAATGCAGCCAGACGTAGGGCAGGCCCCGTTTCCGGTAAGCCTCCGCCAGCAGCCTGCGCATGGCCCGGAGTAAAAGATGCTTGTCCACCGCCGTGATCCGCTCGGAATAGCCGGAGCCCTCCGGCGTCTGCCGCAGGGTATCCCCCAGGGCACAGACCAGCTCCGAAAGAGGGATCCCCGTATAAAAACAGCCGCCGTTTCCCACCGTCTGCCACAAGATTGCCGGGTACTCGTCCGGGTGCATCCCATACTTGATCTTCCGCTTTTCGTGGAGGCTCAGCCGGCCGAGTCCCTCGCCGCCGTATACCTGTACCAGGCTCTGGATCCTTGCCGTTCCCGCCCCGAGCTCCGCAAGATCTGCCGATTCCAGGGACGCCGGGCCGACCGGATCCGCCTCAAAAGGGAGATCCTCCGGCCGGACACCGGACAGGATGGCAGTGCCGCCGTCCGCCAGATACGCCTCCAGCCACTCCGGCGTTTTCCCCTCGCACAGGAGGACCGGGCAGTCCGGCTTATCCGTCACATGGAACGGCGTTTTTTCCTGTTCGCACAGGATCCTCCAGCCGTCTGTCTGCTCCGGATAGCAGCTTTTGTAAATTCCGGTCTCTAATCGCATATCCGTTCTCCCCGTTCTTCCAAAAATCTCTGTATCTGCGCCAGATCCGGCAGCCCTGTCCTGGCTCCCACGGAGCAGATGGCAATGGCCGCGGCAGCAGAGGCGTACGCGGCACACCGTTCCAGGCTCCAGCCATTGACAATGCCGGTGAGGAACGCCGCGTTGAAGCAGTCCCCTGCCCCCGTCGTATCCTTCACCGGCACCTCATATGCCGGATGGAACAGGCTTCCCCCTCTGTGAAAGATCCGGACGCCGTCGGAGCCGCAGGTCACCACCACCAGTCTGACGCCCCTGGACAGCATCCAGGCCGCCCCCTCCTCGATGGTCCCGCAGCCGGTCAGGGCCTTAAGACCCGCCTCATTGGGAAAGGCGGCCTCCGTCCGGGCGAGCACCCGCTCCCAGACCTCCCCCGGGCAGTTTCCCGCCGTCGCCTCGATGTCGAGGGAGATCCTGGTCCCGCTCCCCGCAAGCGCTTCCGCCGCCCAGGCCGTAAGTCCCATATCCAGCGACGTCATATGGACCCATCCGGCCGTCTTCAAGTAGGCGGCATCCACCTCCCCGGGGCGGGGCAGGAAGCCGGAGGTCTCCACGATCGTCAGCGCCTTTTCCCCGGTCCCATCCAGAAGGACCATGCAGAAATAGGTCTCGCATTCCGGATCGATGACCATGTGCCCGGTATCCACCCCCCGCTCCTCAAGGTCCCGGAGCGCCATCCTCCCGTAATCATCCTGGCCGATCTTGCACACCGCCCCGACTTTCGCGCCAAGGGCCGCCGCCGCACAGCAGAAATTCGCAGTGATGCCTCCGGGGTAATTCCCGATCAGCCTTCCCCGCACCTTTTCGTCGTGCATGGGGATGTGGGGTACCCGTATCATCACATCTACATTGGTATCGCCGACTCCGATAATATCCAGCATTTGTACTACCTCCTTAACCGCCGCCTACTCCTTCTCCGCGTTGACCGTAAAGGCAACGGCCGCCAGGATGATCAGGCCCCGCACCACCATCTGCTGGTAGACGTCCAGGCCGTACATGACCAGGGCATTGTTGATCATTCCCAGCATGACGGCGCCGATGCAGGCACCTGCGACAAAAGCCTTGCCGCCGTTGATGCTGGTGCCTCCGAGGACTGCCGCCGCGATGGCCGAGGTCTCCTCCGCCTCTCCCAGGGAATAACGTCCGCCGCCGAAACGACCTGCCCACAGGATCCCCGCCAGGGACGCCAGAAAGCCGGAGAGCACCATGACCTTGAAGATCGTCCGTTTTACATTGACTCCGGAATACAGGGCCGCCTTCGCGTTGCCGCCCACGGCGATGACCTGACGGCCGAAGGGCCGTTTCCTCATATACAGGTGCCCCAGCACCACTACCACCAGCATCCAGGGAAGCAGCAGGGGGATCCCGCCGATGTCCCCGCCTCCGAAAAGAAAATTAAAGGCCGCATTGGTGATCGGAACGGACTTGAGCCCCGAGATCGTCCGGGACACGCCCGCAAACAGGATCTGGGTCCCAAGTGTCGCGATAAAGGGCGGGATCTTCACCCAGGCGATGAGCGCGCCGTTCAGAGCGCCGATCGCGACGCCGACGGCCAGGCCGGCCAGGACGCCGGGGATCAGGCCCGCGCTCTGCACCGTCCAAGCGGTCACCAGGGAGGTCAGGCCCACCACGGAGCCGACGGACAGGTCGATCTGCCCCGCCCCCAGGGCATAAGTCATGCCCGACGCAAGGATCGCGATCAGAGCCGTCTGACGGATGATGTTCCAGACGTTCCCCATGTCCAGAAAACCGTTTCCCACATTGCCGAGGGTCATGGAAAATACGATCAGAAGGACCACGAACGCCACATAGATCATATATTTTGAGAGAAAGCTTCTGACAGAAATCCCCCGAGTTTTCATTGCATGTACCTCCTATTGAATGGCAGCCATCAGGCTGTCCTCCGTCAGTCCCGCCCTGGGAACATCCCGAATCTCGCCGACGATCTGGTTGTATTTGACGATCAGGATCCGGTCGCAGTTTTCGATCATCTCCGTAAGCTCCGAGGACACGAACAGCACACCGCCCCCGGCATCGGTAAACCGGGAGATGGCCGCCGTGATGTCCCCCTTTGCATGGATGTCGACCCCGTAGGTGGGATCGTCCATGAGCAGGACCTTCGGCTCGCTCTTCAGTGCCTTGCCCACGACCACCTTCTGCTGGTTGCCGCCGGAAAGCTTGCCGATCACCACGTCCCGCCCGGGAGTCTTGACCTGCATGGTACGGATGATGTCGTCCACGATCTCCCTGCCCTGCCTGTCGTCGATCAGATAGTGCTTTCCGGCCAGCCTCTTAAGGATCGGGAGCAGCGCGTTGTCGTAAAGGGTATGCATCAGGGAAAGCCCCTGAGTATGGCGGTTCTCCGGGATCAGGAACAGGCCGCCGCCGATCGCATCGCCGGGATTTCCCGGCTTCAGGGGCTTTCCCTCCAGCAGGATCTCCCCTCCCTTCAGAGGATCGATGCCGAAAATACAGTTGAAGATCTCCGTCCTCCCCGCCCCCTTGAGCCCGGCAAGGCCGACCACCTCGCCGGGGCGCACCTCAAAGCTCATCGGTTCTTTGATCACCTTCGAAGTGACGTTTTTCACCTGCAGGATCGGTTTCTCCCCTTCAAGATCCCGATACAGCCGGCTCTTCGCGGTCTGGAAACCGGTCTCCCCCAGCATCTCGGCTATCACTTCCTCCAGCGTGGTCTCCGCGACCGGCTTCGCCATGCAGGCCCGCCCGTCGCGGATGATAGTCACGCTGTCGCAGACATCCATGATATGCTGCAGATGGTGGGTACTGATCACGATGGAATAGCCCTGCTCCTTCAGTCTGGAAATGATCTCAAAAAATTTGGCCGTCGCCTCCGCGTCCAGGGCCGCCGTGGGCTCGTCCATCAGGATGACCTTCGTCTGCTTCATGATCGCCTTTGCGATCTCCACCAGCTGCATGTCCCCGGTGGACAGGTTCTTCACCTTTTCCCTGGGATCGATCCGGATCCCCATGTCCGTAAAAAACTCCTGCACGGACCGGACACAGGACCGGTCCGCGATGAGGCCGCCCTTTAAAGGCTCTGCGTTCAGGAAGATATTTTCGGCCACGGTCATCTCCCCCACCAGGCTGTAATCCTGATAGATCATGGCCACCGTCTTTTCCCGTTCCCGGACCGACACGCTCCTGTCTATGTCCTGCCCGAAAAAGCGGACCGTCCCTTCCGTCTGTGTATAGACGCCGTTGATGATCTTCATCAGTGTGCTCTTCCCGGCCCCGTTTTTTCCGACAAGGCCCATGACCTGGCCCTGCCGGAGAGAAAATTCTACGCCGTCAAGTGCCCGGACACCGGAAAATTCCATTACGATATCATGCAGTTCAACTGCGCAGACAGTTTCTCTCTCAGCCATTGCCGTCACCTCACTCAGCAAGCGCTTCCTGTACCTCGGCGGGAGCCTCGATGCCCAGCGACGTCTGATATCCCTCCAGGAGATTGTCGCGGGTGACCTTGAAAGAAGGCGAGGTCACATAGCCGGGGCATTCCTTGCCGATGCAGCCGTAAGCGGCCATCAGCGCCCGTCCGTAGCCCATCGCATAGGGCATGTCGCAGGCAATGCCGACGATGTTGCCGCCCTGTGCCATGTCCAGCGCACAGGTGGAATCCAGATCCATGGTGACGATCTTGATATCCGTCCGTGCCAGGGATTTTACGGTCTGCAGCACATCGATGCAGGGAGCCGAATAGGATACAAAAATGCCTTTTACATTGGGGTGCTTGGTCACAAGGGCGGAAGTGATCTGGCCGGCCTCGCTGGCGGAAGAAAAGCCTCCCACTTCAACAACGTCAATGTCCGGATATTTTTCCGCAATGGTATCCAGGAATGCCTGGTCTCTGGTGTTGCAGACGTAGTTCACGTCCGCCACGGTGATCGCCAGGATCTCGCCCTCTCCTCCGATGGCGTCGGCCATCATCTCCGCACTGTCGATGCCCATGTCGATGATGGAGTCCGTGATCGCGCCCACATACTCCTTGCCGGCCGTGTATCCGGTGGGGACATTGCTCATAAAGGTCAGCTTCACGCCGTTTTGCCACAGCGGATCAAAGGTCGGCGCACACACGTCCAGATCCTGGGGCTGGCAGGATACGATATCCGGGTTCAGAGCCGCGAAGGATTCCATGTTGGTCTTCTGGGTGATGGGATCCAGATCGCAGCAGCCCTGGCCCACGATCTCAATGTTCATGGCCTCGCAGGCATCCTGGAAGCCGATCAGGTTGGCGTTGTCCCACTCACTGGCATTGATCAGCTCAAAGCAGGCTTTCAGATCCATGGAGCGGACCTGCGTGAGCTCCTCCGGCGTCAACGCAAGCTCCGTATACCAGGCTGCCGTATTGCCGTCGGGCCCGTAGGTGGTGATCTCGTCGGGAACGGGGATCGGATCCTTGAAGGTCAGCCCTTCTCCGGCCGCGCCCTCCGCCGGCGTTTCTGCCGGAGCAGTCTCCCCTGCGTCCCCTGTTTCCTCCGTTTCGCCCTTCGTTTCCTCTGCCTTTGTCTCCTCTGCCCGCGTCTCATTTCCTGCCGTTTCTTTCGGCGCCGTTTCCTCCTTTTTACCGCCGCAGCCCGCAAGCAGGCTCGCCTCCATGGCCAGGACAAGAAGCATTGCCATCATGTTTCTTTTTTTCATCTGTTCCTCCTCCTTTGGGTCCGTAATGTATGTGCACTGCGCCATGCAGATGACACCAACGCTCATTCCCGGTTTCATTCTTTCCGGATGATCTGATGGAAGCTGTATTTCTTCGCATTGTAGGACATTTTGACAAATTCCACCGGGACCGATTCCATAGGCCGGTTCTTCCGGTAGCCGAAGGTCAGCCGCTCCACACAGAGGATCGGGGAACCCTTCGGGATGTCCAGATGCCTTCCCTCCCTGGTATTTGCCAGCCGGCATTCCACCTTCTCCTTCGCATATGCGATCACGATCCCATATTCCTGCTCCAGAAATTCGTAAAAGGAGCGGTTTTTCATCAGCTCCGTATCCATCCGCTCCACCAGCGAGGACGGGATATAGTTCACCTCCGTGACAATGGGGACCGTATCGGCCAGGCGAATCCGCTCCAGGCGCCAGACAGACTGTTCCCGGCCGATCTGCAGCTTATTGGCTGTCCGGGCCGCCGGACACTCCTTCTCCACCGAGATGATCTGGCTGCTGACCTTAAGACCCAGATCCAGCATTTCCTGGGTGAAGCTTAAAAGCCTCCTCGGCCCGCTCTCCATCTTCATGCAGGCCACGAAGGTCCCCTTTCCGGGGCTCCGTACCAGAAATCCTTCCTGCGTCAGCTCCTTCAGGGCCAGCCGCACCGTCGTCCGGCTGATATGAAAGTTCTCCTGCAGCTGTTTCTCCGAGGGCAGGAGCTCGCCGGGCGCATATTCGCCGTCTTCGATCCATTTGAGTATGGTCTGCTTCAGCCGGTAATACAGCGGTTTCTTTGAAGAAATCGTCACGTTTATTCACTCCCTGCATATTTACAATGTTGATCCCTCACTCCAGCGAAGCTGCTTCCTGTAGACATCATAGCATCAAATTCTCTGATTTTCAAGTATTTTTTGTTTATTTTTTATATAAATTCTTCTTTATCTATTTAGTTTTTAGTTATTTTTACCATACATTTCCAATTTTCTTGCTATTCAAAAAAGATACATTTGAAAGTACCTCTTCCAGCTTCCATGCATAAAAAATGAATATTTATTCATTTTGGCGGATCTTCCACTCATTTTCCCCCAGATCCCGTAATTATTTATTCATAACGGCAAAAAAGCCCTGCCATTCTCAAATACCCAAAAAAGATACATTTGAGAATACAGGGCCATATCATTTCTGATACATTTCCTTCTTTTCAAAAATTCAAAAACCCCCGGAGCAGCAGCTCCGGGGGGCCTATTTCTTTCTTTATTTTGCCGCCTTGATCCTTGTTACCGCGCGCCGGAGGGCCATCTCTGCCCTGAGGGGATCCAGATCCTCATTGTGAGCCTGGAGCCTTGCCTCCGCACGCTCTTTTGCCTGCTTTGCGCGCTCCACGTCGATCTCTCCCGGCCACTCGGCCGCTTCCGCCAGCACGGTGACGCTCTCTTTCAGAATCTCCACAAAACCGCCGTGAAGGGCCGCCTGCTTCTCCTCGCCGCCCTCCAGATGGATCGTCAGGATCCCGGGCCGCAGGATGCAGGTGGTGGGCACATGGCTTTTGTAAACGCCGATGGCTCCCTCCCTGGTATCCATTTCCACCATCTCCGCGCTGCCCTCGTAGAAGACCCGGTCGGGCGTGATGATCCGAAGCTCAAACGATTTTTCCGAAGCCATTCACACACCCCCTACTTTACGCGGGCCAGTACATCGTCAATGTTGCCTGCATTGAGGAAATAGCTCTCGGGAATGTCATCATATTTGCCCTCGATGATTTCCTTGAAGCCCTGGATCGTCTCGGAGACAGGCACATAGCGTCCTTCCAGGCCGGTAAACTGTCCGGCCACAAAGAAGGGCTGGGAAAGGAACCTCTGCACCTTCCTCGCCCTGGACACGATCAGCTTCTCCTCGTCGGAGAGTTCGTCCATGCCGAGGATGGCGATGATGTCCTGAAGCTCGTTGTATTTCTGAAGGATCTCCTGCACGCCTCTGGCCACCTTGTAGTGCTCCTCACCCACGATCCTGGGGTCCAGGATCCTGGATGTGGATTCCAGCGGGTCGACCGCAGGGTAAATACCCAGCTCCACGATGGAACGGGAAAGCACCGTCGTCGCATCCAGATGGGCGAAGGTGGTAGCCGGGGCCGGGTCCGTCAGGTCGTCGGCAGGCACATAGACGGCCTGGACCGAAGTGATGGAACCGCTCTTGGTGGAGGTGATCCGCTCCTGGAGGGCGCCCATCTCCGTCTGCAGCGTCGGCTGATAACCCACGGCCGAGGGCATACGTCCAAGCAGGGCCGAAACCTCGGAGCCCGCCTGGGTGAAACGGAAAATGTTGTCGATGAAGAGCAGCACATCCTTGCCGCCCTCGTCGCGGAAGTACTCCGCCATGGTAAGGCCCGTGAGGCCCACCCTCATCCTGGCTCCCGGCGGTTCGTTCATCTGTCCGAACACCATGGTGGTCTTGTTGATAACGCCGGATTCCGTCATCTCGTGGTAGAGGTCGTTGCCCTCACGGGTACGCTCGCCCACGCCGGTAAATACGGAATATCCTCCGTGCTCTGTCGCGATATTTCGGATCAGCTCCTGGATCAGGACCGTCTTTCCCACTCCGGCGCCGCCGAAGAGGCCGATCTTTCCGCCCTTCTGGTAAGGGCAGAGGAGGTCGACGACCTTGATCCCTGTCTCCAGGATCTCCGTGTCCGTAGCCTGCTCCGAAAATTCCGGGGCCGGCCGGTGGATCGGAAGCTTCTTCTCCACGGCCGGAGCTTCTTTATTGTCAATGGGCTCACCCAGGACATTGAAAATACGTCCAAGGGTATTCTCTCCGACCGGCACGGTGATGGGCGTGCCGGTGGCCACCGCCTCCATGCCCCGGAGCAGTCCGTCCGTGGAGCCCATGGCGATGCATCTCACGGTATCGTCACCCAGATGCTGAGATACCTCTACCACCAGGTCCGTCCCGTCCGTCCGCTTCACCTTGATCGCCTCGTTGATGTCGGGGAGCTTTCCTTCGCTGAACTTGATGTCCAGAACGGCACTGATGATCTGGGTGATCCTGCCGATATTCGTCTCTGGCATTCCTTGCTCACTCCTTTATAGTTTATTCGTTAATTCAATGCTTCTGCGCCTGCAATGATCTCCGTCAGCTCCTGGGTGATGGAGGACTGTCTTGCACGGTTGTACTGCAGGGACAGTTTCTCGATCATCTCCTCCGCGTTGCTGGTGGCAGAATCCATTGCCTGCATCCTGGCGCCGTTCTCGCTGGCGATGGACTCCAGCATGCCGCCATAGATCAGATTGTATACATAGCCGGGGATCAGGGCATCCAGCACCGCCTCCTCATCCCCGTCGTAATTCATCGGGCATTCCCGTTCCTTTGCCGGCTCGCTCCCCGCTTTGATCTCCTCCTCGGTAAGTTCCACCGGCAGAAGCTTGATGAGCTTCGGCTCATGGCTGACCGTATTCTTGAAAGAAGTGTAGGCCAGATAGATCTCGCCCACTTCCCCTTTCTGGTAAGCCTCCAGGACCGCCTTTCCGATGGCCGACGCATCCGCATAGGAGGGCGCCTCGATCACGTCGGAATAATCCGCCGTCAGCGTGTAGCCCCTTCTCGCAAGGGCGTCCCGCCCCTTCTTTCCGATGGCATAAAGGTGCGCCCTCTCCGCCTCGATCCCGGAAAGGACCGTCTTCACGATGTTGGAGTTGTAGCCGCCCGCCAGCCCTCTGTTGGAGGTGATGGCGATGACTGCCTGCTTATCGGAAGCGCCCCTCACCAGATAACGGTGGCGCACATTCTGCGTATGGGCCAGAATGGAGCAGACGGTGCTGTAGGTCATGTCAAAGTAGGGCCTGGTGTTCTCGGCCCTCGTCCTGGACTTCTGCAGCTTCACCGTGGACACCAGCTTCATGGCATTGGTGATCTGTCCCGTGCTCTGAATGCTGGCTCTCCTTCTTTTGATCTCACGCATTGTCGCCATAGGATCACCTCAAATCAAACTGTTTCTTAAATTCGGAAACAGCATTCGCAAGCTTCTCTTCCAGCTCGGGAGAGAGTGCCTTCGTCTGACGGATCTCCTCCGGGATCTCCGGATACTTGGTGTCAACGAACTCGAACAGCTCCTTCTCGAACCGCAGGATCTCACTGACCGGGATATCCAGCAGATATTTCTTCGTGGCCGCAAAGATAATGATCACCTGGTATTCCACGCCCATGGGCTGATACTGGGGCTGCTTTAAGATCTCGCGGATCCTCTCGCCCTGTGCCAGCTTCTCCTTGGTATCCGCGTCAAGCTCGGAACCGAACTGGGAGAAAGCCGCCAGCTCACGGAACTGGGCCAGCTCCACACGGATGGGAGCGGCGATCTTCTTGATGGCCTTGATCTGCGCGGCACCGCCCACACGGGACACGGAAAGGCCCGCATTGATGGCCGGCCTGAAGCCCGCGTTGAACATCTCCGTCTCCAGATAGATCTGTCCGTCGGTGATGGAGATCACGTTGGTCGGAATGTAGGCCGACACGTCGCCTGCCTGGGTCTCGATGATGGGAAGGGCCGTCAGGGAGCCGCCGCCCAGCTCCTCGGACAGTCTCGCCGCCCTCTCAAGGAGCCTGGAATGCAGGTAGAATACGTCGCCGGGGTACGCCTCACGTCCCGGCGGTCTGCGGAGCAGCAGGGAAAGTGTACGGTAAGCGGTGGCATGCTTGGACAAGTCGTCATATACCACCAGCACGTCTTTGCCCTCTTCCATCCACTCCTCGCCGATGGCGCAGCCCGAATAAGGGGCGATGTACTGGAGAGGAGCCATCTCGCTGGCCGTGGCCGCCACCACCGTGGTGTAGGACATGGCGTCGTGCTCCTCCAGAGTCTTTACGATATTTGCAACGGTGGACGCCTTCTGGCCGATGGCCACATAGATACAGTTGACGCCCTTTCCTTTCTGGTTGATGATCGTGTCAATGGCGAGAGCCGTCTTTCCGGTCTGTCTGTCGCCGATGATCAGCTCACGCTGGCCTCTTCCGATGGGCACCATGGCGTCGATGGCCTTGATACCTGTCTGAAGGGGGGTATCCACGGACTTTCTGGTGATAACGCCGGGAGCCACCCGCTCGATCTGGCGGAATTTCTCCGTGTGGATCGGTCCCTTGCCGTCGATGGGCTGTCCCAGGGCGTTCACGACGCGTCCAAGCATGGCGTCGCCGACGGGCACCTCGACCACCCTTCCGGTGGTCTTCACCGTGTCGCCCTCGGCAATGCTCTTCTGATTTCCAAGAAGCACGGCGCCCACGTTGTCCTCTTCCAAATTGAGGACCATGCCGTAGACCTCTCCCGGAAACTCCAGAAGTTCACCCTGCATTGCTTTTTCAAGGCCGTGAATACGTGCGATCCCGTCAGCCACCTGGATGACCGTGCCCACGTCGGACACCTCCAGCCGGGAGGAATATCTCTCAATCTGCTCTTTGATCACGGAGCTGATTTCTTCCGGTCTTAAATTCATGGAGCTTTCGCACCTTCTTTCTAATTTAATTGGATCTTCATCAAATCTTTTCTCATTTCATAAAGCCTGCTCTTGATACTGCTGTCCACCACCCGGTCCCCGATGCGGATGACCAGGCCGCCGATTAACTCCTCGTCCACCGAGAACTGTATCTCGAAGGCTTCGTATGCAGTTGTGGCCAGGAGCCGCTCCTCCACCTGCCTCTTCTGCCTGTCGGAGAGCTCCGCCGCCGAAGTCACATAAGCGATCCCGATCTTCTTATGCTCCTTCACCTTGGCGATAAACCAGGCAAAAATGCCGTCCAGCTCGCTCTGGCGCCCTTTTTCAATGACGATCCGAAGGAATCCCGTCATCTCCGGGGACAGGCGGTCCGCAAACACCGCGTCCACAACCTGAAGCTTCTCTTCTTTTATGATATTAGGGTGATCAAACAGCCGCACGAGCTTCGGGTTTTCCGAAAAGATCTCCCGGATGGCGAGTACCTCCTCGTACATCTCATCGATCTTTTCCTTCTCCAAAGCCGTCTCAAAAAGCGCTTCACCGTAGGTTTTTGCAATCAGCTTTGCCATGTTTCATCCCCTATTTCCTTTAACGTCCTGTCAATGAGCTCGTCCTGGATCTTCACGTCCATGGAACCTGCCACGGCCTTTCCGGCCATGAGGGACGCAATGGTGATCATTTCTTTCTTCATCTCATCGAGGGCCTTCTTCTTCTCAAGCTCCGCCTCCCGGCCGGCCCTCTCGATGATGCGCGCAGATTCTGCCTTCGCCTCCTCCAGGATCTCCTCCTCCCTTCTCAGGGCTTTCTTCCTGGCATCGGAAAGGATCGCTTCCGCTTCCTTATCAATGTTTTTGAGCTTTGCCTCATACTCCGTCTTCAGCCCCTCGGCCGATTCCTTTTCCTTTGCGGCGCCTTCCAGGTCGGTACGGATCCGCTCGCTGCGCTTCTCCAGCATGGCTCTCGCCGGATTGAAAAGCAGATAAGACAAGGCAAAAAACAGGATGAATATATTGACGCCCAGCAAAATGGCATCATGGATCAGCTGCGGATCAAGGCCCAGGATCCTGGTGTACTCTTCCCCGCTGGCGATCAGAAAACTGCCTGCTGCCAATATGGATTCCAATGCTCCTCCTCCTTTCTCTCTTTTTTCTCAAAGATAAGCTTTGGAAAGGCTTTATGAGAAAGGCTTTACGAACATCAGAATAAAGGCGACGACGAGGCCGTAAAGACCGGTGGTCTCGGCGACTGCCTGGCCGAGAAGCATGGTGGTGGTGATGTCACCCTTCGCTCCGGGGTTGCGTCCGACGGCCGACGCACCGTGGCCTGCCGCGATACCCTGTCCTACACCAGGCCCGATACCGGCGATCATCGCCAGACCCGCACCAATCGCTGAGCACGCATAAATCAAATCCTGTCCTGAAATTCCCATTGTTAAATCCTCCTTCATGTTTTGGTTCTCTGTAACCTTTTTGTTTTTTCTACATCTTGTCGTCCACGTACACCATAGTCAGCATACAGAATACGTAGGTCTGGATACACCCGGAAAACAGATCCAGATAGGCATGCAGAAAGGCCGGTATTCCCAGCTTTACAACTACAAGCGGTATGAGTCCATACCAGAGCGCCATTATGATGGTTCCGGCCAGCATATTGGCGAACAGACGCAATGACAATGAAATCGGTGTCGCGATCTCGCCGATCAGATTGATCGGGAAAAACAGCGGGATCGGTTCAAACAGCGCCTTGAAATGCCCCGCCTTCTGACACTTGATCCCGTTGTACTGGATCAGGCAGAAGGTGATGAGTCCCAGGCAAAGTGTCACGCCGTAATCTGCCGTCGGCCCGCGAAGCCCGAGAAGCCCCGACAGGTTGCAGATCAATATGAACAGAAAGAGCGTGCCGATGTAATTCATGAATTTTTTCGGCTGCTTCATATTGGTCTTCACCATGTTGCCAAGCATCTCGACTATGATCTCCACCACATTCTGGAATCCGGTCGGCACATCCTTGGCTTTCTTCATGCAGCGGTTCGCTGCAAAAGCAAAGATCAAGAGTACGACCGTCACGATGATCATAGAAACGTGGGTCGACGTCAGCCAGAACGTATGTCCGAACATCTGATAATTCACCAGACCTTTTATGGCGAAATCTGCTTCACATAAAATCATTCTCATGCTCTCACCCCTTTCTTTATGGAAATAGGATTTTTGCCGCAGCCTGCCGGGCAGAAGAGGGGACTCCCCTGCACATAAAGCTGCCGCATTTTATCTTTCAGTCTTTGGGATCCCCGAAGATCCCGAAATGACAGAAAGCCTTATGGATCAGCGGCCTTGCATACACCCCAAGCTTCAGGGTGAAAAAGCCCGCAAGGATCGCCAGCATGTTGAACCAGCCGGACCACCAGGCAAGCACAAAGGCCACAGCCCCGGCGGCCACCCGGATCAGGTAAGACCGAAGGGCATGGTTCTTCGCTGATTTCTCCTCCATCATGTCCATGGAGGTCTCCAGTGTAATGCTCATATGGATAAAATAACCGACAGAAAGCAGGACGCCCAGAAGGAAACCGTACAGAATCCCGTCTGAAAGCCCCCAGGCCGCCAGGATGACCGCCGTCCCGACAATGCCCCACAGGCCGATGCCAAGGAGCACCTCCCGCACCACCTGGCCGACATATTTAATCATCGTCTCTCTCCTCTTCTTCCCCGTCCGGCCGGACCGCCTTCTTCGCCAGAAGATAGGCGCTCCTCGCGCCGGCGAGGATCCCCAGAATCAGAAGGGGAAGCGTAAAATACGTAGAAAACCGGTTATCCAGCCACACGCCGAGCGCGACGCAGAGGATCACCGGCGTCAGCATGGTGATCCCCAACTGGCTGACCAAAGACAGGCAGCGGACAAGCTCCCTGTGCTTTTTATTCATACGGATACCTCCAGCCGTCTTCCGGTCGGCCGGTAGAGCACCAGTTCCACCCCCGCAGACCGGAGCATCCGCTTGGACGCCCGCACTGCGGACGTATCGCCGTATTTGTCGTCTGCATAAATTATCGTCTTAATTCCGCTTTGTATAATCGCCTTGGCACATTCATTGCAGGGAAACAAGGTCACATAGAGCTTGCTGCCCTCCAGGCTCCCCCCGCGGTAATTTAAGATCGCGTTGAGCTCGCTGTGGGTGCTGTAAAAATACTTGGTCTCGTAGGGGTCGTCCCCCTCCCGCTCCCAGGGAAACTCATCGTCCGGGCATCCCTTTGGAAACCCGTTATAGCCCATAGAAAGGATCTTGTTGTCCGGGCTGACGATACAGGCCCCCACCTGGGTGCCCGGATCCTTGGAGCGCATGGCCGAAAGCTCCGCTACGCCCATAAAATATTCATCCCAGGAAATATAATCCTGACGTTTTCCACTCATACCTGTATCTCCCGCTACTCTTCGATGAGGCTTATGCGCCTTGCGTGGCGCTCGTCTCCGGAAAAAGGAGTGTTCAAAAAAGTATCCACGATCTTCACCGCCAGGCCGGGGCCTAAGACTCTCGCCCCCATGGCCAGGATATTGGCGTCGTTGTGGAGCCTGGTGGCCTCCGCCGAGAAGCAGTCGGAGCAGAGGGCCGCGCGGATCCCTTTGACCTTATTGGCCGCGATGGAGATGCCGATCCCCGTCCCGCAGATCAAGATCCCCCTCTCACATTCGCCGCCCGCCACCGCGTGGGCCACCGCCCTGGCATATACGGGGTAGTCCACCGCCTCCGTGCCAAAACAGCCGTAATCTTTATATTCAAAATGATTCTTGTCGAGCCAGGCCATGATCTCCTGCTTTAACTCATATCCGCCATGGTCACATCCCAATGCTATCATCTGCATCCTCCTTAAATATGATCTCCGCCGCCAGCTTCGTGAACAGGTCGATGTGTTCGTAGCAGGCGCCGTAATCCGCGAGGCTCCCTCCCAGAGGCTCCGTGATGTCCCCATCCTGCCCCGCAAATCCCCTCAGGGTAAACACATTCGGCAGGTCGGGAAACCGCTCCCTCACCTGCTCCCGCTCTGCCCCCGTCATCGTAAGCACCAGAGTCCCGGGAGCAAGGTCCGTACTCTCCAGCAGCTTTGCCTCGTCGGCCAGAAGCGAAAGCCTGTGGCTTGTCAGAATGGCCACCGCCTTCTGGTTGATGGGTTCCGGAAAAAGGACCACCAGCCCCCTGGACATCACCTCGATCTCCCGCTCCCCGCGGATCCCTTCGAATACGGCCGCCGCCATATTGCTCAGACAGGTATTGTCCGTACAGACAAAAATCACCCTCTTTACTGCTGACATACCATCACTCCTGACTTCTTCTCCTTGCCAATGTACATCTCATGCTGTCTTCTATCCTCCGGAAGAGGAAATGCCGCCGCACGTTACAGTCCTATATCCCGCCGCCTTGAGAAGGCGGTTCATGATCGCCCCGCCGAGGGGGTTCTCCTCAAAACTTTCCGAAAATATGCAGTCCACCTGCTCCCTGTCAAAGGCCCGGAGCACGTCGTAAAGGCTCCTCGCAACGCTCTCCGGCTCGTTTCTCCTGCCGGCGCATTTTTTCACCGGGGCCTCGTAAAACCGCTCCGACTCCTCCGTGCAGAGGACTCCTGCCCGCTTCCCCTCCTCCGCCGCTCTTTGCAGCGCCTCCTCGATGGCGGCGCACACCTGGGCAGGACTTCCGAGGAAGACAGTCATCTCCGCCCTCGGTGCATAGTGCCGGTATTTCATACCCGGAGCCCTGGGTCTCACACCCGCCCCCGGCTCTCCCGTGACGGCCGCGTCCAGAGCCACCTCCCCGATCACGGAGGCGAGCATCTCCTCTGTGATATATCCGGGCCGGAGGATCGTCGGCCGTCCCCCGGTCACGTCGATGATGGTCGATTCCAGCCCGATCCCCACCGTCCCGCCGTCCACGACCATGTCCACCCTCCCGTCCAGGTCCTCCAGGACGTGGAGGGCCTTCGTGGGGCTGGGCCTGCCGGAGGCGTTGGCGCTGGGAGCCGCGATGGGAACCCCCGCCGCCCGGATGACGGCCCTCGCCACCGGGTGGGACGGCATCCGCACGGCCACCGTGTCCAGGCCGCCTGTGACTCCGTAAGGCACGCGGGCCGTCTTCCGGAACACAAGCGTCATCGGGCCGGGCCAGAATGCCTCCGCCAGAGCAAAGGCCGTCTGCGGGATCTCCTCCGCCAGCGGATAGAGCTCCTCCATGGACGTGATATGGAGGATCAGCGGATTGTCGGAGGGCCGGCCCTTCGCCGCGTAGATCTTTGCGGCCGCCTCCTCGTCCAGGCCGTTGGCCCCCAGACCATACACGGTCTCCGTAGGAAATGCCACCAGGCCGCCGCCTGCCAGCACCCTCCCCGCTTCCTCAACAGCGGGCCCATCCATATGGAGTTCGTCTATCCTTACCAACTTCGTTATCATCATAAAACTCAGTATAACACCCTTTTTCCAAAATGGAAAGACCAGTCTTTGTAAAAATTGCAGAAATTTTTTCTGTCCTTCAAAACTCCTCGTCGATGTACTGCAGGATCCCGGCCGCGAGGGCTTTTGCCACCTCATCCTGGTAGCTCTCCGTGCGTAGTTTCTCCGCATCCTCCCAGTTGCTCAAGAACCCGCATTCCGCGATGACGATCGGGCAGGACACGTGGAGCAGCATATAATATTCCCCGTTTTCTTTCGCCTTCAGTTCCCTGCTGCTGACCGACTCATTGAACACCTTCTGGAGGATCTCCGCCAGCTTTTTCCCCTTCTCCGAGCTCTTATAGTAAAACATCTGGGACCCGTGGACGCTCCCGTCCCCGTAGCTGTTCTGATGGATGCTGACCACAAAGTCCGCCTTGCTCTCCTCGATAATCTCACACCGCCGGTTTAAGTCCGCCCGCTTTTTATTTCCGTCCGTCTCCTTGTAAAGCCCGCCGTCGTCCGTCCTCGTGAGGACCACCCGCACGCCCTCCTTTTCCAGGAGCTCTTTGGTCTTCAGCGTGATCGCCAGGTTGATGTCCTTCTCCAGGACCTCGTTGATGCCGATCTTGCCCGGATCCGCCCCTCCATGGCCCGCGTCCAGGGCCACCACCGGCGAGGCCCCTCCGGATACGGCCGCGCTCCCCCTCCAGAGAACCCCCGCCGCCGGACCGGACAGAACAAACACGGCCAGTAAAAGGACCACGCCCATGACAAATTCCACACATCGCTTCAAAGGAATGCCTCCCCATAAATCCGATCATCTATACTATATGAGGAGAAAACGGACGGTTATGAGATAAATCTGATCCTCTGCCGGCCTTATATCGCCCCCGGTTCCCTTTACCACTCCGCTTTTACGGAAAACCTTCGTATATTCCGGCCGGTACCTCCTCACCAAAATCATACTGTGCGACCGCGTCCTTTTCAAACCCATAAATTGTCACCATCTGTTTTCCGGATCCACGATCCAGTACTCTCTGACGCCGGCCGTACGATACTTGAACAATTTCGTCATATGATCTCTCGCCCTGCTGCCCGGCGAAACGATCTCTATCACCCAGTCAGGCGCACCATGGCATCCCGCATCGTCCAATTTAGACGGATCACAGATAACGGCAGGGCTTTCTCCGAGGCCCGTGTGCAATCGAGTAGGGAAGGAGCATCCGCCCCTACTCGCCGCGCAGACCGCACGCCGCTCCTGCGGCATATTCCTCTGTACGGGCTTGCGCATAAAAGGAACGGGGCTGCCGCCCGGCTGGACTCTCCAGCCGGGCGGCAGCCCCGGTTCGTTGCAGATATACTCTCGGATCTAAGGAAACGCTTTGATCAACATTTCCCTATCTCTTTATTTCTTCAGAAGCCTCTCGGAGATCTCCGCAGCCTTCTCATACACCCAGTGGATGTGCTCGTCCGGCGTATCCAGATGGGTCGTGCAGTCCGCGCCGATGATGATCCCGGTGGTACCCGCCTCGTCCACGATCTTCTCCACGTAATCCTGGATCTCCTGCTTGGTGCCGGTGCAGATCAGGTCGGTGTTGTTGTTTCCGAAGCCGCCGATCACGCACTTGCCGCCGAACATCTTCTTGCCCTCCGCAACCGGAACTCCCTCTGCGTGAACGGCCCAGTTGATGACGCTGCAGTCATAGTCCGTGTAGATGGAAAGGTTATTCAGGTTTCCTCTCCAGCCGCAGATATGGAGCAGGTTGTCCTTCGCATAGGAGTTGGCCTTTGCGATGATCCTCTTCTCGCCGGGCGCCACGTACTTGTTGTAAACCGCGGGGGAGATCTCACGGTTGAAGCAGGATACGCTGAAGTAAATGCCGTCCATGATCCCCGCGCCGACGATCATGTCGATCAGCTTCTCCGTGTAGTCCGCAACCAGATCAAGCGCCACCTGGGTCGCCTCCGGATCCTCCTTCATCAGCAGAGCGATGGGAGCCTCCAGTCTGCCTGCCGTGTACAGCGGATGGGTCTGGTTCATCCTGTGGTTGATCTGGAAGGTGGGAGAGAACACGTTGTAGTACATCAGCACGTCATTGCCGTAGATCTCTCTGGTGGCCTTTGCGAATTCCACGCATTTTTCCAGGTACAGGTCCATCTCGTCCGTGGCCTTCAGGTTCTTAAAATCGGAAGCGCAGTTCATGTCCTCATAGTTGAAAGGCATGAAGAAATATCCGTCCGTCATGACCTTGACGAAATCCGGATCGAATTCTTCCTTGAATTTCTTCGCCCCCTCCAGGTTCTTCGCGATGTACTCCGGATTATGCAGGCCGTCTACCAGCTCATCCTCCAGAAAGTGGTGCCAGAAACCGACCAGGAGCTTTTCTGTCGGCTCATTGTGGAATGTTTTTAATACCAGTTCTTTTCTGTCCATAATACATACCTCTCCTTATTTTTATTTATAGACTCCTCCTTTACTATACACTTTTTTTCCCTTCCGCGCAAGGACTAATATGATTAATTGTGGTTTTTTCTTTTCAGTATCTGTGCAAAAGTTCATGAAACTTTTACAAATTTTATATTTTTTTATTATTTTCTTTGTCCGGAACGCCAATTGACTTTCTTTCTCCCGGATGATAGACTTTCAGGCGTAAGGCAAAGGCGCTTTGGATCTTCCGGAGCGCCTTTTCCATGTGCAGGGAAAAACTTTCCTGCGCAAGATCCGATTCTATGTCTATGTTACAGCGCGCTCCCGGACAGGAATTCCAAACGAACATCGACGCGTCAAGCGCGTCGGGAGGAGGAGAATTATGACAGAAGAAATCTTAAGCACCGTAAACGGCCAGGTCTTCGGCGTCTGGTTCCTGATCGGAGCCGCCCTGGTGTTCTGGATGCAGGCCGGCTTTGCCATGGTGGAGGCCGGATTCACAAGGGCAAAAAATACCGGCAACATTTTGATGAAAAACCTGATGGACTTCTGCATCGGGACCGTGGTCTTCATCCTGGTGGGCTTCGGCCTGCTCCTGGGAGAGGACGTGATGGGGCTGATCGGAAAGCCCGGCTTCGACATTTTCAGCGACTATGCGAATTTTGACTGGTCCAATTTTGTGTTCAACCTGGTGTTCTGTGCGACCACAGCCACCATCGTCTCCGGCGCCATGGCGGAGCGGACCAAATTTTTATCCTACTGCGTTTACTCTGCGGTGATCTCCGCGGTGATCTATCCCGTCGAAGCCCACTGGATCTGGGGCGGCGGCTGGCTGTCTCAGATGGGTTTCCACGACTTTGCCGGCTCCTGCGCCATCCACATGGTCGGCGGCATCTCCGCCCTGATCGGTGCCGCCCTTTTAGGGCCCCGGATCGGGAAATTCGTGAAGGATAAAGCCGGAAAGATCACAAAGGTCAACGCCTTCCCCGGCCACAACCTGCCCATCGGCTGCCTGGGCGTGTTCATCCTCTGGCTGGGCTGGTACGGCTTCAACGGGGCGGCTGCCACCAGTGTGGAACAGCTTGCCTCGATCACCCTGACCACAACCGTGGCTCCCGCCATCGCGACGGTCGTCTGTATGGTCTTTACCTGGCTCAAATACGGAAAGCCCGATGTCTCCATGTGCTTAAACGCTTCCCTGGCCGGGCTGGTGGCCATCACCGCCCCCTGCGACGTGACGGACTGCTTCGGAGCCATCGCCATCGGCGCCGTGGCCGGACTTCTGGTCGTGTTCGGCGTCTGGCTCCTGGACCACAAGCTCCGGGTGGATGACCCGGTGGGCGCCGTAGCCGTCCACTGCCTGAACGGCATATGGGGTACCGTTGCCGTGGGGCTCTTTGCCACCGCCTCCGCCCCCGGAAATGACACCATTGTCGGCCTCTTCTACGGCGGCGGCTTCAGGCAGCTCGGCCTTCAGCTCATCGGCTTTGCGGCCGTGGCGGGCTGGACGGCCGTCACGATCACCCTTGCCTTCCTCCTGATCCGGGCCTGTGTGGGGCTCCGGGTGACGGAAGAAGAAGAGATCATCGGCCTGGATGCCAAAGAACACGGCCTGGCTTCCGCCTACTCCGGCTTCAGTATCATGGACATCTCCAACACCATGACCATGGATGTCAACGAGAATACGGACCTGGGCGCGGAGGATTACGAGAACGCCTCCGAGATCCAGCGGGCCGCAGCCGTCCCGGTGGTCGACCGGACGGACCTCTCCACCGGTATCTACAAGGTGGTGGTCATCGCGAAGCTCTCCCGCTATGACAAGTTAAAGAAGGCCATGAACAGTCTGGGCGTCACCGGCATGACCGTGACCCAAGTCATGGGCTGCGGCATCCAGAAGGGGGCCGGGGAGATGTACCGGGGCGTGGAAATGGACGCCACCCTCCTTCCCAAGGTCAAGATCGAGGTGGTCGTCAGCAAGATCCCCGTGGCGGACATCGTCGAAGCGGCCAAGAAAGCCCTCTACACCGGACACATCGGGGACGGCAAGATCTTCGTCTACAACGTGGCAAAAGTCGTCAAGATCCGCACCGGCGAGGAGGATTACGCGGCCCTGCAGGATGTGGAATAAATCCCTCTGTGCGGGCTTGCGCATCAAAAAACAGCTGCAGGACATCCGCCTGCAGCTGTTTTTCGATTTAATCCGTGCGGTCGTCGGCACTGTAGCCGGTCAGCTTTTCGATCTTGTTGCTGATCTGCTGGACCGTCGCGGAGGGCTCATATTTGTCATCCTTGAAAAGATCCAGGTGGAGCTGCGTCACGTCGTCTGCCAGCCCCAGAGGTACCTTCACCGACGCGGACCCCACCAGCGCATCCACCTGATGGTAGGGGAAGGGGAACTGGCTGGTGATGCTGAATTTCCCGATATCCGGCGCCAGCCCCAGCACGTCGGCCAGTGTCAGATTGGTGCGGATCTCCGGGAATACCACTTCGCAGAGGTTCAGGAGTGTCCCGATATCCTGCTGCTTTGCCTTGGCCAGGATCTGTCCCACCACCTCCCGCTGCCTCTGGGCGCGGCCGTCGTCGCCGCCGTTTCCATGGCGGATCCGGCAGTAGGCCACCGTCTGCAGGCCGTCCAGGGTCTGAAGGCCAGGCCCGTCAATCGGCTTCGTGCCCTTCTCTCCTTTTTTCGCGCCTCCCTCCGCCCAGCTGCTGGCTTCCGCCTGGGTATTGGTGATGTAACCGTTGATCTCTCCCATCATGCTCTCCGGCACATCGATCTCCATACCGCCCAGAATATCCACCACCTGGGAGACGGCATACCAGTTGACCGTCACATATTCCGTGATGTTGAGATCCAGGTTTTTGTTGAGGGCGTTCAGGGCTCCCAGGTCGCCGCCCGTGTGGTAGGCATTGTTGGCCTTCGCATATTTCTCTTCGTCGCCGTTGGTCAGGTCCGGAACATTCCAATAGGTATCCCGGAGCACCGAGGTCAGCGTCACTTCCCCCGTCTTATTGTCGATGTTGGCGATCATGATCACGTCGCTGTGGCTTCCCTCTTCGTCGGCCCCGAATATGGCAATGGTCCGGTACCCCTCCATGCTCTGGATCGTATTTTCCGAAAGCTCGTTGACATAGATATCCTTCGTCCCGAAATTGGGCTTCTGGATCTTATCCCATTTGGAGATCACAAACAGACCGCCCAAAACGACTAAGAGCAGGATCCCCTCCACGGCAAAGAGGATCCTTCTGATGCGTCTCTTCTTCTTTGCCTTTGCAGACAGGGGCCTTTTTCTTTTTCCGGAAGCATCCGGCGATGCCGCCCGGCGCTTTCTCTGTCCTGCATCCTCATAATAGCCCGCCTGATAGCTCCGGTCATAAGGGTCTGCTCCGACCCGCCTCCCGGCGGATGAACTCCCGGTCCGGGCTCCGCCCCTCGCCTCCGAGGCTGCCCTGGCTGCGGATGTATTTCTCGCTCCGGCCGGGCTTCCCGCCGCTCTCCTGGTCCCGTAAGGACCGGATGTACTTCTTGTCCCGGAGGACGCCGTCCTGCTGCTGCCCGCGGGATTCTGCCTCCGCTGCGAGGTCATTTCCGCATCCGGCCGCACCCGCCTGCGCTGTTCCATCTCGCGCCTGCGGCTCTCGTATCCATACTCGTCGTCTCTGTACTTCATCGCCTGTTCCTTTCTGTATACTCTATCTTCTAATAGGCATTTTTATTGATAAAGCCTTTAAAAAACGTCAGAAAAATGATCTTGAAATCGAGGCCAAGACTCCAATTCTCTATATAATACAGGTCGCATTCAATCCGTTTGGTGATCGAAGTATCCCCCCGGTAGCCATTGACCTGGGCCCAGCCGGTGAGGCCCGGCCGCACCTGATGCTTCACCATATACCTGGGGATCTCCTCCCGGAACTTCTCCACGAAATGGGGCCGCTCCGGCCTGGGTCCCACCAGGCTCATATCGCCCTTGATAATGTTGAACAGCTGGGGCAGCTCGTCGATGCTGGTCTTGCGGATAAATTTC
This sequence comes from uncultured Lachnotalea sp., assembly GCA_947066815.1. Taxonomy (GTDB): domain Bacteria; phylum Bacillota; class Clostridia; order Lachnospirales; family Lachnospiraceae; genus Lientehia. The sequence goes on from CAMSZT010000003.1 coordinate 154,805, forward strand.
CCCACCGCCGTGACCCTGGGGTCATTCTTGGTGGTCCAGGCATCCTTCTCCTCCGAGGGCCTCTGGACCTCCATGGAACGGAACTTATACATCTTAAAGGGACGGTTGTGGAGTCCCACCCGCTCCTGGCTGAAAATCACTGGCCCCCTGGAGGAGAGCTTGACAGCCACGGCCACGATCACCATGACCGGCGAGAACAGCGTGAGCGCAAACAGGCCGCCGAGGATGTCGATCAGCCGCTTTACCGCCGCATTGAAGGAATCCGTGAGAGGGACGTTCCGGATATTGATCACCGGCAGCCCGAGGAGATCCTCCGTGTAGGGCTTGGTCGGTATAACCTTATTATAATCCGGAATGAACTTTGTATGTACGCCGGATTTCTCACAGGCGTTCACGATCCGTTCCAGTTTGTCATATTCATTGATGCTCAGGGTTATGGCGATCTCGTCCAGCCGGTTCATGGGAAGGATCTCTTCCAGGTTGTCGATGGGGCCCATGACGCGGACTCCCTTGTACTCGGTCCCCCGCTCCGCATGGTCGTCCAGGATCCCGCGGATCAGATAACCCCAGTCGGGATTCGCCGAAACCCGGTCGATGTAGCTCTGGGCCGCCCGGCTGTAGCCGATGAGCAGCACATGCTTCTGATTGTAGCCTTTGCGCCGGAAGGAACGCAGCACGCTCCGCAGCGTCAGGCGGAAGCCCGATTCCAGTATAAAGTTGAACAGAATGAACAGGAAGGTCATCTGACGGGAAAAATGGATCAGACGGTCCTTCCCCAGATACAGGACCAGGGTGATCAGCATGGCTCCCACCACGTTGGCCCGCATCACATTGAAAAGCTCCAGCCGCCGCCCCATGACCCGCATGGGCTCGTACAGATGGAAAAACCAGTACAGGATCAGTCCCCCCGGCACGATATAGAGCAGCGCGCTGAAGTAGATCCCTCTCGGAAGTCCGGCGTTGTTCCCCGAAAACCCGAAGATGATCCCATACGCGATCAAATATGCGATTACTATGATAGCGGCATCGATCACCACATGAATCCGGTTCAGATGCTTCTGATTATCCTTGATCAAGAGAACCCACCCTATAACAGCCTTTCTCTGCACCCGCGGTACTTATCGTTTTATATCATACATTATCCTTCCGCAAAGGACAATAGAAAAAAACACGACTATTCTTAAAACTTTCTTAACGTTTGCAGGCCAATCCGGTAAAATCCTTCTCTTCTAAGGAAACGCTGATCAAATCACCGTTTCCTTAGAAGCTCTGGCAGAGGCACACGGATCAATGCTTTTTCAATCCTTCTTCAAGCTTCTGTGCTATAATGGAAGCCAGGAGGTGTGTGGTATGAAACTGTTGCTTGTGGAGGATGAAAAAAGGATGGTCCAGGCCCTCTCCGAGCTCCTCAGACAGGAGCATTACGAGGTGGATTCCTGTACGGACGGCCCCTCCGGGCTGGCGGCGGCGGAGGGCGGCCTCTATGACCTCATCGTCCTCGACGTCATGCTGCCGGGGATGGACGGCTTTGCGGTCGCAAGGGCCCTCCGGAGGCAGGGGATCCGGACCCCCATCCTCATGCTGACCGCCAAAGGCGGGCTGGACGATACGGTGGAGGGACTCGACAGCGGCGCCGACGATTATCTGACGAAGCCTTTTATGGCCCGGGAACTGCTCGCGAGGCTCCGCGCCCTTGTGAGAAGGAATCTCCCTTCCGGGGACGGGACCCTGTCCTTTGGAGATATCTCCCTCGACGCGGACACGGCCTCCCTGGTCTGCACATCCACCTCGCAGAATGTCCGTTTGAGCGAAAAGGAATACCGGATCCTGGAGTATTTCATCGCCAACCAGAATCAGATCCTGACCAGAGAACAGCTCGCCGTGAAGATCTGGGGCTTCGAAAACGATGCCGAATATAATAAGGTAGAAGTCTATCTTTCCTTCACCCGCAGGAAGCTGGCCTTCGTGGGGTCGAAGACCGTCATCAAGGCCGTCCGCGGGATCGGATATGAACTGAGGTGTGAAAATGTTTAAAAAATCCCGCCGGAAGATCGTCGCCTCCATCATGGCCGTCCTCGTCTTTCTCTGGGCCGCCACCCTCTGCACGATCTACGGCTCCAGTTATCTGGAGGTGTCCAGGCGGAACCGGGAAATGCTGGCAAGGCATGCGGAGCTCTATCTGCTGCCGGGACAAGATAACGTTCTTCCCAAAGAGGCGGTTCCCAAAGAAGTCCCCGCGGGGCCGGAGCCAGGCAGGGAGGGCGGCAGGCCCGGATCGGACATCCCCCGTTTTGAGGACACGCCGGCGTTCCAGCTTTCCACCTTTTACTCTGTGGCCGTCTCGGACAGCGGGGAGATCCTTTCCGTCACCAATCCAAAGATTTCCGTCCACGAGGACGGGGAACTTGAGGCGATGGCTCTTTCCGTCATAAACGGCCGGAAGCAGACCGGCGTCAAAGATAATCTCATCTATCACAAGGCCGACAAGGGCGGATATACCCTGGTCGCCTTTATGGACAATACCATCATGCAGGAGAGCATGACCACCCTGTTCCGCTACACCCTGATCTTCGGAGCCCTCACCATCCTCGCCCTGTTCTTCCTGGCGGTCTATCTTGCCAGAAGGATCGTGGCGCCTCTGGAGGAGAGTTACCGGAAGCAGAGGCAGTTTATTTCTGACGCGGGCCATGAGCTGAAAACCCCCGTATCGGTGGTGAACACCAATGCGGAGCTGCTTTTCCGGGAGATCGGGGAAAATCCCTGGCTTTCCAATATCCGGTATGAAAACAGACGGATGGAAGCTCTGATCGGCCAGCTTTTGGATCTCGCCCGCACGGAACACGCCGTCCCGGTCATGGAGCCGGTGGATCTGAGCCGCCTGACTGCCGGGGAAGCCCTGCCCTTTGAGGCCCTCATGTTTGAACAGGGACTGGGTTTTTCCTGCGAGATCGCCGACGGGCTGTACGTATATGGCAGCAGCACACAGCTCAAGCAGATCGTGGCGATCCTCCTGGATAATGCCCTCTGCCACTGTACCCCCGAAAAGGACGTGATCCTTTCCCTGAAAAAAGAGGGCCGAAGCCTGTCCATCCTTTCGGTCGGCAACGACGGGGCCCCCATCCCTCCTTCGGAGCGGGAGCAGCTCTTTGAACGGTTCTACCGCAGGGATCCGGCCAGGACGGGCGGCGCGGGCCATTACGGCCTGGGCCTTGCCATCGCCAAGGCCATCGTCTCGGCCCACCGGGGAAAGATCTCCGTGGACTGCCGTGACGGCAGGGTGATCTTCACGGTCTCCCTCCCCCTTCTCCGTCCGCCCCAAAATGAAACAGATTCCTCAAAATAAAAAAATCTTCAATAAAACTTCAATCTCTCCCCTGTATACTGGCACTGTCCTGATACAGGGGATTTTTCATGCCGTGGCAGCTGCCACAGGATACGAAAGGGAGGAACCATATGGAATACCGGCATGAATGGAAGCACGAGGTTAACAGCCTGGATCTGCGGATCCTGAGGAGGCGCCTTTTGGCCGTAGCGGCGCACGACTCCTACGGAAGCGACGGGATCTACGAGATCCGCAGCCTCTATTTTGACACGCCCGGCGACAGGGCCCTCCGGGAAAAGATCGACGGAGTCAATATCCGGGAGAAATTCCGGCTCCGCTATTACAACGGGGATCCCTCCTTCATCCGCCTGGAGAAAAAGAGCAAGGTGAACGGACTTTCCGGAAAAGAGGGCGTCTCCGTCACAAAGGCGCAGGCAGAATGCCTGTTGGCCGGACAGCCCCCGCTCCGGCCGGAGGACGCCAGCCCGCTTTTCAGAGAATTCTGCGTCAAATGCAGGGATCAGCGACTTCGGCCGAAAACCATCGTGGACTATACCAGGGAGGCCTTTGTCTTCCCTCCTGGCCATGTGCGGGTCACGCTGGACTTTCAGATCCGCACCGGCCTTGCCTCCACGGACTTTTTTAACCCGGACACCGTCACCGTGCCCGCCGGGGCGTCCCCCGTCATCCTGGAGGTAAAATGGGGGGAGTTCCTGCCGGATATCATCCGAGACGCAGTCTGCCTGCCGGGCCGGCGCGCCTGCGCCTTTTCCAAATATGCGGCCTGCAGGCTCTACGGCTGAATACGTCAAACAGGTGTTTGGCGCTGCAGGCTTTGGATGGATCAATTGTCAGAATCCACTCGACAATTTTAAGTTTCGCAATCGCCTAAATATATCGAAAAAAAGGAGTGTTTCTTATGACTTTCAGCGACATCTTCAAATCAAGCTTTCTGGAGAATGTGACCAGCGTCAGCCTTCTCGACATGGCCCTGGCCCTGATCCTGGCCTTCGGCACCGGCCTGTTTATCTTTCTTGTCTACAAGAAGACCTACCAGGGAGTCATGTACTCCTCCAGCTTCGGCACGACCCTGGTCGCCCTCACCATGATCACCACCGTCGTCATCCTGGCGGTGACCTCCAATGTGGTCCTCTCCCTGGGCATGGTCGGCGCCCTCTCCATCGTCCGCTTCCGCACCGCCATCAAGGAGCCTCTGGACATCGCTTTCCTGTTCTGGGCCATCGCCGACGGCATCGTACTGGCCGCCGGGATGCTCCCTCTGGCCGTGGCCGGCAGTGTACTGATCGGTGTCATCCTGCTCGTCTTCGTCAACCGGAAGTCCCACTGCAATCCCTACATCGTCGTCCTCTCCTGCGCGGACTCCTCCGCGGAAGCAGGGGCAAGGGCTTTTCTGGAAGCGCAGGCAGCGCGGTGCGTCCTCAAGAGCAAGACGGTCAGAAAGGGGGCCGTTGAGCTGGATCTGGAGATCCGCATGAAGGATGACAATACGGATTTCATCAACGCCCTCTCCGAGATGGACGGCGTCACGAGTGCCGTCCTGGTCAGTTACAACGGCGATTACATGGGATAGGGAGGTTCTGCCATGTCGACACATAAGCATTTTGACAGGCTCTGCCTGATCGTCCTGGCCGTCACCCTTCTTCTCGGCCTGCTGCTCCCCGCAGCCGGCAGCCGGGCGGTTCCGACCGCGTCCGCCGCCATGGGCTATGAAAGCCTCCTGTTCGACTCCTCCTCGGTGCATACCGTCGAGATTGTCATGGACGACTGGGAAGGCTTTCTCGAGACCTGTACGAACGAGGAATATACCTCCTGTGCGGTCCTGATCGACGGGGAAGCTTACCGCAATGTGGGGCTGCGCGCCAAGGGAAACACCTCCCTCACCCAGGTGGCGGCTTACGGCAGCAGCCGCTACAGCTTCAAGATCGAATTTGACCACTACGACAGCGCAAAGACCTATCACGGGCTGGACAAGCTGTGCCTGAACAACATTATCCAGGACAATACTTATATGAAAGAATTTTTCTCCTACCGCATCATGGCGGAGGCCGGCGCTGCCGCTCCCCTCTGCAGCTACGTGAACATCTCCGTCAACGGGGAACCCTGGGGACTTTATCTTGCCGTGGAGGGGATCGAGGAATCCTTCCTCCGGCGAAATTACGGCAGTGACTACGGCCGGCTCTACAAGCCGGACAGCATGGACATGGGAGGAGGGGACGCCAATGGGGCCGGCGGTATGCCGGGGAGACAGGGACAGACGGAACCTCCCTCTGCAGGTCAGGACAACGTCCCCGCCGGAAAGGGCCGGGAAGGCATGCTGGGGGGACGGACGGAATGGCCCTCCGGAGAACAGGAGGACACTCCTGCCGGAAAGGATCCGGAAGACATACCGGGGGGCAGGGCCGGCGGCCGCTCCCTCATGGGGGACAGCGACGTCCTGCTGCAGTATACGGACGATGACGCCGACAGCTATCCGAATCTCTTTGACAATGCCAAAACGGATGTCTCCGAAGCCGACAAGAGCCGTCTGATCGAGGCCCTCCGGAAGCTGTCGGACGGCGAAGACCCGGAGGAGGCAGTCGACACGGACAGCGTGATCCGCTATTTTACCGCCCACAATTTCGTCCTGAATTTTGACAGCTACACCGGTTCCATGATCCACAACTATTATCTGTATGAAGAGGACGGCCTCCTCTCCATGCTGCCCTGGGACTACAACCTGGCCTTCGGCGGCTTTGAGTCCGCAGACGGGGCGGAGAGCCTGGTCAATCACCCCATCGACACCCCCGTCTCCGGCGGAAGCATAGAAGACCGCCCCATGCTGGCCTGGATCTTCTCCGACGAGACATACCTCAGCCGGTATCATCAATACTTTTCCGAACTTCTTTCGGGATATTTTGAGAGCGGCAGATTTGCCGCAGAGATGGACCTTGTGACCGCCATGATCTCCCCCTACGTGGAGGAGGATCCCACAAAATTCTGTACCTTAGAGGAGTTTGAGACAGGCGCCAAGACACTGAAGGAATTCTGCCTGCTCCGGGCGAAAAGCATCCGGGAACAGCTGGACGGCTCCATCGGCCGGACGGCAGACACCCAGGAGGCGGATACCCTCGTCGGCGCGGAGGGACTGGAGATCTCCGACATGGGTTCCATGGGCGGAAACGGCATGCGAGGCGGCGGAGAGGTTCCGGCGGGGATCCCCGGCGGGGCCGACATTCCTTCCGCTGCGGGTGAGGGCGGCCTGTCTGACATCCCGGCCGGGGACAGCTCACCCGCCGTGGAAGCTCAGGGGCGGCCGGAGGGCTTCGGCCGCTTCGGACAGGGAGTCCCGGAGGGGGAGGGGGCCGCCGGCCCGGCAGCCCCCTCCCCCTCCGGCTCTTCCGGCGGCTCCGCCTCCCTGCTCCTGACCGGAATCTCTGCTCTTATCCTCCTAGGCGGCCTCCTCTTCGCGAAGAAATTCCGGCCGAGAGGCTGAAGCAGAGCAGAAATGATCAGCAAACCAGCCGGGGCCGGGACTTTTTTTCCGTGAGCCGACGATAGGCCTCTGCCGTGTCTGCGATGGGAAGAAAAGTCCCGGCCCCGGCATGTATTTTACGCCCCCTCCAAACTCTTCAGATACCTGCTGAAACAGATATAGGTCACGATCACCGTGATGATATTGGACACCGGCTCCGCCAGGAACACCCCGATGGCTCCCATAAAGAAGGGGAACACCAACACCAGCGGGATCAGCACAAAGATCTTCCGCATCAGCCCGAAGATCAGGGAAAGCTTCGCGTTTCCCATGGCGATGAACATGTGCTGGTTCATCATCTGCATGCCCAGGACAAAATTCAGGCAGAAGGCGATCCGGATGGAACTTGCGCAGGTGGCCAGCAGCGCCTCGTCGGTGGTGAACAGCCCTGCCACCTGGCTGGGAAAGATCATAAACGCGGCCCACATGACCGTGGCACAGAACAGAGAGCAGATCCTGCCGTAATTGATGGCTCTGCGCATCCGGCCGTAATCCTTTGCCCCGAAACAGTAGCCCACAATGGGCTGGGCTCCCTGGGTCACCCCCTGAAGAGGCATAAAGAAGATCTGATACATGCTGTACACGATCGTCATGCAGCCGATGTACATGTCTCCGGTCGCGATGTCCGGGCTCCAGTGGCGCAGCAGAAGATTGATCAGGATCTGCACCAGACTGTCGTTGGCCAGGAACACAAAGCTGGACACGCCCAGGGCAAAGATCCTCTTTGTGACCGCCCATTTTACCCGCATGTCTTTCAGCCTTGTCCGGATGATGATCTTTTTCGAGAACAGGAGCAGAAACAGCACCCACAGGGCGGAAACCGACTGGGAAATCACCGTCGCCACCGCCGCGCCCGCGATCCCCATGTCCATGGCATAAATAAAGATCGGGTCCAGGATCAGGTTCAGCACGGCGCCGATGACCACCGTGATGGTCCCCAGGGTCGTAAAGCCCTGCGCGTTCAGGAACGAATTCATTCCCATGCTGATCATGACAGGCACCGTCCCCAGCACGTAGATCTTCAGATAGGAGGACGCATAGGGAAGCGCCGCCTCGCTGGTGCCAAACAGCAGGAGGATCGGATCGCAGAACACGTAAAAGACCACCGTCAGGATGACTCCCAGCCCCAAAAGAAGGCTCAGGGAATTCCCCTGGAGAAGGGCCGCCCCCTCGTGATCCCGTTCCCCCAGCCGGATGGATAAAAGCGGCCCGCCGCCCCGCCCGACCAGAAGGCTGAAGGCCGTGATGATCAAAATGATCGGCAGCGTCAGCCCCAGGCCCGTCAGGGCGATGGTCCCGACGCCCTCCATGCGGCCGATATAGATCCGGTCCACCATGCTGTAAAGTGCGTTGACGATCTGCGCCACCGTGGCCGGCACCGCAAGCTTGAGGAGCAGCGGCAGGATCTTCCCCCGGGCAAGCTGCTCCTCCATGTGTTCTCCCTTCATATGAAACTCTCCCTTATTCAAAATTCTACCGCATGTGCGGCTGAGATATGACCCCCCCCCAACCGCACAGGCAAAATTTTTACGCTTCCGACGCTTTTTTCTCCCAGGAGTAGGTCGGGTTCAGGGTGACGCTCCTTCCGCCGGACACTTCAACAGTGGTGCCGGTCATATAGGAGGCTCCCTGACCGCAGAGGAATACCACCGGCGCGGCGATCTCCCTCGGCTCCGCCAGACGGTTTAACAGGGTCCCGGCGGCATTGTAATCCAACTCCGCCTGGGGAATGGTCGCCCGGACCGCGGGCGTCACCGTAAAGCCGGGCATCACGCAGCAGACCCGCACGCCGTAAGCCGCGTATTCTCCCGCCAGCGTCTGAGTCAGATTGACGATCGCCGCCTTCATAGGGCCGTAAAGGGTACTCCTCCCCGCCGTAGGGCAGCGGGCCGCCAGAGAGCTGATGTTGACAATGGCTCCTCCCTTATTTTTCATGTGGCGGAACGCCGCCTGCGCGCCGAACACGGCGGACTTAAAGCACACGCCCGTGATAAAATCGATGTCCTTTCCGGTAAACTCGTCCCCGTCTTTGAACACGGTGGCCCCCACGTTGTTGACCCAGGCATCGATCCCGCCGAGCTTCTCCGCCACATGATCGGCAAAGGCATAGACTCCCGCCTCATCGGTCACGTCCAGGACCTCCCAGTAAACCTCTCCAAGCCCCTTCATCTCCTCATAAGCAGCCTTGAGCTCGTCCTCTTTTCTGGCACAGATGGCAACCTTCGCGCCCTCCTTCAGAAACGTCTCCGCCACCGCGCGGCCGATCCCCTTGCTCCCTCCGAGCACGACTGCCGTTTTCCCCTTAAATCCCAGATCCATAAGAAAATCCTCCTTCATGATCGTTACATTTGTTCTCCGCCAATCATATCACACCTGGAAGGATTTGAAAAGCCAAAATCCGGCAGAAACGTGCCCCCTCTCGTTTTCATCGGTCAAATTCACCGGCATTCTTCTCCTCCTGCACCCGGATCCCATGGTAGAACATATAGCTCAGGGGCGTCGGGATCCCAAGCTCCTTTCCCAGCCGCACCACGGTCCCGGCAAAAAGCTCCACCTCCGTCTTTTTCTTCCCCTCCAGATCCTGCAGGGTGGAAGGCTTATTCTGGTATGGAATGTTTTTTACAGTCGTCTCCTGCTGCTCGATGTCCGACTCATTCAGATCCACTCCCAGCCGGTTGGCGATGGCCATCACCTCCCGCATGGCGCTGCGCCGGACCTCATTGGCCGAATCGCTGCTGCGGAAGGCCCCGAAGGGAATACCGAAAAGGGCACAGGTCATATTCTCCCCCACGTTGCACATGTACTTGAACCAGATCCCCCGCTTCATATCCCGGTCGATCTCATAGGGAATGTCGCAGGCGTCAAAAAATACCTTCACCGCCGCCACCCGGGGTGTCAGCGTCTCGTTTTTTGCCTCCCCGAAATGGACCTTGCCCCACCAGGGATCAAAGTCGGCCACGCCGTCCTTCATGACAATGGACATCCGCATATAAGAATAGAGGACGTGGTCCCAGCCGTAGGCCGCCGCCACCTTCTCCTCGCTCTCGATCCCGTTCATCACGCAGAGGATCTGGGTCTGCTCCCCCACCAGGTTCCGGATATCCCGGATGGCCTGAGAAAGCCCCATGTCCTTCATCGCCATGATGATCAGGTCCGCCTTCGGTCCCTCCTCCTCCGGCGTGCGGACGGAAAACTTATGGTTCACCCCGTTGATGGTGACGCCCTTCTTCTCCAGCCGCTCCTTCCGGCCGCCCGACGCCACCACCTGAAAATGCTCCCTGCCCAGATACGCCTCCATCCTGGGCGCAAAAAAAGAGCCCATGGCTCCAAGGCCGATCAATGCCGCGTGTTTTACTTCCATGATTAAATGCCTCCTTAATTTTCTGATGATCTTTTTCCGTCCAAGGTTATCCTGTCCTTTTTATAGGTATCCTGATCTCAACAAAATTTTTATGTATCCTTATTCCGTAACTTCTATTGTCTTTCCGGATCCCGGAACCAAAAACCTTACCCCTTCTTCTGCCATGGCAGCCCTTAATGCTCTGTCAGATGTAACCACCATCATAGGCATTTCATCTGATGAATGGATGATACATGTCGCAGCAAGCAATGCATCCTGAGAACCAAATTTATATTTAGCTGCATGCATCATAAAACCCTCTGCCCGGCTGATAACCCCCTCATCCACGTCCAGTACCTTCACTTTTAGTATTGGACTGCGTCTATGCCTATGTTCGCCAACACCTTCAGATCTGTAAAATCACTGATCCCAAACTGAAGGCAAAAATTATATAAAGTACGCAAGATCGGAACACTGTTATTTCCGCACTTCTCCATCTTTTTTAATGTTTCGTCACGCTCCGTTATATCTCCAATTTTTTCAAAAAATTGTCATTCATTGCTAAAAAGACTTTTAGAGATTTTATAAACAGATCCATTTACGCATAAAATCCCTGGAACACCATCTTTCACTATCTTGATTATATAACATGATTCCACAGACAGGCAACGGAAAAATACTATTGATCAATGTTTTTCATTACGCAAGTTCCAATTCCCTCATGGACGGCATCTACGAAAAAAGGCACCCTCCCATCTTCCGATGTCCGGATGCCTTTCCCCTTCTGCTGTTTAAACCCTTACTTCTTCACAAAGCTCCTGTCCGTCTTTCCCGGGGCCGCGCCGCCTTTTTCCACCAGGCGGACCTCGACGGCCTCCATCCTCTTCGCGAGGCCCTCGCTCCCGGCGCTCTCCCCGTTCTTCGCCCAGTCAAGCCAGCCGCAGCCCTGGACGTGGGCCCGGTAGTAGATGTCGTATCTCTCCGCAGCCTCCCCGGTCAGCTCGATCTGCACGGCCTCCAGGCGCTTTCTCTGTTATCCGTATCGCATTCTTTTGTGACAAGCTCCCGGAATTTTTCGTCAGGAAAATTCGTCTCGTCAATCGCTATATCGCCTGTCCGCAAAGCTTCGCCCACCTGTGGCTCAGTCCCCGCCCCTGCATCCGCTTCCGCCGCCAACGCCCTGGCCGCCGGGAGCAGCGGCCCTGCCGCGGACGCCAGCATGAGGGCCGCCATCGCGGCCGCCCCCAGCCGCTTCCATCCTGCTCTTCGTCTTTTCATCCTGTCCTCTCCTTTTCCGGCATGCTCCTCATTGAAATATCAGACTGTTTCGGCAGATACGCCGTTTTATTTGCAAAAATTCAAGGGATTTCCCCTAAACTTTCTGATAATTTTGGAGAGATGCCTCCTTAGTCTTTTAAATTTTACCCCCCCCCAGGGAATTTGTCAATACATTCCAGGAGAGAACCTTCACAAACTTTTTGGGAACGCGGATCTGCCGCAAAAATCTCCCCCTGTGGGGCAGCCTCACCGCAGATTCTTGATCCAGGCCAGGATCTCGTGGGCCAGGAGCGGCATGGCCGAGAGCAGGAGCAGCAACAGCCACTCCAGGGGCGCCAGCGGGCAGGTTCCGAACGCGCCGATGAAATAAGGCGCCTCCGTGACCAGAAGCTGGAGGAGGAGCCCCAGGCCTACGGCCAGGAGCATCAGCTTGTTACGGAGATGGTTCATCCGGAACAGGGAGGTCTCCACGTCCCGCATGCCGACGGCGTGGAACAGCTGGGAGACGCCCAGCACGGTAAACGCGTAGGTCTGGCAGCGGCCCAGGAGGGCCGGATCTGCCATGAGCCTTCCCAGGTTTTCCACCGTGACCGCGCTCCCCTCCCGCATCAGTCTCCCGACGGGGAGCTGCAGGAAGGCGGCGGTGCTGATGAAGGCGATCAGGAAACCGTAGAGCAGGGTGCAGCTTAAGCCTCCCTTGGCGAACAGGCTCTCGTTCTTCGGCCTGGGCGGCCGCTTCATGTAATTTTTATTTCCGTTCACATCCACTCCCAGGGCCAGGGCGGGAAGGGAATCGGTCAGCAGGTTGATCCACAAAATGTGGCTGGGCTTTAAAGGCGACGGCAGCCCCAGGCTGATGGCCGCCAGCATGGTGATGATCTCCCCGAAATTGGAGGAGAGCAGGAAGAGAACGGATTTTTTGATGTTCTCATAGATTCCCCTGCCCAGGGCAATGGCCTTTGTGATGGTGGCAAAATTGTCGTCGGTCAGCACCAGGTCCGCCGCGTTTTTCGCCACATCCGTCCCCGCCATCCCCATGGCCACGCCCACGTCGGCCGCCTTCAGGGAGGGCGCGTCGTTGACCCCGTCCCCGGTCATGGCCACGATCTCTCCCGCCGCCTTGTAGGCGGACACGATCCGCACCTTGTGTTCCGGGGCCACGTGGGCAAAGACCCGGAGCCAGGGAAGGCGTTTTTTTAAGTCCTCGTCGGAAAGGGCGGAGAGCTCCTCGCCGGAAATGCACTCCTCCGCCCGGTCGGCAATGTCCAGCTCCCTTGCGATGGCAAAGGCCGTGTCGGCCCGGTCCCCGGTGATCATCACGGTCTTCACCCCGGCCCGCCGGAACCGGGCCACCGCCTCCGCCGCCTCAGGCCGCACCGGGTCGGACATTCCCGCCATTCCCACAAAGACCATGTCCTTCTCCGTCGGGCCGTCCGCGTCAGGGACCATGGCGACGGCCAGGACCCGCAGGGCGTCCCCGGTGAAAGCCTTCAATACCCGGCCGATCTCCTCCCGCTCCTTAAGGCTCATCAGTACCGCCCGGCCTTCCTTCCAGACAAACCGGCACCGTCTGAGCACCTCCTCGGGCGACCCTTTTGTGTAGGAGATCCGGCTGCCCCGGTCCGCGTGGAGAGTGGTCATCCGCTTTCTCCCGGAATCAAAGGGGATCTCCCCCCTCCTGGGCATGCTCCGCTCCAGTTCTCTGCGGTACAGGCCGTGGAGAGCCGCCATGTCGAGGAGGGCCAGCTCCGTGGGATCCCCGAAGCGGCCGTTCCCTCCCAGAACGCCGCCGGCCCCCGGCCGGCCGGAGCCCTCCGTCCCTCCGGCCTCCTCTTTTCCGGAGGACATTCCCGGCCGGAAGACCTCCGCATCGTTGCAGAGGGTAAAGCCCCGCAAAAAATGCCGGTCCAGGTCGCATTTCAATTCCTCGGGAGAACAGATCCGGCCGCCCGTATAGCACCTTGCCACCGTCATCCGGTTCTGGGTCAGAGTTCCCGTCTTGTCGGAGCAGACCACGCTGACCGAACCGAGGGTCTCCACGCTGGGAAGCCGCTTCACGATGGTATTCACCTTCACCATCCGGGAGACACTCAAGGCCAGCACCATGGTCACAATGGCAGGAAGGCCCTCCGGGACTGCCGCGACCGCAAGAGAAATGGCTGTGATCAGCATCTCCGGGACATCCCGCCTCTGCCATACGGCGATCAGGAACAGAAGAACACAGAGGATCATGGAAAGGATGCTCAGGACCCTTCCCATATCGGCCAGCCGCTTCTGGAGGGGCGTTTTTTCCGCTTTTGTGCCCTGCAGCATCCCGGCGATCTTCCCGATCTCTGTCTCCATGCCGATGGCCGTCACGATCCCCTCTCCCCTGCCGTAGGTGACGTTGGTGGACATATATGCCCGGTTGTCCCTCGACGTATCCTTCGTCACGGGAACCGACTCCCCGGTCAGGGCCGACTCCTCGATCTTTAAGCCCGCCGTCGTTTTGAGGAGCAGGTCTGCCGGAACCTGACGTCCCGCCTCCAGACAGACAATGTCCCCCGGGATCAGGCTGGCGGCAGGGACCTCCCTCACCCGTTCCCCCTCCTTTAACAGCGCCCTCGGGCTGGACAGCTTTTTTAAGGCCTCCAGCGCCTTTGCCGCCTTCCCCTCCTGGATCACGCCCACGAAGGAATTGAGGGTGATGACTGCCAGGATGATCGCCATATCCCCATATTCCTTCAGCAGGGCGGAAATTGCCGCCGCGACCATTAAAATATAGATCAGCGGACTGTTTAACTGTTCCAGAAACCGTGAAAAAACGGAGACCCGTTTTTCCTCCGCCAGCACATTCATTCCCCGCCGATACCCGCCATGTGTTCCTTTTTTCTCCGCCACCTGTTCCCTCCCGTTTCCATATGTCCCGGAATATCCTGTTTTCCCGGCAGCTTCCCTGCGGCCGGGACTTCCATAACAACGTATGAGGACAGGCAGAAAAATATGTGGCTTTTCCGTTTGCCTCTCTCTTCTTTTTGCGCTATACTATATAGGTAATTGCAAAGCATAAAATTGCAGGGAGGAGTTTGCTATGCCAAGCGTGATCAGTTCTCTGTTTTATCAGTATCAATCCATGACCGATGCCAGAGGCGGCCTGAAAAAACATCTCGCCGCAAAATACCATGGCTCGCCGAAGGATATGATCCCCCCGAAATCCCTGGAAAAGCGGCATCAGGTCCGGGCCGGCGTACAGTCCGGCCGGCCGGTCTATTATCTGGATCTTGAAAAGGCGGAGGAAAAGCCCTGCATCCTGTATTTCCACGGCGGGTCTTTTCTCACGGGGCTTTCCGGAAGGCACTGGAGGTTCGTGAGAAAGCTCCTTTTCGGCGCCGGCTGTCCCGTGGCCGTCCCTGATTATCCCCTGATCCCGGAGCATACCCACGGACGGATCCTCTCTTTCTGTATGGAAACCTATCTGGAGCTTGTCGAAAACTGCCCCCGGGGCGTGATCCTTTCCGGCGACGGAGCCGGGGCAAATCTGGCCCTGACCGTGGCCCAGCAGGCCGTGCGCCGGAAGCTTCCTGTTCCCGGCCGGATCCTTTTGCTCTCCCCGTACCTGGACCTGTCCGGAGACAATCCCATCCGGAACGTCCTGGCCCACCGGGATCCGGTCCTGGAGCCGGACGGCTGCCGGGAGGCCGCCCTTCTCTACGCGGGCAGCCGCTCCCTCTCCGATCCCTCAGTCAGCCCTGTGTTCGGCTCCATGGAAGGGCTCCCCAAAGTCACCGTGTGGACCGGGGACAACGACATCCTGTACGCGGACACGCTCCTCCTAAAAGACGCCCTCAAGAAGGCCCGCACACCCTATCACATTTACACCTATCCGAACATGGTCCACGGCTGGATGCTCGAGCGGATCCCGGAAGGGCGCAGGGCCCTGCGGCAGATCGTCCTGACCGTCCGGGAGTATCTCTGACGGGGAAAGGAGTTTCCTGGTTACCTCCCGCCTTGGATCACCGCATGGAGGGTTTCATATAGTTTGTCCACCTCCACAGGCTTGGAGAGGTGTCCGTTCATGCCGCACCTGACCGATTCCTTCAGATCGTCGTCAAAGGCATTGGCCGACATGGCGATGATCGGGATCGTATGGCAGTCCTCCCGCTCCATGCCCCGGATGGTGCGGGCGGCCTCCAGACCATCCATGACCGGCATCATGATGTCCATCAGGATCACGTCATAAGTTCCCGGCGGCGTGGTGCGGATGCGCTCCACGGCCTGGGAGCCGTCGTACACGCAGTCCACCTCAAAACCCCTCTCTTCCAGAAGACACTGGGCAATCTCCACGTTCAGCTCATTGTCCTCCACCACCAGGACACGGCAGCCCTCAAAAGAAATCTCTTCCTTCTCCGTCCGGGCTCCCTCATCCTCCCCGGGGGCCAGGGGAATGGTAAAGCTGAAAGTGCTGCCTTTTCCCGGGGCGCTCTCCAGCCGGATGCTGCTGCCCATCATCTGGACCAGGCGGCTGCTGATGGAAAGACCCAGGCCGGTCCCCTGCTGTTTGGAGGGATTCCGGTTGGCCGCCTGCTCAAAGGAGCGGAATACCTTGTCCTGCTCTTCCTCCGCAATGCCGATCCCCGTATCCTTCACCGCAAACTCACAGAAGATCCCCTCCTCGGAGACAAAGGTCTCTTTTACGGCCAGGGTGACGCTTCCGCCCTCCGGCGTAAATTTCACCGCATTGCCCAACAGATTGATCAGTACCTGGCTGATGCGCATCCTGTCCGCAAAAAACCAGTGATGCGTAAGCTCGATCTCCGGAATAAAGTGAACGCCCTTTGCTACGGCCTGGGTCAGGATCAGCTCACGGATCGTGCCAAGCATGTCGTCCATATTGAAATTGAACGGCTCCAGCTTCATCTTGCCGCTCTCGATCTTGGACATGTCCAGAATGTCATTGATGAGCCCCAGCAGATAATCGGACGAGGACTGGATCTTCTGCAGGCAGTCCATGATCCGCTCCGGCGTCTGGTCCTGCTGCAGGGCGATGGCCGTCATGCCGATGATGCCGTTCATGGGTGTGCGGATCTCATGGCTCATCCGGGAGAGGAATTCCGACTTTGCCTTGCTGGCAATGTCATGCTGGTGCTGATTGATCTGGCCCTGGACCACCCGGCCAAGCTCCGCCAGGTTCTGATATTCCGCCGGATCGTCCAAAAGGGAAGGATCAGTCCCCAGGATGCAGATATTCCCCATATAGCTGCCATTGTCATACATGGAGAGAAGAATCCCCCGGCTTCCCGGCTCCACGCTCAAAAAGCTCTGGACTTCCTTCTGCGCACTGTCCTCCTCGGAAAACCAGCGCACCTCCGTCCGGCCAAGCCAGCCGTAAAACAGCTTCTTCTCCGGTTCCGTATATTTTCTTACGGTTTCGGCCGCCTCCTCCCGGTCCGGGCGCCACTGATAACTCAGATAATTCGAATTAAAATCAGAGCGCATCAAAGACACCAGCACGCCGCCGGCCCGATAGAAACGCCCGATCTTTTGGAGCATCAACGTCATCTGAGCCGGGAAATTGGCTCCCCGGCCAAAAAGATTCAGGGCGACGGAGACAAGGCTCGTATCCTTGTCATAGCCCAGGCTGCTGACCTCCTGCCCCTGCAGCGGCGGCAGGCCGTCCCGGCTCCCGGAGGGAAGCTCCCGGTAAAAGAGCATCTGCCCTCCGGCGAAGGGACGAGCCAGGCTCCGGGCTTTCTTCGCCCTGCGGATCACATCCTCCGCCGACTGCCCCGTCTCTGTACAACATAAGCCCGCACACAGGTGCACATGGAAGATCTCCTCGTCGAAACCGGCGGCAATGCGCTCCAGCAAAGCCTTTACATGCCGGGCGGCATCCTCCCGCGACGCCCCCTCCAGCCACAAAACCAATTCCTCCTGGTTGAGCCGCAGGGCGACGGCCGTACCGCCGGTCTCTTCGGTAAACATCCGGCAGCTCTCCTGGACCCTCCCGCCGACAGTCTCCAGGATCATATCTCCGAACACGATGCCGTTTTTCTCGTTGATCTCCTTCAGATCGTGCAGGAACAGATCGACCATCACGCCCCCGGGCTTCCTTCTGCGGGCCTGGGACAAAAGTTCCATGCCGGCGCCAAAAGCATAGAGCCCCGTGACGCCGTCCGTCATGTTTTTCCGGCGCTGCTCCGCCTCCCGCTCCTTCTGCTTCTGAATGTCCCGGATGCTCCCCACCAGCTTCCAGCGCCTCCCGTCCGTATCATAGACGGCCTTGCCCGAGAGGGCCACCCAGTGAAAATCCGGGTTCTCCGGCCAGCGCATGCGGAACTCCGCATAGGGATTGTCCGGATCCTGTGCGAGCGCTTCCAGCGCCGTCTCCCGGTCCTCCTCGTAAATATAATCCGGATTGATGAAGCCGCTCTCGGATTTGTGGCATTGCCACTGACCGCTCATGGTCCCATGGTTGACCAGGTCCAGGACCTGATCCTGCAGGTCGTAGGAAAAAAAGATGTCCCTGGAGGATTCAAGGGCCACCTTGTAACGCTCCTTCTCCTCCAGAAGAATATTTTCCGCTTCCCTCTGCCGCTCTGTCAGATCACTTATGACGTCATAGAGGGCGTCGATCTCCAGAATATTGGAGGACCTAAAATTCTGCAGGCCCGCGCTCCCCGCCATGATGCACTGCATCAGGCGCTGCACCGGCCTAGTCAGATGGCGCACCAGCACATAGATGCCGAAAACGCCGAAGACCAGGCCGATCAGGACGGCGACAACCATCCAAAAATAGAGCTGGCGGCTCATGCCAAACAGCTCCTTCTCCGTATTCAGGCCCAGCAGCACCCAGTCGGTGTCCTCATAGGGCACGTTTTTTTCATACAATTCCAGCGGGCACGCGACGGCATAGACGCCCTGTCCGGTCAGATCGACGTCCCGCACCAGAGAGAGATTGTCATACTCCGTCTCCCCCAGGACAAAATCCTGCTTTTTGGACCGGATCAGGTCATACAGCATCCCCTTGCCCGTCAGAGGGGCATAGCTTCCGTCATCCCGTTTGACAGCCAGCAGATAGCCGGACTGCTGGGAACTGTTCAGCTCCGCCGCCGGAAAATAGCCGTACAGGTTCCGGCAGGAGATCTCCACTCCCAGCACGCCGTAGACCTGTCCCTCATACCGCAGGGGAATGGAGTAGGTGATCATCTCATAGGTGTCCGAACCGCCCTTTTCCAAGGAAAAAGGAAGAGACCAGTATCCCAGATCCTCCGTATCGGCGTCCGGGTATGCCGCCCCGGCACGCCACGGTTCGTAGAAATAAGAATCCTTCGGATCCCTGCCGCTTCCGTCCATGGAAAAGCGGGTCGTCCAGTTGGTGTCCAGGGGAACGTTCCATGCCCTGGAAAGCTGCTTATTCCCCCTCTCCAGCAGAAGGTCCGTATAATTCACCGGATTGGTATGCGGGTCGGAATCCCGGATGAAAAATCCGGCATGATCCCCCGCCTGCTCCATGTCCCTTCCGGTCAGGATCAGAAACACGCCGGTGGTGGAATTGTTCTGCAGAATATCGAGACACTCCGGGAACATCTCCTCCAGAAGCCGGTCCTTCCGTTCGTCCGACAGAAGCACCTCCTCCAGTTCACTGCCCTCGTCCGCCAGAAACCGCTCCAGCCGGTTGTTCAGAAAGCCCTCCTGGTCGGAGATGGCCGACCATCTCTGGTTCATGTCGTTCTGCAGGATCACCTGTCTGTTTTCCACCAGCCGCCGCATCATGCCGCCGGAATACGCTTCCAGAGTTTTGGCCGTGCGCCTCACCACCAGGGTGCCGATGGTGATGGCGCTCTGTATCAGCATGATCACAATCAACGGAATCAGGAAAAATATGAATATGGTCCGCTTTTTCTTTTTTCGGCTCTCGTCATGCTTCATTTAGCATACCTCTATTTGTTTACGGCGCCGTTAAGCGCCTCACAGAAGGAGGCGTACCATTCCTCGAATGCCTCCCTGGTCACATAAGGCGCAGCCGCCTCCTCCAGGCTTTTTCCCTGTTCCAGTGCCGCCGCCACGCTCTCACGGTCCGCTGCCGCCTTGTCGGCCAGATGGTACTCCAAAACCTTCCTGGCGGCGGAGCCGTTCTCGAAGCTCTTGTTGGTGTAGAGCGTCATCCCGTCCATCTCTTCAAAAATGGCGGTCAGGCAGTCGTAGGTCTTCGGGGCCACCGTCAGCTCCCGCTCCCCGATCACCTCGTCCAGCTTTTCCACGCTGTTGGCTTCCTTCCGCACAGGCAGGTAGCCGGATACGCTGCCGAACTCCAGATTGTTCTCCGCCTGGGTAAACCATTTCAAGAACTCCACGGCGGCATACTCGTGCTTTTCATCCGACTTGCTGACCACCATCCCGGCACCCTGCTGCACGGCGCAGTGCTCTCCCCCCTCAAATACGGGAGCCATCCGCACTATGTAGTCGATGGTGTAGCTGCCGCCGTCCGCCTCCACCTGATCCGGGAAATACATGGCGGAGGAAGTGGAGCCCGTGTAGGCCAGGATGTCCCCGGTCTTCACGTCGTCGGAGCGGAAAGAGCCGTAAGCGCCGAAATAGCCCTTCACCATGGGGACATAGTAGTTTTCCCACAACCGGTACAATTCTTCCTCGGGCACATTTACGGCCACTTCTCCGTTCTCCACCTGGAAGATCTCCACGCCGAGCTGCTGCATGCCGATGACAAAATAGTTGGCCACGGCATCCCTGCCGTAAAACGCCTTCCCGTCTCCCGGAATGTCCGGAGTCAGGCCGTCGGTCCATTCATAATATGCCTGGGCAACGGCGGTGATCCCCTCCATGGTGGCCAGATCCTCCAGGGAAGCCCCCGTCGCATCCGCAAATTTATCCCAGTCCGTCTTGTTGATCATCATGATCTCCGTGGATTTCGCCGTGGGAAAGATCCTGAGCGACCCGTCGGCGGCGATGCGCCCTTCCTCGATGTAGGAGTCCACATACTGCTCCAGCTCCTTCTCGTCAAGATAACCGGACAGATCGGCCAGGGCGCCGGCCTGCTCCACCTCGTAGGCGGTGTCCGCATAGGAGGAAAAGATGTCCGGCATGGCGTCGGCCCCCACCTTTCCCGCGACGGAATCCCGCACCGCAGTCTCCAGGTCAGAGACGGAACCCTGGGAAAATCCTTCCACATAGATCCCCTTCTCCCGCCCCACCGTATCGTTAAACTCTTCCACCAGGGCGTCAAAGGCCGCCTGCTGGGAGCCGTTGTAGTAGTGCCAGACCGTCAGTGACACGGGATCCTTAGGATCCAGGGGACCCTTGTCCCCGCAGCCCGAAAGCCCCAGCGCCATAACCACCGCCAAACAGAATATTCCCATCTTTTTTCCAAAGCTATTTGCGTTTCTCATCGCCATCCCCCTCTAACCCTCTCTTTATCAAAATAAACCACTTTCATTCATGGTGGTATCTGCAATGCTGATATGGTGGTTTATTTGAAATACTCCACGCCGGACTCGAACACGTGGAGATCCTGGTCGCCGTAGATGTTGACCGCTACGGACTCCCCTCGCCGCTCGATGTGGGCCATTTTTCCGAAAGTGCGCCCGTCGGGGCTTGTGATGCCCTCGATGGCCTGATAGGAACCGTTGGGATTCCAGGCCTCGTTCATGGTGGGAACGCCGAACTCGTCCACGTACTGGGTGGCAACCTGGCCGTTTGCAAAGAGCTTTGCCAGCCACTCTTCATCTGCCACGAACCGCCCTTCCCCGTGGGAGGCCGCCGTGCAGTAGACCTTCCCCAGCTCCGCCTTCTTAAGCCAGGGCGACTTGTCGGAAACCACCTTGGTATATACCATTTTAGAAATATGGCGGCCGATGGTGTTGTAGGTGAGAGTCGGCGAATCCGCCTTCTGCTCCCGGATCTCGCCGTAAGGCACGAGACCCAGCTTGATAAGAGCCTGGAAGCCGTTGCAGATGCCCAGCATCAGGCCGTCCCGCTCATTCAGGAGCTTCCGCACCGCCTCCGTTATGCGGGCGTTGCGGAAGGCCGTGGCAAAGAACTTGGCCGATCCCTCCGGCTCATCACCGGCGGAAAAGCCGCCGGGGAACATGATGATCTGGGCCTCCCCGATGGCCTTCTCGAAGATCTCCACCGAATCCCGGATGTCCTCCGCCGTGATATTCCTGAGGACCTTCGTGACCACGTCGGCCCCCGCCGCCTCAAAGGCTTTCGCACTGTCGTACTCGCAGTTTGTTCCCGGGAACACCGGGATGAACACCCTGGGCTTCGCCACCTTATGACGGCACACATACACGCTGTCCGCCCTGTAGACCGCATCCCTCACCGCCGTCTGGGCCACGCCGGACACCGTGGGGAACACCTTCTCCAGAGGTTTCTCCCAGGCCGCCTGCAGCTCCAAAAGGCCAAGCTTCAGGGAACCGTATTCCACAAAATCACTCTCCGTCACCTCGCCGATGACCCGGTAACGTCCGGAAAGTTCCGACACCTTGCCGTCCGGGACCTCCGCCAGCAGATTGCCCCAGCCCGCCGCAAAGAGGTCCTCCGGGGCCATGTCATGCTCGATCCTCACGCCCATCCGGTTTCCGAAGGCCATCTTCGTCACCGCCTCGGCGATGCCGTTCCGCTCCAGGGCATAGGCGGAAATGATCCTTCCGGCCTTGACATCCTCAAAAAACTTCCCGTACTGGTCCATGGCCTGGCCGTAGACGGGCATGTCGTACTCGTCCCGGTCAACAGTAAAGAGCACCAGCTTGCTCCCGGCTTTTTTGAGCTCCGGTGTGATGACGGTCTTATCGCTGGCAACGTCCACCGCAAAGGAGACAAGGGTCGGCGGCACGTCCAGGTCGTTGAAGGAACCGGACATGCTGTCCTTTCCCCCGATGGAGGGCAGGCCGAAGCCCAGCTGGGCATCGTAGGCCCCCAGAAGGGCGGAGAAGGGCTCGCCCCACCGCTTCGGGTCCCCGGTCATCCTGCGGAAATATTCCTGGAAGGTAAAGCGGATCTTCCGGTAATCGCCGCCCGCCGCCACGATCTTCGCCACGGAAGAGACCACCGCATAGATGGCTCCGTGGTAAGGGCTCCAGGAAGAAAGATACGGGTCGAAGCCATAGCTCATCATGGTCACCGTATCGGTCTTTCCCTTTAACACCGGCAGCTTCGCCACCATGGACTGGGTTTCCGTCATCTGATATCTCCCGCCATAGGGCATGTAGACGGAGCCCGCGCCGATGGAGCCGTCAAACATCTCCACCAGGCCCTTCTGGGAGCAGACGTTCAGGTCACTCATCGTCCCGGTCCACTTTGCGGCGACGTCCTTCACTCCCTCCTTGTCGAAAGGATTGCCCGCCCGGCCCGGCACCGTGACGGCCACGTCCGCCTCCTGGTGGGCGCCGTTGGTATCCAGGAAAGCCCGGCTTAAGTCCACGATGACCTTCCCCCTCCAGAACATGACAAGGCGGGGGCTCTCCGTAACCTCGGCCACGGGAACGGCCTCCAGGTTCTCCTCCTTCGCATAGGCCAGGAACCGCTCCACGTCCTTCGCATCGACGACCACCGCCATCCGCTCCTGGGACTCGGAGATGGCGATCTCCGTGCCATCCAGGCCGGCGTATTTCTTGGGCACCCGGTCCAGATCAATTTTCAGGCCGTCCGCCAGCTCGCCGATGGCCACCGACACGCCGCCGGCTCCGAAATCGTTGCATTTCTTGATGATATGGCTGACCTCTTCCCGCCGAAAGAGCCTCTGCAGCTTCCGCTCCGTGGGTGCGTTCCCCTTCTGCACCTCGGCCCCGCAGGTCTCGATGGACTTCTCCGTGTGGACCTTGGAGGAGCCGGTGGCACCGCCGCAGCCGTCCCTTCCGGTGCGGCCCCCCAGAAGGATGATGACGTCGCCGGGATCGGAGGTCTCCCGGACCACGGCACGCCTGGGAGCCGCCCCCACGACCGCCCCGATCTCCATGCGCTTGGCCGCATAATTCGGATGATAGATCTCCTTTACATAGCCGGTCGCCAGGCCGATCTGGTTCCCGTAGGAGCTGTAGCCGTGGGCCGCCCCCCGCACCAGCTTCTTCTGTGGAAGCTTCCCCTTCATGGTCTCGGACACCGGCACCGTCGGGTCCGCCGCACCGGTCACCCGCATGGCCTGGTACACGTAAGTCCGTCCGGAAAGAGGATCCCGGATGGCCCCGCCCAGGCAGGTGGCGGCGCCGCCGAAGGGCTCGATCTCCGTGGGATGGTTGTGGGTCTCGTTCTTAAAGTTCACCAGCCACTCCTCGGTAACACCGTCGATCTCCACCGGCACCACGATGCTGCAGGCGTTGATCTCGTCGGACTCCTCCTGGTCCTGAAGCTTTCCCTCTTTTTTCAGCTTCCGCATGGCCATGAGCGCCAGATCCATCAGGCAGACGAACTTGTCCTCCCGCCCGGCAAAGATCTCGGCCCGGTCGGCCATGTATCTCTTGTAGGTCGCTTCCATGGGTTTCCTGTAGTCCCCCTCGCCGAAGGCCACGTTCTTGAGCTCCGTCTGGAAGGTGGTGTGGCGGCAGTGGTCCGACCAGTAGGTGTCCAGCACCCGGATCTCCGTCATGGACGGCTCCCTGCGCTCCTCGTTCTTAAAATAATTCTGGATGTGGAGGAAATCCTTAAAGGTCATGGCCAGATTCAGGGAGTCATAGAGCTCCTTAAGCGGCGTCTCTTCCATATGATAGAAACCCTCCAAAATCTTCACGTCCGCCGGCTCCTCAAACTTCGTGATCAGGGTCTCCGGGACGACTTCCGCCGCCTCCCTGCTGTCCACGGGATTGATGCAGTGCTCCTTGACCGCCTCCTTCTCCTCCTCCGTGAGGGTCCCCGTGAGCACGTAGGTGGTGGCGCTGCGGATCACCGGCTCCTCATTCTCATTTAAGAGCTTCACGCACTGCTCCGCAGAATCCGCCCGCTGGTCAAACTGGCCCGGCAGATACTCCACCGAGAAAACCACGTCCTCCGGATTCCGTTCAAAATCCCCCTCGTAAAGGACGTCCACCGGCGGCTCGGAAAAGATCGTCCCCTTCGACCTCTCATAAGTCTCGTCAGACAGGTTCTCCACGTCGTAGCGGATCAGGACCCGCACGTCCCGCACCGTCCCGATCCCCAGGTAACTGCCGATCTCTTCCTTAAGCTCCCTCGCCTGAATGGCAAAAGGTTTTTTCTTCTCCACATAGATCCGTCTTACGCTCATAGGTCTCCTCCATGTCCTCCTGTGCTGATGCGAAAAGCCCGCCGTGGGCGGCCCCGCCGCATAAATAATATGTAAATATAAATGCCCTGTCTTTGCTTCCTCCATATCATATTTCATTTTCCGCGGAAAGTCAATTTTTCCGCATGGCAGAAATGAAGTTATAAAAAACTTTAAATGATTTCAGATGCTCCGTCGTGTTTATCCGTTTAATGATTCCCTTTAAATAACCATCGGCAGCAACATTCTGTGGTCTGTTTTTCGAATATCTGATTTTTTTATATCGTAATAATTCATGAAGATAGTGGAAATGATACTTCGCTATCGTATCATCATTATCAGGAGGCGGTATCATTTCTTCCGGATCCTGTTCTTCAATATTATAATGTTTATAATATTGATAAAAATCAGAGGTTTCCTCCACATCTTTCGGATATAATCCACAGCAGCCAAGCAGCCAGGTTTCGAAGCAGCGGTCACATACAAATATTTCTGAATGAAAACCAAGATCTGAACTTTCATAGTGTCTTTTTATCTGTTCCGTTACTTTTTGTCTTCTCTCTTCAGCTTCCAGCTCCTCCGCATCTAACACCACCACTAATTTATCGATTTTTCCCGGATTCTGTAAAATTGAATCAATTGTATCAAAAAGTGCCTTTGTCACTAATTGCGTGACACCCTGGCCGCTCTGCAAGACATAATCATGATCCTGAACCTCACATAGATCGGCAACCCGCGTACATCCAAACCCCATATGCTCAAGCCACGATGGAAGTACTTTCAAGAAAGATTTTTCGTCCTCCAGTAAAAAATAGAAATTCATGATATCTTACCTTCAAATTCCCAGCGGTTGATCAGATTAAAATATGCATCGTGCTGGCTGTTTCCGATCCCGTAATCCGCACTGCTGCTATTTTTCACTACATCCACGTCTCTGTCTATGATCCTCCACCTGTTTTTATCGATTGCGTTGATGATCTTAGGATGATGACTTGTTATTATAAATTGAAGATCATCTCTTTCAGACAGCATCAATTCGGAAAGCAGATCAATACAATTTACGCCGAGTCCGTTTTCAAATTCATCGATCAGCACCAGAGAATCTTCCGCCATAGTAAACAATTCAACTATATAATAGATGGTCTTTAACATTCCATTCGAGATGTCTCTTTGCAGCAGTTTTTTCCCATAAATCCGGATGGACAACAGATACATTTCCATTGCGCTGTCTTCTTCTACATCTATATCCTCAATTTCCATAAACAGCTCTTTTACCGCTTCAAAAATCTTAATATAAAGATCTGGATAATACCTTTTTGCAACATAGAGCTTACATGCCGCCGGCAGATGGCTGAACCTTTTGAACTCTACATCCTCTTTGTCTCCAAGCACATCTGCTATTTTTGTTTTTAAACGGCCGAAGCTTTCGCTGGCGATCCCTCCCCGAATCTCCAACTCCATTTCTACAGAATATAATTTTCGTATACCGGATATCAAAGCCTCAACGTTTTCATCCTCCGAATATTGCAGGATCAAGCTTTCATCTTTCTTGGGCTGCGGAACCTTACTATAACCGATCATACTTACTTCTTCATCATTTCTTTCAAAAATTTTTTTTCCATTGCATTCCAGTCTTTCAAATAAATACCTGTATTTCTCCTCTCCATTGATTGTCAATTCATATTCACTCGTCTTTCCAATCTCATAAAACCATTCATACTCATCACCATCGATCAAAAGTCCTATCCCTGCACGGTACGGACGCAGTACTGCGGACTTACTAAGCGCAAGACCCAGAGAATATTCTACCGCATTGAGAATCTGTGTCTTCCCCACACCAGACAAACCAACCAGCAAAGTAATATCTTTATTAAAATTAATCCGTTCAATTTTAAGTCCTGTCTTCAGGTTTTCAAATTCGATCCACTGTATCTTCACACAATCCACCCTTTCATCCATACCAAATTCCCTCCATCATATAATTCATATCCAAATAATGGAGGAAACATACGACTCGTCCTTATTTTTCCATTTTATCATATCATCTACATTTTTTCCATAAAAAGTAAGGGCATGGCCGAAGCCATGCCCGTCTCTGCCGCTCTATCTCTCCCACTCCTCGGTGAGGACCGCCTCCACCAGGAACCTCCGGTCCTCCTGGCCTTTCACACAGGTGGACAGGGTCAGGAGCCTGTCCTCCTCCGTGACCTCCATCTCCTCCCGGAACCGGCTCTCCGTCCCGTCCTCCGAGAGGGAATCCAGGAACGCCCGGCACTGCTCCTCCTCCGAGAAATCATAGGACGCCATAATGTGCCGGTCGTCATAGTTCACCCAGCCGTAGACCCGGTAGACCCGCACCTTATCCGGCGTCACGATATAGATAAATTCATGGGCCTCGAAGAACGCCTCGTCCTCCAGCTTGTCCAGCTCTCCGAACATGGTGCCGTTCTTCATGTTGTGCCCGTAGATGACCGTATTGAAATCCGTAAATTCCGGGGAATTGCAGGGCTCCATGTAGATCGAGCCCGGCAGGCCGCTCTCCCCGCCGACGGTGGTGTCCAGATAATAGGCGTCGTGGGGGTCGCCGGAGCTGCCGTTCCGCAGCACCGGACAGTCCACCAGGGTCTGCGGCATACAGATCCAGCCGCAGATATCCGGATTGATCTCCCACTGCGCTTCGAAGTCGATCTCCGGGATCCCCTCGTAGTCCCCGCGGGCCTCCTCCGTCTCCGGTTCCGCAGCTTCCCCGGCCGTCTCCGCGGAAAGCTCCCCTTCATCCGCCGACAGCGTCCGCACCTCCCTGGCCGGCTCTCCGGCAGTCCGCTCCGGCTGCTCCGGCCGCCAAAGGACCGCGGCAAAAATCCCGATGCAGCCTGCCGCGGCGAGAAGAAGGGAGGCCAGCAGCACGCCCCGCCCCTGCCTTCCCTTTCCGAAGGCCGCCTTTATCTTCAAAATAAGATCCTCGAACCGGCCGGATCCCTTTTCGTTGTTTTCTTCCATCTCCCGTCAACGCCACCTCTCGTCCGTATGTCTCACCGCAGGGAATCCAGGATCTCCTGGTATTCCGCCGGAAGGGTGAGCTCTGGCTTATCCCGGATCTTCCAGGCAAGGGCGTCCAGCTCGTCCGTCCTCTCCAGGGCCTCTTCCAAAAGCCCCGGGATCCCCAGAAGCCGTTCCCTGCAGACTGCCGCGCTCTCCGCGTCCCCGCCCGCCAGGTACATCTGAAATCCCACATACAGCATATGAAAATAGTCCAGGTATTCCGCCAGCTCATACCTGGCCAGCGAAACCGCCTTCTCCTTATAGGCGATCATGGCCCCGAAATCTCCCCTGGCATAGGCCGCTCTCGCCTTCGCGCTGTGGGCCAGGGAGACCGACTGATTCCGGGAGAGGATCTCGTCCGCGATCTCCTCCATCTCCGTCACGTACTCCGTCTGAGCCAGCAGGGTGATCCAGGCCCCCGTACAGCCGGGATAAACTTTGACCGCCGCCTCCGGCCGCCCCGACCGGTAAAGATACGAGGCCGTTCCCAGCCACAGGCAGAACCCGATGAGAAGGCCGCCCCCGATCCGGACCGAAAGCTTATTCCGGAAGACCAGGGCCGGGCCCCGCCCCGTGTCCATGACAAGTAGAAGTATAAACCAGATGCAGACAAACTGCAAGTCAAAATCAAACATACAGTGGGCGGCCGTCACTGCCAGCAAAAGCCGGCCGGGCCAGCCCTTCTGCCTGAAAAAACTCCGGATCAGGAAGGCCGCCGCCGTCACGGCCGGGATCCAGCCCACATCCAGAAACAGCTGCAGAAGCTCATTGTGGACATTGAGCACGGAATAGACCCCCGTCTGAAAGGAGCCCTGGGTGTAGAAATACCCCATATATCCCAGCCCGAAGGGCGTCCTCGCGATCACCGGAAGGGCGTCCTTAAAATACAGGATGCGTCCCAGAAAGGTACTGGAGCCGAAAGACGCCGTCAGATACCGCCCCACGGCCGGGATCTTTCCGGAAATGGCCGCATAGAGGGCGGTCGCGCCGACAAGGGCCGCCAGCCCCAGGCACAGGACCCAGCGCAGCTTCCCCTTCAACACAAAGCAGAAGACGATTATCACAATGCCGAAAAGAAAAAATACCGTCCGGCTGCCGGACAGCAGGGTCCCCACCGCCAGCACGGCCAGGTTCAGATAACGGAAGCGGTCCCATTTGCCTCTTCCGGCCAGCAGGACGATCCCCGCCAGGAGAAAGAGGGCGTAGGTATTCGGATACTGGAAAAACCCGGCCAGCCTGTCCCCCACGTAAAACCGATCCCACAAAACCGGAAATACCAGTCTGAGGCCCACGGAGAGGACGGTCATCACCCCGCCGGACACCGGCACCGTATCCAGGAGCCCCTCCCGCTCCTCCTCTTCCGTCTGCAGGAGGGCCAGCACAAAAAGGGGCAGCGGCAGAAATTTGCAGAAGCCGAAAAGCGCCATCCCCCGGTCCACGGCCCAGAAGCAGCTGACCCCGTAGAAAAAGGCCAGGACTGCCGCCAGGAAGAGAGCCGGGCTCCGGCAGATCCGAAGCCCGCCCCTTTTCCGGCGGCAGTAAAGAAGATATCCGGTCAGAAAGACGGAAAACAGGCAGGAGGTCCATTCAAAAAACCCTCCGCACAGAAAAGGGGCCAGAAGCAGGAACCACTTCAGCGGCCGGGCCGTCAGGCGGATCTCTTTTTCCATCTCAGAAGCACCGCTCCCCCCGCACAGGCACAGACAAGGATAAAGGGCCACGCCGTCCCCTCCGTCCGCTCACCGGTCTGGGGAGATTTCCGCACATCCGTCTGGTTCGGGGTCTTCTGGGGCTCGGCCGGCTTCGCCGGTTCCGTCGGCTTCTCCGGAGCGGCTTTTTTATCCGTCACCGTCAAGACCACATCCGCAGAACCGTAAGTATAATTCAGAGTCACCGTGTGGTCTCCCACCGAGAGGGTGTCCAGGAAGGCCGCCAGCACCGTCAGCACCGTGGAGCCCTTTTCCGCCCGGTAATAAGCGGGATCCAGAACCTTCCCGTCGATCGCCACATTGACGAAGTCCTCCAGCTCCCCGGAGCACACGATCACCGCGTCCTCCCCGCTGCCGATGGCATGTACCATGCCCGCCGCTCCCCGGTCCGCGTCGGCGGAAATGATCTGCAGACGGTTCACCCAGTTCAGCTTTCCGCCGTAGTCCACCATCGTCTCCGCCGTCCAGGAGGCATCCTTCACATAATACACATCTGCAGTGACACCGGAAAAGGGCCACATCGGGCTCAATCCGCTTCCCCGATCCCAGCTGATCTCAGGCGCGCCGCCTTTAAAAGAGACAGAGGAAAGCGAAGAACAGCCCCGGAAAACACCGCCTTCTATCTTCGTCACAGAGGCCGGGATCTCCACCTTCGGCAGGCTGGAACAGCCGGCAAAGGCGTCGTACTCGATCAGCATCACATTGCCCGGAAGCGTAACGCCGGTCAGGCCGCTGCAGTCCGCAAAGGCATAGGACCCGATGCTGGTCACACTGTCGGGAATCTTCACCTCCGGCAGGCTGTAACAGCCGTCGAAGGCTCCATACTCAATCTTCGTCACGCTGTCAGGAAGGGCAACGCTCGTCATGCTTCCGCAGTCTGCGAACGCCCGGTTCCCGATGCCGGTGATGCCGTCCCCGATCACGACCGACGTGATCTTCCCCCAGAGCCCGCTCCAGTATTTTAAGTCCATGAGATTATAATCCTTCAGATCCCCGGTCCCGCTGATGGTCAGCGTGCCGCTGCCCTCATCAAAACTCCAGGTCCGTCCCTCTCCGCAGGTCCCCTCCATAGGTGTCTCCCATGCAGTCTCCTGGGCCGCCCCCGCCGTGAGCGCCCCCAGGCAAAACACCGCCGCCATGAGAAACGCCAGGAACAGGGCCAGCCTGCCTCTTTTCTGTTTCATCTCATACTTCTCCTTCCAAGATCAAATTCTCAAAACTATGTCAATTCTATCCTGTCAAAAAGACAGAAACAAGATGTGTCAAAAAATGTTACCCCCGCTCCTGCCATGCTGTCACATCTTCCCGAAAAAACAAAGCTCCTGTCCGGCAGAAAAGCACCAAAGCATTTTGGAAGGATAAGGGGCTCGGCACATCTGCCTGCAGGGGTAAAAGAGATCTGTGGATCTTCTTGTAAACGAGTACCTTTTTTTGTATAATTGAGATGTGGCAGGAGCGGATGATACCATGACTTTGGCCGCAGGTTTTAGAACTGGAGGTGATAACATGCAGGATGATACCAGGCAGACACAGGGGGCCGCGGCAAAGCGCACCGCCAAAAACAGTGTATTTTTAGACCTTTTCCAGGATAAAAAAAATTTACTTGCGCTGTATCAAACATTACATCCGGAGGACACAGAGGCGACAGAGGACACCCTGGAGATCGTCACGATCGATAATGTATTGACAGATAATCTATATAATGATCTGGGAATCATGGCCGGCAATGACAGACTACTGCTGCTTTTGGAAGCACAATCTTCGTGGACGGTAAATATTTTGATCCGTATATTATTGTATCTGGCACAGAGCTACCATGAATCCG